>NZ_LXTT01000099.1:2500-21449 GCF_001683915.1 Allomuricauda sp. CP2A | reverse complement strand
TTATCAAACATTTTAATACATGGAACGTGCTAATATAGAAGACGGATACTGTAAATTACGCAAGTGAAAGACTTTACAGAAGTCGATTAAACGCTATCTAGTTTTACAGATAAACGCTATCTAGTTTTACAGAAGAACCAATTAAATATAAGCCCTCAAATAATACTCAATAAAGTCAGTCTCAAAACTGCAATTTAGATTCAATACGCAACTAATTAGATTTTTTTACATCCTTTCTAAGGATCTAAACAACTAATTTTATGAAAGTTAGTATTTAATTAATTTAATATTAATGCTATGAAAAACAACACTATAATTATAATCATCCTAATTCCCCTTTTATTATTCGCTGCCTGTTCCAATGGACAAGAAAACAATGATCCTCTGTCAAGTTTAGAGTCATTGTGCATTGAATCTGCAATGGAAACAGAATTAACGGAAGGTGTTCCGGCGATAGTAAAAGTTGTAGAAGAGGGACAGCCATTTTTTAATGGTAATAAAAAGTATTATGAAGTTGACATAGAAACTAATATCCCTGAACTCTTCGAGCTGTATAAAGAAAAAATAATACGAGTTTTTCCAACAAGAAAAATGAATTCGGATGTTGGTGAAGAAGTTTTTATCAAAGGAAAAATATTCTCATGTCTTTCTGGAAATCATGGCCTATTGACCAATGATTTCAAAGGTTTTACTCTTATAAGTGATTAAACCAATTCTTCAAAAAACCAAACATTATGAAAAACTCAAAAAAAAACCTACTTATCCTATTATTTTTTGCATTCTCCTTAGCATTTGGTCAAAACCGAATCATAGGTGGTAACGATACGACAATCGACCAAAATCCTTGGCAAGTTTCTATGCGGGCAACCAACAACCATCATATTGTAGGAGCTAGAAATAATCATATCTGCGGAGGTTCCATCCTAACATCAGAATGGATTTTAACAGCAGCACATTGTGTGACCAATACAATTAACGGAAACGTTATTGGCGTTAATGAAATAACGATTTCAGCAGGCATAACGCAACGGAATGATTTAACCACAGGGCAGTACAGAAATGTCGCTCAAATTGTCAGGCACCCAAATTACAATAGCATAACTTTTGAAAATGACCTAGCTTTAATCAGACTTACAGCTCCATTGAATTTTAATAGTGATGTACAACCTATTCAATTAACGGATGAAGCATTTGATTCATCACCAAGTAATACTGCAAGAGTAACGGGATGGGGACTTACTACTGATAACGGTTTCCCATCAAACAATCTTCAGACATTGGATATGCCAATCATTTCCAGCAGTAGTGCAAATAGCCAAAATACGGGCTCCGTACAAGTCACATATAATATGATAGCACTTAGATTGGCTAATGCAGGAGTGGCCCCAGGTGACAGTGGCGGTCCTGCAACCGTGTTGAAAAGTGGCCAACGCTTTTTAATTGGCTGTTCAAGTTGGGGAGAGGCACCCAAGGATAACAAGCCCACAATTTATACTCGACTTTACAACTATAGAAATTGGATTGACAACTTCGTGGCTTTTCCATATATTTCTGGAAATAGTTTATTGTGTAATACGAATACCTCTTATACTTTACATAATGGCACTGGAAACATTACATGGTCGTCATCCAGTAATATTCAGGTCGTTTCCGGTAGCAATTCACAAGTTACAGTAAAAGCTTCGAGCTCAACATCTTCCGGTAATGGATGGATACGTGCAACCTCTTCTCATGGCTATACGATTACCGAACGCTTGAATGTGAACCAAAATGCTGGTCAATCCCCAATGACCGTAACTATTTATAATGTCAACAGCAACTATATTGACATTACCGCTAATGGAGGCAGTGGGGAAACCCCATATTCTTGGTATATTAACAATTCCTTTTATACAAACACCACCGGAAGAACATTGACCAAGTACTATACTGAAAGCTCCATAAGGGTAGAAGTAAGAAATGACAATGTTTGCAATACGGGTACCCATAGTGCATATTATACAGGACAAATCCCTGGACGCTATTATTTTAGAGTGAGTCCAAATCCAGTAAAAGACTACTTAACAATAAGTGAAATTTCTCCACTTGAAGAAAGGAAGCTGGGATTAAGCAACCAAAAGACATTCGAATATATACTTTCTGATTTCCAAAGTAACATATTTCTTCAAGGCAAAGGTGAAATTGGAACTTCTGGTTTTGATTTAGACTTGAATGGACTTAAAAAAGGATTGTACATTCTTGAAATTATATCGGAAAGAGAAAGGGAGACCCATAAAATCATTAAAGAATAGAAAGGTTCTCATAGATAATAAGTAAGAGCAAAGCCAAGCATCCGATTTGAAAATCGGATGTTTTTGATGTAATACAAATCGTTCATTCCATTTTATCCATTTAAAAAACATAAAGAAATATAAATAAAATAGGAATCAAGCTTATTTGGACTCCACTTAAACAATAAGTTAATTCGAGTTAAGTGATTTTATCTAGTGCTGAAATTCAGCAATTCGCTCAACAACTGAGACTACATATTTTTCAAAAACGTATAATCAAAATACCAGTTACTGTTCACATTTTTTTTATCCAATCTATCGTGCTTAAAAAATCAAAAGTTATTTGTCATAGCCTAGTATTGCTAATCCAAGGTGTAAATCTTCAACTAAAAGTGGACTGAACTTGGTCTAAAGTTAAGTGATGGCTTTGTAGCCTTCCCTAAAAATGCAACCTTCCCTTAAAACCGAACTGTTTACAAAAAGAACCCCAAATCTTACCTCCAACTTTTGCGCATGGATCCTATCGGGGTTTTGTAGCGTTCCGATAGATAAGCGTGAAGCAAAAACTCGGTAGGGCGCAACCTACTTTTTGGATTTCAGTAGCCCATATCCTCACCTGTGCCCCTCGCCTTATCGATTCCCCTACCTAGAGCTTTGATGATCTTTGCCGCCATTTGTACTTTATTGGTCGGCATACTGGGAGCTTTGACACCCATGGTTTTAAGAAGTTTAAAGGCCATGTCCTTTTCCTTGGTGGGCAGCCCCATGACTTTGGCAAAGAACTTCCCCGGTTCCTTGGCATGGGCCTTTCTCCCAACGTAGGATTCCACATAGTTCCTTTTAAATCCCGTTGTTTTATCAAAAGTCTTCTCCGCTGATTGGTAAAAACTATCCCTGTCAAATCCTCTCTTGACCGTCTTTCCATTCAGTTCCACTTCCGATGCCTTGTGCTTGGCCATCGGGGAAAGCGTATAGGTGTTCGTAACATCCCTTCTGCTGACTATGATATGGATATGGGTCTGAGGCCCCTCTTTCTGCATCCCAGCGGCCACAAGCTGTCCGTTCTGTTTGTGAGGGGCCAATCTTGTTTGCTCTGCTATCCTTTTTTCAAGCTCTTTGACATTCCCAACGGACTCGCCCCGTTCCACTTTCCGTACCTCGTTCCTTAGCCTTGCTATTTCTCCTCTGTAAGGTGCATTCTCCTGAACCTGCTTATCGAAGCCCCTGTAGGTGCGTTCGCGCTCTATCTTGGCGTAATATTTCAAGTTCTCGGCCTTGACCTCTTGGTTCCTATGGAAACTCTTGGCATAGTCCTCCATGAGCTTCCTTGTGTATTCCCTTAGCATATTTGGGTCATTGCCTATGGCCTTTAGTTCCCTTTGGTTGGGACTGACCACTATGGAATAGAATTTCGGGTCTTTCTGCCTCAGTTTGGCCGTGTTGGCATCTATTTCATCGATGACCGTTTGAGTGCTTACGCTGTCGCTCTCTTGGTCAAAGAACTCTTCCCTTTGTTCGGGCAATCTATCCTCGTTTTCCTTTTCCAGATAGTCCACATAGTTCCCTACACTGGAGTTGTAGGTACTGCCCATTTTCTGTGCCGAGATGGTAAGGTACATGAGCGTTATTTTAATTGATGTTTCAAGCTTTCAAAATCCCCGATGCCCATATTGATTTTGAGATATGGCTTTCCCATCATGGGTTCCACCTTCTCAACATTTTGAAGCATTTCATTGCAATGCTTTTTATAGCTTTCAAATTCTTTTAGCATTCTGTCATGCTCCACTTTTGGAACGGTGTTTCTAGGCTCCAAAAATCCATTCGCTCTTCTCGTATCTTGACGGGTTCACGTTTAGGTTTCCTCCCGTCCCTCACATATGCCTCATAAAGGATCAACATCATTTCATAGGTGGGCCGGATACTGGTCTTTTCCATGTTCTTGATAATGGCGATGAGCCTATCGAATTTTTTCATCATCTGACGCTCCAGCTTTTTGATATTGTCAACGATGATCTTGGTTCCCTCCCCAAAAGGATCAAGGTTGTTCTCCTTGAAGTAGCATACCATTCCATCCAATACCTCACTATGCGATTTGCCGAACTTTTTAGAATAACTGCGAAAGCGTATGGCCGTCTCCTTCTTTATGGTGATGTTGGAATAACCACCGCTTCCTTTCTTAGTTCTATCATTGGTTGATTGCTTTTCCATAGGTGCGATTTTGTTTTTTAGTGAAATTGCGTCAATTTTTTCGTCAAAAACTTCCAGTGTTTACAGGGCCTCCCGAAGGGTTTACTGTAGATTTCGGAAAAGTCTACTGTAGCCCCAGATTTTGCACAGTATTCCAAAACCTACTCAATTAACTGGTTTTCAACTTATTGAAGACCCGAAAACAACCGTGATGGCGCAAATTGCGCATCACCCTCTTGCTATTCCCTACGTCCCGCAAGCGGGACCGAATAAATACAAGCTGATTTGAAAATCAGCTGCACTATTAATGTTATTATTTGATGAGTAGTTTTTCCAAATTCCACCTTAAAAATCACGGTTTCCAAATTTTCTCTTGTCCGGCATCTGAATCTGAAAACTTAGAATCCAGTTTCGTTTCCAAGTCACTCATATCTTCACTGATTTTGTTATCCAATACTCTTGCATAAATTTGGGTCGTGGCCAATTCTGAATGTCCCAATATCTTAGAAACAGTCTCTATGGGAACCCCATTACTTAATGTGATAGTTGTAGCAAACGTATGTCTGGCCATGTGGAAAGTAATGTGCTTTTTAATATGGCACGAATCTGCAATCTCCTTTAAATAACTATTCAATTTTTGGTTGGAAATCCCAGGGAATAATTTATCAATGCGTCTTTTGGGATGATATTGATATCTCTTGATAATCGACAAGGCCGGTCCCATTAAAGGTAATTTGAAACTGTTCTTGGTCTTCTGTCTTTTGGTACTTATCCAATGCTTCCCATCGATACCCAAAATCAAGTTATCCTCAGTAAGGTTCATAATATCAATATAAGCAATACCAGTATAGCAACTAAATACAAATAAGTCCTTTACAATCCGCAACCGTTCAATCTTGGTTCGGAACTCCTGGATTTTCCGCAGTTCCTCCAAGGTCAAAAATTCTCTTTCCTTTTTCTCCATCCTTATTTTAAATTTTTGAAAGGGATACTTTTCTATCCATTCGTTATTTACCGCCATTCTAACCATTTTTCTCAAACGCTGAATGTGTTTCATGGCCCCATTGTTCGAAAGCCTCCCATGATGGTGGATTGGATGTAGCTTGCGCAAATAGGTCTCGAAACCCACAACAAATTGGTGATTGAGCTGTGACAATCTATAATCATTGCATTTGTATTGTTTCTTCAAATAGTCCAACAAGTACTTCTGGGTGGTCTTATAATGGCTCAGGGTCGCTTTGCCAAGGTTATGGGCAGCATGTAGATTGTGGTGTTCAAATAGTTCGGTTAAGGTCACTTGATCTAAGTCTTCTCCGAAATACTTCGCCTTGACCATCTGCGGGGTTATATTTGGCGTCTTGGACCGCAGTTCACGATAGCATTGGAAAAGTTCGGTTTCGACTTCCATCAGATAAGTGTTGATTTCCTGTGCGTCGGCAGCGCGCCCCAGAACCCTCGACCCCTTTCTATCCCAACTTTCTATTGGGATGGTATACTTAAGGCTCATGTTAACTCTTTGTTTATCAACGGTGATACGGGCATAGATCTTGGCCGTTCCGTCATTCCTTCGGGCAGTGCTTATCCAGAAACTGATTGAAAATGTAGATCGGGTTCTCATAGGTTTTGTGTTAAATTGAACGAAAAATACCTACGAAAGTCAAATACTAAGATGCTGTAATATAGCGATTTACATTCTTATCCGGTTAACACTTTACAGAAAAAATTTTACTAACCGAATTGCAAACCAAAACATATCAAATCAAACCAATTCAAACAAGGCTCAAAAAAATTAAAGCCTTGCAAATCAATAAGATATGCAAGGCTTTGTTTTCATTTGAACTCTAAAAGTGGGCGCTGAGGGATTCGAACCCCCGACCCCCTCGGTGTAAACGAGGTGCTCTGAACCAACTGAGCTAAGCGCCCTTTTCCATTTTCTCAAATGGGAGTGCAAATATAGCATCATTTTTCTGATACAAAAAAGAATAATTCGAAAAAAATCACACAATTTCTGCTACCACAAATGTGCTGCCACCGACATATATAAAATCATCACTTTTTGCTGCCGCCAAAGCCGCTTTTAGTCCCTCTTCCACAGAGTTGAAAACCTCCCCCTCAATTCCTTGTGAGTGAGCCAATTCTGAAAGCAGCTTAACATCCATTCCTCTGGAAATATTGGGTTTTACAAAGTAATATTTGGCCTCTCTTGGAAATAACGCCAGCACTCCTTTCACGTCTTTGTCACTTACAAACCCCAGTACTATATGGAGCTGTTCATACTGCTGCTTGGCAATTTGCCTTAGCACATAATACAATCCTTCTTTGTTATGAGCCGTGTCGCACACAACCATAGGTTTTTCCTGTAAAATCTGCCACCTGCCCAATAAACCGGTATTCTGAACAACCTTTTGCAGTCCTTTTACAATGGCCGTCTCCGAAACCTTAAAATTTTCCAGCTGCTTTATGGCTGCAACAGCACCACGAACATTTTGTTGCTGGTATTCCCCAAGTAAATCGGTTTTGTAGTTGGGCAAGTCCAATGCATCCGCAAAAACGATTTCTGACTGGAGCTGATGGGCAATCAAAGTGAATATCATCACGGTTTCTGGCTGCTGCTCACTGATCACCACCGGAACCTTAGGTTTTATGATGCCTGCCTTTTCCAAGGCTATTTTCTCCAAGGTATCTCCCAAAATGTGGGTGTGGTCCAATCCTATATTGGTGATAAGGGAAACTTCGGGGGTAATGATGTTTGTGGAATCGAGCCGTCCGCCCAAACCTACCTCTACAATGGCAATGTCCACTTTTTCCGCCGCAAAATAGGAAAAAGCCATCCCAACGGTCATTTCAAAAAATGAAAGTTTCTTAAACTCTAAAAAAGCTTTGTGCTCAGTTATAAAATCAACAACGAACTTTTCACCGACCATTTGGCCATTGATCTTGATCCGCTCCCTAAAATCCTTTAAATGGGGTGATGTGTACAGACCAACCTTGTATCCCGCTTCCTGTAAAATTGAGGCTAGCATATGGCTACAGGAACCTTTTCCGTTGGTGCCTGCTACATGAATGCTTTTGAATTTCTTTTCAGGGTTTCCCAAGAGGTTGGAGAACTCAATGATGTTGTCCATCTTGGCATTCAGTGCCACAATACCTTTTTGCTGGTACATGGGAAGTTGCGAGAACATCCAATCCAGAGTCTCTTTATAGGTCACTACTGCCCCAGTTTAAAGTTGACCACCACAAAACCAATTTGTTGTGGGCGAGCCTTGGAATCCTGATTCCATCGGTAAGTAAGAGCAGTTTTTCTTGCAGCCTCCAATAAGCAAGGAGCAGTATTTTCGGTTCCTTTTATTCCTGGCTTGGCTTTGACTACCTTACCAGTTCTGTCAACAACAATCTCCACAACAACCCTCCCCTCTTCATTACATTGCTGTTTTACTACATCACTGCCCATTAAAGATCTTCCCTTCAATCCATATCCACTTCCTCCACTTCCACTTCCGGGCGCACCATAATAACTATTGGCATAAGGGTCGCCATCCGGTTGCCCTTTGTCTCCCGCTTTGTTGTCATCGCCCTCACTGCCTGAATCCGTTCCATCAGATTGTCCAATGCCACCGATCAGGGCATCCAAGTTCTTCTTCTTGGCCTCTTGCTCCAGTCGCTTTTTCTCTTCGGCCTCCCTTTTTTCGCGCTCTATGCGTTCGGCTTCTTCCTTGGCCTTTTTGGCCGCCTCATCGGCTTTCCGCTTGGCTTCCTGTTCCTGCTTTATTCTAATGGACTCCTCATTGTCACTGGTCAACACCTTTTCAACGGGCTCTTCTTGTACCGTTTCTTCCTGGGGTTCCACTTGCTGGACTTGCTCTACGGGTTGGGGTTCTACTTTTTCGGGTTCTGATCGGACTTTTTCCTTGGGCTGCACTTCGCCACTACCATAATCCATGGTGCCAAAATTCACGGCTATCCCATTTTCAATGGGTGGATCCAAATAGGTAAGACCAATATAAAAAAGCAATAGGAGTAGCACGCTCAGCAGAAGGGTTGTGAGCGTAAATGATTTTTTCTTGTGTCTCGTATCTAAAAATGCCATTATTGTGGCCGCACAGCCAAGATGACCTTGTAACTGTTCCTATTGGCGATATCCATAACGTTGACCGCTTCCTTTATGGCAACGCTTTCTTCCGCCCGTAGGATAATTGTTGGCTTGTCTTGACCTTCAAGTGCCTTTTTTAATTCAATTTCAATGTATTCTTTGTTGATCTGCTCGTTGTTCACAAAATAGTTCAGGTCCTTGTTTATCGTTACCGAAACATTCTGTGTGTTGGTGGATTTCCCCTTTGCCTTTGGCAATAGCAAATCCAGCGCATTGGGCGCATTGGATGTCAGCATGAAAAACACCAATAACAGAAACACGATATCTGTCATGGATGACATGCTGAACTCCGGACTGACCTTGTTTCTTCCTTTCAATTTCATATCGAACTGCTAAATGGGTTCGTTCAACAAATCCAAAAACTCAACTGCATTGGCCTCCATTTTGTGTACTACCTTATCGGTTCTATTCACCAAGTGATTGTATCCAATATAAGCAATGATACCTACGATCAAACCCGCAACGGTAGTGGTCATGGCCGTATAAATACCGGATGCCAATAATCCCATTTCAGCTTGCCCGCCGCTACTTGCCATTTGGTGAAATGCCAAAATCATACCAATTACGGTTCCTAGGAATCCAATCATGGGCGCGGCACCTGCAACGGTGGCCAAAACACTCACGTTCTTCTCCAGTTTGTATACTTCCAGAGTTCCCGCATTCTCAATGGCCGTGGTAATGTCATCCAATGGTTTTCCAATTCTGGACACCCCTTTTTCGGTCAACCGTGCCACTGGCGAATCTGTCTGCGCACATAAAATTTTGGCTGCGTCCAACTTACCGTTCATGATGTGATCCCGAATCTGGTTCATGAAGTTCTTGTCGATTTTGGAAGCCGCCTTTATGGCAAAAATTCGTTCAAAATAAATGTAGAGTGCTACAAATAGCAGTACAAAAAGTACCATAATAATTATAATACTTCCTGTACCTCCATTAACGATAAGATCTATTACAGAAAGTGTCTTTTCTTCGGAAATAGAGGCTCCTGCCTCAACACCTTCCGCTGCTTCTTGAAAAATAATCATATAAAATCCCCAATTTAATATGCAATAATAACGGAGATTTTTGAGCTAAAGTATTTTTTAGAACAAATATCGCATTAACATATAGCAAATAGCTCCTGCAAGGAACCCAATAAGTGCCAACCAACCTATTTTTTTAAGGTACCAGAAGAAATCTATTTTCTCCATTCCCATGGCCACAACCCCGGCTGCGGAACCAATGATGAGCATACTGCCCCCGGTCCCTGCTGAATAGGCAATGAAATGCCACAACTGGTCGTCCATGGGTTCCGAGAACATTCCCAAACTCGCGGCCACCAACGGCACGTTGTCTATCACGGCAGAACCAACGCCCAAAAGGAGTATCACCAAATCAGAAACCCTAGTGCCTGCCATTTCGGTTCCCATCAAGGGCATTCCCTGCTTCAGCCCTTCGGCAAAATTAAAAAGAAGTCCAAGGGATTCCAGTGCGGCCACGGCCATCAAAATTCCCAAGAAAAAGAGGATACTGGGAAGCTCAATCTTGGTCAGTGCGCTGTGCACCGGACTGTGGTGCGATGAGGCATCACTGTCCTGGTCCAAGGATGAAATTGCAATTTTTCGATTACTGTATATCTCTGCAAAAGTGGCCACCACCGCCAAGGACAACATCATGCCCACATAGGGTGGCAAATGGGTCACCGTTTTGAAAACGGGCACAAAGACAATGGCCCCCAAGCCCAAATACAGCATGATGGGTCCATACTTTGACTTGGCGCCCTCTTCGTCCTCAACATCTATCTCCCCCTTAAAGGCGGGAAGGAACGAGGCAATGAAGGACGGTACCAACATACAGACCAAGGAGGGAACGAGCAGGTGTTCGATCAACATTGCGGTGGAGACTTTATTGCCGATCCACAGCATCGTGGTGGTAACGTCGCCAATCGGGGACCAAGCACCCCCTGCATTGGCTGCAATTACAATAAGACCGGCATACCAAAGCCTGACCTCCCTGTCCTTCACAATTTTCTGAAGGATCGAGATCAGCACAATCGTTGCGGTAAGGTTGTCTATGATCGCTGAAAGAATAAAGGCCAAAAAGGAAAATATCCAAAGGATCTTTTTCTTGCTCCTTGTTTTCACAAAAGACTTTATCGTGGTAAAGCCATCAAAATAATCTATGATTTCCACAATGGTCATGGCTCCTAAAAGAAAGACCAGAATTTCCGATGTCTTTCCCAAATGGTGCAGCAGGGTTTCCTCCAAAAGGTGCAGCTTCTGATCATGATCAAAAGCGCCAAAATTTTCCAGAAGTGCATGTTCACCGGAATCAAACCAGTTGGAGAAACCATCTATGCCAAATGCCATGATCGCCCACATAATTGCCATCATGGCCAATGCGGGGATAAGTTTATCAATTTTTAAATTGTGTTCCAGGGTTATTGCCAAATATCCAATGACAAAAATGACAATCAGAAGGGTCTCCATGTTAAGTTTGGTTTATTAATGTAAAATTTTCTTTGAAGTAATTTTCAATTGCGCTAAAGATATTCAAAATGAGTTTTTCCGCATAATCTTCATTTAATAAATTATTGTGAAAGTAAAATTTCAGTTCACAATAACATCAAAAAATTTGAATCATTCTCATCCATACATTTCTTTTTGTGTGAAATTTCCAATATAAAACTATATTTGCGGTGTATTTTTGCTTATTTTTCAGTTTTATGGATTTCACACTTTCCGAAGAACAGTTAATGATTCAACAGGCAGCAAGGGATTTTGCCAACAATGAACTTTTGCCAGGAGTAATAGAAAGGGACGACGCCCAAAAATTTCCTTTTGAGTTGGTCAGAAAAATGGGCGAACTGGGCTTCATGGGGATGATGGTCAACGAAAAATACAATGGGAGCGGGTTGGACACCCTTTCCTATGTGCTGGCCATGGAAGAACTGTCTAAAATTGATGCTTCGGCCTCGGTAATGGTATCCGTGAACAATTCATTGGTGTGCTGGGGATTGCAGGCTTTTGGAACTGAGGCCCAAAAAGAAAAATATTTAACCCGATTGTCCACCGGTGAAGTCATTGGGGCATTTTGCCTCTCTGAACCCGAAGCCGGAAGCGATGCCACTTCCCAAAAAACAACCGCCATTGACCACGGCGATCATTATATATTGAACGGCACCAAAAATTGGATCACCAACGGAGGAAGTGCAGAAGTTTTTTTGGTCATAGCCCAAACCCACGCTGAAAAAGGGCACAAGGGCATCAACGTCCTTATTGTTGAAAAGGGGATGGAGGGTTTTGAAGTGGGTCCAAAGGAGAATAAGTTGGGCATACGGGGAAGCGACACGCATTCCTTAAATTTTAATGATGTGAAGGTTCCCAAGGAAAATCGAATAGGAGAAGATGGATTTGGGTTTACGTTTGCCATGAAAACCTTGGCCGGGGGCCGCATTGGGATAGCCGCCCAAGCATTGGGAATCGCAGCGGGTGCCTACGAGCTCGCCCTAAAATACTCCAAGGTACGGAAGACATTCGGCACTGAAATCGCCAACCATCAGGCCATTGCCTTTAAATTGGCCGATATGCACACCAAAATACAGGCAGCCCGAAATTTGGTGTACCAAGCGGCCTGTGACAAGGATGCGGGCAAAGACTACACCCTTTCGGGTGCCATGGCCAAATTATATGCTTCTGAAGTGGCCATGGAAACCACAATAGAAGCGGTGCAAATACATGGCGGAAATGGATATGTAAAGGATTATCATGTGGAACGCTTGATGCGGGACGCAAAAATCACTCAGATTTATGAAGGAACGTCCGAAATCCAAAAGATTGTCATTTCAAGAAGTGTTTTAAAAGACTAAAAAACAAGATTCAAACACAACCCTATCAAAAGAAGGGGTGTTTCTCCAAAATTTGTTTATTTTTTCAAACAATCCCTTAAATTGGATAAGGGTGATGGATAAAATCGAGCCAACTTACTCTCAACCCCTTACCATTATGCGGGTTGGTAGGTTTTAATAACTTCACTTTGAGATAATCATAATTTAACATTGGCAAAATTCTGATATTGAATATTTTTTAACCCTTCAATCATTACGTTGATTTTTTATTTGAATTAGATTGGGAACCCTGTTTTTAATTCATCAGATTTGATATTTTTGAAGAAATACCATAACGATGAAATTGGAAAAGCAAGGTTTATATTTACCCGAGTTTGAGCATGATAACTGTGGTGCAGGCTTCATTTGCAGCCTAAAAGGGAGAAAATCAAACGACATTATCCATAAGGCCCTCGAGATCTTGGATAAATTGGAACACCGGGGCGCTGTAAGTTCAGATGGCAAAACCGGTGACGGAGCAGGTATTTTGATTGATATCCCCCATGATTTTTTTGTCGAAACCTGTACATTCACCTTACCCGAAGCCGGAGATTATGCCGTGGGCAACGTTTTTCTTCCCCAAAAGGAAAATCAAAGAAATTTTTGCATTTCTGTGCTTGAGGAAAATATAGCAAAACAAGGACTTCAACTCTTGGGCTGGCGCGATGTTCCCGTAAACCGTTCCGTACCCGGAAGGATAGCGGCAGAAACCGAACCCTACGTAAAACAGGTCTTTATTGCCAAAGGGGATGCACTGGACGAATTCCAGTTCAACCTTAAGCTTTTCATCGCCAGAAAAATTACAGAGCACACCATTATTGCCAGCAAACTTTCCCAAAGCAAGTTCTTTTATTTACCGAGCCTTTCCACAAAGATCATCATCTTTAAGGGGCTTTTGGTGCCAAAGGACATCAGCAAGTATTACGAGGACCTTTTGGATCCCAGAGTGGTGACACGTTTGGCTTTGGTGCACCAAAGATTCTCAACAAACACATTTCCCACTTGGGATTTGGCCCAGCCTTTCCGTTATATGTGCCACAATGGTGAAATCAACACCTTACGGGGAAATGTATCCCGTATGCATTCGCGGCAAGAATTAATGCAAAGCGATTGGTTTGGTGAGGACATTAAAAAAATACTACCTGTAGTATTGCCGGGGAAATCGGACTCTGCAAGTATGGACATGGTTGTGGAATTGCTGTTGATGACCGGCCGCTCCCTACCAGAAGTTATGATGATGTTGGTTCCCGAGGCATGGGAAAAGAATGTGGAAATGTCCGAATCCAAAAAGGCATTCTACGAATACAACTCCTGTTTAATGGAACCTTGGGATGGTCCAGCCTCCATTCCTTTTACCGATGGAAATTATATCGGGGCCGTATTGGACAGAAACGGACTTCGCCCATCAAGATATTCCGTAACCAAAAAAGGATATGTGATCATGTCCTCCGAAACCGGGGTATTGGAACTAGATCCAGAAGACATTGAATTCCACGGAAGATTGGAGCCGGGAAGAATGTTCTTGGTAAACATGGAAGAAGGCCGAATTGTAAATGATGAGGAAATTAAGGAATCCATCGCCAAGAAACATCCATATAAAAAATGGTTGAAGGACAATTTGGTACATCTAAAGGATATTCCCTACAATGATTGCCCGGTGTTCTTTGGTGAATTTCCATTGGATGTCCGCAGGTCTGCCTATGGCTATACGTTGGAGGACATCAACACCATAATCATGCCCATGGCTGAAAACGGTAAAGAGCCCATTGGTTCCATGGGGTCAGATACGCCCATTGCCGTTTTATCTGAACGTCCGCAATTGATCTACAATTATTTTAAACAATTGTTCGCGCAGGTTACCAATCCACCTTTGGATGGTATACGGGAGGAGCTGATCACGGACATAAGCCTAACCTTGGGCAGTGATCAGAACATTTTTGACATTAACGAATTGCATTGTCGAAAACTTAAGATCCAAAATCCAGTGATTTCCAAGGAGGATTTGGATAAAATTAAAAACTATGATTCCAGTCCAGATTATAAGGTCGTCTCCATTTCCATGCTATATGAAGTGGAAAAGGGACACAATGGATTGGAAGAGGCTTTGGATTCCATCCTTCAGCAGGCACTCAATGCCATAGATGACGAGGCCAACATCATTATCCTGTCGGACAGGATGGTCAGTACAGAAATGGCCGCCATACCGGCCCTATTGGCATGTTCTTATGTAAACAGTGGTTTGCGAAGAATGGGCAAACGCTCAAAATTGAGTATCATCATTGAATCTGCCGAGCCTAGGGAGGTTCACCATTTTGCGTTATTGTTCGGGTTTGGGGCCAGTGCCATCAACCCGTATTTGGTGAATGAAATCATCGGAGAGCAAATTAAAGAGAATAATATAACAGAGTACACTTTTGAGGAAGCCGTAAAAAATTACAATAAGGCCATTGGCAAGGGCATCCTAAAGGTGATGAACAAAATTGGGATTTCCACTCTAAATTCATATCGGGGATCTCAACTATTCGAATGCATTGGTATCAACACCAAGGTAGTGGACAAATATTTCCCCAACACGCCTACGCGAATTCAGGGAATTGGCTTGTATGAAATTGAAAAGGAAATTGCCAAGCGCCACAGAAAAGCATTCAAGACCCAGGAATTAGCGGCCAATCTGGATATTGAGATTGGTGGTGAGTACCGTTGGAGAAGAAATGGTGAAAAGCACATGTTCAATCCATTAAGTATTGCCAAACTTCAAAAATCGGTACGCAATAACGAGCCGGAAACTTACAAGGAGTATGCCGAATTGGTAAATGAGCAATCTAAAAACCTAATGACCATCCGTGGATTGTTCGAATTTTCGAACTATGACCCCATTCCACTTGAGGAAGTTGAACCTTGGACCGAAATTGTAAAGCGGTTCAAGACGGGTGCCATGTCCTACGGAAGTATCAGTAAGGAGGCCCATGAAAATCTTGCGATTGCCATGAACCGAATTGGCGGAAAGAGCAATTCAGGTGAAGGCGGAGAGGATCCGGTTCGTTTTTATAAAAGTCAGACTGGTGATTGGAAGAACAGCGCCATCAAACAGGTGGCCTCCGGTAGATTTGGGGTAAGCTCCAACTATCTCACCAGTGCCCAAGAAATACAGATAAAAATGGCCCAGGGGGCCAAACCCGGTGAAGGTGGGCAATTGCCCGGTCCCAAAGTAAATCCGGCCATTGCCAAAACAAGGAATTCAACCCCTTATGTGGGCTTGATTTCCCCTCCACCACACCACGATATATACTCCATTGAAGATCTCTCCCAGTTGATCTACGACCTTAAGTCGGCCAACAGGGAGGCGAGAATCAACGTGAAACTTGTATCTGAAGTAGGCGTGGGAACCGTTGCCGCTGGTGTATCCAAGGCCAAGGCAGACGTTATTCTTATCTCCGGATTTGATGGCGGTACGGGTGCATCACCATTAACATCGCTGAAGCATGCCGGGCTTCCATGGGAATTGGGAATCGCCGAGGCACAACAGACCTTAGTGCTCAACGATCTAAGAAACCGGGTGGTATTGGAATGTGATGGCCAGTTGAAAACTGGAAGGGATGTAGCCGTGGCCTGCTTGTTGGGTGCCGAGGAATTTGGATTTGCCACTGCACCATTGGTTGCTTCGGGCTGTATTATGATGCGCGTTTGTCATTTGAACACCTGCCCAGTAGGGATTGCAACCCAAAACCCAGAATTACGCAAAAAATTCCAAGGCAAACCCGAACACGTGGTCAACTACATGTACTTTGTGGCCCAAGAACTTCGCGAAATTATGGCGAAGCTAGGGTTTAGGACAGTCAATGAAATGGTAGGACAAGTTCAAAAATTGGACAGGAATAAGGCCATTGAGCATTATAAAGCTGCAGGGATTGATCTAAGTCCGATTTTGTACCAAGTCGATGTACCCGAAGGGACCAAATTCTACAATACCGAAAAGCAACAGCACGATATTGGCAAATCCATCGAGTTTGATATCATTGCAAAAGCGCACCCTGCACTGTTCAGAAAGGAAAAGACCTCTTTGGATTTTCCCATCCACAATACCGACAGGGCTGTTGGGGCCATCATCAGCAATGAAATTTCAAAAATATACGGAGCTGAGGGACTGCCCGAAAATACACTTAAACTAAACTTTACAGGATCAGCTGGACAAAGTTTTGGAGCATTTGCCACCAAAGGTCTAACCATGGTGGTCAACGGAAATACCAATGATTATTTGGGCAAAGGCCTTTCCGGTGCCAAACTGGTGATCAAAGTACCGTTTAAATCCACCATTAAACCAGAAGACAACATCATCACTGGAAACGTAACATTATATGGAGCCACTTCCGGTGAAGCCTACATCAATGGTAAAGCTGGTGAACGTTTCTGTGTTCGAAACTCTGGTGCCAAGGCCGTTGTTGAAGGAATAGGGGATCATGGCTGTGAATATATGACCGGAGGTGTTGCCGTTATCCTGGGCAGTGTTGGAAGAAACTTTGGTGCAGGAATGAGTGGTGGTATTGCTTACGTGTTCAATAGGGATGGTTCCTTTGAAAAAAGATGCAACGGTGAACACCTAAACCTGCTTCCCGTTGAGGAGGACAATGATATAAAACAATTAAAGGAGTTGATAGAAAATCATTACAACGCCACATTGAGCCCCTTGGCGCAGGAGATTTTGGAAAAATGGGAAGAATACCTTCCAAAGTTCATTAAAGTATTCCCTGAAGAATATCGTCAAGCACTAATACGATTGGAACAAGAAAAGATGCAAACCTTATAATTTGAGACATGGGAAAGATTACAGGATTTATGGAATTTGACAGAAAGGACGAAGCTTACGCCCCGGTCAAAGAACGTATCAAAAACTATAAGGAGTTTACAAAGCCTCTAAAAGAAGAAGAATTAAAGAACCAAGGAGCCCGTTGCATGGACTGCGGCATTCCGTTTTGCCACAGCGGTTGTCCGTTGGGGAATTTAATTCCAGATTTTAACGACGCCGTGTATCAAGGAAAATGGGAAAAAGCAGCCAAAATATTGCACGCTACCAACAATTTTCCGGAATTTACAGGACGATTGTGCCCAGCCCCTTGTGAAGAAGCATGTGTATTGGGCATAAACGAACCTCCCGTTTCCATTGAGAACATTGAAAAGAACATTGTTGAGACTGCCTTCAAAAACGGGTGGGTCACTCCTGAACCTCCTACCAAAAGGACAGGGAAAAGTGTTGCCGTCATAGGTTCTGGGCCAGCTGGTTTGGCCGCGGCCCAACAACTAAACCGCGCCGGGCATGACGTTACTGTTTATGAACGGGACGAGAAAGTTGGTGGTCTGTTACGATATGGTATTCCAGATTTTAAAATGGAAAAAAATATCATCGATAGACGTATTGATGTTATGGAAAAAGAAGGAATCCAGTTTAAAACTGGAGTTCATATTGGGGTTGATGTAAACGCGAAGGACCTAGAAAAAGAATATGATGCCTTGGTACTTTGTGGTGGTGCTACCGTTAGACGAAACCTTCCCATTCCGGGAGCTGACCTGAAAGGGGTTACCCAAGCCATGGACTTTTTACCACAGAACAACAGAAAAGTGGATGGAATTCCTTTTGAAGGCGAGGATATTTCCGCTAAAGGCAAAAAAGTGATCGTTATTGGTGGTGGGGATACCGGTTCTGACTGTATTGGCACTTCCATTAGACAAGGTGCTGTTTCGGTGACCAATTTTGAGATTATGCCCAAAGGCACAACAGAACGCCCTGAAGGACAACCATGGCCCTTTTGGCCCATGCGCTTGCGTACCAGTTCTTCACACAAGGAAGGAGCGGAACGCGTGTTTAGTATTTCCACAAAAAAGTTCGTGGGTGATGATAAGGGCAACCTAAAAGGCTTGGTCACTGCTGAAGTGGTTTGGGAAACAGTTCCTGGTCAACGCCCAGTTTTGAAGGAAGTGGAAGGAACAGAGAAAGAATGGGAATGCGATTTGGCGTTGTTGGCCCTTGGTTTTACAGGGTCAGAGACCTCCATTGCCGACCAATTAGGATTGGAAATGGATCCCAGAACCAATATCAAGGCTTCAGTTGCTGACTATAAGACCAATGTACCCGGTGTGTTTGTTGCCGGAGACCAAAGAAGGGGCCAATCATTGATCGTATGGGCCATTTCTGAAGGAAGGCAAGCGGCTTACCATGTAGATACCTATTTAATGGGACAATCTGACTTGCCTCTAAAAGGAGATGGTGACCTACCAAGAGTTTAAAAAGTAAATAGCCAACCAAACCATTTTTTATGGGGCTCTCCATGGATGCATTTCCGTGGAGAGTTTTTTTATCCGATCATTTCATTTAACCAAAGGGATAAAAACCATAACCTTGATCTACTTCAAATTCCCGATTACAATCAATTATCCATCAATCACATAAGTATTAGATCCACCTACACATTTACACAGTTTTTT
>NZ_LXTT01000088.1 GCF_001683915.1 Allomuricauda sp. CP2A | reverse complement strand
GGATGGAGAGTGGTACAGCTTCGAACAAAAAATAGATGGTAAATATGAAATGAAAAATTATGGTAATCCTAGACAACAATATGAATTACCAGAAGGAGTTAAATTTTTGAATTTCTATTCAGCTCTAAATGATATCCTAGATTTGGAAAAGAAATTTGCCTATTTTTTCGCAGATTTAAAAAATGGATGCTATTCGAAAAATGGGGAACATACAATTATTTGTAAAACCAGGAAATAGAGACATAACTGTAGGCAACATCGGTTAAGCGCAAATAGCGGGCAATCTGGTGAAAAGTGTTATTTTAGACACCAAGTAAAAAAACAACTAAGCCGACAAGAACGCGTCCCTACTCCACGCCACTTGCCTTAACCAAGAACGATAACGAAATCCCTTTTTAACCAAAAACCCCCTTTTTGTTCAAATCCGCCATCCGAGGCCATAAAAAATCCAAAAACTGTACCTTTAAGGTTAAAAGCAGTCTAAACCCATATGCCCAAAAAAGTTTTCCTCAGTTTACAGTACCCCCAGCTCGCCATTGACATGCTGGAACAAGCCGGATTCGACATCACCATCAATAAAAGCAACAACCCCATACCTCGGGAGGAACTGATCCACATTTGCAAAGACTACGATGCCCTGCTCAGTACGGGCTCCAATAAAATCGATGCGCATTTTTTGAAAAGCAGTCAGCATTTGGACATCATTTCGCAATTTGCCGTGGGCTATGACAATATCGATGTACAAGCCGCAAAACAATACGGCATTGTCATTGGTAACGCCCCCGGTGCCATGACCGAGGCCACGGCAGATGTGGCTTTCGGACTTATGATCATGGTCTCCCGAAAAATGGTACACATGCACAAAACCATAGAAAAAGGGCAGTGGAAGCACTTTGTCCCCACCGCTAACCTCGGTTTTGAACTCGATGGTAAAACCTTGGGGGTTTTTGGCCTGGGAACCATTGGCATGGTCAAGGCCAAACGCTGTAAGGCCGCTTATGGGATGGATATCATCTATCACAATCGGTCCAGAAACCAAGAGGCCGAGGGTACGCTCAATGCCCAATACGTCTCTTTTGACGAACTGTTGGCTCAAAGCGATGTCATCTCCGTGCACTGCAATCTAACCGAAGAAACCAAAGGTTTGTTTGATAAAAATGCCTTCGGTAAAATGAAAAACAGTGCCGTTTTTATCAACACCGCCCGAGGTGGAATCCATAATGAAACCGATTTGATAGCGGCCTTGAAAAATGGCTCCATTTGGGGTGCTGGCCTAGATGTGACCGACCCCGAGCCCATGCAACCCAACAATCCCTTGCTCCAAATGGAAAATGTGGCCGTACTGCCCCATATTGGCTCCTCCACCGTGGAAGCCCGCAACGAAATGGCCCGTATGTCCGCCCAAAACATCATCGATTTCTACAAAACAGGCAAAATACCCTATCCCGTGACCTAGTTGGAACCTTATATGGCTCAGGTATTGCACAAAAATCCATAACTTCAGCCATTACTAAAATCCGACTACTATGAAACTCCGTTTACTACTTCTGAGCCTTGTTGTTCTGGCAAGCTACTCCTGTAAAAATGAACCCACCTCTTCCTTGGCCGATTACCAAGGGGACGAAACCTACACCGTAATTGTGGGTGAAAACAAGGTAGGGCATCTTAAGACCCACATTTCTGGTGACACCATCCATATTGATTACGACTACAAAAACAATGGTCGTGGACCAACCATGAAGGAGACCATTGTCCTGAACGCCGAAGGTTTCCCAACCAGCTGGGAAGTTACCGGAAACACCACCTTTGGGAATGCCATTGACGAACACTTTTCGTTGGAAGGCGAAAATGCCTCATGGACCGATGCCACAGGCTCGGGAACTGCCACCCTTGAAGCACCTCAATTGTATGTCAACCAATTTGGAAGCCCCTACTCCACCGTTTTGGCGGCCCGTTTGTTGCTAAAAGCCCCAGAAAATACATTGCCCGTGCTTCCTGCCGGGAATTTGACCCTCACCAAAATGGAAGATGTGACCGTACCGAATGCTTCGGGCGAGGGTGAATTGGCACTTACGTCATACGCCCTGTCCGGCGCAGACCTTGACCCATCCTATTTTATTTTGGACGATGCCAAAAAGTTCTTCGCCTTCATTTCGCCGCGCTATATTGTTATCCGCGAAGGTTACGAGGCCGTTGAAAAAGACATGCGCCAACTATCTGAAAATTATTCTGCGGAACGCTACGAGAACCTCCAAAAACAATACGCCCACAACTACACTAAAAAAGTTCGCATTAAAAATGTAAAGGTTTTCGATCCCAAAACGCTTTCGTTGACCGATCCGGTTTCCGTGGTGGTGGAAGATGATAAAATTACCGCCATTGAGGCTGCTGATGCTTCCGGCGATGACGAAGTGGAAATTGAAGGCAATGGGGGCTCCCTGGTTCCCGGATTGTTTGAAATGCATGCCCATACCGGTGATGATGATGCACTTTTGAATGTGTTGGCGGGGGTTACATCATTTCGGGATATGGGGAATGATACCGAAGTGCTGAGCAGCCTTATCGAAAAAATTGAGTCGGGCGTTTTGGCCGGCCCACGGGTTACCCGATTGGGCTTTATTGAAGGGAAAAGCCCCTACAACAGCAACAATGGCATTCTGGTGGAAACCAAGGAAGAGGCACTGGCCGCAGTGGACACCTATGACAGTCTTGGGTTTTATGGGGTAAAACTCTACAACAGCATGAACGGCGATTGGGCTCCGGACATCGTGAAAAAAGCACATGACAAAGGGATGTTCGTAACCGGGCACGTACCTGCATTTTCCAATGCCAATGCCATGCTGAATGCCGATTTTGATGAAATGACCCACATCAACCAGACTATGTTGGGCTGGGTTTTGGAACCTGATGAGGACACCCGCACCTTGTTGCGCCTCACGGCCATGAAACGCTTCCCAGAGTTGGATTTGAACAGCCCCAAAGTGCAAGAGACCTTGGATTTGTTTGTGGCGAACAAAACGGCCATCGACCCAACCTTGGCCATCCACGAAATGTTGATGCTCTCCCGAAACGGAGAGGTTACCCCCGGAGCGGTGGATTATATTGACCACATGCCGCCCAACGAACAACGTAGCCTTAAAGTGGCCCTGGCGCAAATTGCGGATGACGAAGAGGACAAAGCCTACCGCGAAGCCTATGCTAAAATTGTGGAGACCCTGCGACTGATGAAGGACAAGGGTATTTTGATCGTGGCGGGGACCGATTTGGGCGGCGCCTTTAACCTGCACCGCGAGTTGGAACTCTATAACCAACAATTGGGCTACACCCCTGCCGAACTTCTAAAATTGGCCACCTACGACATGGCCGCGTATTTGGGAAAAGAAGATTTGGGCAGTATTGAGCCCGGTAAACTGGCCGATTTCTTTTTGGTGCCCGGCAACCCTGTGGAAGACATTAAGGCGATAAAGACCATTGCATTGGTCTCCAGAGGGGGAACGTTTTACTATCCCACCGAAGTCTACCCTGCTTTTGGTATAACCCCGTTTACGGAAAAACCTGAGGTGAAGGAATAATTCTTTTTCTTTAATGAATTATAAAGCCAGTGGCGTGTTGCTGCTGGTTTTTTTGTTGATAAAAGTTTAAAATGCTATTTGTCAACACATTGAATTTATGCGGTTTTTAGGCGAACTTGGTCATTTGTGCTGAAATCCTGACTGCTTAGCGGGCAGGCAGCCGAAGTATTTAAAACGAATCATACCTTAAGCGTTGGGTGAAATTTGAAAATAAAGAAATATTTTTTCTGTACGGTGATATTCCGTACATTTGTGTCATGGATACAAAAGTTGCCAGATTCGATACCAGATGGACAGAGGAACAAAAGCGTTTGTTCGAACGTGCATCCACATTAGGTGGTTTTCGCTCACTTTCTGAGTTCGTGTTTTTTGCCGTACAACAACGTGCTGAAGAAATTATTGAAAAACATGAGAAAATTATCTCTACGAAAAGAGACCAAGAAATATTTGCAAACGCATTAATGAATCCTCCTAGTCCTAATTCCAAACTCAAGAAAGCCGCCAAAAGATATCTTGATTTAATTGAACCAGATGGGGTACGAAACAGGGCCACTAAAATCAAATCATAATCGAAGTAATTTTAACTGCGGCTATGATTTATTAGATAATTATCTCAAAAAGCAAGCGAGCCAAGATGTAAAGAGAAACCTCTCCATATGTTTCGTTTTATCTGACGAGTCATATGTTGTTAAAGGTTATTATACACTTTCAAATGCATCGATCAAGAGAGATTTGCTTCCAAATGCCATAACAAAGCGGCTTCCAAGAAACTATAAGGAATTACCTGTAACTCTGCTTGGTAGACTTGCAATTGACACCTCAACAAAAGGAAACGGATTCGGTGAATTGATGTTGGTCGATGCGCTAAAACGAGCATTTGATGTCTCTCAGGATACCATTGGTTCAATTGCAGTAATTGTGGATCCCATTGACGATAAAGCCAAAGGATTCTATTTAAAATATGGCTTTATTGACCTTCCCGATTGTGGCAAAATGTTTCTTCCAATGAAAACAATTGGGCAATTGTTTTCATAAAAACCTATTACCAACACGGTGTATGACCAACTCCTGCTATCAATTATTTTAGGAAATGGTAGGTATTATAATTTGAAAAATCCCTGTTACTCATATCCGAGAACGAAAACCAAGAAAAAACTAATACTTCCGCCACTTTTGCGTCAGCTCAAAAACGTGCTCCAAAATTTTGGCTTCGGTATCGTTGAATTCCATGTTGCGGCGTTTCATCATGGCAGTGGCCACTTCAAAAGCCTTGTCCGTTTTAAACGCTGTAAATCCTGAGGCACCGCCCCAACTAAAACTGGGAATAAAATTTCGGGGGTACCCGCTGCCAAAGATGTTGGCGCTCACCCCTACCACCGTTCCTGTATTGAACATGGTATTGATGCCGCACTTGCTATGATCGCCCATCATCAGCCCACAAAATTGCAGTCCGGTTTTGGCAAAACCTTCGGTTTGGTAATCCCATAAACGTATTGGAGCGTAATTGTTTTTCATATTGGAGGTATTGGTGTCCGCTCCCAGATTGCACCACTCCCCCAACACCGAATTGCCCAAAAACCCTTCATGCCCCTTATTGGAATAGGCAAACAAGACCGAATTGTTGACCTCACCCCCCAATTTACAGAAAGGTCCGGCTGTAGTGGGTCCGTAGATTTTTGCCCCCATTTTTACAATAGCACCTTCGCAGAGCGCAAAACCACCACGGATAATACAACCTTCCATTATCTCAGCATCCTTGCCTATGTAAATAGGCCCTGTGGACGCATTTAAAATACTGAACTCCACCTTTGCCCCTTCTTCCAAAAAAATATTTTCTGGGTTCACTGCCTGATTGGTACTGGATAGGGGTTGACTCTTCCGTCCGGCGGTCAATAGAGCAAAGTCGGATTGCAGGGCTTCCCCGTTTTTGGAGAAAATGTCCCATGTATTTTTTATGGTCAACCCTTTGGGTTGATGGTCCACAATCACAAAATTTGAAGGGTCGAAATCATTTTCAGCTTGGGCAGTGACATAGGCAATATAGGCCTCCCCCTCCATCAGGGCCTCCCCCATTTTCAGTTTTTTGATGGCTTGCACCAAATCTGTATCGGGAAGATAACTGCCGTTGATAATCACATTTTCCGAAGCGGTCTTTAGCGGGAACTTTGTGGAGAGGTAGTCCTCCGTCTTCACACTGACGGATGTCTTCAACCATTTTTCCCATTTTTCACGAATGGTCAGGATCCCCACCCGAATTTCGGCCACGGGCCTGGTGAACGTAAAGGGAAACAGGGATTCTCTATGGGTTCCGTCGGAAAGAATGTAGTTCATGGCTCAGTGTTGATGGTATAAAAATAAAAAACGCCCCTGAAAATCATCAGGAGCGTCCATATATTTCGTCAAAAAGAGTGACCTACTCGGTCTCCTTCTCTTCTTTGCTGAATTTCTTGTACTTGTTCTTGAACTTATCGATCCTACCTGCGGTATCCACCAATTTGGTTTTTCCGGTATAGTAAGGGTGCGAAGTTCTTGAAATCTCCAACTTTACCAAAGGATACTCCTGTCCATCCATAGTGATGGTTTCTTTCGCCTCTGCAGTGGATTTAGTGATGAACACATCGTCATTGGACATGTCTTTGAAAGCCACTAATCTATAATTCTCTGGGTGTATGCCTTTTTTCATCGTCTTAACTACTTAATCTCAGAATTTTCGAGGTGCAAATTTAAAGATTTCTTTGATTCTTCCAACTGAAAAAAGAAAAAAAGAAAAAAACTACCTTTAACTGTAACAAATTCCCCTCTCAATTTACTAATAAACCATAATCAACACTAAAAATAAACAAATGGAAGAACAACAACCAAAAGCCAGTAAATTTATGCTGAACTACGGCCTTATTCTGGGGCTGGTTTCAGTAGTATTCGGCGTAATGCTCTATACACAAAAGATGCATTACGAAATGAGCACGCCCATCATTGTAATTTCGATCCTATTGAGCGTGGTGGCCATTTTTCTGGGCATCAATGCGTACAAAAAAGCAAACGGAGGGTATTTAACCATTTCCGAAGCGCTAAAAATTGGGGTCGGGATAGCCTTGGTCTCGGCCATCATCTCCTTGCTCTACCAATATTTGCTCGTCAATTTTATTGAACCCGATTTTATGGACAAGGCCATAGAAATGGCAAAGCCCAAAGCTTTTGAGCAAAATCCATCCATGACAGAGGAACAATGGGAACAAGGGGTGGCCATGCAAAAAAGTTTGGGTTGGCTTCGCTATCCCATCGGTTTAATATTCAGTTGTGTCATTGGTTTGGTCGTTGGGCTCATCACTGGGCTTATCCTGAAAAAATCCAAGTCGGAATACTAAACCAAAAAATACTACTTTTGAAGGGAATTCGAGAAACAAGCAATGCAGATTTCCATTGTAATTCCTTTACTTAACGAGCAAGAATCGCTTAACGAACTACATGATTGGATTGTACGGGTAATGCAATCCAATCATTTTTTATATGAGATCATTTTTATTGACGATGGCAGTACGGATGGCTCTTGGGAGACCATTCAGGAGCTTTCCCAAAAAAATGAACACGTAAAGGGCATCCAATTTTTAAAGAATTATGGCAAGTCGCAGGCACTGCACGCTGGTTTTAAAGCGGCCCAGGGCGATGTGGTCATTACCATGGATGCCGACCTTCAGGACAATCCTGAAGAGATTCCGGCACTCTATGAATTGATCGCCAATGAAGGCAACCATATCGTTTCCGGCTGGAAAAAGAAGCGGTACGACTCCGTTATCACCAAAAACATCCCCTCCAAACTCTTTAATTGGGCGGCCCGAAGAACTTCTGGGGTCAAATTGCACGATTTTAATTGCGGGCTTAAGGCGTTTGACGGCCATGTGGTAAAAAATATTGATGTACATGGGGAGATGCACCGGTACATCCCGGTCTTGGCCAAAAATGCGGGCTTTTCCAAAATCACCGAAAAAGTGGTGCAGCACCAAGCCCGAAAATACGGGACCACCAAGTTTGGGGTGGAGCGTTTCATCAACGGTTTTTTGGATTTGATCACCATTTGGTTCGTATCCAAATTTGGTCGCCAACCCATGCACCTTTTTGGCGCTTTGGGTGTGCTCATGTTCATTGTAGGCCTCGGATTTGCCCTTTATCTGGGTATCGATAAGTTGTTTTTGAATCCCACTGGACGATTGATCACGGAACGACCCCAATTCTTCATCGCCCTAACCGCAATGATCATAGGGACACAACTTTTTTTGGCGGGGTTCATTGGGGAAATCATGGTACGGTCCCGAAAAAATGATACCCGCTACTCCATTTCCAACAAAATAAATATTTAGAAACGTCCAAAACGTATAATCTTTGTATTTTTAAAGCATTACTAAACAAGCCTATTCTATATGGATTCCATTACTTCTGCAGCGCAAGCTTGGTTGACCGATTTTTTTGACGAAAACACAAAAAAGGAAATTCAAAATTTGATAGAAAACGATACCGAGGAACTCAAGGATCGCTTTTACAAGGATTTGGAATTTGGTACCGGAGGTATGCGCGGTGTAATGGGGGTTGGAACCAATAGAATCAACAAATATACCTTGGGGAAAAATACCCAAGGGCTCAGCAATTATCTCAAGAAGTCGTACACCGATAGCGATCTTAGGGTGGTGATTGCCTATGATTGCCGACACAATTCGGATACCCTGGCCAGAACGGTGGCAGAGGTTTTTTCCGCCAATGGGATTAGGGTCCATTTGTTTTCTGAACTCCGTACCACCCCAGAGCTTTCCTTTGCGGTGCGTCATTTGGGCTGCCATGCCGGTATTGTGTTGACCGCTTCCCACAATCCGCCAGAGTACAACGGGTACAAGGTCTACTGGGCCGATGGAGGACAGATTGTGCCACCCCAAGATGGCGAGATCATCGATGAAATCAATGCGCTGTCTTTTGAGGACATCAATTTTAATGCGGATGAAAGTATTATTCACACTATTGATAAGGAAGTGGACGATGCCTTTTTTGAGGCTTCCGTAAAAAATGGAAGTTTTGATGCCAAGGGAAAAGACGATTTTAAGATTGTTTTCACTTCCCTGCACGGAACATCCATCACGGCCATCCCCGAAGTATTGAAACGTGCCGGATACCACAATGTCACCATTATTGAGGAACAGGCAAAGCCTGACGGTTCCTTTCCAACGGTTAAATCTCCCAATCCAGAAGAACCGGAAGCACTTTCCATGGCCATACAAAAAGCTGAAGAAATTGGGGCAGATATGGTTGTGGGCACCGACCCTGACAGTGACCGACTCGGCATTGCCGTGCGAAATCTGGAAGGGAAAATGGAACTGCTCAATGGAAACCAGACCATGGTGTTGATGACCAAGTTCCTACTGGACCAATACAAGGAAAAAGGATTCAAGGGCAACGAATTTATCGCCACCACCATTGTTTCCACCCCAATGATGGAGCAAATGGCCCGCGCTTATGGTGTGGAATACAAAACTGCCCTCACCGGGTTTAAATGGATCGGTAAAATGATCAAGGATTTTCCCAATTCCAAATTCATTGGTGGCGGGGAAGAAAGCTTTGGCTATATGGTGGGCGATTTTGTCCGGGACAAGGATGCCGTCACCGCTACCCTACTGGCCTGTGAAATTGCTGCGAACGCCAAGGCCAACGGCAGCTCTTTTTATAAGGATTTGATAGACTGCTACGTGCAGTTTGGATTCTACAAGGAAAAATTGATTTCCCTCACCAAAAAAGGGATTAGCGGCGCCGAGGAAATCAAACAAATGCTTAAAGACTTTAAAGAAAATCCGGTGGAATCGGTGCAAGGTTCAAAATTGTTGTGGATTGAGGATTATAACACCTCCGTGGCCAAAAACGTGCAGACCGGAAGGGAACGAACCATTCATTTGCCCAAATCCAACGTATTGATCTATGAAACCGAGGATGGCACCCGAATCGCGGCCAGACCCAGCGGTACCGAACCCAAAGTGAAGTTTTACATCAGCACCAATGCAAAATTGGATAAGGCCGAGGATTATAAATCCGTAAATTCGCAGTTGGATACCAAGATTGAAGGCATCCTTTCTGAACTGAATTTGTAGGTGAATGAACTACTTTAAAAAGATTCTCCGTTTTGCGGGACCTTACCGCAAATATGGTTATTTGAATATTTTCTTCAATATTCTCTATGCACTTTTCAGTGCCCTGTCCTTTGCTGCCCTTATTCCCATGCTGGATGTGCTGTTCAAACCAGAACAAAAGGTCTATGTAAAGCCTGTTTATGAAGGTTTTTCCAAATCAAAGGATTATTTGCAGGACTATATCAACTATCGGGTAACTGCCTATTCCGGGGATGACGATATGAAAGGTTTGGTACTCGTCATTAGTTTGGTG
The DNA here is from genome assembly GCF_001683915.1 of Allomuricauda sp. CP2A. Classification (GTDB taxonomy): domain Bacteria; phylum Bacteroidota; class Bacteroidia; order Flavobacteriales; family Flavobacteriaceae; genus Flagellimonas. The sequence goes on along the minus strand of NZ_LXTT01000088.1, from coordinate 71,840 downwards.
CTGGCCCTTTTCCTATTAAAAAATGCATTTAATTATCTGGCGATGTATTTCATTACATTTTTGAGAAACGGGGTGCTCAAGGATATCAGAAATAAGATGTACAAAAAAATAGTGGATCTCCCTATTTCCTATTTCTCGGAAAAACGAAAAGGAGATGTCATTGCACGCATCACTTCGGATGTTTTGGAAATACAACATTCCTTTCTGTCCATTTTGGAATTGATTGTAAGGGAGCCGCTCACCATCCTCTTCACCATTTTGGTGATGTTTGGAATCAGTACCAAACTGACCCTCTTTGTTTTTGTTTTCATCCCCATCGCCGGAATGTTGATTTCCAGAATCGGAAAATCCCTGAAACGAAAATCGGATAGGGTTCAAAAGGAACAAGGGGAATTTCTTTCCATTGTGGAGGAAACTTTGGGTGGGCTCCGGGTTATCAAAGCCTTTAATTCCGAATCCAGATTTTACAATACCTTCAAAAATTCAACAACCCGCTTTTTTAAGTTTTCCAACTCGCTTTTAAATAGACAGAACTTGGCCTCTCCCACGGGTGAGTTCTTGGGAATTCTGGTCATTGGGGTGTTGCTCTGGTTCGGCGGAAAAATGGTATTGGTGGACAAAACGTTGGATGCTTCATCATTCATCGCCTATATGGGTTTGGCCTATAACATCCTAACCCCGGCCAAGGCCATCAGTAAGGCATCCTACGGCGTTAAAAAAGGAAATGCAGCTGCAGAACGGGTCTTGGAAATCTTGGAATCTGAAAATCCCATCAAGGATATGGAAGGTGCCGTGGAGAAAACCGATTTCAATTCAGGTATCGAGCTCAAAAATATTTCCTTCAAGTACGAGGATGATTATGTGCTGAAAGATTTCAACCTAAAGGTTGATAAGGGAAATACGGTGGCCTTGGTGGGCCAATCTGGTAGTGGAAAAAGTACCGTGGCCAATTTGGTCACCCGTTTTTATGATGTCAATGAAGGCGAATTGTTGATTGATGGCACCAACATCAAGAACATCACCAAAAAATCGCTCCGCGGACTCATGGGCTTGGTCACCCAGGATTCCATTCTGTTCAATGATACAGTAAAGAACAATATCGGATTAGGCAAAGAAAATGCGACATCCGAAGAGATTATAGCTGCTGCCAAAGTGGCCAATGCCCACGATTTCATCATGGATCTACCCCATGGCTACGATACCAATATTGGCGATAGTGGCAATAAATTGAGTGGCGGGCAAAAACAGCGATTGTCCATTGCACGGGCTGTGCTCAAAAATCCGCCCATTATGATCTTGGACGAGGCTACTTCGGCCTTGGACACCGAAAGCGAGCGATTGGTACAGGATGCCCTGGAGAAAATGATGAAGAACAGGACCTCAATCGTCATTGCCCATAGATTGTCCACCATTCAAAATGCAGATTCCATTGTGGTGATGAGCAAAGGAAAAATTGTGGAGCAAGGCACACACGAAGAGCTGATGAAATCCAAAAAAGGCTATAAAAAGTTGGTGGAAATGCAATCGTTTTAAAGGAGATTCTTCGCTTTGCTCAGGATTACAATCCACTGTTCACTGCCAATTGTTGATTGTCAATTGTCTGTTGCATTAAACCTTTTACCTTTAGTGCAGTCAAAGCACCAAATTGTACAATCAATTGATTGCTGAAGAAGCCCTAGTCAACGAGCTCAAACAAAAAGAAAGCCAAGCAAAGGCCTTTGAGGTGTTGGTCAATACCTACAAAGAGCGTCTGTATTGGCATATCCGAAGGATAGTTTTGGACCATGATGATACCGATGATGTACTCCAGAATACTTTTATCAAAGTGTACAAAAACATCGATGGGTTTAAAGGAGAAAGCAAATTGTATTCTTGGATGTATCGGATCGCCACCAACGAATCCCTCACTTTTTTAAAGCAGAAGTCCAGAAAAATGGGGGTGAGTGACGAGGAACTCAAAAACCGGATGGTTGAAAACCTTCAAGCTGACGTGTATTTTGAAGGCGATGAAATACAACTGAAACTACAAAAGGCTTTGGCCACGCTTCCCGACAAACAAAAATTGGTCTTTACCATGAAATATTTTCAGGAAATGAAATATGATGGGATTTCCGAAGTGCTGGAAACCTCGGTTGGGGCTTTAAAGACCTCGTATCATTTGGCAGTAAAGAAAATTGAGGCGTATCTTAAGGAAGATTAAACCTTTGGTTTATTTTGATGTCTATACGTTAAATGAAAAAGGACAAACAAAATGGTTTCAATACCCCGGAAGGCTACTTTGAGAACTTCCATGAACGACTCATGGACAAAATCAAAAAAGAAAAGGCCCAAACGGAATCCATCATGCCCAAATCGGATGGGTTTGGTGTGCCTGAAGGATATTTTAGTGGGGTTACCAAAAAGGTGCTTTCCAAAACCGTTGCGGAAAATGGTAAAGTTATACAACTCAAGTCCTTCAGAAAATTCTATTACGGTGCTGCCGCAGTGGCCGCTGTATTCCTTTTGATTTTTGGTCTCAACTGGAAATCAGATAAGCCCATCAGCTTTGAAGATTTGGCCAATACAGAAATTGATGCCTATTTTGAGCGCACGGAAATTGATATGAGTACATATGAGATTGCTGAATTGATCCCATTGGAAAATCTGGAGCTAAATGACGTGTTGGACAAGGACATTGAGGCTGAGAGCATCTTAGAATATTTGGATGAAAATGTGGAGGATATTGAAGATTTAAACTTAGATTACACCAATTATGAATAAAAAAGTACTTATCCTGATTGTATTTCTGGCCGGAGCCTTATGGGTGAATGCCCAAGGCCCCAATAGAGATCGCATAAAGACCTTAAAGGTTGCCTTTATCACAGAAAGGGTTGGTTTAACCAGTCAAGAAGCCCAAGAGTTCTGGCCCGTATACAATGAACATGAAGATGCTTTGGAAGGTGTTAGAAGAAGGGAAAGGCAATATCGATTGTCATCTGCCCAGGATCTTTCCGAAAGTGAATCCGCTGCACTTTTGGATAATCTCCTTGCTCTCCAAACTGAAAAACACAATGCCGATAAGACCTTCATTTTAAAAATCAGAAAGATCATCTCCCCCAAAAAGGTATTGTCATTGCTAAAAGCGGAAGATGATTTTAAAAAACGTCTTTTACAACAATACCGAAGACGGCAAGAAGGGGGATGATTTTCAACATCTATCAGAAGGAGATAGCAAAATGTGGAAATGTAGACATTACTTTTTTAGATGATTTCATCGAGTTTTTGAATCCATTGAGCTAATCTACAGACATACATGATATTTGTCATATTTAGTGTAATCTTCTCCCATTATTTTGCTATATTATTTACAAAACTGGAGATATGCGGGTCATTCAGGATAGAAATGCTTGGACACAAGTAATTGATCAATGTGAGCAAGCAGATTTTTATCACACATACGATTACCATCAAATATCAAAAAAAACTGGTGAAAGCCCCATCTTAATTCAATATGAAAAGGGGGATGCTTTTATCGCACTTCCTTTGCTGGTGAGGGATATTGAAGGGTCTACGCTTAAGGATGCTACTTCCGTTTACGGCTATGCGGGTCCAGTTGGTAAAAATATTGGCCCAGATTTCAAGAATGAGCAATTTCGAAAACAGCTCAATGAGTTCCTGAAGGATAATCAGATTGTTTCTGTATTCTCCAGATTGCATCCATTTATTACCAAACAAGATGCCATTTTAAGGGGCATAGGAAAAATAGTGCCCCATGGGAATGTGGTGAACATAGACCTTACCCAAAGCTTGGAACAACAAAAACAACAATATAATAGGAGGCTTAGAACCTACATCAACAAAGAAGCCAAGGAATATGACATCATTGATGGGGTCCAAGAAAAGTACGTGGATGAGTTTATTGGAACGTACTGTGAAAATATGAAAAGACTTCATGCCAAACCCAACTACTTCTTTGGCAAGCAGTATTTTTATAAACTTTTGGGCAGCGGACGAATACATGCCGAGCTTTTGGTGGCGCAACATAAAAAATCAGGCGACTTTGCCGGCGGTGCTATTTTCACTAAAAATAATGGAACAGTACAATATCATCTATCGGGGGTTAAAAGTGAATATTTTCATCTGAATCCTATTAAGCTACTCATAGACCACGTCCGAAAAAAATGCACTGAGGAAGGTTGTGTCAACTTTAATTTAGGAGGTGGGCTAAACGGACAGGATGATGATTCTCTTTTTTATTTCAAATCTGGATTCTCAAAGGATTTTAGGAAATTTTGTACTTGGCAACATATCGTGGATGATACCCAATATGAGAAACTATTAAAGCAAAAAGAAGTGCAAAATGCCTCTGAAATTAATAAGAACTCATGCTTTTTCCCACTTTACCGCCAAGATTTCACCAATAAAACGGAAGTTTCTAAAATAAACTGCTTGGGCGATGATTGACAACCCATTTTTGTCTGAGAACTTTATTAAAACATGGACTAAAAGTTTCGGCAAAGAAAAGACACCAATTCAGGTTGAGGGAATTTTTGGCCCTAAGTTCCATCGAGAAAAATGGGAAATATATACCAATTGTGGAAGAACCCATACAAAGGGGGTGCAATACACCTTGGAGCATTCCTTGGACCTAAGAAATAAAACGTTGTTGATTTTTGATGTGCCAAGTTATTTCAAGAATCCAGAACCTTATGGTTCAAAACCCACAAAACTTATAAAAGTCAAACAATATCCTGGTTTCTTAATCGAGCTAAACCTTTTTTTGAACCTACAGGATTACATGCAGAAAAAGTTCAAGAAGTCAAGCAGGTACAAACTGAACAAGTACAGCAGAAGACTCTCTGAATGTTTCAATATAAAAACTAAGATGTATGTAGGTGATATGGCCCAAGAAGAGTACCATTTCCTCTTTGAAAGGTTCAGGGAGCTTTTGGAAAAACGATTTCTTGAAAAGGCAGAGCATAATAACAATTTGGATAAAAGGGAATGGGACTTCTACCAAAAGGTGGCATACCCTATGCTTCAAAAAAAGCTATCGGGATTGTTTGTTGTTTATAATGGAGAGCTCCCCATTGCCATAACATTGGTCTATTTTTCCAAAGAAATCATCTTTGATGCAATTACCGTTTTTGATATTGACTATGCCAAATTTCATTTAGGCTCTGTAAATATTATGTACCTTATTGAATGGGGTATGGCCAACAAATTCCAAATATTGGACTTCTCCAAAGGATATTTTGATTATAAGGCCAGATGGTCCACCAAAAAGTATGACTTTGAATACCACATTCTCTATAATTCCAAATCGCTTTCATCTACCGCAAAGGCCATCATAATCAAAAATTACTATACCATTAAACAACGCCTCAGGGAGAAGAACCTTAACCTACTGCTGAACAAAATCCTCTTTCGTTTACACAAAAAAGGGGCAGAACCCCCGATTAGCACTAATGAAAAGTACAAATCAATCGTTTTTGAAGAAATTGGAGCCCAAGATAATTCAAACCTTGTCAAAGTAGACGGGTATAATCCTCAGGTCATTAAAATTTTTTTTGAGTTTTTATACCTGAACAATGAAGACGCCAAAGATGTAGCCGTATTCCGTACTAATGGTGGGCAGTATCTGCTTCGGGGCAAAAATTCGGAAAAAGTCGCCTATTTCAGCTAATGTATCTTCCTGTTACCTTTGTACCTTATGGGTTTTTCCAATCGAATCCCTTCAGTTTATTGGACATCCGGCGGTAAAGTATCCGGTCCATACTGAACACTTTGCCCAAAATCCCCTTGTCCCGTAAATATTGCTTTAACCGTAACTTGGCTTTTGTAAACTGCATTTTTAGATAACCTACCATCGAACCAGCTTTATAAAACAAATGATGGTCGTACACGTAAGTGCGATTGGACCATTTGATTTTATAGTAAGTCTCCCCCATTAAAAAATCGAACACTTTGAAATTATGCTCTAACAACCAATCCAAACGCTCCACCATACATACATCGCCCATATAGTATTTTTGGTATTCCAAATCAAATACTTGAATATAGCCAAAGCAAATATCCTCCACATAAAAGTCCATGGCCATGGCAATAGGCTCTTTGTCATTATAAATAACAAACAATGAAGCTTCTTTACGCAAAATCATAGAATAGACTAGCTCGTGGTATTCTTTCCATACTAACAGATATCTGTTTTGCATTTTCTTCTCGTCAAACCTTTTTTTTAACAGCTCATGGAACCTGTCAAACAGAAAATCGTAATGTTCCTTTTCTATGTTCCCATAATGGTTTTTATAGACAATGTTGTAATGGATTTCCAACTGTCTCTTTTTGGCCCTAATGTTCTTGATGGATTTTTTACTGAACTTGGTTGCCATATATTCCATGGCTGTTTCGCAGCCCGACAAATCACATAAAAAACCTTGGTATTGTTTCACTGCCTTGCACCTAAATTGAACCAAATTTGGATCAACTTTAGTCTCAAGATAATCCGGAATATCGGTAACCATTGAAAAGTTGACATCCTTGGACGGAATAGGGCTAAAAGACATTGGGGCAAAGGTGCTGTTGGTAACTGAGTTCTGAATGGGATTGGAATAGTTCGGATGAAGTTCCCGCCTCAAAAATAGATCAAAAATAAAACCAGAAGCATGAGTCATAATATCCAATGCCATTTTGAAAGTCAATCGTCAGTAAGCAAGAGACTTAAACTCTCGAACAACTTGAAATATAAAGGTAAGGCACATCAATAAGTTTTCCATGAAAAAACGATAAGTGGGTGCTTCACCCAGATGTATAAACAAGGATTGTTCTCTATTGAAAAACCAACTTCGCAATTCGGTTCTTGCCAGCAGCATAAGCCACAGAATCGTTCAAAAATCGAAGGGTGTAAAAAGACGCATCACTTAAGGATTTCCAATGCGCTCCCCCATCCCCAGAGTACGAAACCCCAGTAAATCCAACGGCCACCAGTCCCCTTCCTTCAGCATTGGGAACAAATTGCACACAACTTTTGTAATTGGGTTCTTGTCCGTCCGCAATCAGGTTCCACGTTTTTCCACCATCACGGGTGATAATTTTGTTGGCTTTATTGGATTCAGGTTGGGTATAATCCCCTCCAATGGCAAACCCTGTGTTCCCATCATAAAAATCCATGGAATATATGCCTTGGGTCTCTTCTTTGTGAACAATTGGAGTTTGTTGCACATCCCAGGTGCTGCCTTTGTCATCGGAATGATAGACCCGTCCCGCCGTGGTGCCAATCCAAGCCTGGTTTCCTGCCACGGCAATATTACTGTTGCTTGCGGCAAAAGCACCTTCGCCTTCAATACCTTCCGGTAGGTCTTCACATGGGATTTTGCTCCAGGTTTGTCCGCCATCCCTGGTAATGATAATGGACAGGCATCCACCAACAGTATCACCCACTGCAATACCTTCGGTATCGTTCCAAAATGTCATGCAATCATAAAACACCCCTTCACCGTCTTCTTTGTACACCAATTCCATCTTCCCACCATCTCCCGTTTTATAAAGTAAGGCCGGACTATCGATGGAAAGCATGAAAAAATCATTGGATGTTTTTGCCACGGCCCGAAACGCAGGCACAATGGAATCGTATAGTTGGATGCTGGACCGAACCTTCTGACTGGTCACATCAACAGTTCCGTACATCCCTCCGCTTCCTGCGAACGCCAAAGTCCTGCCATCCAAAAATGTAATGGCCCTGATACTGACCGAATCTTCATAAACTGGAGTGATTGAGACCGTTTGGAAAGGTCGGTAGCGCTGTTCTTCGGCACAAGAAACCAAAATCAAGGCCAAGAAAAGAAAAAGGGGAAATCGCATGCTATTTATTTTCCGTAAAAGTAAGCAGAAATGATACCTTTGCAACCTTATTTTATACCATGCGTTTACACCGAAACCTTGTTTTTGCCGTAATTGATGCCTTGAATATGATCTTCAATGAAGGGGAATATGCCGATAAGGTCATTGAAAAAGTGTTGCGTTACGATAAACGCTGGGGTGCCCGTGATCGTGCTTTCATTGCCGAGACCACGTATGATATTGTTCGCTGGAAACGGCTTTATTCTGAAATTGCTGAAGTCCATGACCCCTACACGCGTCCAAATTTGTTCCGATTGTTTGCCGTTTGGTGTGTATTACGGGGCATTCGCCTCCCGGATTGGAAACAGTTGGAAGAAACCCCGGAACGTCGCATCAAAGGAAGGTTCGATGAGTTGTCAAAAATCCGAAAGTTCAGAGAGTCCATTCCAGATTGGATGGATGAATTGGGTGAAAAAGCATTGGGAAACGAACTTTGGACCAAGGAAATTGCCGCACTCAACCAACAAGCCGATGTAATCCTTCGCACCAACACCCTCAAAATCCAAAAAGAACAATTACAGGCCTTTTTGGCCAAGGACGAAATTGAAACCGAAGTCTTGGAAGGCTACCCAGATGCTTTGCGACTCAAGGAACGAAAGAACGTTTTTACCACCCAAGCCTTCAAGGATGGACTATTTGAGGTACAGGACGCTTCTTCCCAATTGGTTGCCCCATTTTTAGAGGTAAAACCAGGCCAACGTGTGGTTGATGCCTGTGCGGGTGCCGGAGGCAAATCCCTCCACTTGGCTTCGCAAATGGAAAACAAGGGACAACTGATCGCGTTGGATATTTACGAGAGTAAATTGAAAAAACTCAAAATAAGAGCACGACGAAACGGGGTTCACAATTTTGAGACGAGGGTGATTGATTCCACCAAAGTCATCAAAAAATTGCACAACAGTGCGGACCGATTGTTATTGGATGCTCCCTGTTCCGGTCTTGGGGTGCTTCGTAGAAATCCAGACTCCAAATGGAAACTGGAACCTGAGTTCATTGACCGCATCATGGGCGTGCAGCAGGACATTCTTCAGAATTACAGCAAAATGCTCAAAAAAGGTGGACAAATGGTCTACGCCACCTGTTCCATCCTACCCCAAGAAAATACGGAGCAGATCAAAAAATTCCTAGCATCCGAAGCGGGACAAGATTTTGAGTTCATCAAAGAGAAAAACGTCTATGCTTCAGAAAGTGGCTTTGACGGGTTTTATATGGCATTGCTAAAAAAGAACGCTTAAATGCTATATCGAGCGCAGTCGAGATGTGCCTTGAAGGGTTCTCGACTGCGCTCGAACTGACAATTCACTTTACTTTTACTCCTTCACCGTAGGATACTCAATTCCCAATTGCTCCAAGTACGTATCGTATTTAGTCTCGTCGTAGTAATACTGCTCCAATTCACTTCGGAACGTATCCTGCTTGTCCTTGTTTAAATAAATTGGGGGCATATCGTCCGCAGCAATCATGGGCCGATACTTGGTCTCCTTGCTCTGTTCATTGTTGAAATAATCCCAAGCCCCTTTTAGCAATTCAGGTTTCAACAAAAAGTCCAACAAAGTCATCGCTTCCGCTTTTGCCCCTGCCGTTACGCCTTTATGTGCAATGGGTGTGGCCATGGCTATGGCATTGCTCCAATGGTGCCCTTGCAGGCCGGGAATGTTGGAGGGAAAACGCATCGTAACGGTTGGAACCTTCCAGGAAATGTCCCCAATATCATCAGAACCACCACTTACAGGCTCTAGAACCGGAAGACCCAATTCAGATATCTCGGTGGGCAAGCCCTCAATCTCATCGGAACCGACCTCAGTTTGAACGGCCATGGCCAACTCTTGGTCTGCTTCGGACCAGGTGGGCAACCCAACTTCCTTAATGTTTTCATACATGGTCTCGGCAATTACTTTGTTGTAGTGTCTGGGCCAAGCCGTTCCCAAAACCCGAGACGTCATTTTGGTTCCCGTCATCAAAGCAGCACCTTTGGCAATATCGTTCGCCTCTTCGTACATCTCCATAATGCCTTCATATTTTATATCCCTAAAATAGAACCAAATAGCTGCTTTGGAAGGTACCACATTGGGCTGGTCACCAGCATCCGTAAAAATGGAGTGAGATCGTTTTAAAGGGTGCAAATGTTCCCGTTTATAGTTCCAGCCAATGTTCATCAACTCGGCGGCATCCAAGGCACTTCGTCCACGCCAAGGTGCACCGGCAGAGTGTGCGGCTTCCCCTTCAAAAAGATACTCCACTGAAATTAATCCGGTACCTCGGGTGGGGCCCCAAGAAACTCCAAAATTGTTTCCTACGTGGGTAAAAATGCACATATCAATGTCATCAAAAAGACCATCACGCACATACCATGCTTTGGCAGCCACCAATTCCTCTGCGATTCCGGGCCAAAGAATCAAGGTGCCGCCAATGTTTTCGCGTTCCATGATTTCTTTCACGGCCAGTGCCGATGTAATGTTCAATGGAATTCCGGAGTTGTGGCCTTCACCATGGCCGGGAGCACCTTCCACAATGGGCTTGTGATAGGCCACGCCGGGATATTGTGATGCTTTGGGAATACAGTCCACATCGCTGCCTAAGGCAATTACGGGACCATCGCCATTAGTCCACGTGGCAAACCAAGCGGTGGGAATCCCCGAAATGGAATGCTCTATGGCAAAGCCATTCTCTTCGAGAATGCCTGTGAGATATTTGGAGCTCTCCACCTCTTGGAAACCGAGTTCAGCAAAGCTAAAAATCTTGTCCACCATCACTTGGGACTGTTTTTTATGGTCCTCTACGATTTGGGCGACCTCGGTCTTTAATTTTTCTATTTGTCTTTTGGAGTATTTTTTTTGGGCGGTTGCGGTGGCAACACAGCAAAGAAGTACCACCCCGGACAACAGGGTCTTGACAGTTTTCATACGGTTGGATTTTGAATTAGCGTTAATCCTTCTAAGATAGGGAAACAGGATGAAAACTACCAATTGCCATGCAGATGCATTTCAATAATAGATACTTCATAAAATTCAGGTCAAATTATTGCATTTCAAATCAATTAAATACCTGTGGTTTGAAATTTGTGAACTACCATTCGTTAGCAATTGTTCAACGCATTGAAATATCCATCAAAATATTCTTCGGAAGATATTTTTTAATAGGTGCTTAAATAGGAGAATCCAGTCTCCCTCGTTCAAAATGCTCACCAAAATCAATAGGATTGATAAAAATGTAGCAAAAATGAGCAAGTGCTTGATGGTTTCCTTTCTTTTCTCTTTCATTTTGAGTGCAAGTAAATGTTTTTAAAGCTAGTAAAACCAACTTGTCACCCACATGATGAATTCATCCATGATGGTTTTCAGTTGATAAATCAACTATCAACATATATGGTTCAAAACTCTATCATTGAAAATCATAAAATCCAGCCCAAAATCGTAAATTTGCACTTTCTTAAACCGTTCAACGCAAAGATTGTATGATCCATTTTTTTGGGGACAAGGCTACCAAGGTTTTTGCCGTCCAGACTACTCAGGAAATCAATAAGGAAGATAATGAAAAGTTAACATGGTTGTTCGGCAACCAACCCAAGATAGAAGCGGCGTCACTCGACGCCTTTTTTGTTGGGCCACGTGCGGCCATGATTACCCCATGGAGTACCAACGCCACCGAGATTACCCAAAACATGGGGATTACAGGAATCCTTCGAATTGAGGAATTCCATGCCGTTTCGGAGGACTACACGGATTACGACCCCATGCTAAAGCAAAAATACAAGGGGTTGGGTCAGGATATTTATACCATCAACATCGTCCCCGAGCCCGTTTTGGAGATTGAGGACATTGCCGCCTACAACCAAAAAGAGGGGCTTGCTTTGAGTGATGAAGAAGTGGATTACCTTGAGGATCTTTCCAAAAAACTAAATCGCAAGTTGACCGATTCGGAAGTGTTCGGCTTTAGTCAGGTGAATTCGGAGCACTGCCGTCATAAAATTTTCAACGGTACTTTTATCATTGATGGGCAAGAGATGCCTTCTTCCCTGTTCAAGCTCATCAAAAAGACATCTGAAGCCAACCCAAATGATATTGTTTCGGCCTATAAAGACAATGTGGCCTTCATCAAAGGCCCTAAAGCGATGCAGTTTGCCCCAAAAAGTGCAGACCAACCCGATTTTTACGAGGAAAAAGAATTTGATTCGGTCTTATCCTTGAAGGCCGAAACCCACAACTTCCCCACCACCGTGGAGCCCTTTAACGGGGCAGCAACAGGTTCCGGAGGGGAAATCCGTGACCGTTTGGCGGGTGGAAAAGGATCATTGCCCTTGGCAGGAACGGCAGTATATATGACTTCCTATTCCCGACTTGAGGAAAACCGTCCCTGGGAGAAAGGAATGAAAGAAAGGGATTGGCTGTACCAAACCCCAATGGATATTTTGATCAAGGCCTCCAACGGTGCATCCGATTTTGGAAACAAATTTGGGCAGCCACTTATTGCGGGTTCTGTACTCACTTTTGAGCATGATGAATCTAAAAACATCTCTGCTGTGTTCGATATGACACCTCGAAAACTGGGCTTCGACAAGGTGATTATGATGGCCGGAGGTATTGGCTATGGAAAAACAGACCAAGCTTTAAAGGATACACCCAAAAAAGGAGACAGAATAGTCGTTCTGGGTGGTGATAATTACCGGATCGGAATGGGTGGTGCAGCGGTTTCCAGTGCCGATACAGGAGAATTCAGTTCCGCAATAGAACTGAATGCCGTGCAACGTTCCAACCCAGAAATGCAGAAACGGGCCTCCAATGCCATTCGTGGACTCTTGGAAAGTCATGATAACCCCATTGTGTCCATCCACGATCACGGTGCTGGTGGACACCTCAACTGTCTTTCGGAATTGGTAGAAGAGACCGGAGGAAATATCAATACGGACAAATTGCCCATTGGGGACCCCACCCTTTCCAAAAAAGAATTGATCGGGAACGAATCCCAAGAACGCATGGGATTGGTGATTGGCGAAAAAGATTTGGATTTATTGGATCGCGTAGCGGCCCGTGAACGTTCGCCCATGTACAATGTGGGTGAAGTCACTGGTAACCATAAATTCACCTTTGAATCTCAGAAATCTGGTGAAAAACCGATGGATTTGGAACTTTCGGATATGTTTGGAAGCTCTCCCAAGACCATTATGGATGACAAATCCACACAGCAGACCTATCCTTCCCTCTCCTATGCGTTGGAGCATTTCCATGATTATCTGGAGCAAGTGCTGCAATTGGAAGCCGTGGCCTGCAAGGATTGGTTGACCAACAAAGTGGATCGCTGCGTGGGTGGACATGTGGCCAAACAACAATGTGCGGGACCACTGCAATTGCCCTTGAACAACTGTGGAGTGATGGCCTTGGATTTTAAAGGAAAAGAGGGTGTTGCCACCACGATTGGACACTCCCCCATTTCAGCCCTGATTGATCCTGTTGCTGGAAGCCGAAACAGTGTCACCGAATCCTTGACCAATATGGTTTGGGCCCCTTTGAAGGACGGTTTAAAGTCCGTTTCCCTATCTGCTAACTGGATGTGGCCCTGCCGTAACGAAGGTGAAGATGCCCGTTTGTACAAGGCTGTGGAGTCGCTATCGGATTTTGTGATTGAACTGGGCATCAACGTGCCCACCGGAAAGGACTCGCTTTCCATGAAACAAAAATACAAGGATGATGAGGTGCTGTCACCGGGAACCGTGATCATTTCTGCAGCTGGGAATTGCAATGATATCACCAAAGTTGTGGAACCCGTATTGCAAAAAGATGGCGGGGACATCTACTACATCAACATATCAAAGGACGACCACAAGCTGGGTGGCTCATCTTTTGCCCAAATACTAAATGGTATCGGGGATGAAGCCCCTTCAGTTTTGGATGCCGATTATGTAAAGACGGTTTTCAACACCCTTCAGAAACTCATCAAGAACGACCAGATTTTGGCAGGTCACGATGTGGCTTCGGGTGGATTGATCACCACCCTTTTGGAACTCTGCTTTGCAGATAATGATTTGGGTGCGAAATTGGATTTGACCCCCATCGGGGAATCGGACAGCATCAAATTGTTGTTTTCAGAAAACGCCGGGCTTGTTTTTCAAGCCAAGGATGTTTCCATAGAAAAAATATTGAAAGATGCTGGTGTTGACTTCCATAAAATCGGAAGTGTCACTTCGGAAAGCACCTTGAAAATCAAAAATAACGGGGTGGAAGTCGGGTTGAACATTGCTTCACTCCGAGATACCTGGTTCAAAACCTCCTTTCTGTTGGACAACAAACAGACCGCCAACGGTTTGGCCAAGGAGCGGTATGCCAATTACAAGAATCAGGCATTGGATTATGTTTTTCCGAAAGATTTTGATGGTAAATTGTCACCTCGAGCGCAGTCGAGAGGTACTGACAGACCAAAAGCCGCCATCCTCCGTGAAAAAGGAAGCAATTCCGAACGGGAAATGGCCAACGCCATGTACTTGGCAGGTTTTGATGTGAAGGATGTGCACATGACCGACCTTATCACAGGCCGGGAAACCTTGGAGGACATTCAATTTATTGGTGCTGTGGGTGGTTTCTCCAATTCCGATGTTCTCGGAAGTGCCAAAGGTTGGGCCGGAGCTTTTAAGTACAATGAAAAGGCCAACAAGGCACTAAAGGACTTTTTCGCCCGTCCCGATACCTTATCCATAGGTATTTGCAATGGTTGTCAATTATTTATGGAGCTGGATTTGATCAATCCAGAACATGAAACCCACGGCAGACTAACGTATAATGATTCCCACAAGCACGAAAGTGGTTTTACTTCGGTGAAAATTCAAAAAAACAATTCCGTGATGCTCTCCAACATGGCTGGCACCACACTTGGGGTCTGGATTTCACATGGTGAGGGCAAATTTAGTCTTCCACATGCTGAAAATGAATATGACATTGTGGCCAAATATGGCTATGAAGGCTACCCTGCCAATCCCAATGGAAGTGATTACAATACCGCCATGCTCTGCGACAAAACGGGTAGGCACTTGGTGACCATGCCGCATATAGAGCGGTCCACTTTCCCATGGAACTGGGCCCACTATCCAAAGGATAGAAACGATGTGGTTTCTCCCTGGCTACAGGCTTTTGTGAATGCGAGGGAATGGGTGGAAAAAACAAACCATGAAAATTCGGAAAGCTAAAAAAGAAGACGTTCCTGCCATAGTGCAAATGCTGGCCAATGACAAGCTGGGAAGGCTTCGGGAAGATTATAGAGACCCTCTTCCCGATACATATTATCACGCATTTGAAAATATACGCAAAGACCCCAACCAAGAATTGGTTGTTATAGAAAATGAGGATGGCCGGGTCATTGGAACGCTGCAATTGAGCTTCATTCAATACCTTACCTACCAAGGAGGGATTCGGGCACAGATAGAGGCCGTGAGAGTCCATGAAGCCTATCGGGGAAAAGGGATAGGGAAAAAATTATTCCAATGGGCCATAGCCAAATCAGAAGAAAAAGGTGCCCATGTGGTACAACTCACCACGGACAAAAAACGACCTGAGGCGGTGGCATTTTACAAATCATTGGGGTTTACTGATTCCCATGAAGGCATGAAATTACATTTTGTGTAAAATTGGCAGCTATTTATGCCTTTTTTTAAATAACTCGTTTTAAAATACCGTTTCCTTTCCCTATTTTGCAATTACTTTACAGAAACTTACTATGCAAAAAGTTACCCGATTATTCGATTTTCCATACTACCAAATGGAAAAACTCCCCCTCGAAAAGGCATTGGTCACCAAAAAAAACGGCCAATGGGTAGCAACCTCAACAAAGGAATATATTGATAAAGCCAATGCGGTGAGCCGCGCCCTTCTGCGGATGGGCGTAAAACCCAATGACAAAATTGCGGTCATCTCCATGACCAACCGCACCGAATGGAACATTGTGGACATCGGCATCTTGCAATTGGGAGCGCAAAACGTGCCCATTTATCCCACTATTTCGGAAGAGGATTATGAATACATTTTAAATCATTCTGAGGCAAAGTATTGTTTCGTTTCCTGCGAAGAGGTATTGGAAAAGGTACTGGCCATAAGCTCCAATCTCACCAATTTGGAGGAAATCTACTCCTTTGATGAACTGAAAAATTGCAAAAATTGGACAGAAGTTTTGGAACTCGGGGCAGATGATTCCAACCAAGATGAAGTGGAGAAGTTGAAAGCCGAGGTGAACCCCATGGATTTGGCCACCTTGATATACACTTCGGGGACGACAGGAAGGCCAAAGGGCGTAATGCTGTCACATAATAATATTGTATCCAATGTCATTGCCAGTGAAGTTCGCGTACCTTTTGAGGCGGGAGGAACCGCACTTAGTTTCCTTCCCGTTTGCCACATTTTTGAGCGAATGATATTGTACCTCTATCAATATTGTGGTATCGAGATCCATTTTGCCGAGGGATTGGACAAAATCAGCGACAACATCAAGGAAGTCAAACCAGATGTGATGACCGTGGTTCCACGATTGCTGGAAAAGGTATATGATGCCATTATCGCCAAAGGTGCCCAGCAGAAAGGCATTAAAAAAAAGCTTTTCTTTTGGGCCGTTGAACTTGGACTCAAATTTGAGCCTTATGATGCCAACGGTTGGTGGTACAAATTTCAATTGGGCATTGCCCGAAAATTGATTTTTAGCAAGTGGCAAGCTGGCCTTGGTGGAAATCTTTCGTGTATGGTGTCCGGTAGTGCTGCCCTTCAACCAAGATTGGCACGGGTTTTTGCGGCCGCTGACATGCCTGTCATGGAAGGGTATGGCCTTACCGAAACTTCACCCGTGATTTCGGTTAATGACCAACGCAATAAAGGTTGGAAAATAGGTACGGTGGGTAGAATCATTGACGATGTGGAAGTGAAGATTGCCGAAGATGGGGAAATCCTTTGCAAAGGCCCCAATGTAATGATGGGCTACTACAAAGACCCGGAAAAAACGGCAGAGGTCATGACGGGGGATTATTTCCATACCGGTGATATTGGTGAAGTGGATGCAGACGGTTTCCTTAAGATTACCGACCGTAAAAAAGAGATGTTCAAAACCTCGGGCGGCAAATATGTCGCCCCCCAATTATTGGAAAACCGATTCAAGCAATCCCGTTTTATTGAACAGATCATGGTTATAGGCGAAGGTGAAAAAATGCCCGCCGCTTTGATTCAGCCTAATTTTGACTTTGTTCGTGAGTGGGCCAAAAGACATCGGGTTGCGATTGGAGAAAACTCGGATTTGGTCAAAAATGAAAAGGTCATAGCCCGTTTTCAGGAAGAAGTGGACCTCTCCAATGAGGACTTTGCCAAATGGGAAAAAGTAAAACAGTTTCGGTTGACCCCAGATACTTGGAGCGTGGAAGAGGGACACCTTACCCCTACCATGAAGCTAAAGCGGAAAATTGTGAAGGAGAAATATTTAGACCTTTACAACGACATTTATGGGCATTGATATTCCCAATGGCATTCTAAAATCATAAGCCTAAAGTAACAATCTAACCTACTTAACTTTCATAGGGTATTTTGTTGTAATTTATTATGCATGCATAATAAAATTTCCTATATTTGAAAACACCAAACCTGTTCCATGAAAGATTTGACCATTGATTATGCTTTGAGAGCCACATGGCAAGCCGTCAGCAAAATGTACAATGAAGAGGCCAAGAATTACGGAGTTACCATGGCCATTGGCTTTACGCTCTTGAGCATTGACCCAAAGCAAGGCACTCCAAGTACTGCGTTGGGGCCCAAAATGGGAATGGAGTCCACAAGTTTATCCAGGATCTTAAAAAATATTGAGGAAAAGGGATTTATCCAACGAAAACCAAACCCCAAAGATGGCAGGGGGGTATTGATTCACCTCACCGCCCTGGGTCTGGAAAAAAGAAAGGAATCCAAGGACGTTGTGCTTCGCTTTAATGAAGTGGTCAAAGAACACGTTTCCGAAGAGGATTTATCCGGTTTTTTTAAGACTGTGGATATCATCAACAAACTGATTTCAGATAAGAAAGTTTACATAAAAACAACTAATTAAAACAAACATACATCAATGAAAAGGCATATCAACAAAGTTGCCGTTATCGGTTCTGGTATCATGGGAAGTGGCATTGCATGCCATTTTGCCAATATCGGGGTCGAGGTTTTATTGCTGGATATTGTACCAAGGGAACTCAACGACAAGGAAAAGGCCAAAGGGCTGACCTTGGAGGACAAAGTTGTTCGAAACCGATTGGTGAACGACGCCTTGGCCACAGCACTAAAATCAAAACCCTCCCCTATTTACCATCAAAAATTTGCAAACCGAATCACTACCGGAAATCTGGAAGATGACATTTCCAAAGTTTCCGAAGTGGACTGGATTATTGAGGTGGTCGTGGAACGGTTGGACATTAAAAAACAAGTTTTGGAAAACTTGGAAAAACATAGAACGCCCGGCACCCTCATTACTTCCAATACCTCCGGTATTCCCATTAAGTTTATGAGCGAAGGGCGAAGCTTGGATTTCAAGGAACATTTCTGCGGAACCCACTTTTTTAACCCGCCACGGTATCTAAAGCTTTTTGAAATTATCCCCGGACCTGAAACGTCCCCGGAAGTATTGGAATTCCTGAACCGCTACGGCGAACAGTATTTGGGCAAAACTTCCGTGTTGGCCAAGGACACCCCGGCCTTTATTGGGAATCGAATCGGGATTTTCAGTATTCAGAGCCTTTTCCATGCTGTGAAGGATTTGGGAATGACCGTTGAGGAAATTGATAAACTTACCGGACCTGTCATTGGCAGACCGAAATCGGCTACGTTCCGTACTGTGGATGTAGTGGGGTTGGACACTTTGGTGCATGTTGCCAATGGCATCAGTGAAAATTGCACGAACGATGAACGCCACGAAGTCTTCCAATTGCCTGATTTCATCAAAACCATGGTGGACAACAAGTGGTTGGGGAGCAAGTCTGGGCAAGGTTTCTACAAAAAAGTACAGGGCGACGATGGCAAGAGCGAAATCCTAACGTTGGATTTGGACACGATGAATTATCGCGCCAAAAAAAGTGCAAAATTTGCCACTTTGGAGCTTACCAAGACCATTGATAAAGTCATTGATAGGTTTCCGGTGTTGGTGGATGGCAAGGACAAGGCCGGTGAATTTTACCGAAAAAGTTTTGGAGCATTGTTTGCCTACGTCACCCATCGTATTCCCGAAATCACGGATGAGCTTTACAAAATTGATGATGCCATGAAAGCCGGATTTGGATGGGAACACGGCCCATTCCAGATTTGGGATGCCGTAGGACTGGAAAAAGGTTTGGAATTCATCAAAGCCGAAGGATTGGAAGCTGCCCCTTGGGTGGCCGAAATGAAAGCAGCTGGGATTGATTCATTCTATTCCGTGAAAGACGGGGCCACTTATTTTTATGACATCCCCACAAAGGCCATGGAAAAAGTTCCAGGGCAGGATGCCTTTATCATTTTGGACAACATCCGTAAATCCAAAGAAGTATTTAAGAATAGTGGTGTGGTCATCGAGGACTTGGGCGATGGAATTTTGAACTGTGAATTCCAATCCAAAATGAATACCATTGGCGGTGATGTCCTCGCCGGATTGAACAAAGCCGTTGATTTGGCCGAAAAGGATTTTCAAGGATTGGTGGTCGGAAACCAAGCTGCCAATTTCTCTGTTGGAGCCAATATTGGTATGATATTCATGATGGCCGTGGAACAGGAATATGACGAACTGAACATGGCCATAAAATATTTTCAGGACACCATGATGCGAATGCGGTATTCCTCCATCCCCACCATTTCAGCACCACATGGCATGTGCCTGGGGGGTGGTTGTGAGCTTTCCATGCATGCCGACAAAGTGGTCGCAGCCGCAGAAACCTATATTGGATTGGTGGAGTTTGGCGTTGGGGTCATTCCCGGTGGCGGTGGTTCCAAGGAAATGACGCTTCGGGCATCCGATACTTTCAGGAAAAATGATGTGGAACTGAATGTGCTGCAAGAGTACTTCCTCACCATCGGTATGGCAAAAGTGTCCACTTCGGCTTATGAAGCCTTCGATTTGGGCATACTCCAGAAAGGAAAAGATGTAGTGGTCGTGAATAAAGACCGTCAAATTGCTACCGCCAAGGCTTATGCCCAATTAATGGCAGAAGCAGGATACACCAAACCCATACAACGAAAAGACGTGAAAGTCCTTGGTAAACAAGCGCTAGGAATGTTCTTGGTAGGAACCGATTCCATGGAAGCGGGTCACTATATTTCGGAACATGACAAGAAAATAGCGAACAAACTGGCCTATGTCATGGCCGGTGGAGACCTCTCGGAAGCTAATTACGTTTCAGAACAATACTTGTTGGATTTGGAGCGCGAAGCATTCCTTTCGCTATGTACAGAACGAAAGACTTTGGAACGCATTCAACATATGTTGAAAACAGGGAAACCACTAAGAAATTAGATTTTGGACATATGGCTAAAAAATATAAAGGTAAATACCGAATCGATACAACCCGAGCCAAATGGTGGGACTATAGTCAAAACGGGACTTACTTTATTACACTAAACACGCTTAATAGAGAACGTTTTTTTGGAATTATAAGCAAAGGAAAAATGAACTTGTCAAATATTGGAAAAATAGCTCAACATTGTTGGGAAGAAATCCCAAATCATTTTCCATTTGTCAATCTTGGTGCCTTTGTTATTATGCCCGACCACGTACATGGCATACTGAACATCAATAAAAAGAAGAAGGTTGATAAATCAGAAAAACAATACTCAACCAACACTTTTGGGCCGCAATCAAAAAACCTCGCATCAGTTATCCGAGGTTATAAAATAGGCGTAACGAAAAGCGCTCGTAAGACTGTTTCAAACTTTACTTGGCAAAGTAGGTATCACGATCATATAATAAGAAACCCTTTTGAATACAAACGTATTGAAAACTATATCATAGACAACCCCAAAAACTGGGTGAATAGTTAAAACCTCAACAACCAGCTGAATTGGAAAGCCGCAAAATATTGCGGCTCAACTAATCAGAAACTAAAAATATAATTATGAGCAAGACTGCATATATCGTAAAAGCATACAGAACCGCAGTGGGGAAAGCTCCACGAGGTTTGTTCCGATTCAAAAGACCGGATGAACTGGCAGCTGAGACCATCGAATACATGATGAAGGAATTGCCCCAACTCGATAAAAAACGCATTGATGATGTCATTGTGGGGAACGCCATGCCAGAAGCCGAGCAAGGCCTGAATATGGCCCGACTCATTTCCCTAATGGGATTGGACATCGAAGATGTTCCCGGGGTAACGGTCAATCGTTATTGTGCCTCTGGATTGGAGACCATTGGCATTGCTACTGCAAAAATTCAATCTGGAATGGCAGATTGCATCATTGCTGGCGGTGCCGAGAGCATGAGTTACATTCCCATGGGTGGCTACAAGCCCACCCCGGATTATGCCACGGCCAAGGAAGGTCATGAAGATTATTATTGGGGTATGGGCCTTACCGCAGAGGCTGTGGCCAAACAATTCAAGGTTTCGCGTGAGGATCAGGATGTGTTTGCCTATAATTCCCACATGAAAGCATTGAAGGCCCAAGAGGAAAATCGATTTCAGGACCAAATCGTTCCCATTGAGGTAGAACACACCTTTGTGAACGAAGCTGGTAAAAAAGAGACCAAGAGCTATACCGTCAACAAGGACGAAGGACCAAGAAAGGGTACCAACATCCCCACTTTGAACAAATTGAGACCCGTTTTTGCTGAAGGTGGCAGCGTTACGGCCGGTAACTCATCACAAATGAGTGATGGAGCAGCATTTGTGTTGGTGATGAGCGAAGAAATGGTGAAGGAATTGAATCTGGAACCCATTGCCCGTTTGATCAACTATGCTGCAGCCGGAGTTGAACCACGAATCATGGGAATCGGCCCGGTAAAAGCCATTCCAAAGGCATTGAAGCAAGCTGGAATGAAGCAAAACGATGTGGAACTCATTGAATTGAACGAGGCCTTTGCTTCGCAATCCTTGGCCGTTATCCGTGAATTGGGCTTGGACCCGGAAATGGTCAATGTAAATGGCGGAGCCATCGCTTTGGGCCATCCATTGGGGTGTACCGGAGCTAAGCTATCCGTCCAACTTTTTGATGAAATGCGAAAACGCAATATGAAAGGAAAATATGGAATGGTAACCATGTGCGTGGGAACAGGTCAAGGAGCGGCAGGGATATTTGAATTCTTTAACTAAACTTCAGAAAATAGATTAGAGAGTAAAGAAAAAAGACTTATCAAAATGGCAAAAAGGCATAACTATAAAAACTTGAAAATATGGCAACTTGGCCTTGATATTGCCAATAATATTTCTGATGTTCTGATGAAATTTCCAAAGCATGAAAGATATGACTTATGCTCCCAGTTGAGCAGATGTTCGATTTCTATACCAAGTAATATTGCCGAAGGTTCAGCCAGAACAGATAAGTCATTCAAGATTTTCATTGATTATTCGCTTGGTTCTTCCTTTGAATTGGGTACCCAGCTTTTAGTAGCGAACCATAGAAATTATATCGATGGTGAAACTTTGAAACTTCTTGAAAATAAAATAGAGGAGTGGCAAAGAATGACCATGGGGTTTCAAAACAACCTTGAATAAAAATCTCTTGTCTCTATTCTATTTTCTTTTCTCTAAAACAATAAAAACATGAGCACAGAAACAACAAACAAAGACATATTGAGAGGTGGCCAATTTTTGGTCAAGGAAACCAATTGTGAGGACATTTTCACATTGGAAGACCTCAACGAAGAACAAAAAATGATGCGTGAAAGCACCAAGGAATTTGTAGATCGGGAGCTTTGGGCGCACTGGGAACGTTTTGAGAAAAAAGACTACGCCTATACCGAAGAATGTATGCGAAAAGCTGGTGAACTGGGGCTTTTGAGTGTTGCGGTTCCTGAAGCTTATGGCGGAATGGGAATGGGATTTGTCTCCACCATGCTGGTATGTGACTATATTTCAGGGGCCACGGGTTCGTTTAGTACGGCGTTTGGCGCGCACACAGGGATTGGGACTATGCCCATCACCCTGTATGGGACTGAGGAGCAAAAACAAAAATATGTTCCAAAACTGGCTTCGGGCGAATGGTTTGGTGCCTACTGTTTGACAGAACCAGGAGCGGGTTCCGATGCCAATTCAGGGAAGACCAAGGCCGTTCTCTCCGAAGATGGAAAATACTACAGCATCACGGGACAGAAAATGTGGATTTCCAACGCAGGATTCTGCAATATGTTCATTGTTTTTGCCCGAATCGAAGATGATAAATACATCACCGGATTTATCGTTGAAAACGACCCGGAAAATGGCATTTCCTTTGGGGATGAAGAAAAGAAACTGGGCATCCACTCCTCCTCTACCCGTCAGGTATTCTTCAACGAGACGAAAGTTCCTGTCGAAAATATGCTGTCTGAGCGAGGTAATGGTTTCAAAATTGCCATGAACGCCCTCAACATTGGTAGAATCAAATTGGCTGCGGCCTGTTTGGAGGCACAAAGACGTGTCCTTAATGAGGCGACCAAATATGCCAATGAACGGGTGCAATTCAAAACGCCCATCATAAACTTTGGTGCCATCAAAGCTAAGATTGCCGATATGGCCACCAATGCCTATGTGGATGAATCCGCCTGTTACCGAGCTGCCAAAAATATTGAGGACAGGATAGCCATTCGCGAAGCCGGAGGCAACTCCCACCAAGAAGCAGAGCTTAAAGGTGTTGAGGAATATGCCATTGAATGTTCCATATTAAAAGTGGCCGTTTCCGAACACGTACAACACACCACCGATGAAGGCATCCAAATTTTTGGAGGGATGGGCTTTAGTGCCGATACCCCCATGGAATCCGCTTGGCGTGATGCCCGTATTTCCAGGATTTATGAAGGAACCAACGAAATCAACAGAATGTTGTCCGTGGGTATGTTGGTAAAAAAGGCCATGAAAGGTCATGTGGATTTACTGGGGCCAGCCACAGCCGTTGGAGAGGAATTGATGGGCATTCCGTCTTTTGATACTCCAGATTTCTCGGCATTGCTTTCCGAGGAAAAAGATATGGTTGCCCGTTTGAAAAAAGTGTTCTTGATGATTGCTGGTAAAGCCGTTCAAAAATATGGCCCAGATTTGGAAGAGCACCAAATGCTATTGATGTCCGCTGCTGATATTTTGATTCAAGTGTATCTGGCAGAATCCACCATCCTTCGTGCCGAGAAAAATGCAAAACGATTTGGTGAGGATGCACAAGCGGCTCAAATAGCCATGGCCAAACTCTATTTGTACAGAGCCGTGGATATCGTCAGCCAAAAAGGAAAAGAAGCCATTGTTTCCTTTACTGAGGGTGATGAACAACGCATGATGCTCATGGGACTAAAACGTTTCACGAAATATACAAATCAACCCAACGTTGTGGCACTCCGCACCCAGATTGCGGACAAGGTAGCTGCGGATAATGGGTATACCTTCGACTAATTCAAATAATGCTGAAACAAAGCTAATTTTGGAAACCGTCTCTGTTGAGGCGGTTTTTTTGTTTGCCTCAATACATGATATACTGATGTCAGGTCGAGCGCAGTCGAGACCTTATTGAAATTTCACATGTTAAAGACCTCCCGACTGCCTGACCGTCCGGCAGGTGGGCGCTTGAGGTGACATAATTTTCTGTATTGAACCCAAGTCAACTTATCGACTCCAAAATCCGTTCCTCACTTCGTTTTCGGGAGAAGTTGATGGCACACTCGATCAGAGCCAAATGCGAATAGGCCTGCGGGAAATTCCCCAACAATCGCTTGGTCTTAAAGTCAATATCCTCACTAAAAAGCCCCAAATGATTGCTGTAGCTCAACAAACGCTCAAAATGTTCCAAGGCTTTCTCCTCTTCCCCAATTTTAAAGAGACTATTGATGAACCAAAAGGTACAAATGGTAAAAGATGAGGAAGGAAGCCCAAAATCATCTTCATTTTTATAACGGTACAACAGCCCATCATTGCTCAGACCTTCCTCAATGGCACGTACCGTATTTACAAATTTTGGGTCTCTGGCATGGATAAAACCGTAGGATTCCATCAACAGCACCGAAGCGTCCAAATGTCGGGAACCATAACACTGTACAAATGCATTGATATCGCTGTTCCAAGCGTTATTATGGATATCCTCCTTAATTTCCTGTTCCAGTGCGGTCCATTTTTCAATTTTATGGGTCTTTCCAAAAATTTTGGCCACTTTTATGGCTCGGTCCAGAGCCACCCAGCACAGCACCTTGGAAAAGGTGAAATGCTTGTCCTCTCCTCTAAATTCCCAAATCCCTTTATCTGGCTCTTGCCAGTGTTTGCCCACAATCCAGACAATTCCCTTGGTAATGCTCCAAAGTTCTTCCCCATTTTCAATATCAGTGCTGAATTTCATCAACTGTTCATAGATCACATCCATCAAAATGCCGTAAATGTCATTTTGACGTTGTTTATAAGCAGCATTCCCAACCCGGACAGGTTTGGAACCCTTGTACCCATCCAAATGGTCCAAAGTTTTCTCGGTAAGGGTCTTTTCCTTATTGATGCCATACATGATCTGGAGTTTTTCATCCTTATCGGGCATCAAATCAATAATAAACTGCAAATATCGTTTGGCTGAATTCTTGTGGCCCAATTCAGAGACCACTTTTATAACCATGGAAGCATCCCTGATCCAACAGAAACGATAGTCCCAATTACGCACTTCGCCAATGGTTTCTGGCAAAGAAGTGGTGGCCGCGGCCAAAACGGCTCCTGTTTTATCGTAGGTGAGTAGCTTAAGGGTAATGGCACTTCTAATGATTTGCTCCCCAAATCGATGATAATTGGGGGTTTTATCCGCCCAATCCAGCCAATATACCTTGGTCCTTTCCAGTTCCAAGGCCATTTTATCGGTGGTGGCTTTCAAAATTTTTTCATTGTAGCAAATCAAAAAGTAGCCGTCTTGGGTAAGGGTTATCTCACTCCCATCCAAAATGGCATTTTTATCAAAGGAAGTATACAAAAATAAGGTGTCGTATTTCTGTTTATGGGTAAGGCTCGCTATAAAATCCTTTTTCACGTAGTGCTTGGTCTGGCCAAGTCCGTACTCAAGTCTGGGGTCGTACTTTACACTGAATTTTGGTTTTCCAGAAACAAATTTGATGTACCGTACAATTTCAGGTGGGGCATTGTATTTTCCATTATTGAGCTTGTGATGCCTGGGCATAAAGTCATGCACTTCAAAGATATCCTCTCCGTTGGAAAAACGAGTGATCAATATAGCCGTGTTGGGGTGATACTTTTGGTGAACACTGTACCCTTCATCCAATTTGAACCCAAAACTGCCTCCTTTTTCTTCATCCAATATCTTCGCAAAGACCGAGGCAGAGTCAAACTGGGGCAGACAGCACCAATCCAATGAACCTGCTTTTGAAATCAAAGCGGCCGTTCTACAATTTCCAATAATTCCGTAATTCAAGTTGTCCATAGGTCAATTTTCCTCAAAAGGTTTCTTATGAATTGGTTTTAAGCCCGAATTTCCCGAAATTTAAAGAAACAAAAAACTAAAATCTGACAAAAGCATCCTTTTATGGGCAAAACTATCATAATCTCAAATCGACTACCCGTTCAATTGCAAATTAACAATGGAAGTATTGATGCAGTGCCAAGTGTGGGTGGGCTGGCCACAGGTATGAAATCCGTACACAGTGGCGGTGAAAGTTTATGGATTGGATGGTCTGGACTTACCGATGAAGACATCCCCCCGGAACTTGAGGGTGATATTGACGAGGCCCTTAAAAAAAATGGGTGCTCCAAGGTAGGACTCAATGCCCAAGAAATTGATGGCTTCTACTATGGTTTTAGCAACAGAACGGTATGGCCCCTTTTCCATTATTTTTTGGAATATTCGGAGTTTGAACTCGAATTTTGGGATACGTACAAGTCCGTAAACCAAAAATTCGCGGATGCCATTATTGAAAACTCGGACGACGACGATACCATTTGGGTGCATGACTACCAGTTGATGTTGGTGCCGCAAATGGTACGGGAAAAACGCCCGGACACTACTATTGGATTCTTTTTGCACATTCCATTTCCTTCCTACGAAATTTTTAGGACCATTCCATGGCGGGAAGAAATTTTGGAAGGATTGTTGGGCTCAGACCTCATCGGTTTCCATACCTATGACTATGAAAGACATTTTCTAAGTTCGGCTCGAAGGCTTCTGGGGCTGGAAGTCAGCTTCAATGAGATTTTTATGGACAATCGTATCATTAAGGTGGATTCATTCCCCATGGGGATCGACTATAAAAAGTTCAAGGAGGCTGCCATGTACCATGATCAAAATAAAAAGGGCGGGCAGAGCGACCTTCAAAAACGATTGGACAGTCATAAGGCTTCGGCACCGGACACAAAACTGATTCTCTCCATAGACCGATTGGATTACAGTAAGGGTATCGCCAAGCGACTCAATGCCTTTGAATATTTCCTGAAAAAATATCCAGAATACAAGGAAAAGGTACGGCTGATCATTCTTGCCGTTCCTTCCCGATCTAATGTTCCCCAATACCAATTGCTGAAAAAAGAGATAGATGAACTGGTTGGGCGCATCAATGGGGAACTGTCCACGGTAAACTGGACACCCATTTGGTACTTTTACCGTTCCTTACCTTTTGAAAACCTCATCGACCTGTACACCTTCAGTGATATTGCGTGGTTGACACCACTGCGTGATGGAATGAACTTGGTGGCCAAAGAGTACATCGCCACGCGAACGGACAAGACGGGGGTCCTCATTTTAAGTGAAATGGCAGGCTCTGCGTATGAGATGAACGAAGCTCTTTTGATCAATCCCAATAATTTTGAAGAACAGGCCGATACCCTGAAGCAGGCCATTAACATGCCCGTGGAGGAGCAAATATCTCGAAATACCTTCCTGCAAAATCGTTTGGAGCGGTACAATGTGGAGGTTTGGGCCAATGAATTTATGAATTCCTTGAACCAAAAAAAGGAGCTGGGCCATGCCTTTATCTCCCAAAAAATTACGGAGGATCGTTTAAAGAAAATTGCCAAAGAATACTCCGAGGCCTCTAAACGTCTCTTGTTCTTGGATTATGACGGTACGCTGTCCGGATTCCACAAAGACCCCCAAAAAGCGTCTCCCGATGAGGAATTGTATGAACTTTTGGATCAACTGAACAGTCAGGAAAACACAACCTTATTTTTAATAAGCGGAAGGGACAAACAGACTTTTGGCCGATGGTTTCTCCCTAAAAAGTACAATATGATAGTGGAACACGGCGTGTGGATATCCAAGAATGGGGAGGATTTTAAGATGCTGGAAAAAGTAAAAGGGGAATGGATGGAAAAAATACGTCCTGTTTTGGAATCGTTCGTGGATCGTACCCCGGGCTCCTTTATTGAGGAAAAAAACTATTCCCTGGCTTGGCATTACAGAAACACGGACCCGGATTTCGGGAATAAAAGAGCCACTGAATTGAACACGGTATTGACAAGCTTGATCGGTAATGATGACATTAGTGTCCTCAATGGAAACAAGGTCATGGAAGTAAAGAGCAGCAACGTGAACAAAGGACGGGCCGCTACGCGGATGCTAAATGAAGATGAGTACGATTTTGTGTTTGCCATTGGCGATGATTGGACCGATGAATTCATGTTTCAAGATCTTCCGGATTCGGCCATTACGGTAAAAGTGGGTTTGAAAAAAACCCAGGCCAAGTACCATGTTGAAAACACCAAAAGGGTAAGGGAACTTTTAAAACGGTTTGCAAAACCATGACATCCAAATTAATTACACTGTTGTGCCTCTTCACCGTATTCCATATGAGTGGGCAGGCAAATACCGAGGTCTATCTTTTTGACCTTGGCCTGAACAGTGGAAATCCAGTTTTGTCCAATCCAAAAAATATCTCAAATAACGAAGGGTATGACAACCAGCCTTCATTTTTGGACGACGATACCGTGTTATTTTCCTCTACAAGGGAAGACCAAACCGATGTTCTACGCCTCAACATCAATGAAGGCAGTACCACGTCATGGGTGACCAATACCCCTATTGGAAGCGAATATTCACCGCTTAAAATTCCGGGAAAGAATGCCATATCGGCCATTCGATTGGATTTGGACGGACTGCAACGCTTATACGAATATGATTTGAAAACGGGAAAGTCCACTCCAATCTCAGATCTTAAAATAGGATACCACGTTTGGTACAACGATCATGTTTTGGTTGCCACGGTCTTGAGAGAAAATCGGATGGATTTGGTGGTGATCAACCTTAAGGATAACACCAATACCACTTCACAAAGGAATGTGGGAAGGTCACTGCACAAAATTCCGGGAACAGATCTGGTTAGTTATATCAGCAAGGAAAACAAAACTTGGGAAATTAAATCCTTGAATCCTATGTCAGGAGCTACCAAAAAAATTACGGACACCTATAAAAATGAAGAGGATGTCTGTTGGTTGGACAAGAACACGCTGGTAACGGGCTCTGGGAAATCCATTCTAACCTATGACATACGGACTGAGGTTGCGTGGGATCCCGTTATCCGTTTTGAGCAAGAAGAAATCAACAATATTACCCGAATCGCCATCAATACCTCCAAAACCCGGTTGGCTTTTGTGGCCGAGGAATCACCAAGGACCATTGTTCAAAAACAGCTTGAAGCCTACAATGCACGGGATATTGAAGCATTTATGGCAACCTATTCAGAAAATATCAAACTCTACCATTACCCCAACAACCTCTTTTTGGAAGGTCAAGCAAAAATGAGGGAGCACTACAGAACTTTTTTCAAAAGCACTCCGGATTTATATTGTGAAATCAAAAATAGGATTGTCATTGGCAATAAGGTAATTGATGAAGAATACGTTACGGTCAATGGTTCAAAAATCAGTGCCGTGGCCATCTACGAAGTAGAAAAAGGCAAAATTGTGAAGGTGACCTTTATTGATTGAACGTAATTCCCAATTAGGCCTATTGGGTTTTTACTTTGGCCCTTTTTTGCTACTTTCATGCGCTATAACTATTCAAACCGCAACAAAATGAAACGTCTTTTCCTAACCCCGATTTTTATGGTACTGGCATTAAGTCTTTGTCAGGCCCAAAACGAAGTTGAAAACCCTTCCATTTCCATTGCCATGATCGCATCGGACATGGACACCTCTTACGATTTTTACACCAACATTATTGGTATGGTTGAAACTGGAGGTTTCAGTATTGATGAATCTTTCGGTAAAAAATCTGGTTTGACCGGAGGTGCGCCCTATGATGTGAAAATCCTAAAACTTGTTGATGACCCGCATTCCACAGAATTCAAATTGGCATCCTTTGGCAATCCAAAGGTCGATGCCGGAAACGTCATACAAGACAAAAATGGCCTTCGATACATAACTATTTACCTTAAATCAACGGAGGGTGTATGGCAACGCATCAAGGATAACAACATTAAAACCTTGGGGGATACTCCCTTGCAATTGCCCAACGGAAAAACTTTTATTCTAATCCAAGATCCCGATGGGTTGTTCATTGAACTCATCGGAAACTAAACCGTACCCATGAAGAAATTTCACATACTGCTATTTGTACTTTCGAGCATTCCCGTGCTCCAGGCACAAACGGATACACGTTTGTACGATATCATCAACTCCGTATCTGCGGAGCGCATTGAAAAAGATGTGACCAAACTGGCCAATTTTGGTACGAGGCACACTTTGAGTGATACCGTTTCACAAACTCGTGGAATTGGAGCGGCCCGTCGTTGGATAAAATCTGAGTTTGAAAATATCTCCACAGCCTGCAATGATTGCTTGGAGGTTTTTTATCAAAAGGATTTGATCAAAAAAGGTGACAATGCCCGAATCGTGAAGGATGTTTGGGTGGTGAATGTGGTGGCCATTAAGCGTGGCACCAAATACCCCAATCGGTTTATTATTATGAGTGGGGATATTGATTCCAGGGTGAGCGACCCCACAAACTATACTTCAGATTCACCCGGGGCCAATGACAATGCCAGTGGAATGGCAGGAACCATCGAAGCTGCACGAGTATTATCCAAATACGATTTTGAAAGCAGCATTATCTTTGTTGGGCTTTCCGGAGAAGAACAAGGGCTTTACGGTGGTAAGGGATTGGCCGCTTATGCCAAGGAAAACAATTGGGATATTGTTGGGATTCTCAATAACGATATGATAGGCAACATCACCGGGGTGGATGGCGTTGTCAGTAACCGTGATTTCCGAATTTTTTCTGAACCTGTTCCCCCAACCGAAACCGAGGAAGAACGGAATGCAAGACGCTTTTACGGTGGTGAAGTGGATGGCATCTCCCGTCAATTGGCGCGATATGTTTACAAAACCACAAAAACCTATATGCCCGAAATGAATCCCATGCTCATTTACCGTTTGGACCGATTTGGCCGGGGAGGGCACCACAGACCGTTCAATGATGCAGGTTTTGCCGGCATCCGAATCATGGAGGCCCATGAAAACTACACCCAACAGCATCAGGACATTCGAGTGGAGGATGGCATTGCGTATGGTGATGTTTTGGAGCATGTAAACTTTGAATATGCCAAAAAACTGACTTCGGTGAATGCCATTAACCTGGCCTCCATAGCTTGGGCTCCCCCTGCCCCAGAAACTGTGGAAATAGGGGGTGTTGTGGAACCCAACGCCAAGCTTAGATGGAGCAAAGTGGATGGTGCTGAAGGATATAAAATTTACTGGCGGGACACCACTTCACCTACTTGGGACAATTTCAGATATGTTGGCGATGTGACCGAACATACCTTAAAAGGTATTGTCATTGATAATTTTTTCTTTGGGGTAGCGGCTGTTGGCAAGGACGGCCATGAGAGTCCTGTGGTTTTCCCGAACAAAGTTTTTAGATAGAAAATGCCAATCATCATTCAATCAAAAATGAACATCATTATTAATACTACATGAAACAATTTCTTATTACAGCATCATTTATAGTGGGCATATTGACTGCCAATGCCCAAAATTTTACCCGTCAAGACAGCTTGAGGGGCAGTATAACCCCAGAACGGGAATGGTGGGACTTGAACTATTACGACCTGCATGTGAAAGTGGAACCAGAGAAAGAGTTTATTTCTGGGCACAATGTGGTTAGATATAAAGTCCTAGAGGCCTCAGATGTGCTTCAAATCGACCTGCAAGAGCCCATGCAGATAGCATCTATCACCCAAGATGGCAAAAAATTGAAATTTACCTCAGAAGGGGCTGCCCATTTTATCAAACTAAAGAAAAAACAGGTGCCGGGGGAATTCAATGAAATCAAGATTCAGTATTCCGGAAATCCTAGAAAAGCGGTACGGGCACCATGGGATGGCGGTTTCTCATGGAAAAAAGATTCGGAAGGCAATCCGTTTGTGGCCACATCCTGCCAAGGATTGGGTGCCAGTGTTTGGTGGCCCAACAAGGACCACATGTACGATGAGGTGGACAGTATGCGCATCAATGTAACGGTTCCCAAAGATTTGATGGATGTTTCCAATGGAAAACTGGAAGGTGTTACTGAGGATGGGGACTTCAAAACCTATCACTGGTTTGTTGCCAATCCCATCAATAATTATGGGGTCAACGTAAACATTGGAAACTATGTTCATTTTGGTGAAAAATATGAAGGTGAAAAAGGCACGTTGGATTTGGACTATTACGTACTTCCCGAAAATTTGGAGAAAGCCAAGAAACAATTCGTGCAGGTGCCCATGATGCTTCAGGCCTTTGAATATTGGTTTGGCCCCTACCCTTTTTATGAAGATGGGTTTAAATTGGTGGAAGTTCCCTATTTGGGTATGGAGCACCAGAGCTCGGTCACCTATGGAAACCAATACGCCAATGGGTATTTGGGTCGAGATCTATCTGGTTCTGGTTGGGGACTTGAGTTTGATTTTATCATCATCCATGAGGCGGGCCATGAGTGGTTTGCTAACAACATCACCTACAAGGATATTGCAGACATGTGGATTCATGAAGGATTTACCGCCTATTCCGAAAACCTGTATTTGGATTACCATTTTGGAACAAAAGCCTCTTCCGAATATGTGGTCGGTACCAAAGCCAATATACAGAACGATATTCCCATTATTGGCCCGTATGATGTCAATACCAGTGGTTCTGGGGATATGTACTACAAAGGCGCCAATATGCTGCACACCTTACGTCAACTTATTGAGGATGATGACCTTTGGCGAAAAATCCTAAGGGGATTAAATGCCGATTTCTACCATCAAACCGTGACCACAAAGCAAATAGAGGATTATCTCAGTGAAAAAACAGGAAAGGACCTCACGGCTTTCTTCAATCAATTTTTACGGACCACCATGATTCCCAAATTGGAATATAAAGTGGAAGGTGACTCCATTACCTATCGTTATGTGGATGTTGTTGCGGATTTTGATATGCCCATTCGTGTATTTGTGGAAGGTAAGGAACACTGGCTTTTTCCCAATTCGGAATGGAAAACTGAAAAGCTAAACGGGGCCAACATGGTTTTTGACGAGAATTTCTACATTGAAACCGAAAAACAATAGCCTTCAAAACCCTGAATAAAATAACACTTCAGCGAAATAAAAAGGGCCCGCATTAACGGGCCCTTTTTTTGGTTGGTTGTCATTTAATTAATCAGTTAAACCGAACCTGTGTCAAGGCAAATGTACTTGGCTCTTCGCCTTCTGCTTTGTAGGTCAGGTACAGCTCTTTCTGAACGCCTTCGGTTTTTTCTA
Organism: Allomuricauda sp. CP2A; assembly: GCF_001683915.1. Classification (GTDB taxonomy): domain Bacteria; phylum Bacteroidota; class Bacteroidia; order Flavobacteriales; family Flavobacteriaceae; genus Flagellimonas. The sequence goes on along the minus strand of NZ_LXTT01000088.1, from coordinate 38,141 downwards.
TAGATATTGGAATGGTTCCACCTTGACCAGAAAGACCACTTGGGTTCATTTTTCCGGTACCCAAGACTTTTCCATCTGGAGCTCCTGAACGAAGTTCCATGATATAGGGTATAGTGGGCGGAGCTTGCCAACCAATGACCGCGGTTAAAGTGCTCACCCCGGACAAATCCACATCTTCAATTTTCAACCATCCATTGGTGGCATTCAACAATTGTAGTTGTCTTCCACCAAAAGCAATGGACTGCATACCTTCCGTTGGCGTACCCTCTGGGAAACTCATGGTATTGCTTGCCAAAACAACAGTTTCTGAACCTGTTAGCGGTAAGGCCGCTTCAGTTCCTTGATCCGTATAACTTGCCGTCAATAAAAATACCTCTCCATTTTCCTTGGCCTCCGGCGTAACCGTACCTATCAGCGGAAGTGATGGTTTTTTGTTCCCATCTCCCGTCAATGACTGAATATACTGTGCAATTTGTCTGGCCTCCAATTGGGATACATTAGGATGGGCAGGCATTACAACCTCTCCCCAAACACCAGAGCCTCCTCCAATGATTTTTGCCATTAAATAATTGGTGGCGCCACGTTGGGCCTTATACTTTTCGGAAACCTCAAGATAATTGGGTCCAATGGAGGCTTCTTTTTCTTTGTGGCAAGATTTACAATCCAAGCTCAGAGTGAGTGCTTTACCCATAACAGCGCCAGATACTTGTTGATGGCCCAAATTCATATCCACCTCGTCCATCCCAGAACGGTATTCAACCGATACATAAACATTGGCCTCATCAACCTCACTATCCGCATCAGAAACCGAAACTTTATAGTTAATGGGCTGTCCAGGTACGTAAAATGATGTGTTTGCCTGTTCCAAATCTATTGTTACGACTGGACGTTCGTTACCAGCAACAATGGTTTGGTCCATACTTGAAGCTTCTTCACCATCTGAATCCTTAGCGGTCACATTCAATTTATAAGAACCGGCCTCGCTGTAGGTGTAGGTCAACGTTGGTTCGGTGGTTTCTTGGGTTGTGCCATCGCCCAAATCCCAAACATAGGTCATGTCATCACCTTCCCTATCATGGGCTTCAACTGTTGCCGTAACCGAGAGTGGAAGGGAGCCAGAGTCATTGTTTACCACAAAACTATCTATGACAGGAGGACGGTTACCTCCATTGAATTCAATATAACCCAATCCACTGTCCGGGTTTGCAGAGAACCAGCCACTCCCGTATTCCAATAGGTAAACCCGCCCATCGGGACCCATTTCCATATCAATCAAGTTGCTCAATTCAATATCGGAGGCAAAAGGTTCTGTTTTGTTTATGGAGCCGTCTTCAAAAAGATGTACGGCTTTCATCCAGTTCCTCATCCAATCATAGATGATCACCTTCCCGTCATAATAGGCCGGTAATCCACCGCCATTGGGGTACAAATCTGACCAATAGGTAGGCCCTGCCATTGCATTTCTTCCTCCAGTACCAAATTCTGGAAATTCTTGACTCTCTCCATAGTGATAATACGCATAGGCAGGTTTGGCAGGTGGCAACTCACTTAATCCGGTGTTGTTCTTGGAGTCGTTTATGGGTTTTTCTGGATTAAAAACCCTACCTGATTCACCCGTTGCATAGTCGTATTTTCTATACGCAAAATTGTCTCCGATAAACATGGGCCAACCATAATTTCCTGGGCCACGGGCTTGGTTCATTTCATCATATCCACGAGGACCACGGGTTCCAAGACTGTCCACACGGGCATCTGGTCCAATATCACCCCAATACAGGTAGCCCCGTTTTACATCCACAGAGATCCTGTATGGGTTACGATGCCCCATGGTGTATATTTCTGGTCGAGTTTTTTCAGTACCCTCAGGAAAAAGATTCCCTTCGGGAATATCATAGCTTCCGTCTTCGTTAACCTTGATTCTAAGTATTTTACCTCGAAGGTCATTGGTGTTTCCAGAAGAACGTCTCGCATCATACTGTTCTTTTCCCGGTAAATCATTTAAGGGAGCGTACCCGTTGTTCACATATTTTACACCACGTTCGTTAAAGGGTGTGGAATTATCCCCTGTGGATAGATACAGAAGGTTATCGGGTCCAAAGGCAATAGATCCTCCAGTATGGCAGCAAATTTCCCTTTGGCTGTCCACCTCTAGGATAATTTGCTCAGAATCCAAGTCAAAATTGCCATCTATATACTTAAAACGTGAAAGTCGGTTTATCCAGTCATCCCCAGTGGGGGAATAATAAACGTAAATCCAATGGTTCTCTGCATAATTTGGATCTTTTTGCAATCCCATCACTCCTTCTTCGGCATTTACTCCCGGAGCATCCAAGGCTTTATAATACACATCCAAAAAGGCTACTTGGGAGAGCTCTTGGTTCGCATCGGAAAATAACAGTATTTCACCCCTGCGCTGGGCAATCAGCACATCATTGTTTGGCAGAACGGTCATTTCCGTAGGCTCAAAAAATTGCCCTTTGGACAGAACAACCTTGCTAAAGCGATCGGCCTCAGGTGGTGTCTGGGATTTGGCCTTGGTATAATCCAATTCCAAATTTTCACCAATGGCATAGTTGATTCCTCCCAAAAGATGTTTTAAGAACAAATCTTCTGAAAAACTCTCATCGGTATGTCCGCCGGCTGTGTAAAAGGCCCTTCCCCCATCAAAATCATGGTACCAGGCCATCGGATGGTGGTCGCCGTTCTCACCACCCTCATAGGTAGACTCATCCACTGTGACCAAAACGTTTACATCATCATTTAAGTTTTTAAAGTTGTACAGTTCATCGGTTCGGTGCCAAATGCTGTCTGTAAAAAATTCGGTGGACGGGTGATTTTTATCCTTAATGATAAAATCTGCTTCTGGGGTTCCTCTGGGATGACTCAGGAATTGTGCTCCCACCAATTTGTTGTACCAACTCCAGTCATATTCGGTATCGGTGGCCGCATGGATTCCAACAAATCCGCCACCTGATTGAATATAGCGCTCAAAAGCTGCTTCTTGCCTGTAGTCCAACACATTTCCGGTAGTGCTTAAAAAAACAATCGCTGAATAATTTTTCAGCTGATCATCTGTAAAGCGTTCGGCATTGGCAGTGGTATCCACCTCAAAACCGTTTGCAGAACCTAACTTTTGAATGGCTTCCGCCCCTGCGGGAATTGAGGCGTGTACATAGCCCGCAGTTTTTGAAAAGACCAACACTTTTGGTGGGCCATTTCTCTTTTTACTGCAGCTTGTAAGGCCCAATACAAGTGCCACAGCGGTCAATACCAATAAATTTTTCATTAAAGCTAATTTAAGTGCTGTTAAAAATACACATAACTGAATCACTGCGCCAAATTCATTTTTTAAATCTTGCCCCAGTATTTAACATTTACACCTTTTGATGATATATTCAAAACAGCTTTTTATGAAAATTTTAGGATATACGGGCTTGCGTAAGGGGAACTGTATTGGCCGTTCCCACCAAATGAGAGGAAAACCTCCCCAAAAGAATACAGGAAATCGTAGCTTTATAAGCGTAAACCAAAATACCAGAACCGAAGGTGAAGAACCCCAAAAACACATTGCTATTTCTATTGACCGTATTGGTCTTGGCAGCTTGTCAGGACAAAAAAACTGAAGTTGTGGATTTGGCTATTCTAAATGCCAATGTAATTGACCTGGAATCTGGAGAAGTTACGGTAAAAAATATTTATATCACCAATGGTGAAATCAAAGCATTGCTGGCATCAGATTCGGAGAACATATATAAAGCTGATTCTTTAATCGATGCTACCGGAAAATATGTCCTTCCCGGCTTTTGGGACAACCACATTCACCTACGAGGCGGTGACACTTTGATTGCCAACAACAAAAATTTTCTAAAACTCTTTATTGCCAATGGCGTTACAACCGTCAGGGATGCTGGAGGTGATTTGACCACCTCGGTCATGGAATGGAAAAAACAGATTGCCAATGAACGTTTGGTGGGCCCCACCATATTCACCGCAGGCCCAAAAATTGATGGCCCCAATGCTACCTGGGCCGGGTCACTTGTAGTGGATAATGAAGCGGATATTTCTGTGGCATTGGACTCCCTGCAAGCACTGAAGGTTGATTTCGTAAAGCTGTATGATAGTCGATTTTCCGGGGAACTTTACCTCAAAACCATCGAGGAAACCGAAAAAAGGGGACTTACCGTTTCCGGTCACATGCCCTTTACCGTTACTTTGGATGAAACCATAAATGCCGGTATGGATGCCATTGAGCATTTATATTATGTGATGAAGGGTTGCGCCAGCAACGAAGCAGAGGTTACCGAGAAATTGAAAAGTGGGGAAATGGCTTTTTGGGATGCCATGCCCTCCTTGATGAATGGATATACGGACAGTACCGCCCAAAGCACATTTCAAAAATTGAGGGAGAATGAGGTTTTTGTGGTCCCAACCCTTTTCATTGGAAATACGTTGAGCTACCTGGACGAAGTGGACCATTCCAAAGACCCTTATCTAAACTATATGGGCAAAGGGGTTGTTAAAACCTACGAAGGTAGAATTCAAAGCGCATTGCGGTCATCCGAGGATGCACGAAAGAACAGAAAGGCATTGAACACCTTTTTTGGTCAATTGGCCAAATCGCTCAATGCTGCCAATGTCGGTCTTTTGGCAGGTTCGGATTGTGGAGCCTTCAACTCCTATGTGTATCCCGGGATTTCGTTGCACAATGAATTGAAGGCCATGGTAGAAAATGGAATCTCCCCATTGGATGCCTTACGAAGCTCGGCCTACAACGGCGCAACATTTTTGCATAAATCCAACGTCTATGGAACCATTTCCGAAGGAAAAGTATCGGATTTGGTCATTTTAGAAGGCAATCCCTTGGAAAATATCGAGCAGACCCAAAATATTTACACCGTTATCAAGGGAACCCAAGTGTTCAGCAAAGAACAGCTCAACGAACTACTGGAAAGTGCTGCAATGGAATAAAATTATACCATGTCAAATTTTGTTGTTCCTAAAATCTGAATCGACCTGAATATTTGGGATTTGTACTGTTACCCAGTTTGCCAATCCCGATTACAGCTTTTCAGTTAACATCCTTTTAAGAAATCCACTTTGGGTTTTTGGTATCTTTAGCCGACTAATTGACTCAACAATGAAAAAGCTTCTTTACCTCTTGATGCTTCTTGCATCCGCACCCCTATTTTCCCAAAATTTTTCCATGGATTTGGTCCAGGACATGAAACCCAGAAACATCGGCCCTGCCGGAATGAGCGGTCGTGTCACCGCCATTGATGTGCTACATTCCAACCCAGATGTCATGTATGTGGGCACCGCTTCCGGTGGGTTGTGGAAATCTACTTCAGGGGGAATCAAATGGGAACCTATTTTTGATGATCAGGTCACCGCTTCCATTGGAGCCGTGGCCCTCCAACAATCCAATCCCTCTGTTATTTGGGTGGGAACGGGTGAAGGAAACCCCCGGAACAGTCTCAATGGTGGATATGGGATCTATAAATCCTTGGATGGCGGAAAGACTTGGAAATCCATGGGGTTGGAAAAAACCCGGCACATTCATCGGGTTATCATAGACCCCACGGACCCGAATACTGTTTATGTTGGCGCCATTGGCTCACCATGGGGCGAGCATCCGGAGCGTGGTGTATTCAAAACCACGGATGGCGGAAAGACTTGGGAAAAGATTTTGTTCGTCAATAACAAAACGGGGGTGGCCGATTTGGTCATGGACCCCTCCAATCCCAATAAATTGATAGTAGCGATGTGGGAACACAAGCGTGAGCCTTGGTTCTTTAAATCCGGTGGAGAAGGCAGTGGATTGTACATGACCCATGATGGCGGTGTTACCTGGAAAGAAATTACTGATAAAGATGGTTTGCCCAAAGGTGAACTCGGAAGAATTGGAATTGCCATAGCCCGAAACAAGCCCAATATTGTCTATGCTTTGGTCGAAGCAAAGAAAAATGCCCTATACAAATCCACAGATGGTGGGTTTAAATGGGAAAAAATCAATGATAAAAACGACATTGGCAATCGTCCCTTTTATTATTCTGAAATTTATGTGGACCCCCAGAATGAAAATAGGGTGTATTCGGTTTTTACCTATATCAATGTTTCAGAGGATGGTGGCAAAAACTTCACACAGTTGATGCCCGCTTATGGTGTGAGCAATGGAGTGCATCCCGACCATCATGCATGGTGGATACATCCCGAAAATGGCCAGTTTATGTTGGACGGCAATGACGGCGGATTGAACATCACCAAAAATGGAGGCAAAACTTGGCGTTTTATTGGGAATTTGCCCGTGGCCCAGTTTTACCATATCAATGTAGACAATGAGTTTCCCTATAATGTGTACGGAGGCATGCAGGACAATGGTTCCTGGCGCGGACCCGCTTATGTTTGGAAAGAGCAGGGCATTCGCAACAGCTATTGGCAGGAAATTGCTTTCGGGGATGGTTTTGATGTCGTTCCAGATAAAGATGACAGTCAATATGGCTACGCCATGAGCCAGCAGGGCAATGTACGGCGTTACGATTGGGTAACGGGAAACAATTATACGGTTCGCCCTACTCCACCCGACCCGGAGACCATGCTCCGTTTCAATTGGAATGCGGCCATTGGGCAGGACCCTTTTGATAACAGCACCGTGTACTTTGGAAGTCAGTTTGTACATAAATCAACCGATAAGGGTTTGACTTGGGAAGTGATTTCCCCCGATTTGACCACCAACGACAAGGAAAAACAAAAGCAGAGCGAAAGTGGCGGGCTTACCATGGATGCCACTGGTGCTGAAAACCATTGTACCATCATTGTTATTGAGCCTTCTCCGGTTGAAAAGGACATGCTATGGGTAGGAACCGACGATGGCCGGGTACATTATTCCCAAAACGGTGGGGCTTCATGGGTTGAGGTAACCAATAACATCAAAGGACTGCCCAAAGGCAGTTGGATTCCCCAAATTAAAGCTTCCCACAACAATAAAGGTGAGGCACTTTTAATCGCCAATGATTACCGACGGTTCAACTATACCCCCTATGCGTATAGAACCAAGGATTATGGAAAAACTTGGACCCGAATTGTTGACCAAAATGATGTGGAAAGCTATACCCTTTCCATCATTGAAGACCCAGAAAATCCAAATTTGATGTTCTTGGGTACGGATGATGGGCTTTATATTTCCCTCGATGCTGGGAATCAATGGCAAAAATGGAACAAGGGTTTTCCAACGGTATCCACAAAGGATTTGGCCATTCACCCCAGAGAGCAGGACTTGGTGATCGGTACCTTTGGGAGGGCCGCTTGGGTGTTGGATGATATTCGTCCGCTCAGGGCATTGGCGGGAAACACTTCCATTTTACAAAAAGAAATTGGGCTCTTTAACAGCCCGGATGCGTACTTGGCCGCTTACCAACAGCCAACCGGGAGTCGTTTTGGCGGCGATGCACTCTACAATGCCGAAAACAGGAAATCTGGCGCCATGATTACCTATTATCTCAAGGAAGGGAACAAAAAGGAGGAGAAAGCAGAAAAGAAAGATGAAGGAGATGAAGCGTCCAATTCAGAAGAGAAAACCAAGGAAAAAACCAAAGATTCCATCTTCTTTGAATTTTATGATGGGGACAGATTGATACGGACCCTAAAATATAAAACCCCTGAAAAGGGCGGTTTTCACAGGGTTTATTGGAATCTGGATGAAAAAGGCCCTGATTCGCCATCCAGGACCCTCTCAAAAAGTAAAACAGAATCTGGGGGAATCACTGTAAAGCCAGGCACTTACAAGGTAAAAGTCAGCTATGGGGAAGCAACCGATTCCACATCGGTAACCGTAAAAACGGACCCAAGATTGAATACCTCCTTGGCTTCCATCAATGCGGTCCATGCTTTAGGGATGAAACTGCAAGAATATACACAGACCGCTGCAGATGCTGTAAAACAATTGGTAGAGAGCAAGAATTTGGCCAACAAGTATCAAAAAGAACTCCAAGACATGGACAAGGAAAAATACAAGGAGCAGATTGAGGCTTCCAAGACCATTGCAAAGCAAATCGATTCTGTGATCGCCCTTTATCTTGGCAAAGAGGACAAGCGCCAAGGCATTACCCGAAACCCCGAACCATCGGTTATGCTGCGCTTGAATACGGCTGAATCCTACGTCAATTCCAGAAAAACAGGGATTACTGCCACAGAAAAAACGTTGGTGGAATTTGCGGAAGCTGAATTAAAAAATGCTTTGGACAAAACCAATGCATTCTTCAATGAAAAGTGGAAACCCTATCGGAAATCCATAGAATCATTAAATTTGTCGCCCTTTAAAGAAACCGAAACCTTTAGCTTAGATTAATGAAGAGAATATCAAAAAGAGTAACGACCCTATTGGTCGTATTGAGTACTGTAATAGGAAATGCCCAAGAAACGGGAGAGGATAAATGGGGAGCATGGTACATGTATTTTGGAACCAATAAGATTGCAGAACGTTTCAGTGTCCATACCGAGGCCCAGTTCCGTTTTTATGAAACCACCAGTAATTTCAACCAATTATTGCTTCGCACGGGGCTCAATTATCACATCAACCCCAATGCCATAGCCACTGGGGGGTATGGTTTCATTTCAACCGATGGTACGTTTGAAGAGTTTCCCAATGAAACAAACAGCAAGGAGCATCGGATTTTTGAGCAGTTTATTCTAAAGAATAAAGTCTGGGAATTTCTCTTTGAACACCGTTATCGGTTGGAGCAGCGTTTCCTCGATTTTGGTGAAACTACAGACACCCAGCACCGGGCAAGGTACCGTATTCAAATGACCTTCCCGCTGACAGATACCTTTTTCCTGAACTTTTATGATGAACTGTTCATCAATCTACAGGATGATTTGTTTGGCCAAAATAGATTATATGGAGCGGTAGGTGCACATATTACCGAAAACAGCAGCATTCAAGTTGGATACTTAAGGAACCAATTCGCCAATGCGGTCTATGATCGTTTGCAAATTGGGTTCTTTTACAACCCAGATTTAAGGGGACTTTTCAAAAAGCAGGGTGTGGATGGGGATTAACCCTCAAAGGCGCATGTGTCGGATATCAAAATAGTCCAATTCCAGTTCAATGGTGGCATTGTATATTTTACGTAAGGATTTTGCGTAATCTTTTTGATCAATATACCCCTTTAGTTTGTTTTGCCTCAAACGTTGATACCCTTTGCAAAAAGATTTTCTCTTTTTGCAATAGATCAAAAAGTTGATGTAGTTAGAAGCTAAATGAGTCAATATTTGAATGCTTTACGGTTAACGTATTGGACATATTTTTATAACGATTGAACTTGAAAATTCGTATTGTCTTAAATTAAAACTCATTGTCCGTAATCAATCATAAGATGTTGTCTCCTCGAGCGCAGTCGAGAAGTTATTTGAACTTAACATCTTAAAAATGAGGTATCGACTGCGCTCGACCTGACAATGATATTGTCTATATGATCGATTACGGATATTCAAAAATTAAAATCAAAAAATGGATTGATGGCACAAATTATTGACATCACTCCAAATATTGAGTACCTTAGACTTAAACCTAAAAATACTTACGATGAAAAAATTACAAGCACTTGCATTGGGGCTGATTTTAGTAACGGCCTTTAGCTGCAAGCAAGTAAAAAAAGAAGCGGAGGAAACCTCCGAAGAAATAGAAGAAACGGTTGACCAAATGGCCGAAAAAGTGGAGCCAACGGTCATCACGTTTAACATGGAGCCCAAAAGCGATAGTGGTGTAAGTGGAGAGGTCACTTTTACGGAGCATGATGGAAAGGTAGTCATGAAGGCCGTTTTCTCAGGTCTTTCCGAGGGCGAGCATGCCATCCACCTTCACGAAAAAGCAGATTGCTCCGCAGATGACGGGACTTCCACAGGAGGTCACTGGAACCCAACATTCCAACCTCATGGCAAATGGGGCGCCGAAGAAGGGTTTCACAAAGGCGACATCGGTAATTTTACCGCTGATGCTGATGGCAATGCCACTGTGGAGTTTGAAACCGACCAATGGTGTATTGGCTGTGATGATGAGACCATGAACATTTTGGGCAAGGCGGTTATTGTTCACCAAGGTGTGGATGATTTCACTTCGCAACCCAGTGGAGCAGCTGGTGCCCGGATTTCCTGTACCGGTATTATCCAATAAACTATAAAGGAGGGTGTCTAAAAAGTATTGAAACACGTCATTCTGAGAACCTGAATCAACTTCAGGTTGACGAAAACTGACTTTTTAGACAACCCTCTTTTCACCTATCACTCACCTAAAACTAACTGCTATGAAAGACAAAACCTATTCCAATGGTGAAATCACCGTGGTCTGGAAACCCAAGCTTTGCCAGCATGCCGGAGTTTGCGTAAAAATGCTGCCCAAGGTGTACAACCCGAAAGAAAGACCTTGGATCAAAGTTGAAAATGCAACCACACAAGAATTGAAGGACCAGATATCCAAATGTCCCTCTGGGGCATTGAGCTATTACTAAAAACGCCCAGGGCTATGGAAAAGGAATATAAGCTTGTTGACAACATTGAGGCCAAACAGTTTCAATTTGATTTGGGCGATGCCATCGCAAAAATTGAATACATAAAGGCCAAGGAAAAAATCTATCTGACCCATACCGAAGTCCCCAACTCTTATGAAGGCAAAGGCATTGGTTCAGAACTCATAAAGCAGACGCTTGAGCATATCAAATCCCAAGATTGGACCCTTATTCCGCTCTGCCCCTTTGTGGCCCTTTACCTAAAACGGCATCCCCAATGGAAAGAATTGGTGTTGAAAGGAATCAATATCGCATAATCCAGTTTGCCAAGGTTTTCTTGTTGTCAAAACCCCTACTTTTGTCAGCTGACAACCAACCATGTCCAAATTCCAGAACAGTATTACCATCAATCCTGCAAAAAGTCCATTTTTTTATGGCTACGTCATCCTGTTTATGGGCACGCTGGGGGTGTATTGCAGTATTCCCGGACAAACCATTGGGGTTTCGGTCTTTACCGATCCCGTAAAAGATGCCTTGGGACTCAGCCGTAATCAATTTAGCAATGCCTATATGATCGGAACCATTATGAGTTCCCTGTTCATTAGCCGTGGTGGTGTTTGGTTTGACCGTTATGGTGCCCGCTATGTGGCCTTTTTTGCCACTTTGGTCTTGGCAGCAACCCTCTTGCTCTGTTCGTGGTCGGCACAGATGAGCGAGTTCATCAAACAAGCCTTGAACCAAGAAACATGGATCATTCCTTTTGTGTTGATTACCTGCCTGTTCTTTCTCTTGCGTTTTACGGGTCAAGGCATCTTGACAATGGCCTCCCGAAACATGATCATGATCTGGTTCGATAAAAACCGGGGAAAGGTAAACATGTTCAGCAGCGTTGCCCTTTCCTTTGGGTTTTCCTCCTCACCGCTTTGGGTCAGTGCATTGATAGACGGAAATGGGTGGCAGAATGCATGGCGCTATTTGGCATTGGGATTATTTGTTTTCAGCATTTTGGTGTTTCTTTTTTATAAAAACAAACCCGAGGAGCATGGACTTTTCCCCGATGGGTATAAGAACGGTACGGAAACGGACGACAAAACTCCACAAATTGGGTACAAACAATTCAACCTTAAGGAAGCCATGGCAACCCGTGCCTTTTGGATGTATGCCTTTATGTTGGCTTTCAACAGTTTTTTTATTACTGGATTGACGTTTCATGTCATCTCCATTTTTGCCAGCGAAGGCTATCCGAAAGAAGATGCCATCGCCATTTTTCTGCCGGGTTCAGTGGTCGCAGTTACCGTCTCTACCGTCTTCAATTGGTTGAGTGACAGTCTTCCCTTAAAATTATATCTCTATTTGATGCTGGCTGGCGGTATTTTGGCCGCGTCGGGCTTTTTGTTCCTGGCCTACCCTTTTGGAATCCCTTTTTTAGTGGCCGGGTTTGGAATCATGGGCGGTTTTTTTGCAGTATTGAACGCCATTGCCTGGCCTCGCTTCTATGGGCGTGACCACTTGGGTGCCATTACGGGAAAAGTGATGAGTTTTTTGGTCTTGGCCAGTGCTTTGGCCCCACCTATTTTTAGTTTCTTTTTCTCCACTTTTGGGTCCTATCGCTTGGTTGGGTATTTGGGTTTGGCCTTCCTTACCTTTATGGCTCTGGCTAGTATCAAAGCCAAAAATCCACAATAACCAATATCCTAGTGGAGAGCCCATTTCCACTCTTTTTAAAGAGCTCTATAAAAATAAAGAACCAACACTATTTTTTATATCTTTAGCTGCCTTGCTATGGATCTAGATAACCTCATACAACAATTCCAAAAGAAAGATAAGGTCGCGTTTGAGACGTTGTACGATATGTATGCTGAAAACATTTGTGGGGTCATCAATGTAATCCTCAAGGACCCAGAGCGTTCCCAAGAACTTTGTCAGGATGTGTTTGTGAAGATTTGGAACAAATCCGATCAGTACGACACCTCCAAAGGCCGTTTTTTTACTTGGATATTGAATATTGCACGGAACACCGCAATCGATGAACTGCGCTCAAAATCCCATAAAAACCAAAAGAAAAACCTAGCTGTTGATTCTCTCGTAGGTATTTATGAAAATAGTGAGGACCTCAATGGTAAAATTGATACGATTGGGCTACAATCCCTGTTAAAAGGGCTAAAAGACAAGTGTATCATTCTGATAGACATGCTCTATTTTAAGGGATTTACCCAAAAAGAAGCTGCCAAGGAGCTTAAAACACCCATTGGCACCATAAAAACAAGAATACGAAGCTGTATTTCCGAGATTCGGAAAAAAATGGCATAACACATGGACGTTGAAAAGTACATAGCATCCGGAATTTTGGAACTCTACGTTGCTGGGGCATTGTCGCCCGAGGAAAACTTGGAGGTGCAGCACTATGCCATACAATATCCCGAAGTAAAGAAGGAAATCGAGGCCATTGAGGCGGCCATGTTAGAGCTTACACGCACAACCTCCCCAAAAATGCCCGCAGATGCCTTTTCCAAAATACGGGCCGAATTGGATGAGGTGATTCCATTTATGCCTACGGCATCCGAAAAGAAGACACCGTGGAGCAATTACCTAGGTTGGGCTGCATCAATACTATTTGCAGTAGGTATGTTATGGATGTATATGCAGAACAGTGACTTAAAATCGGAAATTGAGGTCACCCATCAAGAAAAAGAGAGTCTGGAAGAAATCATTTCAACCACCCGTGAAGAAGTTGCTGACAAAGAGAGCTTATTGCAAGAGCTTCGGGATAGAAATGTGACCGTTGTGGCTCTTGGTGGCCAAACCGTTTCCCCAAACTCCTATGCAAAGGCATACTGGAACAAAGAAGAGCAAAAAGTGATTATAGATGCCCAGGGACTTCCCGATCCACCGCCAGGATTCACCTATCAGGTCTGGTCCTTGAAATTGGATCCCTTGACCCCCACCAGCCTTGGTTTGTTGGATGATTTGGCATCAGACGACACAAAATTGTTCACCCTTGAAAACCCAAATGCATCAGAAGCTTTTGGTATTACTTTAGAACCAGAAGGCGGAAGCGAGACTCCTACTCTGGAGCAATTGTACACACTGGGCGCGGTTGGAGCCTAATCCATTCTTTTTTAAATATAGTTTTATGTAACTGGTTACTTATTTTTAATATATTTGCGTAACTAGTTACGTATTTATATGGAGGCCGATTTTTTACAGGAAATACAACATTTAGGATTTACCGCACGTATAAAAAGACTCAATGAAAAACTTGTCGCAAGTACGTTAGAGCACTATTCGGATTTAGGCTTTGGTGTTGAGCCCAATTGGCATGTCATATTTTTGCTGTTGAAGGAAAGGGAAAAACTTACCGTGACAGAAATTGCCAGTACTTTGGGGTTTTCACATCCAGCCATAATCAAAATTACTCGAAAAATGAAGGCTCAGGGATATCTTGAAAGCCATAAAGACCCGAATGATGCCCGGAAGACTTTTATTCAACTCTCCAAAAAAGGAGAAGATGCGTTGCCTTCTTTTGAGAAAGAATGGGATCGGATTAGGGAGATACTAAAAGAGTTCGTCAGTGATGTATTTCTTGAAAACCTGAATCAGTTGGAGCAAAATCTTAATACTGCAAGCTTTAAAGAGCGTTACCAGAAACGTTTTGGACCAAAAGCGTACACCATTCGAAATGCTAGACCACAAGATTTTAAGGCTATCGGCAAACTTATGGTAGATGTGTACTCTGGCCTGGAAGGGTTCCCCAAAGCGAATGAACAGCCGCAATACTATAAAACCTTGGCCAACATAGGGGATTTTACCCAAAAACCTGAGGTGGAACTTTTGATGGCCCTATCTCATGATGCAAAAATCCTTGGTGCCGTTCTTTACTTTGGGGATATGCAGCATTATGGTGCCGGGGGAACGGCTACCCAAGAAAAAAATGCCTCAGGATTTCGATTGTTGGCTGTTGACCCTTCAACCCGAGGGTTGGGCATAGGAAAGGCCTTAAGTGTTGCTTGTATTGAAAAGGCAAGAAAAAAAGGACATTCACAGGTTGTTATCCACAGTACCGCATATATGAAGGTTGCTTGGAAAATGTATGAAAAACTGGGATTCGTCCGCTCAGAGGATTTGGATTTTAAACAAGAGGACCTCCAAGTATATGGGTTTCGGTTACAACTGGAATGATATAGTCTTCGCAATGATGTAAATGAAAACAGCTTGGTATTGCCAAGCTGTTTTCCCCGAATCAATTAACGTACCAAAAACCGTCAACTTAAAGTTTCACTCCCACTCCAAATCCAAAAATCCATGGATTGATATCCACATCTGCAACCACTGTGGCTCCCAATGCCGTAGTAGCGTTTACCGTCACATCAGTATTCAAGAATAATTTTTTGACATCAAGGTTTAGAAACCATTTATCATTGAGCATGAAGTCAAAACCTCCCTGCAAGGCATAACCTACGGCAGTATCATAATCCACATCATCTGCAACAGGGCCTTCATCCACCCCATAGAACAAGGTAAGGTTTAGCCCGGCACCCAAATAGGGCACAAAATCTCCTCCGGTAAAATGGTATTGACCTGTCAACGTTGGGGGCAGCAACCAAACATGGCCCAAATCTATATCACCTGCTGCGGTTCCAACGGCTTCAACATCATGTTTTGTGGTGGCCAAAATCAATTCCATTGACCATTTTTCATCAAAGAAATATGAGATATCAAATTCAGGCACAAATGCCGTAGAAATGGATGCATCTCCCCCAATCGCTTCAATATCCGCGCTTTCATCCGGGGTCACCACAATGCCCCGCAGGCGGAACTGCCATGGACCTCCATCATTGCTCGAAGAAGAATCTTGGGCCATTATGCCATTCATCATTCCCATTAACGCTACCACTGCTAAAAGTGCTGTTTTTCTCATTGTTTTGTATTTTAAGGTTGAGCAAAACTACCTAGCAGTGGTTTCCAAGAATATGATGTTTATCATTGGAAAATAGTTTTTGGCACTATATTCACAGTAATCTATTATGATGTTTAAATCAAAAAAAAGGCAACTAAAACCATTTTTTACGCTTAAAGATGATAATGGAAATCAAGGTAACGACCAACATCAATCCTAAAAGGATAAAATAGCCATAATGCCATTTTAACTCTGGAATATTTTCAAAATTCATTCCATAGATACCAACCATGAAAGTGAGTGGGATAAAAATTACGGAGAAAATGGTGAGCGTTTTCATCACCTCGTTCAATCGGTGTCCCTGGATACTGAAAAAGAGGTTGATCTGACTTTCCAACTCGTGGATATCCGAATCAATGTCGTTGGTGAGCCCGTTGATTTGCTCCCGAAGTTCACTGAAATATTTGGTCTGAAATCCTTTTACCTCCACTCGCTCCAGTCGTACCACAATATCACGGAGTCCATGTGATGCCTTTTTAAATTGATGGATCATGGCCTTTTTTTGTTCCACTTCAAACATAAACTCCGGGGTGGGTTCCAAATTGGTGGCGCGGTCCAGCATATTCTCCATTAACACGATTTCTTCGTACTTCTCCCTATAATTGGAAATTATGGTCTCCAGTATAAAGTATAGCAAATAGTCTGCCCGCTTCTTCCTGATGATGCCTTTGTTGTCAAAAATCCGGGCGCGAATCCAATCAAAATGATCTCCACGCTTTTCTTGGATGCACCAAATAAAGTCCTTACCTGCCACAAAAAATAGTTGTTCAGATTCCAAATTTTGGTTTTCTGTTTTTAAAATCCGAACAGCAATGAAAAGCTGTTCTTCCAACTCAATGACCTTATTCCCCAGATTTTGATTAGCCAATAGTCTTAAAAGAAAATCATCCAGTTCATTGTTCAGCACCACGATCCTAAACTCATCCATATAATTTAATCCATAGGTATTGATCCATGTGATGGTCTTGTCCTTTTTGGAAAGTTGCATATCCTCCGCCAAGGAAAACTTACGGTTGTAGTATTCATCGGTGGAGTAGTTGATGACCCATGTATTATTTTCAAAATCTGTTGTCATTGTAGTAAAAGTAAATACGTTATTTGTAGTTTAGAGTAATAAGTTAACCCAAATTAATTAAGTATAGCGCATGTTAGATCCAATGTCCTTTAAAAACGAGATCCTGTTCACCGTAATTCTACTGGTGGTGATCATTGCCGTTAATTCGTTAAGCAAACGGGCCATCCGAAGGTATGGAAAGACCAGTTCCATTGATATGAACAGCAGGAAGATTATTTTTTATCTGAGCAATCTTTTTTTCTATGTCTTGGCGTTCGTGGGGATTTCCTTGATTTGGGGTGTCAATTTAAAGGATTTTTCCCTTTTTCTCTCATCCGTACTTGCTATTGTGGGCATTGGTTTTGTGGCCCAATGGTCCATTCTTTCCAATTTAACGGCCAGTGTCATCTTGTTTTTTAGCCATCCATTGCGATTGGGGGACCGTATCAGGGTCCAGGACAAGGATTTTGATTGGACGGGCAAGGTTGAGGACATCAGTGGCTTTTATCTTTTTATGCGAACAGATGATGGACGAAGGATCACCATTCCCACCAATTTGGTCATCCAAAAGGGAATTGAGATTCTTAAAAACGAAGAAGAGGAGGCCCAAGAACAAACAGCAAAGGATTAAATGCAATACGCCACGGAAAAACCATGGCGTATCCAAAACAACAACCAAGCAATAGCATGAACCACCGCTAAATTTTAACTAGTAATGCCCAGAGCCAGTTATAAACTCAAGATTTGGGATTCTTTTACGGGCCCCAGTTCATAAATGGCACCTACCAATTCCTGCTTTAGTTCCTTTACCTTTTTATAGTTGCCATTGGCTTTATAGATTTCTGCAGCTTGGGAAAGCACTTCGGGCTCAAAGGTTTTGCCTGCGATATGTTTTTCCACCAGCTCCAATGCCTTTTCTTTGTCTCCTTTTTTGTAGTAACTATAGGCCAAAAGTCCATACGATTCTGGGGTAGGCCTGTTTTCAACTTCCTTTTTGGCCAGTTTCATTGCCTTTTCCTGAACTTCCATGTCAATGTAAAAATCCACATTATGGGCATTGTACATAGCGCCATAATCTGTTCGTTGCACTTTTTTATAGTAGTTGTCCAAGGCCTCAAGCTTAAGCACTTCGTCACCTATGAATTCTGCAATTTCCGCCTTCAACAGATAGTAGTCGGGGGACTGGTATTTCACAAGGATGGAATCCAAGATTCGCAAAGCCTCCTCCCCATTGCGCTCATGGGAGTACACAATCCATGCAATTCCTTTTTTGGCATAGGCATTTTGTGGGTCAAGTTGCAATGCCTTTAAGTACAATTGGTATGAATCTTCAATGCGTCCGGCATGGCCATAAAAATCAGCCAAGTTGGTATAGGACCATAAGAGCATGTTTTTATTTTTGGACGATTCTGCCTTTTGGGCCGCCTTTTCCATAAAACGGATAGCGGTATCCAAATCACCTTTATGATCGTTCCATTTGGCCAATCGAATCAAATACCCAAAATCTGACATGTTACTGATACTATCCAGATACGCATGGGCTTCGTCATAATTGCCCAATTCCATGTGAACATCAAAGAACAGTCCTTGGGTAGCTTTAGCGCCACTTCCCATTTTTTGGGCTTTTTGGGCCAATTCCAAGGCTTCCCTAAATCGGTGTTGGGAAATATAATTACGTGCCAAGGCCCTGTAGTAACCTGCTTTTCCAACGGCAGCAATATCAACTGCCTTTTGCAGCGATTGCTCTGCCATTTTTAAATATTTGATGTCACCAGTTCCCTGGAAAAATCGATTGTACTCCCCTGCCACATTTCCCAGGCTCAACAATTGCAAGCTGTCTGGTCTTATCTTGGAATCCCAAAGCTTAAAGTACTTTGAAGTGGTCTTTACCGGTTCCGCTGCCAAATAGTGATTATAATCTTCTTGATTGGTACTGAAACCCATTTCTTGTTTGCATGACAATAAAACCATTGTCATCAAAAAAAGTAGTGTGTATTTTAATTTAAAAGTGTCCATAATTGAATTGTGTTGTTGTTAAAAAAGGGAGAGGACGAGCCTCTCCCCGCTCCTTTTCATAGCAATTACTCAGGATCTCCCAAATAAGGGAAAGTTGTTGAAATGTTTGCTGTAAGTCCAACACCATCTGATGTCAGTCTTGGCAAATCTGCCATTCCGTCGTCATCCAAATCCTGACCACTGAAACGATCTCCTTCAGCTCCACCGAAGAACAAAATCAGGGAAACGTCAATGATGTCATCATTGGGATGTCTTCCCGTCAAGGCTACCTCATCACCATCCGGCACCAAGATTCTGCCGTCATTATCAAAATCCGTTCCCGGATTGAAATAGGTAGTGGGTAAATCCGGGGCCACTTCCAAGACATCTGCTGCCAACACGGTAGTGAGTGTGGCTGCATCCAACCCTAAAATGTTGTTTTCATAGTTTACATCTGCTGGATCTAGACCCAGTTTTAGGGCATACACATCATGATACTGCTCCAATCTGGCCTGAAAACCTGCTTGAAAGGTAGCTCCCATCTCTGATGGAATAGTAGTGTTGTGCGCATCCTTTACGCTGGGTTCTCCCTCCATGTCAAAGCTCAGGGTTGTATTGATTCCGGGTCTTCCCAAGTGGTCTACTTGTGCATAGGTTCCGCTGAAATCAACCCCCATCATGTCATCATCATCCATCATCATGTCATCATCCATCATCATATCATCATCCATACCTGTGAAGTCTGGAGATTCGTCATCATTACTACATCCTGTTGCCAAACCTAAACTTAGCGTCAAGGCCATTACATATGTTATCTGTTTTAGTCTCATGTTTTTTCTTTTTGAAGTTTTTATTGTTTTCTATTTGTGGTCACCCAAGTTTTGTACACGGTGAGTCCCAAGGCATTGGTGGCCGTGGGTGCTCCCAACATATCATTGGGGATTTCCACGATGATGGACAAGGTATTTGCACCATCAAATGTGTCCGCTGCCTCTTCCAGTGGAAGGAATCCACCCGGCGCTGAATCTGTTTCAGGAGAAATCACTGCATTGAATTGGAAGAAATCAAAAAAGAAAGGGTCTTGTCTGGGACCTGCGAACAGCGAAACACCATCTGATGTGGTCTCCACGGTTGGGGTTGTACCAGAAATCTCCACATCACCCAATGGATAATCGGTAAGTACCTGACTGTTCAATCCTGTTTGACCAGGAGCAGTTGGTCCAAAAAAGTACATTCTGCCATCCCTTGCAATAGCTTGAATGACCTGATCTTCGACCAAATCGCCATCCAAATCTATGTTGATCTCCGTGAGCACATCTTCATCAAAAGTACCATAGGCCAATTCGGGAAGGACATCGGATTGTACATCCACTACAAATACCGTATTGTCCGAACCCTCACTGGGCTCAAAGGCATAAAAGTCGGCAATGTCCGCTGTGGAACCTGCCGCTGACGGTGCGTCAATGTGATCTGCTGATACCAATGCAATGGCCAAAAAAGCCAAGGCTCCAAAGCCCATTACAATTTTTGTTGTTTTTTTCATGTCATCTGTTTTTTAAGATTCTTACACCTCTACCTACGGAACCTTGTGAAGGGCGGTTTGGTTTTTATTTGTTAAAAAATTCTTAACGGGTTTTTAACGGTGGAAAGGGGTTCCCCTCTTAAAATGTCCTATAATTTGCGTTACTTTGACCCGCAAACATGACACAATGAACCCTTCAGCTTCTGGATGGATTAGTAAGTTTGGCCACCTTGTTGACAAGGAGACCGAAATTTTTTCTGATTTTGAGAGCTTGTACCAAGAACTTAAAAGGAATGGGTTCGTATATGGTGTGCATCTGGACATCCCCCCTTTTATTGAGGTGGAACACACCCTCAGCGAGGACGAGATTGCAAAGATCAATTTGCTCACCGCGCTCTATTTTACCTTTCAATTTGAAAAGAAAAATGCTGACTTTACCGATTTTGTCAATACTATTTTTGAGTATTACAAAGCCTTGGAAGTGGGCCAAATTTCTATTCTCAACAAGATTTTGAGCGGTTCCAAAACTGAGTCACAGCTGGAAAAGTTGATTGATTCCCGAATCTATTTGGGAGGAAATGCGTTCAACCGTGCCTTTGGCAATAGTTTGACCAATTCCCTTCTCTATGTGGATGTATTGATTTTTAGAATCTATTTGCATGGCAAGATTCCAATGATGGCGCACGCCCAATTGTTGGAATATGTTACCATTAACATTGCATACCACGCCCTGAACTCCAAAGAGACCCACGAAACAGATGCCAAATTACTACAACTGTTGGCCTCTTCCCTAACGTATGTCAATCTGGATGAGGCAAAATTTGATGGTTCCTACCGTGATCTGTTCAGTCAGAATTTTACCCAGATCGAGAAGAATTATTTTCTGGATATGGCCTGCTTGACCATCTGGGAGGACAAGTCTTTGGACTATACCGAATCCGACTACATTTTTGGCCTTGGAAAGGACTTGGGAAAGTCGGAAAAAGAAGTGCAATCTGAACTGAATTTTGTGAAGAATTTTTTTGAAAACAACAAGGACAAAATTGCCTACTTGAACGACAAAAATTTAGCCGTCCAATTCTATGACGGCATGTCAAAAAATGTGAGTAAATTAATTCTCAGAAATAGCAAAAGACTCAAAAAAGAGCTTTTGGAAAGTAGGGAACTTTTGGCGCTTTTATCCAAGTCAACCGTCAAGGATCTAAGTGCCGAAGAGAAGAAAAAAGTGCAGAACCAATTGTTGGATATTTGTAAAAGTATTCCCTCCTTGGCCATTTTTATGCTACCGGGCGGAGCTCTTTTGTTGCCCATTTTCATCAAGCTGATTCCCAAATTGCTTCCGTCCGCTTTTGATGACAACCGCATAGAGGAAAACTAGCCTTTTTGAAGCAAAAAAGCCACTATAAGAAAAATTTATAGTGACTTTTTATATATCTTAATATTTTGATTTTCAGATTTTTATTATATTTCACTCCAACCATAACTTAAAATCTTTTACACGCTCCCTGCTCACAATGATTTCTTGCTCAGTAAAGCGTTTCATCTTGATTTGAAGCCTGGAATTGGTATATGAAATGATGTCGTTTATGTGGCTGACGTTCACATAAAATTTTCGGCTCACCCTAAAAAAAAATTTTGGGGATAGCTCCTCCTCCAACTGCTCCAAAGTGGTGTCCAACAAATAATTTCTTCCATCGGAAGTTGCCGCATAGGTTCCCTTGTTCTCCGAATAAAAACATTCCACATCATCCGCATTTACAATTTTTAAATGCTGTCCCACTTTTACCGTAAAGCGTTTTTTGTACTCCCGATCCAGAGGGTCTATCAACAATTTTTTAATGTCGTTGAAATCCACCGAAATTTTTCGGTTTTCCGGTTTAAAATTCTGGTACTTTTTTACGGCACTTTCCAGATCTTCGTCATCGATGGGTTTGAGCAAATAATCGATGCTGTTCAACTTGAATGCTTGGAGTGCATATTCATCAAAAGCGGTAGTGAAAATAATGGCGCTTTTTACATCGACCACATCAAAAATTTCAAACGACAGACCATCGGATAATTGAATGTCCAGAAAAATAAGATCAGGTTGCGGATTGTTCTGGAACCACTCAATGGATTCATCCACGGAATGCAACATGGTGGAAACATCCACGCCCAGTTCTGCCAGCAATCGACTTAATCGTCTTGCGGCCGGTTTTTCATCTTCGATGATGATTACGTTCATTGTTTTTGGTATTGGCTATTTTTTCTGTTATCGGTACTTCTTGGTTTCGTTTTCCTCTTTTTCCAAATATTTTTGGATTTGGCGCTCCTCCCATTTTTGAAGGAAGGTCAATTTATATCGAAATAGATATGCTGCATGCACCGCCAATATTGCTATCCAAATTACCAGATGGATGTCCACCCAATTAAAATAATAGGGCTTTAAAGGGAATCCTTCTGGAAGGAACGATTGCAACACCCCACTTTTCATCAGGTATAGAAAGACGTTTACTGCTACAAATATTAGTACGTGTCGGTAAAAATCCTTCAATTCTTTGACCCGCTTGCTTGCCTTGGCGTATTTGTTCTCTAGGTTTTCCATGTTGTATGCCTATACGTACTTGTCCGCGTCTTTCTTGTCTTTATCAATATACTTTTGGATTTGCCGCTCTTCCCAGTTTTTTCCAAATATCAAGCTAAATCCAAATACCTTCGCCCCATGCATGGTTAAACCTATGCCCCAAGCAAACAGGGTGATGAAATGGGGCCACTGCCAAAAATGATCGGAATGCAGATAGATATTCAAAAGTATAAATGTATTGATCACCAGGTAGATGGAAAGGTGAATATAAAATCCTTTCATTTCTTCCACCCGTTTTTTGGCCCTTTTATATTTGTCTTTTTCCAAATTTTCCATGATCATCTCCATTTTTTTGTTTCTTCATCGTCTTTCATAAATTCTTTGATCTTTCTTTCTTCCCAACCTTTTCCAAAGAATGGATTAAGGTTAAAAGTACCCACGGCATGGAAAAACACCCCAATGCCCCAACCGAAGGCGGCCCATAAGAACCACATATAACTAAACCCATTGGTCAGGTAATTGATCAAGGCCAAAACCGAAATGACCAGAATATAGGACCAAAGATTGGCGTAGAACTTTTTAAGCTCATCAACCCGTTCCTTTGCCCTCATGTATTTGCTTTCCTTATCTAAATTTTCCATGTGTCTTACTTTGGATAGTACACCTAAATATAGGTATTGTTAGAATTCTTTGTCCTTCATAAGTTCCTGAATCTTACGCTCCTCCCAATCTTTTCCCAAAATAGGGTTGTATCCCTTGGCGCACATCCATAGAAACACAAGTCCAATTCCCCAACCCACGGCAGGGAAAACCACCCAAGGAAAATCAGTGGTCCTGTAGTTTAAGTACGCTAAAATTGGAATTACAATGCAATAGGCCAACAGGCTTGAATAAAAGGCCTTGATTTTCTCGATCTTTTCCTTTGCTTTAATATACCGGTATTCATCTAAGTTTTCCATAACTGATCGGATTTGTTTTTTTGATTACACTTCAAAATTCGCAATACTGACAGGTATGGGAAAAAGTAGTTTCCTGAACTGTTATTTTTTTGGGATGAGTTGTGGGGATGGTGATGGGTGATGGGTGATGGGTGATGGGTGATGGGTTATGGGTGATGGAAGATGCCCATTTTCTTTCGTCTCTTGTCTCTTGTCTCTTGTCTCTTGTCTCTTGTCTCTCAAAAAAAATCAAAAATCCTCACTGTCCATAAGCTCCCGGATTTTTCGTTCTTGCCAACGTTTGCCCCATAACGGGTTGTACCCAAACGCCTCCATGCCATGGGCCAATACCCCAAACCCCCAACCTATGGTGGGAAAAAATGCCCAAAGAAAATCGGTTGTCCGAAAGTTGATCCACCACAAAAACGGAATCACAACGCAATAGGCAATCAAATTGCTATAGAAGTCCTTAATGGCTTTGACATGCTCTTTGGCCTTGGCGTAGCGTTTTTCCTCAATATAACTCTTTTGCGTCTCTGAAGCGGATACTTGCTGGGTAAGCATGGGCAGGGAAACACTAAAATCCAATGTATTTTTCTCTATGACCACCTCACGGTCCGTTAAAATATTGTACCGCTGTTTTATGTTCTGCAGCCCCACGCCACTACTTTTCTTCACCACCTGTTTTTCCTGAAGGTTATTGCTCACCACCAACATCCCCTCTTGTTCAAATACTTTGATATGTAAGGGTCTAGTGGCCGTAACCACATTATGCTTCACTGCATTTTCCAGCAATAATTGCAAGGAAAGGGGAACGATTTTAGCATCGGGGATGGAACACTTTTCAGGAATTTCAAAAACAATGCTATCCTCAAACCGCATTTTCAGGAGTCGTACATAGGTATGGGCAAAATTGAGTTCTTCATCCACAGTGACCAAGTCCTTGTTCTTCTGTTCCAACACATACCGATATACTTTGGACAGGGAAGTCGTGAAGCGTTGTGCTTGGTCTGGGTCTTCTTCAATAAGGCTGGTGAGCACATTCAAGCTATTGAACAAAAAATGGGGGTCCAACTGGTTTTTCAAGGCATCAAAACGCGCTGATGCCGTCCCGGCTATGATCTTTTGCTCCTTGACCCGTTTCTCCTGCCAGTTTTTATAGAAATAAACGGCATGGAAAAAAACAGAAACCACCATGGTGATCAAAAGGGCCACAACGTAAAATGCAAGCTCCTCGCCCTCTACAAAGGTTTCCCAGTCCACTCCTTCAAAACCTAACCGCAGCACCATTCTAATCCACAAAATGCCCAGCATGGTGACCAGGACGCCTCCAAGGGCACTTATGGCCAAACGATACTTGGCATACCGTTTCCAGGTCACCTTATGGTTTACGTAGTCGTAGTAGAAACTATTGAGGAAGGTCAGTACTATGGAATAAAAAATATAATACCCCACCTCGCGCATCATTTCGGCATCAAAAGCCACATCCCCACCAGAGAGTGCTTCCAAACCAATGAAAATAGTGGCCAAAACAAGACCAACCAGTATTGCTACGGATAATAGTTTGCCTATATATTTAATCGCTTTTTCCATTCCCGGTCTTGTTTACGGCTCTTTTTCTCATATTAAAAAGGGCGTATACCTGCTAAAATTAGCAAAAAGTTTTTACGCCCTTTTCATTGTCTTGACTGATGATTCTTTGATTGATGCATCAAAAATGACCCAAAAAAAGGCTGCAGGAAAGAAAGAAGTGCCGAGTTGTGGATTTAAGAGGATGAACCGTAAACAAAAAAAGCCCGACAACACCAGTGGGTCATCGGGCAAACACTCGGCAATTAAACAACTATTTTACACTGTACGTTTTGTGGATGGCCTCATCAAAGGCTTTCCAATGGGCTTCGGTCATTCTTCCGGGAGTGAACAAGCAAATTCCCGTTGCCCCATTCTCCATGGACCCTTGAATGGCCGCGCCTATTTCCTCTGGGAGCAACCCGTGGTTTTCGGGATCCTTTTCGCTTCCTTTTTTCTCAGGTCTTGGGCAAATGAACAGTCCGCTGTAGACCGGAGTTCCTTTTTTTGCAGTGGCCACTTCTTCTTCCACCATTTCGCCTACCCATTCCGGTCCTTTCAGGTAAAAGTCATTATAGTTCATGGGATAGATGGCATCCAAATTCCATTTGCCCCAATCCTGTCGCACCAATTTTTTGGCAATGGAGGGGCCAGGGAAAACCGCTGCGTTTATTTTTTTGTTCTTGGCATGCACCACATCCGCCAATCGATTGACGATACTGGTAATAAGGTCATATCGGAATTGTTTCCATTCAGGCACTTGCGAAGGGTCTTCAGCTTCATTGATGTCAATTCCTGTCTTTTCTTTAAAGGCCGATGTACAATCATCGCAATAGCAATAATCAAACTGGGGGTATTCCTTATCCATCACCAAACCGTATTTGTCCCAAAGGCCGCGGGCCAAAATCACATCGGGAAAGCGAATGTAATCCAAATGAATCCCATCTACCTCTTCTATATCGGCCACACTTCCATAGAGATCGGCCAAAAAATTATAAACTCCTTCCTTACTCGGACATAGAAAGGTGTAATGGGGCACATAGACTGGTTTTTCAAAGGCCGACTCCCCTTTTCCATTTATGGCATACCACTCTTTCTTCAATTTTGGATTTTCGCCCTGCACCATGGTGGGGATCCAGGTATGGAATTCCATTCCGGCCTCTTTCACCAATTTTCCCACCCTTTTATAGGTTTGTGGGTCATGTCCTCCATTGTACATCAATCCATCCACTCCCTTTTCTTTCAAATCTGAAAATTGAGCTGCCAATTCTTGGTCAGTGGCATCACCGGGACCTCCAATCCAAGCATAAACGGGAATCTTATTTTTTTCTGTACAAGCGGTCAAGGATAAAACCAAGGCCATCGCTAAAAGGAATCTATTCATTGTAATGCTATTATGTGATGAAGGGAATTTAGGCAATCTTTTTGGTCACCCCTATGAAACTTAGACGAACAACGTCTCTGCCCAAACGAACACCCCCAGTACCCTGTTAACTTCTTTTTTTCTCGCTCCATGCAACCCTTGCTTTTTTGAAATGTCATTAAGGCGAACATATCAAAAAACGAATATTAAATTCTCAATCAAATCATCAAATGAAACAAAACGAGAAAAGGAGTGGACCCGCCCTTGGGTGTATGGTCCTGTGCCTTCTATTGGGCGCATCATTCATGTATGCCCAAAACAATTTCACCATCAGCGGAAAAGTGACCGACCAGAGCAACGGGGAAACCCTTTTTGGCACTTCCATTTTTTTAAAGGGAACGGACATTGGGGCCATTACCAATGAATATGGATTTTACTCCATAAGTGCTCCCCGGGGTTCATATACCCTTGTTTTTTCCTATATGGGCTTCAATGAAATCACCAAAGAGGTGGTTTTGGACCAAAATATGACCTTGGATGTTGAGTTGGTGGAATTTTCCACTCAATTGGATGAGGTTGAAGTCACCGCCGATGAACCGGAACGTGCCGTGCTCCGAAAGCCAGAAATGAGTGTTTCCAAACTCAACATTAAGACCGTGAAGCAGATGCCCGTGGTTTTGGGCGAGGTGGATATCATTAAATCGCTGCAAATTCTTCCCGGGGTCACCAGCAACGGTGAAGGCTCCAGTGGTTTTCACGTGCGCGGAGGTGCCGTGGACCAAAACCTGGTGCTGCTGGATGAAGCAATTATCTACAATACCTCGCACCTATTGGGCTTCTTTTCGGTGTTCAATGCGGATGCGGTAAAGGACCTGAAACTATACAAGGGAGGTATTCCCGCCAGATTTGGAGGACGGGTGTCTTCGGTGCTGGATGTTCGGCAAAAGGATGGCAACAGTAAGAATTTTGAAATGACCGGAGGTATTGGGGCCATATCGAGCCGACTTGCCCTTGAAGGGCCCATGTTCAAGGATCGCGGTTCCTTTTTGGTCGCTGGGAGGGGTTCGTATGCCCATCTCTTCTTAAAACTTGCGGGTGAGGATAACAGTGCCAGTTTTTACGACCTCAACCTAAAGACCAATTACAACCTCAACAAAAACAACCGACTCTACCTTTCCGGATATTTTGGACGCGATCTTTTTGACATCGGGGGGTCTTTCAGCAGTAGTTATGGAAATGCTTCCGGAAACTTGAGGTGGAACCATATTTTCAACGACAGGCTTTTTTCCAATCTGTCCTTGATCTACAGTAATTATGATTACGAACTCAATATCAACGATTTTGAGTTTGATTGGGTTTCTTCCATTCAAAACTATAATATTAAGTATGATCTGAAGTATTATTTCAACGATGCCTTTAAGTTGGATTTTGGGGCTAGTACCATAAAGTATGTATTTGATCCAGGGCAGATAAAGCCCACAAGTCCAACCTCTGCCATCAACGAACTGCAGCTGGACGAGAAAAGGGCCTTGGAAAGTGCGGTCTACATCAATGCGGAGCATAAACTCACGGACAACCTAACCGCCCAATACGGGATTCGGTTCAGTCATTTTAACCGGATGGGCGGCCAGCCCTTGAACAACTATCTGGATGATCGTCCACTGGTGTACAACAGCTCCCTTCGGATTTATGAACGACAAGACCCCATTGGTGAAACGGTCTATTCAAAAAGTGAGCGCATTGAAACCTTCAGCAATTTTGAACCACGTGTATCCTTGGCCTATCAGCTTAATGGGCTTTCTTCGGTAAAAGCAGGGTATTCCCGAGCAGCGCAGTACATCCATTTACTGTCCAACACCTCGGCGGTCACCCCTATTGATGTATGGACTCCCAGTGGCAAATACATCAAGCCGCAACTGTCCGATCAGTTTGCTTTGGGGTATTTCCGAAATTTTAAGGACAAGGAGTATTCGATGGAAGTGGAAACCTTCTACAAAACAGTTGATAATCGAATTGACTACATTGACGGCTCTGACCTCATCGGCAACAACACCATTGAACGGGAAGTGCTATCGGGCGAATCCAGGGCTTATGGTCTTGAGGTATTGCTACGCAAAAACGAAGGGGCTTTTACTGGATGGGTGGCCTATACCCTTGCAAAATCAGAGCAGCGAACTCCCGGGGGCAATGCGGGCGGTCCCGGAATCAACAACGGGGATTGGTACAGCACGCCTTATGATCGCACCCACGATATTTCCGTGACAGGGGCCTATCAATTGAATGAAAAATGGAGTTTTGGCACCAATGCTATCTTCCAAACAGGTCGACCTGTCACCTACCCCAACGGACAATATCAGTATGAGGGTGTTTCCATTGCCAGTTATTCGGACCGGAATGCAGACCGATTGCCCGCCTATTACCGATTGGATGTTTCCGCTACCTATCGCCCCAACAGAAAACCGAACAACAGGTGGAAGGGCGAATGGGTCTTTGGCATTTACAATGTGTTCAACCGGAAAAATGCGGCTTCCATATCCTTTGGCCAAAATCTGGAGACCGGTGCCAATGAAGCTACCCGAACCGCCATCTTTGGCATTGTCCCTTCTGTAACCTATAATTTTAAATTCTAAATTGATGAAACCATTTTATATCATTTATATCTGCCTTTTGTTTGTTGGTGTTTCCTGTACCGATGTCATAGAAGTTGATGTTCCAGAAGCACCTCCAAGACTCACCATTGAAGCTTCGCTGGATTGGGAACAGGGCACCTCCGGAAGTGACCAGACGATTTTGTTGAGCACTTCCACCCCTTATTTTGCTGAACAGAAGATTGCCCCTGTTCTTGGAGCATCGGTAAGGGTCACCAATGAAGATTCCGGTGCGGAATTTATCTTTGAAGACCAAAACAATGGTGAGTATACCACATCCAACTTCATTCCTGTCATAGGAGATACATACGCACTCGAAGTAATCTATAATGATGAACGGTATACGGCCACAGAGACCTTGGTTCCCGTCAGTGACATTGTTGATGTGTTTCAATCCACGGAAGGCGGTGAGGACAAAGATGCACTCGAAGTGAATGTTACCTTTGATGACCCTGCCGATATTGAGAACTATTACTTCCTTCGATTTAAAAGTGATGGTGATCTGTTTCCCGAGCTCTATTACATCAAAGATGAATTTATTGACGGAAATGAATTCACCATCTATTATGAGAAAATTGAGGATGAAGATGACGCTATCAAGGAATTTCAGCCCGGAGAAACGGTTGATATTGCCTTTTACGGGATATCCAAACAATATCACGACTACCTACGGCTTTTGGTGGATCAATATGAAAATTCCGGGAGTCCATTCAGCCCCACTCCAGTGCCTTTGGTGGGCAACTGTGTGAATATTGACAACCCCAATACTATTGCCTACGGATACTTTCGGGTCACGGAGGCGATAAAAACCAGTTATACGATTGAATAAGCCTTACCCAACATGCCCAGTTCTCCAGAAATCTGGGCATGTTTTCTTTTACTTTATAGCAACCAGCTCACCAAA
This sequence comes from Allomuricauda sp. CP2A, assembly GCF_001683915.1. GTDB lineage: Bacteria > Bacteroidota > Bacteroidia > Flavobacteriales > Flavobacteriaceae > Flagellimonas. The sequence continues at coordinate 8,129 of NZ_LXTT01000088.1, read as the reverse complement.
GGATGTTTTTGAAAGTATAAATTTCATATTTGTAAGAAAAAGGGTGTTTTTTTGAAATTATTTTAAGTATGTTTTTAAAAAAGTAAAATAATTATATTTTATTAACATTTTTTTAATACATTTAAAGGAGATAATTGTTCACCTGTTACCCGTCCCTCATTTTTAGTTTCCCTATAGATTAAAGTAGACCTTCCACTTGCAAGGGGATTGATTCACGACGTTGAAAATTGGGCAAGTTGTTTTTCACAATCGAATACATTTTACAAATGGTAAGATTCAAGAACCAAGAGCCAGGAACCAAGACTCAAGAATCAGTCTTGATTCTTAAGCCATAGCGCTCAGCGGTCTTTTGTCCGACCTAGATTGCACATACGTAACACATTAAACCTAAATATCAACATTATGAAAACATTCTTATTTAAAAAAGTTCTTTTTCTATGCGCTGGCCTTGCGTTGGTTTTAAATGCCTGCCAAGAAGCTCCGGTTAGGTACACCCAAAATTCCCCGGAAATTGATACTGTCAAAAAATTGATTTCCAATTATGACAGCAAAAACTTTGACACCAGCATGTACGCGGACACTTCAAAAACATACTACAACACCAATGATGTTGCCATGTCTGCCAGTGAAGCCATGGACTATCACAAACAAACCGATATCAATTATGCCTCACGAGGCTTTGGAAATGAAAATCAAGAATATGAAATGGTTGTGACCGACGATGGTGAAACTTGGGTAAACTCCTGGTTGGATTGGAAAGGCACAATGGCAATAACAGGGAAGGAAATTGAAATCCCGATCCATTTGACCTTTCAATTTGTGGATGGCAAAATTGTTAGGGAACATGGGTACTGGGACCCCACTGAAATTGTTTTGGAGCTTCAAAAGATTGAAGCCGAATCCAAAATGATGGAGGAAGAGCAAGAAGAGCAAACTGAATAACCAAAACTAAACAACTGAAGATGAAACAACTACTATTGATCCTAGCATTAGTGCCGCTTATCGCAATGGCACAAAACGAGCAACCCCCAATTTTCATGAACTTGATGATGACTCCGCAACCGGATAAAATTGACGCTTTTGAATCAGGTTTGGCGGCACACAACAAAAAATACCATGCAGAGGGCGCAAGCACCGTAAGTGTTTTTTGGGTGGCCAGCGGCAAGAATTCCGGAAAATATATCTGGAGTTTGGGGCCAACAGCTTGGGCTGCTATCGACGATGCAAACAATTATGACGCAGCCCATACCTCGGACTGGAACACCAACGTGGCTGCAAACGCCCTGCCCGAAATGGAGACCAATTATTGGGAAAACGACCTTGCCCATTCCAATTTCACAAAAGATTTCAGTCTAAAAAACCTTTCCATTTTTATGGTGGACATCAAAAGATTCAAACAAATGGAATTTGGCTCTATCCTGGATAGGGTCTTCAAGGTGTACAAGACCAAAGATCCCGATCACCAATGGGGTGTGTACTATAACGAAATGCCCAACATGGATGGGCAGGATTTTGTCTGGGTCGATTTTTTTGAGAAATCTTCATGGATGGGTCGTGAGGACAAATTTCCACAATGGTATGAAGAAGTCCATGGTGCTGGTAGCTTTGCCGGTTTTCTGAAAGATGTGGAAGCTGCAACTAATGGGGACATGGGCGAACTATGGATCTATAGAAAAGATCTTAGCGGTTCCACTGGCGAGGTTCAAGCCGTAGGAGGGCAGTAATTTTGCTGAATTTTGGCTCAAAAATTGCCAAAAAATCATGTAATTCATCGAAAAACTGAAGTTCTATCCGTCTATGGCGGGGTTTTCTGCGTATTTAGTTTAGTTACTAATAATAAATAAAACCCCGATTTATGAGAACTAAAATCTTTTTTTATGCAGTAAGCCTAGCTTTTTTGGCATTTATTGGCTGCTCTGAAGATGAAAACAACGGAAATCCTGGTGATACTACCGGAAGAATGACCGTTCAACTTACAGACGCCCCCTTTCCATTTGATATGGTCGCGGAAGCCAATGTTACCATCTTTAAAGTAGATGCGCGATTAAAAGATAGCGAAGATGAAGAAATGGATGATGATACGGAAGAATCTTCTTTTGTTACATTGATGGAAGAAGAAGTATCCGTGAACCTGCTAGACCTTACCAATGGTGTCACCGAAGAGTTGGCCGATGTAGAGGTCCCTGCCGGCACCTATGACTTGGTTCGGGTGCATGTAAGAGGCGTAAATGTTGTCCTAACCGATGAACGAACTTTTGAACTGGACGTTCCCAGCGGGGAACAGACCGGTATCAAAATATTCATCGACCCAGGATTGACCGTTGCAGGAGGCTTGTCCAGCGATTTGTTATTGGATTTTGATGTAAGCCGTTCCTTTGTTGCCAAAGGCAACATAAACAGTGTGGATGGCATTACCGGATTTAATTTCAAACCTGTCATCAAGGCTTCGAACCTTTCCACAGCAGGAACCCTAAGTGGAACTGTGACCACAATGGATGGTGAAAACACCTTTGTTTTGGAAGATGCACAAATTTCAATCTTGGATGCAGATGATGAGCCCATCACCTCTGGCGCCACCAACATCGATGGAAATTACGCCATCATGGGTCTTGAAGCTGGCACCTACAAAGCTTTTGCGTCTTTGTCAGGCTATGTCAACAGTGATACCTTGGAAGTCAACATTGTGGCTGCAAACAAAACAGTCCAGGATTTTGTTTTGGAAGCTGAAGTGGTTGAGGAAGGAGAAAGCAATTAAGTTTCCACATAATATATAGAAAGGAGCGGGGCATACGTCCCGCTTTTTTATTGTGATATTTTTTGATTTCACAGGCTTTGATGTCAATTTGCCCTATCTTTAATCAAACAATATTCATAAAATCAAGCGATAATGGCTTGATTACCTGAGACCCATGAAAAATAATATCCCTTTCCTGTTTTGTATCCTTTTCTTTTTCTCCTTGCAGTCTTACGCCGCTGACCCTGTCTTGGATTTTCTGAATGCACTTGATGATGCCCAACTCAGCAAGACCCAATTACAGTTTGATGATGTGTCCCGCGAAACCTGGCACTATTTTCCGGCTACCATGTGGCCCAGATCTGGGATTCAATTGGGGGAGCTGAATGCCAAACAGAAGGAATTGTTCCATAAAATGCTACAGGACCACCTAAGTCAATCTGGGTACAACAAGACCATGGACATCATGAGTTTGGAAAACGTTTTGGCCCAGGAAACGGGAGACACCCATATGCGGGACATCAATAAATACCATATTTCCATATATGGCGATCCGGCAAAGGATGAGGTTTGGAGCTGGACTTTTGAAGGGCATCACATTTTATTGAGTTTCACTGTTGTTGATGACAAAATTTCATTCACGCCCCTTTTTTTTGGTGCCAATCCCGCCATTATCCAATCTGGCCCACGAAAAGGGGAACACACCTTGGCCATGGAAGAAAATTTGGGGTTGGAACTTATCAACTCACTATCCGATGAGCAGAAAGCCAAAGCAATTTTTAATGAAAAGGCCCCTTGGGACATCTTAACAAAAAACACTGTCAGAATCTCGGCGGATAACCCCAAAGGCATCCCGCTTCCCGAATTGGATAAATCACAACAAGACGCTTTGATGGGACTCATCAATGAATATATCTCTGCAGTACCTGACGAGGTGGCCAAAACCCGAATGGCAACACTGGAATCCGAAGAAAAACAGGACATTCATTTTGCGTGGGCCGGAGAGACCGTTTTGGGCGAGCCCCACTATTACAGCATCCAAGGAAAAACCTTTTTAATTGAATTTGACAATTCCCAGAACAATGCCAACCATATCCATTCCGTTTGGCGCGATTTTGATGGCGATTTTGGCAGGGACCTCATTCAAGAACACTACAGTAACCATCATCAGAATTAATTTAGAGCACTCTTTTTAATCCATGTACATTCCCCAGCACTACAAGAATGAAAACCTTGATGAAATAAAGGATTTTTTGGTCAACAACAGTTTTGGAATCTTGGTTAATACTGTTGACAATAAACCTTGGGCCACCCATATTCCTTTGGAATTGGATAAAACCAATAATGGAAAAGACATTCTTGTAGGGCATATTGCCAAAGCGAATCCCCAATGGAAGCACTTTTCAGAAGATCAAGAGGTGCTCTGCATTTTCAATGGCCCGCATAGCTATATTTCCTCTTCGTGGTACAAGGAAGAAGAGGTTCCAACATGGAACTACATAGCGGTGCATGTGTACGGTAGGTTAAAAATCTTATCGGAAGAGGATACCATGGCTTCCATGCACAAGTTGGTGGAGAAATATGAACAGGGCTCCAAGCACCCTATATCACTTAAAGAAATGTCACCCAAAACATTGCGTCAGGTAAAGGGAGTGGTCGGTTTTCAAATTGAGATCAGTGATATCCAAGCCACCTACAAGCTTTCACAAACCCGAACTGAGGACCATCCCAAAATCATCTCAGAGCTTCAAGAACGCGATGCGGGCAGTAGATCCATTGCTTCAGAAATGAAGAACAGAAAAACGTAGGGCACTCTATTCAATATCTTGGAAAATGGCATCGGCCCAATTGGAATATCGAGGATTATCCACGTGCATGATCCAAATTTCATCGCTGTATTTCCCTTTCATTTGGGATTGATATGCCGCATAGGCTTCGTTATCCTGATCATACTTGGCCAAGTACACATAATTGAGCCCATTATCCGGGTTCTTAAAGTACTTTGGGTTTAGGCCCTGTGCCTTAAGTTTGGCCATAAAGCTCTTGAGGTATTTCTCGTTCTTAAAAACATTGGCCACAATGTAATGCCCCTTTCCAACCCCTTCCAAACTGATGAACTTCTCAACAGGTTTGTAGGCTCCCCCATTGAATGTTCCCTTTTTCTCTGGAGCTTCCTTTTTGGCAACGGTTGAATTGTCTGCCAAACGTTCATTGGCCATGGAATTGTAAATGGAGTCCAAATCCTCATTCTCAGCAAAATACAGTTTTTGTGCCTTAGCCTCAATATCTGGACGTTTCTTGTCATCCGTTTGCCTTTTTACCATCCGCATCACCATTTCAAATCGCTTTTCAAGATCCTTTTGGCGACTCTCCTTTAAAGAGTCCATTTTAAAAAGCAATTCATCGATCACGGCATGACTATCTTCTTGTTGGGCCTTTAACATTGCTATTTGTTCTTCCCAAAACGCCAAATCCTCTCTATTGGTGGGACGCAAAGTGGTATCAACATCCAACTTGCCCTTTTTCTCCTCTTTTTCTTTCTTGGTGTCTGCCACTAGACCACCCTCAATGGGTTTTGGAGCTTTAGGGTCATCCTCGTTGTTCACCATAATGTTCTTGGCCATCATGGGGACAAAGGAGTACGCAATTGAGATTTCGTGCGTAACACCCAGGTTTATGAAGTCATTGTTCAGGTTTTTCTCAAAGTTGTATCCGAAGGAAAGCCTTCTATTGAGATTGAACCCCGTACCGGCCGAGGCCCCATAAAACTGATCGTAGCCACCTTGGATCCATCCCAGTTTGGGGAGATCCAAGATGATACCCCCGCCAAAAATAGGGTCATTGCCCCCTTCAAGCCGTGCCCGTGCCAAGGGCAACAGCCTTCCATCTTCAAAGATTCCAGAGCCATTCTTAAATTCTTGGGCAAATTGTATATGACCGGAGAATGTTTTTTGATTCAGGTCGGTCAATGATTTCCCCGAACTCACATTATAGTCCAACAAGTTATGGGCAAACACCCCAAAATCAAACTTACCAACGGATAGGTTCAATCCGGGTTGGAAAGATACAATGGAGTTTTTGGAGGTATCGTTGAGCACAGGATCTTCCTCAACGGTGACCGCTCTATCTGGATCAAAACTGCTCACATAATAGGGAATATTAACCCCAAAGGTAAGGCTGCTCTCCCTTCCCAATTGAATGCCGTGTGCATAATTGGCCATTACCCCCAAATTGGAGATGACCCCCTCTTGCTGGTTGTACAGACTGAAACCTAAGCCAATCCTATCGTTCACTTGACCGCTGTAACTCAAAAAATAATTCTGGCTGTTGTTTTCAAAGTCTGCACTTTGACTTCTGTGAAATAAGTTTACATACGATTTGTCTTCCCTAACAGAGGAAAAGGTTGGGTTGATCAAAAATCGGTTGAACTTCAGCAAATTCTGAAACGGCACATTGTAGGTGACGTAGGGGTTACTGTCCTGGGAATGAGCAATGGGACCCAGCAAAAAGCAACATAAAATCAAATAAAAAACCCGGTCAAATGAAAACAGGGTTATGTCTTTGGAAAATAAATGTAGTTTTATATCCATAGCCGATGGGGGTTTGTAGGTTAATGGGCCTGTTTGGGTCAGGCAGATACTTTTTGTATGGTCTCATTAGCAAGATTTGGGAACTTGTAAGAGTTTTATTACTTAAATACTATACAATCTTAGGTATTTTCTCGGTAAACAGCTAATTTTTTCGTTAAATAACCAGCTTACTTTCTAAGTAAACGTAATTAACCAAGAAAAATTGAGTGATTTAGCTAGAAAAGAGCAAGTTGCCCGTTATCTTTTTTTATTCATTCCGACTAATTTTGCGGTATTCTTGATACAAATGTTTATTTATGGGGAACCCAATAACCATAGTTCCATATTCTGATGCGTATGCTTCTGACTTCAAGTCACTTAATGAGGAATGGATTGTAAAGTATTTTAAAATGGAGGAAATGGATCATGCCTCGTTGAACCATCCAAGGGAATACATCTTGGATAAAGGTGGATATATAGTCGTTGCCCTGCTCCATGATGAAGCCGTTGGTGTTTGCGCCCTTATTCCCAGTCTTCACAAAGACTATGATTTTGAACTGGCCAAAATGGGCGTATCCCCTAAAGCACAAGGAAAGGGCATTGGAAAACTATTGGGGCAGCACATGGTGGAAAAGGCCAAGGCTATGGGGGCCAAAAAATTATATTTGGAAAGCAACCGGATTTTAAAACCTGCCTTAAATCTGTATCAAAAATTAGGGTTCAAAGAAGTTGTTGGTGCCACCTCACCCTATGAACGCAGTGATATTCAGATGGAGTTATATTTAACCGATTCCTCATTGGAATAGAGCTATATTCGTTTACTTGAACCAAAGTAATACCATCTATTGAATGATATAAAGCATTTTATCAGCTTTGTTATATTCCAACCTTGTTCCGTTATCATAAAAATCAACAATGTCGTTCAAATTAATCAATATGGCATCCTTATAGCTTCCAATGGTTTTGCCAGGATAAGGATTTTCCACCACCCATAAATTTTTGACGATACAATTTTTTTCTGCTTTAGGTTTGGGAAACCTTACATATACAATTTCGTGGGATTTGTTGGATACAGTATTCGTTATGGTAATGACTTCCTTGTTGATTTGTTCACCAATCTTATCGGTGTTTTCAGGTTTTAAGGAAAATGAATAGATTTCTTCATCCCCAAATGCAACATATCCATCATGGGTTTTTTCCTCTTTTTTATACAGAATGTAATTACCGGCAATTACATTAAAAATGCGCTCAAAATTGCTAGGTTCAACATATAGAGAGCCATTATCCTCCACAATTCGCACAAATTTAAAAATGGTGGGGGTTTCATTTTTAGATAATTGATGTTCAATAATATTTTTATCTGCCATGAAAGGCACTACATAGACTTCCTTTCCCTTTTTTAGGGCTATGTTAACAAATTTTCTATCCTCGGAACAACTTACCAAAAGGAACAACAAAATGAGAATTGACAACGTGTTTTTCATTTTCTAATCCAATTTAGGGTTAAGAACAAGCAAAATATACTTTAAATGTCCAGAGACCAACATGACAAATTCACGTATGCCCTGTATCATTTGACTGATTTTTGAACAGATTTCATTTACCATCCAAGTATCCTATTTCCGCTGTCTCAATTTGAAAAGCACTATCATATACATGTACATTCAATAAGCTTGTGTCTACTTTGATGGCTGGCTGTTCATGTAGGTACAAAATCACTTATTTTCACATCTCACTAAAAATGAGTATATTAAAATGTAAATTCTAAATTTAGAAACCATGGGAACAGTTAAAAACCTGAACAAATGGGCCAATGCCCACACCTA
>NZ_LXTT01000166.1 GCF_001683915.1 Allomuricauda sp. CP2A | reverse complement strand
CGATTAGCTAAACCAAAACCATATCAACTAAACCATATGTACAAGGAAATTTATTTGGTCGATGACGAGGACCTTGTTAACACCGTGAATGCAATCCATTTCAGAAGAATGGGAATGGAGGATAAACTTAAAAGCTTTACCAACCCCGAATTGGCACTTGATGATCTCAGGTTTAGGGATAACCCGAACGTTAAGACATTGATTCTTCTTGACATAAACATGCCGGAAATGAGTGGATTTGAATTCTTGGAATTTATGATGCTTGAAGATTTTCCTGGAACCAACGAAGTTTTGCTCGTTACATCCTCAGAATCGGATGAGGATAGGGAAGAAGCCAAAAAGTATGATAAATACGTAAAGGAATTTATTACAAAACCATTGCAGATTGAGCATTTGGAAGAATACCTGCAAGGTTCCTTCTCCTAAATTTTTGAATAATCTATATTCAAAATTTCTAAATCCAAATCAATTTCAATTGTTTTTTGGTATTTTGACGTTGCCAACAATAAAGTTTTAACCGAATATATTTGTTGAAACCGGTGGTTTTGGCAAAAAATATTTATGAAGTAAACTTTATGGCGCAGTGTCTCAGTGATACTTTATTTCCCCCTTCGCAATACACCATAAATTGTTTTGTAAAAGTTTAGAAAGGTGAAAAAAAAACAAGTTCGCATACAAGATGCAATTGAAATCTTAGAAGATAGCAGTGATGTTATCTGGACCATGGATAAAGATTTCCAATTAACGTCCTTTAACCATTCGTTTGAACAAAAATTCAAGGAAGAGTTGGGCAGTGAGCCGCAAATAGGCCTGGACTTAAGGCCCATTTATGACAAAAGTTATTTTTTCAGCATTTGCGGGAAAGGCTGTGAACGGGCATTGAACCGCTATGCTGTAACGGCAAAGCACACTTTGGTCAAAGGGGGGTCTTTTCGTGTCCATGAATTTGCGTTTCAACCTTTTATGGAAGCGTCTGGCAAATTGGTGGGGTGCAGTATATGGCAGAAGGACATTACCAATGAAGTTGACAATATCCATAGGCTTGAAGCCAGTGAAAATAAGTATAATGAGGTTCAAAGAATAACCAACGTAGGGCACTGGAACTGGGATATGCTGCGAAACAAGATAACCTGGTCCAATCAACTTTTCAGCATTTTTGGGCAGGTTCCCGGTGAATTTGGGGCCAATTATGAGGCGCTAATGGAAATTATACATCCGGAAGACAGGGAAATTTTCAATAAAAATGTGGAACGGAGCATTCAAAAGAATATGTTGCATGATATTGTCCATAGAATTGTTGTCAATGGTGGCGAAGTGAGGTATGTGCATCAAAAGGGTAAGGTATACTACGATGAAAACAACAAGCCTTATCGCATGTCGGGCACCACACAGGAGGTGACCAAAGATGTAAAGAACAATGAACAGATAGTACAGCAGAACAACGAGCTTCAAAATTTTGTACGGATTATTTCCCATAACCTTAGGGGACCTATCTCAAATCTTTTGATGTTGTCTAAAATATACGAATGGGGCAAGGATGAAATGAATGATGACATTGTAAGGAAAATTGAGAACACCACGGAAGCATTGGACCAAACCATAAAAGACCTTAATCTTTCTTTATCGATGAAGAATACCGATAGGGAAAGGTTCCGGGAAATCATTTTGACAGAGGTGATGAAAGACGTGGATGGATTGCTTTCCGAAGAAACGGCCAAAACCAATGCGGTGATTAAAACTGATTTTTCACAAGTTGGGTCTATTGTGGGTCTCAAAAGCTACTTTGTCAATATTTTATATAATCTTGTTCTCAATGCCATCAATTATGCCAAGGAAGGTGTTGTTCCCATTGTGGAAATTTCGACCCAGTTGACAGATGACTCCATATTGATCCATGTTAAGGACAATGGAATTGGCATGGAACTTACCCCGGAAAGGGAAAGGAAGATTTTTAACATGTACGGTAGGCTAAGTGGAGACACCGATGGAAAAGGGCTGGGACTGTATCTTGTAAAGACCCAAGTTGAGGCGATGGAAGGAAGAATTGAGGTGGAAAGTGAAAAAGGTGTTGGCACAACTTTTACCATTACGTTTCCGACCAGCTCCAAAATTTAAAATGGCAGGGCACTTATATCTACATTTCCTCCAGAGATTATAACTCCAATCTTTTTGCCCGATAGTTCGTCCTTTTTCTTAAAAATAGCGGCCAAAGCTACCGCACTGGAAGGTTCGCATACAATTTTAAGGCGTTCCCAAATCAATCGCATGGCCGCAATGATTTCTTCTTCGGTCACGCGGACAATTTCTTCCACATGCTTTTGAATAATGGGAAAGTTTCGATCACCCAACTGCGTTTTTAAACCGTCGGCAATGGTGTTTGTGGTGGTATTGGTTTCTATTTTTCCACTTTGTAAGGAGCGATAGGCATCGTCCACCTCAAAAGGTTCGCCACCAATGACCTTACAATCGTTCCCAAAGTAATATGCGGCAAGAGCGGTTCCCGCAATCAATCCGCCGCCGCCAACGGGGGTCACCACGTAATCAAGATCTGGGTATAGTTCCAACAGTTCTTTGCAGGCAGTTCCCTGTCCTAAAATCACATGGTCGTTGTTGGAAGGATGGATAAAAGTAGCCCCGTGCTCGTTTACAATACGATCAGATTCACGTTCCCTGGCCGCCAAGGTGGGTTCACATTCGATCAGGATGCCTCCATAGCCCTTGACTGCATCTTTTTTTACTTGGGGAGCTGAACTTGGCATCACAATATAGGCTTTAACCCCTAAACTTTGTGCGGAAAGGGACAGGGCTTGGGCAAAATTGCCCGAAGAATGTGTGACTACACCGTTCTTCTTTTGTTCATCCGAAAGTTGCATTATGGCGTTGGCTGCTCCACGCATTTTAAAAGCGCCCATACGCTGAAAGTTTTCACATTTAAAAAACAAATGGGCACCAGCCATCTCGTCAATGAGGCGGGAAGTGAGCACAGGAGTGTTGTGGATAAAAGGTTTTATCCGCTCGTGGCAGTCAATTAGTTGTTGTTTGTGCATAGAATTGCCTTTTGAAGCGACCCAATCAAGGCAAAGATAACAACGGGACGTTAATTGTGGGACTCCAGCTCTTCCTCTTCTTGCTTAGCGGAAATGCCCTCCATACCCAGTTCCGGAATCACCAATAAAGGTATTTGGGTGTGGAACGCCGTTCTTTTGATGATGGGCTCACGGGTCATCTTTTCCATATAGCTGTGCTGGTAGTTCAACATGGCCAACAAATGGATCCCCAACTCTTTGGAAAACGTTTCCAGAGTATGGGAAACCGAATTGAGCTCGGAAACCGTGTGTACAAAATGTTCCACATCGCCAAGGTACCGGCGCAGCATGTTTAAATTGAACTGTTGAAGTTCACTCAATGCCTTTATGCCGTACTGTACGTGCACAATGCGGATAGTGGCATTGAACATCTTGGCCATTTCCAACAAGGGAGATAGTTCGGAAGAGGTATAAAACCGGTTAAAGTCCGTGGCAAAAGCAATCTCCGAAGGCGTAACATATTCAAAATGATAGGGAATGGCCAAAACGGGGCATTTTTTAGTGCTTTTTATTATCCGAACCGTGTTGCTGCCCATAAATACCTCATCCACTCCAGATGCTCCCTTTGTGCCGGCAACTACCATATGGATACCAAAAGTTTCCACAATATCTTTTACCTCTTCCACCAATAGGTTAAAGGAAGAAATGGTCTCGAAACTGTGGTTAGGGTTTCCGTATTTGGTCTTGATTCGTTCCACGGTTTTGCTCAATTCCCGTTCAGAATTTTCCCGGACTGCATCCACAATGCGAACCCCATCAATCATTTTGGCCATAAATCGGCTGCTTGGGATGACAGGGGTATAGGTGTTGAGCAAATAAAAAGTACAACGCCTGTTGCGAAACAATTGCATGGCGTAATCAATGGCATTCCATGCATTCTCCGAAAAATCCGTAGGTATCAATATCTTTTGCATCGGACTACATTTTACGATGCAATAAAATTAGACCTATGGGCTAGGGGATACTATGACAATTGTCAGGTTTTGAAAAATGGTCTAGAAGCCCTCGACCATTTCGAGAAGTTTGCGCTCATCTTTAATACCGATTTTTTTGCCTGAAGTACGAATCAGGCCGTTCTTTTTGAATTCGGAAATGATTCTAATGGCAGATTCGGTTGCAGTACCCACCACATTGGAAATATCTTCCCTGGAAAGGGTAAGTGACAAGAATCCATCGGCATCTTCACCAAAATTGTTCTTTAGGTAAAGAAAGGCCTCTGCCATACGCTGTTTTACCGTTTTTTGGGAAATATTGACGATGACATCATCGGCCTCTTTAAGATCGTGGGCCATATGGCGCAAAACCTCCAAAGTGAAATCCGGATTCTTTTGAAGGGTAGTGGTAATGCTCTCCTTTGGAATGAAGCAAACCTCCATAGTGTCCACAGCAATGGCGGAAAGATTTGTACTCTCTTGTGAAATAACCGAACGTTGACCCAGAACTTCGCCTTTGCTGGCCAATTTCACGATTTGGTCTTTTCCATTGGCACTGAGTTTGGAAAGTTTGGAAACGCCGCTCCTTACGCAATAAACACCATTGAGCTTTTCGCCTTCCTCAAAAATAGACTCACCCTTTTTGATGATCTTGGTGGTTTTGGAGTCGGAAACTTGCTTCAGTTCTTCCTTGCTCATGGCACGGAGCGAGTTGAACTGTCGGATAATACAATTTTCACACCTGCTTTCCATAATGATTGGTTTACCTGATTCAACAAATTTAAAGGGAATCTACACAGTATTAACTGATAAATGTCATATTTTTAAGAGGAAGAGTATTACAAATTTGCATCAGGTAAAGCAAATGTGAAATGACAGACCCAACCTGTTATCATTGTGGAGACGAGTGCGGTAAAAGTTATGTGCAGTTTGATGATAAGGATTTTTGTTGCAATGGTTGCAAAACCGTTTACGAAATTTTTACATCGAACGGCCTGTCCACCTATTACGAAATAGAGGGCAAAGCAGGAACCACACCTAACGAAATCCGTCAGAAATACGATTTTTTGGACAACCAAGAAATTGTACAGAAACTCGTGGAGTTTAATGAAGAAGGCGTACAGGTGGTCAGTTTGAGTATTCCCACCATTCATTGCAGTTCCTGCATTTGGGTATTGGAAAACCTGAACAAGCTACATTCGGCCATTAAAGTTTCCCAGGTCGACTTTCCAAAGAAAACCATCCGGGTTACCTATAAAACAGAGGATTTTTCCCTGAAAGCATTGGTACTTTTGCTGGGCAGCATCGGCTACGAACCCTATATCTCTCTTGAGGAATACAACAAGAAAGCAAAAAAAGTAGACCGTTCCCTAATCTATAAGTTGGGTGTCGCGGGTTTTGCCTTTGGCAATGTGATGCTGTTCTCCTTTCCCGAGTATTTTGAGGTAGAAGAATTTTGGTTGGACCAATACAAGCAGGTTTTCCGTTGGTTGATGTTCGCCTTTTCCCTGCCCGTGGTATTTTATGCCTCACAGGATTATTTTATCTCGGCCTACAAGGGCATCCGTTCCAAATTATTGAATATTGACGTGCCCATCGCCTTGGGGATATTGGTGCTTTTTTTAAGGAGTACGGTGGACATTGTGTTTGATTTGGGTTCCGGCTTTTTTGATAGTCTCACCGGCTTGGTCTTTTTTCTGCTATTGGGGAAATTTTTTCAGCAGAAAACCTACGCCTATCTTTCGTTTGAACGCGATTACAAATCCTATTTTCCCATAGCCGTTACCCGTTTGAAGCAAAACGGGGAAGAAGAAAATATCCAAATTTATAACATTGAAGTAGGGGATAGGGTTTTGATCCGAAGCCACGAAATTATCCCTGTGGACTGTATTCTGATCAAAGGAACTGCCGAAATCGATTACAGTTTTGTAACGGGCGAATCCGAAGCAGTTTTTAAGGAATCGGGAGAAAAATTGTTTGCGGGCGGCAAACAACTTTCAGGGGTTTTGGAGGTTGAGGTGCTGAAATCCGTCTCCCAAAGTTATTTGACCCAGTTGTGGGGCAACTCCATTTTTGCAAAGGACAAGGCAAGTCAATTCCAGACCCTTACAGATAGCATTGGAAAACGATTCACCATTGCCGTTTTGAGCATTGCCACCTTGGCCACCGCTTTTTGGTTGATTTTTGACCCAAGTTTGGCCCTGAATGTGTTCACTTCGGTATTGATCATCGCCTGTCCGTGCGCCATTGCGTTGGCGGCCCCATTTACCTTGGGAAATATGCTACGCATTTTTGGGAAACATAAATTCTATTTGAAGAATACCAATGTGATCGAACGCTTGTCGAAAATCGATATCGCCATTTTTGATAAGACAGGAACCTTGACCACTAATGTAAAAGACACCATCCACTACGAAGGAATGGAACTTACGGAGGAGGAAACTGCACTCTTAAAAACTACCTTGAGGGCATCCAACCACCCGTTGAGCCGATCACTATACACTATTTTAAAATCCAATGCCATCATGACCTTGGAAGAATTCCAAGAACATACCGGAAAAGGTATCGAGGGCAAATATAAGGAGCACTCCATAAAAGTGGGTTCGGCATCTTATGTGGGTGAAAGCAAATCCAATGCATTGACCAATACTTCGGTCTACGTAAGTGCCGATGAAGATTTTAAGGGACGGTTCGTGTTCAAGAACACCTATCGCGATGGGATGAGCCAAATTTTTGATGAATTGGCAACCGATTTGGAACTGGGCATTCTTTCGGGGGATAATGATGGAGAAAAAGCGCAGTTGGAAAAAGTGCTTCCTGAAAAGACAACAATGCTGTTTGACCAAAAGCCAGAGAACAAGTTGGAATACATCAGACATTTACAGGAAAAACATAAAGTTTTGATGGTGGGCGATGGTTTGAACGATGCGGGGGCCCTGGCCCAAAGTGATGTAGGATTGGCTGTTTCGGAAAACATCAATGTGTTTTCACCAGCTTGTGATGGCATTCTGGATGCGAGCAAGCTGCGAATGCTGCCAAAGTTCATACAACTGTCCAAAAAATCCATTCGCATTATAAAAATGAGCTTTTTGTTGTCGCTCTGTTACAATGTCGTGGGATTGTATTTTGCCGTTACAGGTCAGTTACAGCCCGTGATTGCCGCTATTCTGATGCCGTTGAGCTCTATCAGTATTGTGGTGTTCACCACCTTGGCGACAAATTACCTCGGTAAAGATTTAAAAATTTTAGAAAGCTGATATATGTCATTTTTTGAGGAATACCATCACAGTAGTTTTACCCCTAAATTCAGGCAGGTATGAGTGTTATTTATGTGTTGTTGGCCATTAGCATAACGGTGGCCGTAATCTTTTTTGTAGCCTTTGTTTTCTCGGTAAAAAGCGGACAATACGATGACACCTATACCCCATCGGTAAGAATGTTGTTCGAGGATGAGGTGGTTAAGGACAAGGAAAAATCAAACCCAAATAAAAAGGAAATCAAACAAACTAAAAGTACAAACCAATAAATATGGAAATACAACAGTTCCGTTACGATAACAAAATCGTACAAAAGTTCTTATACGCCTCCATTTTATGGGGCGTAGTGGGTATGTCGGTAGGCCTTTTATTGGCCTTTATGTTTTTGTTCCCCAATGTTACAGAGGGCATTTCATGGTTGAGTTTTGGGCGTTTGCGTCCATTGCACACCAACGCCGTGATCTTCGCATTTGTGGGGAACGCCATCTTTGCAGGGGTGTATTACTCCTTGCAACGCTTGCTTAAAGCCAGGATGTTCAGTGACGCCTTGAGCAACATCAACTTCTGGGGCTGGCAATTGATCATTGTCGCCGCAGCGATCACACTTCCATTGGGGTATACCACCACCAAGGAATATGCCGAATTGGAATGGCCCATAGATATTGCCATTGCAGTAGTATGGGTGGTCTTTGGATGGAACATGATCGGTACCATCCTCAAAAGAAGGCAAAGGCACCTGTATGTGGCCATCTGGTTTTACTTGGCCACGTTTGTTACCGTAGCCGTGCTGCACATTTTTAATAGCTTGGAGCTGCCGGTATCTGCACTGAAGAGTTATTCGGTGTATGCTGGTGTGCAGGATGCTTTGGTACAATGGTGGTACGGGCATAATGCGGTGGCATTCTTTTTGACCACGCCTTTCTTGGGGTTGATGTACTACTTTGTTCCCAAGGCGGCGAACAGGCCCATCTATTCCTATAGGCTGTCCATCGTCCACTTTTGGTCGTTGATATTCATTTATATCTGGGCAGGTCCCCACCACTTGTTGTATTCTTCCTTGCCTGACTGGGCACAGAACCTCGGTGTGGTATTTTCCATAATGTTGATAGCCCCATCTTGGGGTGGTATGATCAACGGATTGTTGACCCTTCGTGGTGTATGGGACAAGGTGCGTACCGATGCCACATTAAAATTTATGGTGGTAGCCATCACGGGGTATGGTATGGCCACTTTTGAAGGCCCAATGCTTTCCTTGAAAAACGTAAACGCCATTGCCCACTTCAGTGACTGGATCATTGCCCACGTTCATGTTGGGGCCTTGGCCTGGAACGGGTTCTTGACCTTTGGTATGATCTACTGGTTGGTGCCGCGAATGTTCAAAACAAGTTTGCACTCCAAAGGATTGGCCAATTTCCACTTCTGGATTGGCACCTTGGGTATTGTATTGTATGCCCTTCCCATGTACGTAGCAGGATTCACCCAAGCCTTGATGTGGAAAGAATTTAACCCAGATGGTACCTTGGTTTATGGTAACTTCTTGGAAACTGTCACCCAAATCATCCCCATGTATTGGATGAGGGCCATCGGAGGTTCGTTGTACATCCTCGGTATGTTCGTGTTGCTTTACAATATTGTGATGACCATTAGGTCTGGTAGCAAGGTTGAAGATGAAGCAGCAGAAGCTCCAGCATTGGAACGCGTTGCAAAACGAAGAGTGGCTGGCGAAACCTTCCATAATTGGTTGGAAAGAAAACCGGTTCAGCTGACTATTTTGGCCACCGTAGCCATTTTGATTGGGGGTATTGTTCAGATTATCCCAACCATCTTGGTGAAATCCAATATTCCGACCATTACAAGTGTTAAACCCTATACGCCACTGGAATTGGAAGGTCGTGATCTTTACATTCGAGAAGGTTGTGTGGGTTGTCACTCACAAATGATCAGGCCGTTCCGTAGTGAGGTGGAACGCTATGGCGAGTATGCCAAGGCTGGAGAATTTGTGTACGACCACCCATTCCTGTGGGGCAGTAAGCGGACAGGTCCAGACTTGTTACGTGTTGGAGGCAAATACTCCGATAGCTGGCACTTAAACCATATGTACGATCCACAAAGTACGTCAGCAGGTTCCATTATGCCATCCTACGAATGGCTGGTTACGGACGAACACGACCGTAGCGATATTCAAGCTAAAATGGAGGCCATGGTAAAGCTTGGTGTTCCCTATACCGAAGAGGATATTGCCAACGCTCCGCAATCCATGGCAGAGCAAGCAGAGCAAATCGAAAAGAGCCTTTACGTAGACCCAGAATTTGAAAGGACCTATGAAGCCGATAAAAAATACGCTGAGGAAAACGGATTGGAATTTGTGGAAATGCGAGATCGCGAAATCGTGGCCTTGATCGCTTATCTACAACGATTGGGTACCGATATCAAAATTACCGATACAGCCGAAAAATAGAAAAAGAAATCATGAATCAAGAGTCAAGAACCAAGATATCCAATAGCAAAGACCTTCAAAGGTCTAGCCTGCCTGCCGCAGGCAGGCGTCTTGATTCTTGCATCTAAAATCTAATATAACCATGTTGAAATTTGTAAAAGAACATATGGAAACCATCGATGGGATAGCCAACTACCCCATGGTTTCCCTGCTCATCTTCTTTGTGTTTTTTGTTCTCTTGTTCTGGTGGGTATTTACCGCTACCAAGGAACACATAAGGGAGATGTCCGAACTGCCATTGGATAACGATGATCAACAAAACAAACTATAACATTATGAGCACAAAAACACCTTGGTGGATACGAGTCCCGGTTTTATTCTTTTTGATCTTCGGATTGATGGAATTCTTTATAGACTCCGGTGACAAACCCGCAATACTTGAATATCCCATCACACAGTTTTTTATGCTGTTGGTATTGATGATCCTTATTGCCATTGAATTGATTTTGGCTTCCATAGAGAACATTATGTTCCAAACCCTTTCAGAAGAAGGCAAAGAACGTTACTTGGAAACCAAAAGCAAGAAATATGAATGGACATGGGCCAAAAACCTCATGAAAAAGTTGACCAAGAGCCGTTCCATTGAACGCGAAGGGGAAATTGTCCTGGACCACGATTATGACGGTATCCGTGAGTTGGACAATGTGCTCCCTCCTTGGTGGGTATACCTTTTCTATGCAACCATTGTTTTTTCAGTAGTGTATCTGGTGCGCTTCCACGTTATTGGAGATTATACTCAAGAACAGGAATACGAACAAGAGGTGGCCGCTGCCCAAGCAGCTATTGAAGAGTATAAAAGAACTGCCAAGGACTTGGTGGATGCCAGTACGGTAGAATTTTTGTCTGATCCAGCTGATTTGAGTGCTGGCGAGAAGATTTTCACAACCAACTGTGTCGTTTGTCATATGGCAGATGGCGGTGGTGGAATCGGACCAAACTTAACAGACCAATACTGGATATTGGGAGGAGGTATCAAAAATGTCTTTACCACAATTTCCGAAGGTGGTCGTGATGGTAAAGGGATGGTGGCATGGAAACAAAGCTTAAAGCCTGCCGAAATAGCCCAAGTGGCCAGTTATGTAATCACCTTGGGCGGGACAACACCTGCCAACCCAAAAGAGCCTGAAGGAGAAATTTGGGTAGACCCGAATGCCCCGAAAGACTCCAATGGAACAGAATCTGAAACGGAAGAAACTGCACCAGAACAAATGGAGCAGGCCACTGATTCAACAGACGTAGCCATGAATTAACCCTTTTGGGGACGTCTATGGTAGTATGAATTGACAAATCAAAACGATGGAAGAGAACTTTAGGGATTCCATAGGCACAATCACAGAAGAAGGGAAAAGAAATTGGATTTTCCCCAAGAAACCCAGTGGACGGTATTACAATTACCGAAAGTACGTTAGTTACTTTCTGCTGATTTTCTTGGTAGCCGCTCCTTTTGTGAAGATCAATGGGCACCAGTTCTTGTTGTTCAATGTGTTGGATCGTCGTTTCAATATATTCGGACTTCCGTTTTGGCCCCAGGATTTTCACTTGATGGTCGTGTCCATGATCATAGGGGTAATTTTCATTGCACTGTTTACGGTCGCATATGGTCGTATTTTCTGTGGGTGGATGTGCCCCCAGACCATTTTCTTGGAAATGGTCTTCCGTCGTATCGAATATTGGATAGATGGAGACCGGGGCGCCCAGATGCGTTTGGCCAAAGCACCTTGGACGGGCAAAAAAATCAGAAAAAGAGTATTGAAGTGGATCATTTTCTTCATCATCTCCTTTTTTATTGCCAATGTGTTCTTGGCGTATCTGATTGGAAGTGATCAGCTGCTATCATACATTACCGATGGTCCCATGGCCCATTTGGGCACCATGGTGCCACTCCTGATTTTTACAGCGGTGTTCTATTTCATCTTTGCGTGGTTCAGGGAACAGGTATGTATCATTGCTTGCCCTTATGGTAGATTACAAGGGGTACTTTTGGATAATAAATCCATTGTGGTGGCCTATGACCATGAACGTGGTGAAGGTGAAAATGGACGTAAAAAGTTCAGAAAAAACGAAGATCGGGAAGCACTGGGACATGGTGATTGTATTGATTGTCTCCAATGCGTGAATGTTTGCCCCACGGGAATAGACATCCGAAATGGAACCCAATTGGAGTGTGTAAACTGTACCGCTTGTATTGATGAATGCGATCATATTATGGATAGCATCAATAGGCCCAGAGGGTTGATTCGTTATGCAAGTGAGGATGAGATCACCAAGAAAACCAAGTTTAAGTTCACACCCAGAATGAAGGGGTATACCGCGGTGCTAACCGTATTGACTGGAATTTTGATCGGGATGTTGTTCTTGCGGAACGAGGTTGAGGCCAACATACTGCGTTTGCCAGGTCAGTTGTACGAGCGCAAGGAGAACAATATCATCAGCAATGTGTACACCTATAAATTAGTGAACAAGACCACCAACGATATCGAAAATGTTTCTTTTGAGCTGATGTCACATAACGGGGAAATCAAAATGGTGTCCCAAGACAGTTTTACCGTTCCGGCGGAAGAGTTGACTGAAGGCACCCTGTTCATCGAAATAAACGCTTCGGCATTGAACGGTGACAAGGATAAATTGAAGATTGGGGTGTATAGCGGTGATGAACTCATAGAAACTACGGTGACCCAGTTTTTGGCACCGAGGAGCTATAATTAAAAAAGACAACAATGAAAATTAATTGGGGAACGGGAATCGTATTGGCATTTATAGGTTTTATCACCTTCATCCTATACTTTGTCTTCAGGATGAGTACGGATGATAGGGCCAACCACGATTTGGTGACGGAGGAATACTATAAAAAAGAGTTGTCCTATCAGCAAGAGATAGATGCATCAAAAAAGGCAACCGAAATGAATGCCAACCTAAAGGTTGAAAAAACAGATGAAGGTTTGGTGGTTTATTTTCCTGAACGTTTCGACCCTAAAAAAATAAGTGGAACAGTGTCCCTATACAGACCGTCTAACAAGCACTTGGATACCAACTTTTCTATAAGTTTGTCCAATACACATTTGCTCATACCTGACAAACGCTTGGTGGACGGTCGCTGGGACATTTCCATAAACTGGGAATACGAAGGTAATTCCTTTTTGCATAAAGAAAAATTGGTGTACTGATCATGTTGACATCCGCATTGGTTCTGGGACTTTTGGGAAGCCTGCACTGCTTGGGCATGTGTGGGCCAATAGCCTTTATGCTGCCTTTGGACCAAAGCAATGGTGTTAAAAAGACCGCGCAACTGTCCATCTACCACTTTGGGAGACTCTTGGCATACGGTATGATCGGCTTGTTGTTTGGACTTTTGGGCAAGGGATTGTCATTGTTCGGCATTCAGCAAAAACTGTCCATCGGAATAGGGGTGCTTATGATCGTTCTTGTATTGATTCCTGGAAAATACCTGAACGGACATAAAATGTTGTCGCCCATTTACTCGATCATTGGCAGGGTAAAGTCCAAACTCGGTGCTGAACTTAAAAAAAAGACACCCGATACCTTTTTGACCATTGGCTTTTTGAACGGCTTTTTGCCCTGCGGTTTGGTCTATGTGGCCCTTTTGGGAGCCATTGCCATGGGCAGTCCTTTGGAAGGCGGTTTTTACATGATGATTTTTGGTATGGGAACCGTGCCGCTTATGTCATTGGTAGTCTATTCCAAAGGAATGTTCAGTAGATCCATTAAATCCAAAATACAGAAATTGATACCGGTATTTGTGGTCATCATTGGTATATTGTTTATTGTACGTGGGCTGGGATTGGGAATACCCTATGTTTCTCCTAAAGCTGCACCTGCAGATTCAGTTACAGCGACCATTGAATGCCATCAACCTTAAAAAATCAAATCCAGAATGAAAATAACATCAGTGGAAGAAGCGGTAGGAATTGTAAAATCAGGCGACCGGGTCTTTTTCCAAGGAGCGGCCATGACCCCAAACGAATTGATCGATGCACTCTGTGAGCGTCACGATGAATTGAAGGATGTAGAGATCATTTCCATCCACACCGAAGGGGATGCAAAGTATACCAGAAAGCCCTATTGTGATGCCTTTACCTTGAATGCCTGTTTTGTGGGAGGCAACGTTAGGACCTTTGTAAACACCTATATGGGTGACTATATTCCGGTTTTTTTGAGTGAAATACCGTGGTTGTTCGCCGACGAATATCTGCCGTTGGATGTGGCCTTTGTACAAGTGTCGCCACCGGACAAACACGGATATTGTTCCTTGGGAGTTTCGGTGGATGTGGCATTGCCCGCCATTAGAACGGCCAAAAAAATTGTGGCACAGATAAATCCACATGTACCTCGGACCCATGGTACTGGTATCGTTCACGTAGATGAGATTGCATTTGCCACGGAGGTCAATAGGCCCATTCACGTACATAATCCGACCGAGATATCGGAAGTAGAGCACGAAATTGGTAGGCACGTGGCATCCTTGATTGAGGATGGTGCTACCTTGCAAATGGGAATTGGGAACATCCCCAATGCGGTGTTATCCAATTTGGGAAACCATAAAAACCTTGGAATCCATACCGAAATGTTTTCTGATGGCGTATTGCCCCTTTTGGAAAGTGGTGTCATCAACGGAAAAGAAAAAACGGTTAAACGAGGTAAAATTGTGGCTTGTTTTGCTGTAGGTTCCCGAAAACTGTATGATTTTATAGATGATAACCCCATTTGTGATTTTAGGGACTCGGGGTATACCAATGATACGGCCAGAATTAGAAGAAACCCAAAAGCAACTGCCATCAACAGTGCCATAGAAATTGATCTTACGGGTCAAGTCTGTGCAGATACCATTGGCGGATACCAATTTTCTGGAGTGGGGGGACAAATGGATTTTATGCGAGGGGCATCACTTTCCAAAGGAGGGAAGCCCATTATTGCCATGTCGTCCACAACAAAAAAGGGCGTATCCAAGATAACCCCATTTTTGAAGCAAGGCGCTGGGGTTACCACCACACGGGCCCATATGCACTACGTGGCGACCGAGTATGGCGTGGTGAATCTTTTTGGGAAAAACCTGCAGCAGCGGGCCAAAGCGTTAATTTCCATTGCGCACCCTGACCATAGGGAGGAATTGGAAAAAGCTGCTTATGCAAGATTCCACGGCTAAAGATTTACAGGTTTAAAAGCAATAAAAAAGGGGCAATTTTAAAATTGCCCCCTTTTTTTGAATTGTATGAAACCAATCAAAAAATACAATCCATTAAATTTTAAAGGTTATCACAGGGATATTGGAATGGTTGGCGATATCCTCGCCGATGCTCCCCATAAAAAAGTGGGATAACCCTCTTCTACCGTGTGTAGGTATGCCGATCATATCGGCCATGACCTTGTCGCAGTAATTGAGCACTCCTTTTTCTACAGTGTAATCGTTATAGATTTCCACAGTTAGCCCAAGTTTGGCCGCGTCCAAAAATTTGGAAATTTTTTCATAGGCATCATCGGTACTCAAAAATTCGTCTCCTGGTGTATTGATATAGATCAACTGCAATTTGCAATTAAGAAGTTTGGCCATTTCCACAGCCTTTTTGAGAGCAGGAACATTTTCTTCCGAAAAATCGCAGGCAAAGACAAAGTTTTTAGGTTTAAACTTGTCCATTTCTCCTTTTATGACCAATACAGGAATATCTGAGGTGCGGACAACGCGCTCGGTATTGGATCCAATGAAGATTTCTTGGAGGCCATCGGTGCCATGTGAGCCCATGACCACTAGGTCTGCATTGTGCTTTTCGGCAACTTCGTTCACCTCACTAAACACTTTGTAGTGCTTAATAACGGGCACAATGTTGACATCCTTTAAATAAGGTTTGTCCAAGAAGTCGGCAAATCGTTTTTCACCAATTTTGATCAAGTGAACCACTTGTTCTTGCGATACATATCCAGATTCACTCATGATGGCCGGTGAAAGTTCCAACATGTGGAGCACCAACAACTCGGCTTTGTTTTCTTTGGCCAGGGATGCAGCCACTTTTAGGGCGTTTTCTGATTGTTCTGAAAAATCTACGGGTACAATTATGCTTTTCATTTCTTTGTTTTTAATAGGTTAAACGGTCATGGAAAATATCCGGGTTTCTGGTTTTTTCCGGTGCAGTTTCAAGTCAAGGGCCATACTGATGTTTCGTATAAAAGGTCTTCCTTTTTCGGTCACTGAGATCTGATTTTCTCCAATCTCCACCAAACCATCGGATTCCATTTCCGATAAACTTTCAATGATGCTTTGAAAATCGACCACTTCAGCTTCTTCCCTCTCCCAAGAAGTTTCAAATCGGCACATGAGATCAAGAATGTGCTTTCGTAAGATTTCATCTTCTTGGTTAAGAATATGTCCTTTAAAAATAGGAATAAGGTCGTGCGAAACCAAATGTTCATATTCTTCCAGACTTTTTACGTTTTGGGCAAACCCATACCAACTATCACTAATGCTGGATACTCCCAGACCGATCATTAATTGGGTCTTGGATGGGGTATAGCCCATAAAGTTTCGGTGCAGGGTACCGTTGGTCAATGCCACGTAGAGGTCATCGGATGGCAGGGCAAAATGGTCCATTCCCACATCTTTATAGCCAAAATCCGCCAACATGCTTTTTCCCATTTCATACTGTGCTTTTTTCACCACGGAAGAAGGAAGGTCCGTTTCCTTGTAACCGCGTTGTCCATTGCCTTTTAGCCAAGGCACATGGGCGTAGCTGTAAAATGCTATGCGGTCTGGCCTAAGGGCGTTGGTCTTTTTAATGGTTTCCTCCACATGGGCACAATCTTGAAATGGCAGCCCATAGATAATGTCATGGCCCACTGAGGTGTATCCGATTTCCCTGGCCCATTCGGTCACGTTTTTAACATTTTCAAAGGGCTGAATCCGGTTTATGGCCCTTTGAACGGTCATATTATAGTCCTGCACACCATAACAGACCCTTCTGAACCCTACATCAAAAAGGGCCTGAAGGTGCGCTTTGGTCGTATTGTTGGGATGTCCTTCAAAACTGAATTGTGCATTTTCTGCCTTTTTGCCGTTCAGGAGGATTCCATCTATCAGTAATTTCAGGTTTTCAGGAGAAAAAAAAGTGGGCGTTCCACCACCCAAATGAAGCTCTTTTATGATGGGTTTGGCTCCCAGAAGATCAACATAAAGTTTCCACTCCTTTAACACACTGTTGATGTAGGGAAGCTCCAACTCATGCCTTTTGGTGATGCGCTTGTGACAACCACAAAATGTACACATACTTTCACAAAAGGGCAGGTGTACATATAGGCTTATCCCTTCTTTTGGATTTTCTTGAAAGGTCTTCAATACAGTCGATTTCCAGAGTTTACCGGAAAAATTGTCCAAATCCCAATACGGAACCGTTGGATAACTGGTGTACCTAGGACCCGGCACATTGTATTTCTGTACTAATCCGCACATAGCTCATACCATTTTATTACAAGGCCAAAATTAATGGCAAGGCTCAGTATAAAACATGATAAATGTCAGTACGCTACAAATCAATACCTGATATCTGTCATTTTTTTGCCCTTTGGCACTTCGTAGCTTTAACATGGATAAAGAGTTCAATTTCCATAGCGATGGGCGAGCATATAGTTAACGGCAAGTTTGATGAGGAGGAGCGCAAGGCGTTCGTTCAGCATTTGATTGATGATATACAGGCCTTGGAATTGATGATAAAGGGCGGCATGATCGAAGATGATGTCCAGCGAATAGGCGCTGAACAGGAAATGTGCCTGGTTAATGGCGATTTCAGGCCATCCCCTAAATCCATGGAAATCATCAAAGATGTCAAAGATGACCATTTTACCACCGAATTTGCCACTTATAACATAGAGGCCAACCTCGACCCGTATAAACTGGAGAAGGATTGCTTTGCCAATATGGAACAGCAGCTTAGGAAATTGTTGGACAAGGTGAAACAAACAGCTGATGATCATGGTGTCAAGGTCGTTTTGACCGGTATTCTCCCGACCATAAGCAAAGATGAACTGGGGATGAATTTTATGACCCCAATACCGAGGTATTTTCGCATAAATGAGGTTTTAAAGACTTGGAGGGGGAGTGATTTCTCGCTTAGGATAAAGGGCGCAGATGAGCTTTCGTTGCATCATGATTCTGTACTTTTTGAAGCCTGCAATACCAGTTTCCAACTCCATTTGCAGATTCCCCCAGATGATTTTATCAAAAGCTATAATTGGGCACAGGCCATTTCCGGACCCGTTTTGGGAATATGCTGCAACTCTCCGTTACTTTTGGGTAAAGAGCTTTGGAGAGAAACCCGAATAGCCCTATTTCAACAAAGCTTGGATGCCCGGGTTTGGACAAAAGAGGTTAAGGAGCAAGTAGCCAGAGTAGGTTTTGGGGAACGATGGCAAAAAAATTCTGTCGCCGAAATTTTTAAACAGGACATTTCTACCCACCGCATCTTGCTTACAAAACCCATTGAGAAAAGCTCGCTGGATGTATTGCAGGACGGAAAAATTCCGAAACTGGAGGCATTGAGCTTGTTCAACAGTACGGTGTATCGATGGAACCGCCCATGCTACGGAGTGGGCAACGGAAAACCACATTTGCGGATTGAAAACCGATATATTCCCTCTGGCCCAACAATAATTGATGAAATGGCCAACTTTGCATTTTGGGTCGGACTAATGGCAGGAAGACCTAAAAAGTATGACGATATGCAGAGTATCATGGATTTTAGGGTGGCGAAACTCAACTTTTTTAAGGCCGCTATGAATGGAAGGAACACGATGTTTTCATGGTTGGACAAGACCATGACAGTCAAAGAGATTGTCCTGAAGGTATTGTTGCCCATAGCTTATGATGGGCTACGAAAATTTGAAATTGATGAAAGCGACATTAATAGGCTTTTGGGGATAATTGAAGCAAGAACGAAAAGGGGTACAGGGGCCGAGTGGCAAATCAGAAACTTTAGGGAGCTCAAAAAGCAGATGAAATTGGACAGTGCCATTGTGCAGTTGACCAAGGCCATGTACAACAACCAAGAGACCCAAGCTCCCGTGCATCAATGGAAACCAATTACAGGAATGAAGAAAACCAAGGAATCGTTCCAATGGGTAAGACAGATCATGTCCACAAAACTCATGAAGCTCTATGAAGATGATTATGCCAATTTGGCCATAGCTATTATGCAATGGAACAATATTCACCATATTCCTGTAGAAAATGGAAAAGGGGAAATTGCGGGGTTACTAACATGGAGCCATATAGAAAGGTTTGAGAAACTGGACAAGAAAGAAGCTAGGGTGTCGGATATTATGGTCAAAGATGTAATTACTGTAGAGCCCAGAACTGAAATAGAAACCGCCAAGAAAATGATGGAAGAACACCAAATAGGTTGTTTGCCGGTTTGCGTGGACAATCATATTGTGGGGATCATTAGTAAAGTTGACCTGTGATTGTGGTAGAAAAACAAAATATTGCCCCCAAACAGACTGTAGCGGTTAAGCGTACTATTGACCACCTGCAAGGGAACAAAAGTGGCCCAACGGTGGTTTTCTTTGCTGGAATACATGGCAACGAACCCGCAGGCGTTTTTGCCCTAAAACATGTCTTTAAAGAGCTAAAATCAAAAAACAGTGCTTTAAAGGGGCAATTGTTTGGCGTGGCCGGAAATCTGGGGGCACTCAATAGGCATGTCAGGTTCCAGACAGTAGATTTAAACCGCATCTGGTTTCCGGAGCGGATAAAAAATATACGGGCAAATAAGCAAGCCGATATTGAGGAGGAAAAGGAATTAAAAGCACTTTTGGAAGTGCTCAATAACATTTTGGAAAAAGCAACTCCTCCCTTCTATTTTATTGATTTGCATACCACTTCCAGTGATACGGCCCCTTTTATTGTGCTCAACGACAGTCTGTTGAACCGAAAATATGCATCAAACTATCCACTGCCCATTATTTTGGGGATCGAGGAATATCTTGAAGGGGCGTTGTTGAGCTATATCAACGAACTGGGATATGTGTCCCTAGGTTTTGAAAGTGGCCAGCATGATGACAGCAAAGCTGTTGAAAATTGTATTGATTTCATTTGGTTCACTTTGCAATTGACCGGTGTGGTCCACCCATCAAAAATCAATGGGGATGGATTGGCGCATTTCAACAAAGTAGATCACAGATTCTACGAAATCTACCATCAACATACCATAGAATCAGGTGACAAATTTAAAATGTTCCCAGGGTTTATAAATTTTCAGAAGATACCCAAAGGAGTAGAAATTGCAATGAGCAATGATGCTGTGATCAAAGCAAGCAAGGAAAGACAGATTTTTATGCCCTTGTACCAAGATCAAGGAGGGGAGGGGTTTTATTTTATCAGGCCGATTCCCAAGTTTTTGTTGTGGCTGTCCAAGGAGTTGAGACGTTTTAAGGTGGATCACCTATTGGTGAAATTGCCCGGTGTTAAATGGAAATCGGATAAAAAAGACACTTTGATCGTGGACCAAAGGGTTGCCCGTTTCATGGCGAAATCGATATTCCACTTGCTGGGATACAGGACCAGACAGCTTGATGAGACCCATTTGGTGGTCAAGAGCAGGGAAATAGCCTCAAGGAACAGTGATTATAAAAACACCAGCTGGTTCTAGAAAAAAAAAGAGGCCCAAACTTATTAAGCCTCCTTCTTCATTGTTTAGTCCTAAACTTATTGTATTTCAAAATTGATCGGAATGCTGTACTTGACCCGAACGGCTCTTCCACGTTGCTCTCCAGGTTTTACATTGGGTAGAGAGGCAATGATTCTAGCGGCCTCTTCTTCCAATAAACGGTCTGGACCTCTCTTTTGGATATCGGTCACGTTGCCTTTGGAATCAATCACAAACTGAACGTATACCCTTCCGGTAATTTGCATTTCCAATGCACTTGGGGGGTACCTGAAGTTTTTCACAACGTGCTCCTGTACCTTTCGGTTAAAGCAGGCTTTGCGTTCCGCCTGTGTTTCATAGACTTCACATCCAGGAAAAACAGGAACGTATTCTATCACTGCAAAAGGTACGGTAATGTCTTCTTCAACCTCTTCCACTTCAACGTCTTCCACGCTTACAATGGCATCTTCAATATAGGTTTCTTGACTGCTCTCCGTACTTTCAATAACGGTTTCTTCAACCTCTTCAACATCCTCCACAATTTCTATCACATCCGGTGCAGATGGCGGAGGGGGTGGTGGAGTGGTACGTAACATTTCTGTAACAGGCACATCTTCCTTAAGGTCATCCATAACTTCAACAACATCTGAAACCGTGGACTCCCTCTCATAAAATTTCACTTCCAATGATTGCCATGTAAGGAACAGGACCGAAGTAAGGCCTATCATGAAATAAAGACTGCTATTGCGGCCTATTTCAGCATTGGGGTTCTTTTTTGGTTTCATGACTTTTACTATTTAATTGTTATAAAGATAGTTAGGTCACCAACCATAAAATATGATAATGGTCAGGTTTGAACATGGATGTTCTTCCTTGGAAGACGGCCTCTATGCAAGGTTTTTCAGGAAATAAGCATTAAAACTTTACCTGCGGATAGGGATCGGGGGTTATGTGATGTTCTTGTTCTGGGTTTCCCATATCAGTGCAGCAGCCCCGCAGATGGCTGCGGTTTTGCCCTCCATTTCAGAATACATCAGCTTTACCTTGCCCTTGTAAACCTGCAGAAGGTTTGCATTGAAATACTTTTCCAAGGGTTCCATGATCCATTTTCCGCTATTGGTAAGTCCGCCCATTAAAATAAAAGCTTCTGGCTGGGTAAATGCCGTAAAGTTGGCCAATGCCAATCCCATAATTTTGGCCGTATAGTCAAATGCCTTAAGGGCAATTTCATCCCCTTCTTCCGCCGCTTTGGTAATATCCTCGCCATGGAGGTCGTTAAAGGCTACGCTTCTAAACTTACTGTCCACCGTATACTTGCTCATCATATACATAATGGTGCGCTTTAGGCCAGTTGCAGACACATAGGCTTCCAATCCGCCCCTAACCCCAAGCCCGGTCAATCTGCCATCCCCCAAAGTCATGTCCACATGGCCCAACTCCCCAGCAAAGCCATCGTACCCGTCTATTAATTGGCCATTGGCCACAATGCCGGCGCCAAACCCGGTACCCAAGGTAATCACAATAAAATCTTTCATGTTTTTGGCACCGCCAAAGAGCATTTCACCCAAGGCAGCGGCACTTGCATCGTTCATGATACGCATGGGCATGGGCATGCGCTCCTGTAATTTCTCAAGAATGGGAACACTGTCTTTCCAGATTAAATTACTGGCATTTTCTATGGTCCCGTTTTTGCTCGATGCATTCGGGGCTCCAATGCCACATCCCAAGACATTCACCTCCTTTCCCATCTTGTTGATGAGCTCGTCCGATGTACTCTTGATTTTGTTCAAGTAGTCGTTCAGGTTTGGAAAGTCCCTGGTCCTAAAAAAAGTTTTTTCAAGGCATTCCCCGTTTTGGTCAACCAACCCGATCTTGGTTTTGGTACCGCCAATGTCCACACCTATTACAATATCCATGGTTATACGCACATTCTTTAGTTGTTTTTAAATATAACCATAATGATTTCAAAAAAATAACGCTCGGGACTTTTAAATAGACAGATTTTTTGTTAATATGGTTTAAAAGTTGGAAACCTGACTTCCGTCATATTTTAGGTCATGGGACGACTCTACTTTTGAAATTGAAGTTTTGAATCATTTAAAATTTGAGGTATGAGCAATATTAAAAAAATAGTAGTCCCTTTCGATTTTTCAGAAGCATCTTTGAATGCCTTGGAATATGTGGCCAATTTTGTGGGCCCAGATCGGCCTATTGCCATTTTGGCCCTATACGTTGGTGTAATGCCAACCAGTAAAGTTGAAGAAGAGGAACTGAAGAATGATTTTACAAAAGTATTGGAATCCTTCAATGTAAGGTTGAAGGTTGTTCCTGATTTTCAAACAGCCACCGGAGACTTGATCAGCACCATCTTGAAAGTGGAGGAGGAAAGCAATGCAGATTTGATCATGATGGGTACCATGGGAGACAAAATTACCGATGAGGCCATTACCAACACCTCCAGATTGGTCTTGGATGCCAATTGCCCCGTGATATCCATTCCCTACGGATGCAATATCAAAGAACCCAAGGACATTGCCTTGGTCATGGGTAGTGAAAAAATTGAGGATAAAGAGGTTCTGACAACCCTTTTGGACATCGCCCGGACCTTTGACTCCAAAGTACATGTCCTGACCATTTATAAAGAATCCGTTTATGCTGAGGAATCTGTTCAGGACAGTACCGAGAACCTCTTGGAATACTATTTGGAGCATTTTTATGTAGAGCATACATTCAGTAAAAACCAAGACGTGGAAGAAGGTATTTTGGACTACATCAATGAAAAAAACATTGATATGTTGGCCATTTTGCCCAGAAACCATAGCGAAAAAAGCGACCCGTCCGAAGGACGTTTGACAAAACTGTTGACGTTGCACTCCGAGATTCCGGTATTGGCATTGGATTGACCACGCCTGTTCAATAAGAAACATGCTGCCACTGCTGATCCATATGCAGCGAACACTTCAAGACTCAATAAAAGTGAACGATAAAAATAGGTTTGACATAGAAAGCTTGGGGACAGCTGAATACAAATCCCCCCTTCAGCTCAGTACAGTTAAGGGAAATCGTGTATTTAACTTTGTAGGTGAGTCGGACAAATTGGTGTTGGATCTCACCATGGAGCATTACAACAAGTGTTTGAACAATGGGGAAGTACCCGCTTGTATGGAAAAAGCCGGTCCCAGACAAAACCTATTTTTTGATGCCAAGAACACCAAAGCGGCCATTGTTACCTGTGGTGGATTGTGCCCGGGGATCAACAATGTAATTCGCGGTGTGGTCATGGCACTGCATTATTTCTATGATGTAAAACGAATTATTGGCATACCCTACGGGTATGAAGGGCTCAATCCGGAAAGTGGCCATGAATTTGTAGAGCTTACTCCAGATAAGGTCAAGGACATCCACCAATTTGGAGGAACCTTTTTGGGGTCCTCCCGTGGCGCACAGGACGTGTCCGTGATGGTGGATACTTTGGAGAAAAACAATATTGATATGCTGTTTGCCATTGGAGGTGATGGAACACTTAAGGGGGTCAACGCCATTGGAGAAGAAATCAAGAAAAGGAACGCAAAGATCAGTGTGGTTGGCATTCCAAAGACCATTGACAACGACATTGACCTGATAGATGAATCTTTTGGGTATGAAACCGCTTTTGATGTGGCCAGTCCCATCCTTAGGGATGCCCATAACGAGGCCACAGGGGCCTACAACGGCATTTCCATAGTAAAATTGATGGGGAGGGACAGTGGATTTATTGCCGCTTCCGCAGCTCTGGCCATGCCCGTGGTGAACTTTGTGCTCATTCCGGAAATGGATTTTACGTTAGAAGGAGATTACGGGTTCCTGAAGTTTTTGGAACGACGGTTGGAACAAAAAAAGCATGCCGTAATCGTTGTGGCCGAAGGTGCAGGCCAACAGTTGTTTAAGGACAAGCATCGGGTCAAGGATGCTTCGGGCAACATAAAGCATGAGGATATCGGTCTCTTGCTAAAAGAGAAAATAGCGGAGTATTTTAAAGGTAAGTCTGCATCGGTTACCATAAAATATATTGACCCCAGCTATATTGTTAGGAGTGCACCAGCCAACTCCAGTGATAGTGTGTATTGTGGGCGGTTGGCGTATCATGCCGTACATGGCGCCATGGCGGGAAAGACCAAATTTGTGGCCTGCAAAGTGAATAACAAATATGTGTATGTGCCCATTGCCGAAGTGACCAAAAAACGGAAAAAGATAGATTTGGAGGGCGAATTTTGGTTTTCGGTACTGCAGAGCACAGGCCAGCCTTTTTCGTTGGGACAATAATGCAAATCCAAGCTGACATTTGTCATTTAATTTGCTGTTTTCCTATCATAGCTTTGAAGTAAATCAAAAACAATTATCATGGAAGTACATGTTCAATATCAAAAAATGAAGACCAGTGAAGCATTAACACAGCTTTTAATGAAAAAACTGGAGGGTTTGGAGAAAAAATACAGTTGGTTGATCAAGGCCAATGTGCTTTTTAAGCAGGAAAATGATAGAACGGGTAAAGGAAAGGTGTGCGAGATTGAACTGAGTGCCCCTGGTCCCAGAATTTTCGCAAAATCCGATACCGATGATTTTGAAAAATCCATGGCAGAAACTGTTGAAGATTTAAGAAGACAGTTGGAAAAAAGACAAGAAACATTCTCAGCATATTAAAACATATCTTTGCTGCGCATGACGTTATAAATCCATTCCAATGAAATCAAAAATATGGGTCATAGGTGCTTTACTTCTCATGGGCTGTTCCAGTACCAAGCTGGTAAGTACTTGGAAAAACCCGGATATTGTGCTTTTTGATGCCCATAAGGTACTTGTGGTGGGCATGGCACAGGATGAGAATGTGCGTATGGAGTTTGAGACCAGATTGGTTGAGAAATTGGAAGAAAGAAAAGTTGAGGCCATGCGCAGCATAGATCTTTTCGATGTTGAATTCACATCGTCCGAGAGGTCTGAGGAAGAATTGTCCATTGTGGAAAGACAATTGTTGGACAAGGATTTTGATGCCATTTTGTTCACCAAGGTTGTGGCCACTGAAAACAAGACAACTTTAAAGGAAAAGGTGCACAACATCGATAGAATGTTCATGCGTTTCAGTACAGACTATTTGGAGCACCAAGACATCTATTATGATCCCGAGTCCTACGACTCATTCAATATTTACCACGTAGAGACCTCTTTATACTGCATTTGCGAGGGTAAGGAAATGGAACTGATCTGGAGGGGCGACCTTGATGTTACCGAAACGGTAAAGGTTGATAAAACAATTGACACCTATATTAAGCTGGTAACGGATAAAATGGGGGAACAGGAAATCATTTTTTATTAAGAAGACAGTCCAAGCGCTTCTAAAACGCCCAAAAAGTCCAGTAAAATACAAACGGGTATCGCAATCAAAATAACAATCAAGACAAAGACCATTATTCGTAGAAACCCAACCATAAGTTTATTTCCAAAAGAAATTTCATCAGACATAATAGTGTAATTTACACCAATGTACGGAATTATTCAGTTATTGCCCCTAACTTCCAAGCCCTTATTCGATTAAAGGTTGAATTTTTAGAGCAGTAGAACAATTAACTGTTTTTCCTCTTTTTTCCACTCAACATTTTGCCCAATTCCTCCAAACTGACCCCTTTAGTCTCGGGCATCATAAAAATGACCCAAAGCAACTGAAGCACCATCATAAAGGCAAAAAAGATAAAAATGGGCCAGGGATTATCCTTGAAAATGCCTATTTCTGCATCCAAAAAGGTGGGTGTCAACAGAGTGATCAAAGCGGCAAATACCCAATGTGTTCCCGTACCCCAAGATTGCCCATACGAGCGAACTTTATTGGGGAATATTTCGGAGATGAAAACCCATATCACTGCCCCTTGCCCTATGGCATGGGACGCAATAAAAATGAGAATGAAAATGAGCAAAAGCACGGAACTTGCCCCTGAATAAAAGCACCACCCCACCATGGACAGGCTCAAAATATAGCCAATGGAGCCGATGTACATTAATTGTTTACGGCCCAATTTGTCGATCAGGGAAATGCCAACAAAAGTGAAGATCAGGTTTATGATTCCAATGGAAATGGAGCTGAAAAGGGACTCGCCCGTAGCCAATCCCGCGCGTTCCAAAATTTCAGGGGCATAGTAGAGCACAAAATTGATTCCGGAAAGTTGGTTGAAAAAAGCGATCAAAAAGGCCAAAATCAAAGGTTTGTTATATGTTCCAGAGAACAGGCTTTCCTTTTGTTTTTCGGTAGTATCGAACAGGGCAACTTTTATCTGTTCCAGATGTACCGAAGCCTTGTCTTTGGCAATCCCCAATAAAGTAATGGACTCTATAACAATGGCATCGGCATGGTTCTTCATCAACAACCATCTTGGGCTATTGGGTATTTTAAATACCATGATGGTGTATATCAATGCAGGTACTCCTTCAATCCCCAACATCCAACGCCAAGCTATGCTTTCATCAAAAATGATCCCGATAAGGTAGTTGGATATAAAAGCGATCAAAATCCCAAAAACAATGTTGAATTGGTACATGGCGGTCAGCCTACCTCGTGTTTGTGCAGTTGAAATCTCCGAAATATATACCGGGGCGGCCACCGATGAAGCTCCAACACCAACACCACCAATAAACCTAAAAAAGGAAAAACTATAAGGTTCAGGTGCGAAGGCCGACCCCATGGCAGATGCAAAATAGAGCACCCCGATCCAAAAAAGCGTCTTTTTTCTTCCCAAGCGATCCGTGGGAATCCCTCCCAACAGCGAGCCCAAAACGGTGCCCCAAAGGGCCATGGACATGATAAAAATTCCGTGGAAGGTGAAAATGGAATCCCCTAAAAACCAGTTGGTGTCCCAAATTTCCTTAATGGGTTGGTTGGCCCCGGAAATGACCACGGTATCAAAACCAAACAAAAAACCCGCTAGGGCAGCGGTCAATGAAATTCTAAAAATACGTTTGTCCATGTTGGCTCAATTTTGCTAAAGCTAACCAAAATTTAGAGAATTTGGCTGATATGGGCCATGACCAAAGAAGTGGCCCCCAAATTATTGGTAATGTAGTTTGAGTTGATTTGCCCCGTTTTTTCCACTGATTTTGGGTCGGCGATAAAACCGTTCATCAAATGATTGAATTTTTCTTGGCCCGAAATGGGAAGGATACCTTTCTGGCCCACAAGATCTTCAGCCTCTTTAAATCCTTTAAAATTTGGACCTATGATCACGGGAATTCCAAATACGGCTGGCTCCAAAGTGTTGTGCAATCCAGTGGCAAAACCACCACCCACGTAGGCAGCACTCGCATAACTGTAAATTTTGGTCAATAGTCCAATGGTGTCAATAATGAGGACATCGAACTGGGACAAATCTTCATTGTCCAATTGGGTGTAGCATATTGACTTTTTGGTGATGGCGTTGGTGATATTGTCAATATGTGCTTGTTTTATCTGATGTGGAGCAATGACAAATTTGATGGGGTCCTGGGTTGTGTTGATGAAATTAATCATGATTTCTTCGTCTTCTGGCCAGGTGCTACCGGCCACCAAACAGAATTTATCCGTTCTGAACCTGTCCATAAAATCCAGTTGGTTGTCCTGTTTTAGAATTTCAGAAACACGGTCAAAACGGGTGTCACCACTTACGGTTATATTTTTAAAATTAATGGATTCCAATAAGGCTTTTGAGCCTTCCTCCTGGACAAAAAAATGGGAAATGGACTTTAAACTATTTCGCATAAATCCACCATAAGGTTTAAAGTAAATCTGTTTCTTTGAAAACCTGGCCGACACCAATAGAGTTGGAATATTTCTCTGTTGCAATCGATACAGATAATTGGGCCAAATCTCATATTTAATGAAAATGGCAAGCTCTGGATTGATTTTATCCAAGAATCTTGAAGCATTTGAAAGCGTGTCCATGGGAAGATATACCACAGCATCGGCAATGGGAGTGTTTTTCTTCACCTCATATCCGGATGGGGAGAAAAAGGTGAGCACAATTTTGTGATCGGGATAAGATGTCTTCAATCTTTCAAGAATGGGCAGGCCTTGTTCAAACTCACCCAATGAGGCCACGTGCATCCAAATGGATTTGGTGTCCACTGGAAGCTTTGCTTCCAAATCGGCAAACGTCTTCTTTCGTCCCGAAACAAACAATTTTATCTTGGGTTGAAAGAGTGCGATCACTTTTAGGCCGTACCAGGACAGCGTCATCAAAACAGTATAGACAAAACGCAGGAGCATCATATTTTGCTAAAATACATTCTTTCGGCAATAGGGCGTTATGGCATCTTTATTTCTTAATTTTGCGGGCATAATTTATTTGGATGAAAAAAATACAGATGGTTGACCTTAAAGGTCAATACGAAGGCATAAAAAATGAGGTGAACGACTCCATCGCTGAGATTTTGGATTCCTCGGCATTCATCAACGGACCGCATGTGCATGCTTTTCAAAGTGAACTGGAGGAATATTTGGGCGTGAAGCACGTAATTCCCTGTGCCAATGGTACCGATGCACTTCAAATTTGCATGATGGGCCTTGGATTACAGCCCGGGGATGAGGTGATCACCGCAGATTTTACCTTTGCCGCCACGGTTGAGGTCATCGCTTTGTTGAATTTGACCCCTGTTCTGGTGGATGTGGAGCCAGATACCTTCAACATAGATATAAAAGCCATTGAAAAGGCCATCACCCCCAAGACCAAAGCCATTGTTCCCGTACACTTGTTTGGACAGCCCGCCAATATGGATGCCATTATGGAATTGGCCGAAAAGCACAATCTCTATGTAATAGAGGACAATGCCCAGGCCATTGGTGCCACCTATACTTCTGCCAATGGAAAAAAACAAAAAGCGGGAACCATTGGTCATGTTGCCTCAACATCGTTTTTTCCATCCAAGAATTTGGGCTGTTATGGGGACGGTG
Source organism: Allomuricauda sp. CP2A (assembly GCF_001683915.1). Lineage (GTDB taxonomy): Bacteria > Bacteroidota > Bacteroidia > Flavobacteriales > Flavobacteriaceae > Flagellimonas. The sequence continues at coordinate 9,945 of NZ_LXTT01000166.1, read as the reverse complement.
GCGCCATCTTTACCAATGATGATGATTTAGCCCACACCATTCGTGGGATGGTGAACCACGGCATGTACAAAAGATACTACCATGATGTGGTGGGGGTAAACTCCCGATTGGACACCATTCAAGCTGCAGTTTTAAGGGCAAAGCTCCCAAAATTGGATATGTACAACCAAAAACGATGGGAAGCTGCATCAAAATATAGTAGGGCCTTTGAGGGGCAGGCCAATATTGTGGTGCCTAAGATCGAATGTGTGTGCGAGGGAGGCAAAAACACCTGTGATTGCCATGTTTTCCATCAATATACCATCAAAATAATGAACGGGAAAAGGGATGGGCTGGTGCAACATTTACAAGATAACAACGTTCCTTGTGGTGTGTATTATCCAGTTCCGTTGCACAAGCAAAAGGCTTATGCGGATGAGCGTTACAATGAAGCGGATTTTCCAGTGACCAATCAATTGGTACAAGAAGTGATCTCGCTCCCCATGCATACAGAATTGGATGATGAACAGATTGAGTTTATTACCGATTTGGTTATTGATTTTGTAAACAAATAAAGATGAAAATACTCGTAACGGGCGGTCTTGGTTTTATTGGCTCCCATACCGTTGTTGAATTACAAAATGAAGGTTTTGAAGTGGTTATCATTGACAACCTTTCCAATTCATCCATTGCTGTTTTGGATGGCATTGAGGCCATTACAGGAAAAAAGCCCGTTTTTGAACAATTGGATCTTCGGGAAAAACCCAAGGTGCAGGAGTTTTTTGCAAAACACAGTGATGTTGAGGGAATCATTCATTTTTCAGCATCAAAGGCCGTAGGGGAGAGTGTGGAAAAGCCTTTATTGTATTATGAGAACAACCTAGGGGTGCTGGTGTACCTGCTTCAGGAGTTGATAAAAAAGGACAAGGCCAATTTTATATTCAGTTCATCATGTACCGTTTATGGCCAGGCAGACCAAATGCCCATTACTGAAGACGCTCCCGTAAAACCCGCTGAATCTCCCTACGGCAACACAAAACAAGTTGGCGAGGAGATTATAAAGGATGCCTGCAAGGTAAATCCCGATCTACAGGCCATTGCCCTGAGGTATTTCAACCCCATTGGGGCGCATCCCAGTGCTGAAATAGGTGAACTTCCTTTGGGAGTGCCACAGAATCTGGTTCCTTATATCACTCAAACTGGAGTTGGATTACGAGAGCAATTATCGGTTTTTGGTGATGATTACCCCACACCGGATGGTACTTGTATCCGGGATTATATTCATGTAGTGGATTTGGCCAAGGCCCACGTTAAGGCACTTCAACGTCTGCTCAATGATAAGAATGAAGATAACTATGAGGTTTTTAACCTTGGGACAGGCACTGGAAGCTCTGTATTGGAGGTAATCCAAAGTTTTGAGCGTGTTTCTGGCAAAAAATTGAATTATAAAATTGTGGACAGACGTCCTGGAGACGTTATTCAGGCTTATGCAGATACCACAAAGGCCAACGAGGTTTTGGGATGGAAAGCCAAATCCAGTCTGGATGATGCCATGAAATCTGCATGGGAGTGGGAATGTAAGGTCAGAAGTTGATGGTAATACTGTCTTTATTGAGATGGATTTTTAACAATAATAGGCGCATAAGTGAAATGTAGCTTGATCTTTTGATGCAGGTTTGCTCGTAAATACAATATGATATCCAACTTTACCAACAGCTTGGAATTACTTGAAGTAGCTCAAAAGGAACAGCTCTATAGAAAATTGGTGCTTCAGTTGAAGAAGGATTTTGAACTGGCCAATGTGCCCATCAATATTCCTATGGGTATATCTTCAGAGGAACTTAAGAGTATTGTCCATGAAAAAATCTATTTTTTGATCGTTGAAAAGTTTGAGCAATACCTCAATCTTTTATATGTGGTTGACATTTCAGAAAATGAGGTGCGGAAAATTGCCCCTTCAGATGCTGTTGACATAGCTGCCGAAGTTTCTTTTTTGTTGCTGAAACGGGAATGGCAAAAAGTCTGGTTCAAAAACAAATACAGCAGCTGACCCATAGGTCAAACCTTTACATAAATGCCTCTTTTGTCCATAATGTAGCCTACCACCCAGCAAGTGAACACGACCCAAAGGGCAAACAGCAAAGAACCCATATAACCGCCTGACCACGATATAAAAACGGTGTCGGCAATCCACCTGTAAAGTGATTCCCCATTGACATCAACAGCAAAAAGGGTAATGATGAAAAGTTCGGATAACAGATAAATGAATAGTGTGTTTTTTCCGAAAACCTCAAAAAAGTAACTCCAGCTTTTTGCTTTTTTCATATCCAATATATAAACGAGCAAGGCCAATGCGCATAGATCTATACCACAGGTGAGCAGCACAAAGGAGCTTGTCCATAACTTTTTGTTGATGGGCAATAGCAGGTCCCATGCCAATCCGGCCACCACAAGGGCAAAGCCCATCATCATCAACTTGGCCACCGTTTCAAAATTTTGCCCATTCTTTTGAATGAATTTCCCGGTCAGATACCCCGCCACCACATTTACAATGGCCGGTAGCGTGCTCAGCAAACCCTCGGGGTCAAAAGCAATTCCTTCCCCATGGTACATATGATTTGGACCAATAAGCCATTCATCCAATTTAAGGACGGCATTTCCGGTAAGAGTAAGGTCGCCAAAGGCAATCAAAATAATATGATAAACCACCAATGCCGCAATACTGAAAAGAATTGCTGTTTTTGTTTTCACATAGTGCAATAGAATGGATGCGAAGAGATAACAAAGGGCAATACGTTGCAAAACCCCAAAAATCCGAGTCTCGGCCAAGGGTTTTAGCTGGCCATTTTCAAAAAAGGGATACCAATACATTAAAAACCCGAGCAAGAAAATAATGGCAAACCGTTTCAGCACCTTCTTAAAAAAAGCTGAATTTCCCATTTGTTCGTACTTTTTCATGCTAAAGCTCATGGAATTTCCCACTACGAACAAAAAGGTGGGGAAAACCAGGTCGGTCAGTGTGAAACCGTTCCATTCGGCGTGGAGCAACGGTGCAAAGGTGGTTTCCCAATTTCCGGGGGAGTTAACAATGATCATAAGGGCAACGTCTATTCCCCTAAAGACATCCAATGAGAGGTATCGGTTTTTTAAGGTGGTCATGCTTGGTTATTTTGGCTAGATAACAAGGTATGCTTTTTTTAGATAATTGACATATTATACCCGTATTGTTGTTTTAAGATGGATTCAACCCCATAGTTGTGAAATCCTCTTTTTTTAAGACAATAATTTGGTTAAAACACTCTTATATAAAAGGCAAAACCCGTATTTTTGACAAAATTTTCCATAAAGTTTTGGAAATACAGGAATAATGGACAAATATTCATTTTTAAATGCTGCGCACACTTCATTTTTTGCGGAGCAATATGATAAATATCTAACGAACCCGGATACTATAGAGCCCAGTTGGAGGGCTTTTTTTCAAGGGTTTGATTTCGGTTTGGAAAGTTCTTTGGAGGACTTGGGAATAGAATCCGAGAAGAATGGGATGGTGGTTCTTTCCAACGGAAGGCAAGTGGAAATGCCCGAAACCTTGCAAAAGGAGTTTCAGGTTATCCGTCTTATTGATGGTTACCGCTCACGGGGCCACTTGTTCACCAAAACAAATCCAGTACGGGAACGAAGAAAATATGAACCCACCTTGGACATTGCCAATTTTGGACTGTCCCAAGACGATTTGGATACAGTTTTTGATGCCGGTAAAATCCTTGGTATCGGTTCTGCCTCATTGAAAGAGATCGTAGCCCACTTGGAGCGCATTTATTGTGATTCCATTGGGGTGGAGTACATGTACATCCGTACACCGGAACGCATCCAATGGATCCAGGATTGGCTCAACAAAAACGACAACCATCCCAATTACACCGCGGAAGAAAAGAAAAACATCCTCAGGAAATTGAACGAGGCCGTTTCTTTTGAGAGTTTTTTGCACACCAAATATGTGGGGCAAAAAAGATTTTCCTTGGAAGGAGGGGAATCGTTGATCCCAGCATTGGACGTGATCATAGAAAAAGCAGCGGACAAAGGCGTAAAGCAATTTATTGTGGGTATGGCCCACCGAGGGCGTTTGAACGTGTTGACCAATATCTTTGGGAAATCGCCAAAGGATATCTTTAGCGAGTTCGACGGTAAGGATTACGAGGAAACCATCTTTGATGGTGATGTAAAATATCACTTGGGATGGACCTCCAAACGTGAAACGGATTCCGGGAAAATGGTCAATATGAACATTGCCCCGAACCCATCGCACTTGGAAACCGTAAACTCCATTGTTGAAGGTATAGCCAGGGCCAAGCAAGATCGCGATCACAGTGATGAAATCTCTGAGGTACTGCCGATCTTAATCCATGGTGATGCTGCTTTTGCCGCACAGGGAGTCGTGTATGAAGTGATTCAGATGGCCCGTTTGGAAGGCTATACCACTGGGGGCACCATCCATATTGTGGTGAACAACCAGATTGGGTTTACCACGAACTACCTGGATGCAAGGTCATCAACCTACTGTACCGATGTGGGCAAAGTGACCCTCTCGCCGGTACTCCATGTAAATGCTGATGATGCCGAGGCCGTGGTGCATGCCACAACCTTTGCTTTGGAATACAGGATGCGCTACAAGCGCGACATTTTCTTGGATTTATTGGGATACAGAAAGTATGGTCACAACGAAGGTGATGAACCTAAGTTTACCCAGCCATTGTTGTACAAATCCATATCCAAACACAAAAACCCAAGAGACATTTACGCCGAGCGATTGATTGCCGAAGGGGTAATTGATGAGAACTACGTAAAAGAACTCGAAGAAAAATATAAGAACGATCTTGAGGAGGATCTTTTGGATTCCCGCAAAATTGAGAAGACTAGGATAACCCCTTTCATGCAAGATGAATGGGAAGGGTTTGAGCAGGTGACCGAGGAGGTGATGCTGAAACCCATGGATACCACCTACGACCTTAAAAAGTTGGATGAGGTTGCCCAAAGCATTACCAAGCTTCCAGAGGATAAAAAATTCCTGAGGAAATTGGAACGATTGGTGGAAGGCCGCCATGCCATGTATTTTGAGGACAACAAGCTCGATTGGGCCATGGGAGAACTTTTGGCCTACGGATCATTGATCGAGGAAGGGTACGATGTTCGAATGACAGGCCAGGATGTGGAAAGAGGAACCTTCTCCCACAGACACGCCGTTATCAAAACGGAAATGCATGAAGAAGAGGTGGTGCTGTTGAATGAGATGGGGGACAACCAAAATGGAAGCTTCCACATCTATAACTCACTGCTATCAGAATATGCCGTAATGGGATTTGATTATGGCTACGCCATGGCAAGCCCGGGTACATTGACCATTTGGGAGGCACAGTTTGGGGACTTCAGTAATGGAGCCCAGATCATTATTGATCAATATTTGTCATCAGCCGAAGACAAATGGAAACTCCAGAACGGATTGGTGCTTTTATTGCCCCATGGGTACGAAGGTCAGGGAGCGGAACACTCTTCGGCACGTATGGAAAGGTACTTGCAACTTTGTGCCAAGGACAATATGTTCGTGGCAGATGTGACCACTCCAGCGAACTTGTTCCACTTGTTCCGTAGACAAATGAAGGCCAAGTTCCGTAAGCCATTGGTGGTTTTTACGCCCAAAAGTTTGTTGAGGCATCCCAAAGTGGTTTCCACCAAGGAGGAGATGGCCAACGGAAGTTTCCAGATGGTGATTGACGATGCCGAAGCTAAAACGGCCAAAGTAAAGACATTGGTATTCTGTACCGGTAAATTCTACTATGATCTTTTGGAGAAGCGGGAAGAGCTTGAAAGAGATGATGTAGCTTTGGTACGTGTCGAACAATTGTTCCCATTGCCGGCCAAGGAAATGCGAAGCATCATCAAAAAATATAAAAATGCAGACGATATTGTTTGGGCCCAGGAAGAACCTAGGAACATGGGGGCGTGGAGCCATATGTTGATGCATTTGGACGAAGCCAAACAGTTTCGGGTGGCATCACGTAGATTTTACGGGGCACCCGCAGCAGGTAGTGCCGTGCGTTCAAAAAGACGTCATGCCCAAGTGTTGGACTACGTTTTCGACAAGAGTAAGGATAATATGCAAATAAGATAATACAAGTATAAACTATAACAGAATGGTTTTAGAAATGAAAGTTCCCTCACCAGGGGAATCCATTACAGAGGTAGAAATCGCCGAGTGGTTGGTAGAGGATGGAGATTATGTGGAGAAAGACCAAGCCATAGCCGAGGTGGACTCGGACAAGGCAACATTGGAACTTCCTGCGGAGGAGAGCGGAATTATTACCCTTAAGGCCGAAGTGGGCGACGCCGTAGCCGTTGGCGAGGTGGTCTGCCTCATCGATACCAGTGCAAAAAAACCTGAAGGTTCATCCAGCGGTTCCGATGAAAAGGAAGAAACCAAGAAGGAAGAACCTAAAAAAGAAGCACCCAAGAAAGAGGAGACCAAAAAGGAAACCTATGCTTCCGGAACTCCATCTCCAGCGGCCAAGAAAATATTGGACGAAAAAGGGATTGAGCCCTCATCCGTTTCCGGTAGTGGGCGTGATGGACGCATCACCAAAGATGATGCTGTAAAAGCTAAACCATCCATGGGAACCCCAACAGGTGGTAGCCGTGGTGAAAGCCGTTCCAAATTGTCCATGTTGCGTAGAAAAGTGGCCGAGCGATTGGTTGCTGCAAAGAACGAGACCGCCATGTTGACTACCTTCAATGAAGTGGATATGTCCGCCATCTTTGAGTTGCGCAGTCAATACAAAGAAGCGTTCAAAGAAAAGCATGGGGTAAGCCTTGGATTTATGTCTTTCTTTACCAAAGCGGTGATTCGCGCCTTGCAAATGTACCCTGCCGTTAACTCCATGATCGATGGCAAGGAAATGATCACCTACGAATTCTGCGATATCAGTATTGCGGTTTCAGGACCAAAAGGTTTGATGGTTCCCGTAATCAGAAATGCAGAAAACCTGACGTTCAGAGGAATTGAATCCGAAGTAAAACGCTTGGCCATCCGTGCCAGGGAAGGTGAGATCACCGTGGATGAAATGACTGGAGGGACTTTTACCATCACCAACGGGGGTGTATTCGGTTCCATGTTGTCCACTCCGATCATCAACCCACCGCAAAGTGGCATCTTGGGGATGCACAACATTGTGGAACGTGCCATTGTTAGGGATGGTGCCATTGCTATTGCACCTGTAATGTACGTTGCACTTTCTTATGACCACAGAATTATCGATGGTAAGGAATCCGTAGGATTCTTGGTCGCTGTAAAAGAAGCTTTGGAAAGTCCAGAGGAACTGTTGATGGACGGAAACGTGAAAAAAGCGTTGGAGCTATAAATAATACTACAAGAGCGAGTTGTTCTCGACTGCGCTCGAACTGACAAATGCCTTTACTTTTTTAAGTAGAGGCATTTTTTATTGTAATCGATCACGGCCTTTCCCTTTTTAAGGACATCGGCACCAATTATACCGTCCACAGGCATTGCGTTATGGTTGGTCAATGCTTGGTTTACATGGGTAAGGTCAAAAAGAACCACTTTCTGTTTTTTCTTTTTCCAGTCCCCGATTTGGATTTTGTTTTTGTTGGAGATCAGAGTTTCCATTTCCGTGGCTCCAGCCCCGGCCGCTTTAATGTCAGATGCCTCGGAAGCCATTTCAAAAAATTCGATTTTGTCCATACCCACACAAGTATTGGAGGCCCCGGTGTCCAAAATAAACTTGCCCGTAACACCATTGATGGTTGCTACGAGTTCAAAGTGGTTGGTTTCGGTCAATACCAAAGGTATTGTAATGTAATCCTTGTTTTTGAGGAATTTTTTGAGTGATGCCATATGGAAATGTGCTCTTGGAGAATCTTTAATCAGAAACAAAGTTTTGGGACGTCTAAGATAAACCTATTTTTGCGATATGATTATTACAGATACCCATACCCATCTTTATAGTGAAGCCTTTGAGCAGGACCAAAAGGAAATGATGCAGCGTGCCTTGGACGCAGGGGTGGAGCGCTTTTTTGTTCCGGCCATCGATTCCACCTACACCCAATCCATGTTGGATCTGGAAGCCAACTATCCCGAAAATGTTTTTTTGATGATGGGCCTGCACCCCACCCATGTCAAGGAAAACTACAAAGAGGAATTGGCCCATGTAGAGGAGTGGCTATCCAAAAGGAAATTCTATGCCGTGGGTGAAATCGGAATCGACCTGTATTGGGACCAGACCTTTTTAAAGCAACAGCAGGAGGCTTTTGTGCACCAGATCCGTTTGGCGAAAAAGCACCAGTTGCCCATTGCGATCCATTGTCGGGAATCGTTCGATGAAATCTTTGAGATTTTGGAACAAGAAAAAGGAGATGACCTTTTTGGGATTTTCCATTGTTTTACAGGGACCTTGGAGCAGGCCCATCGCGCCCTATCCTACAATATGAAACTGGGCATTGGCGGTGTGACGACTTTCAAGAATGGCAAAATAGATCAATTTTTAAATCAAATCGACCTAAAACACATTGTTTTGGAAACCGATTCCCCATATTTGGCTCCGGCGCCCTATCGTGGAAAACGAAATGAAAGCTCTTATATAATTAAGGTGTTGGAAAAACTTTCAGCCCTATATGGTATGCCCGAGGAGGAAATTGCGGCAATCACTACGGAAAACTCCAAAGAAATATTCGGAATTTGATCTATGAAGAAAAAGACCAACATATTACTGATCTATACCGGGGGGACCATCGGGATGGTGAAGGATTACAAAACGGGTGCGCTCAAGGCCTTCAATTTTGAGGAACTCGTTAAAAACATTCCGGAGCTGAAACAGTTGGACTGTAACCTGAGAGGGGTTTCGTTTGAACACCCCATCGATTCCTCGAATATGAATCCTGATTATTGGGCCGTTATTGCTTCCATCATTGAAGAGCATTATGACGATAATGATGGTTTTGTGGTGCTGCATGGTAGCGATACCATGAGTTATTCCGCATCGGCGTTGAGCTTTATGCTGGAGAATCTGGAAAAGCCGGTCATTTTCACAGGGTCCCAATTGCCGATCGGGGACTTGCGCACCGATGCCAAGGAGAACCTGATCACGTCCATTGAAATTGCTGCGCTCCAGAAAAAAGGGAAGCCCGTGTTGCAGGAAGTGGGACTGTATTTTGAATATAAACTCTACCGGGGCAACCGAACGACCAAGATCAATGCGGAACATTTTGAGGCTTTTGCTTCATTAAATTATCCACCTTTGGTGGAATCGGGTGTGCATTTAAAGGTGCACCAGAATTATTTGATCAAAAAAGTGACCAAAAACAAATCGCTACAAGTCCATAAAAAGATGGATGATCGGGTGGCGATTCTCAAATTGTTTCCGGGATTGAACCAAAATGTACTGCAATCGGTCTTAAACATTCCCGATTTAAAGGCATTGATTTTGGAAACCTACGGTGCAGGGAACGCGCCGATGGACAATTGGTTTTTGAATGGGATCCAAAAGGCAATAGAAAATGGATTGCACATAATTAATGTAACGCAATGCTCCGGAGGCAGTATCTCCATGGGGCATTATGAGACCAGTGAAAAGCTGAAAGAGATGCAACTTATTAACGGAAAGGACATTACAACCGAAGCGGCCGTGACCAAGGCAATGTACCTATTGGGGACAGGGGTTCCCGACAAATTGTTCAAGACAATTTTTGAGACATCACTCCGTGGTGAAATGGTGTAAAATTAACGCGTCAAATTTCTATAACTGATTATTTTTTTGTTTATTGGTCGGCCTAACTGGAGGAAATAGAGAGGTGGCCGAGTGGTCGAAGGCGCACGCCTGGAAAGTGTGTATACACCAAAAGTGTATCGAGGGTTCGAATCCCTTCCTCTCTGCTAGGTATTTTAATTTTTCAATTACAAAA
>NZ_LXTT01000162.1 GCF_001683915.1 Allomuricauda sp. CP2A | reverse complement strand
TCAGTTTATTTTTGACAATTCTTATCAATATTATTCTTTATCAAAAGTGAGCGGAATTCCTAAAGAAATGCGAACTGAAATGACTTTGAAATTCTTTGAGGCAGGAAATAAATTTAAAACTGATAATCCATTTAACGAATTAGAAACTGTAATTATTAAAGAAATGAGAGCGGATTTAAAAACTGATAACTTTGAAAAATAAAATACTACGCACAACACCTTATAAAAATAATTGCGGTTTAGTGCTAAACAAAGGTAGTCAGGTGTTTGCTACGTCTGATTTTCCTGCGGAAAATCCTCGCACACAAACCCGCCTATTCTTATACATAAACGTTGCCATAGTTCAACTAACGGATGAATTTACAGCAAATCCAGCACCCGCTCCAACGCCATTCCTCGACTCCCCTTAACCAAAACCATTCCTTTTTCTAAAGGATTTTTACTGAGGTGCTCCTTTAAAGCATCGAACGTTTTGAATTTATTGAGTGAAGTTTTCGCCCCAAAAAAGTTTTCACCCACAAGAAAAACAGTATTGAATCCTAGGTTTTCAGCTAAATCCGCAATGGCCTGATGTTCTTCGGCTGCAGTTTGCCCCAGTTCAAACATATCACCAATAATAAGTGTCTTTTCCTTTGCATCCATGGCACTGAAGTTTTCCAAAGCGGCACGCATGCTGGTGGGATTGGCATTGTAGGCATCCAAAATAATTTTCAGCCCATTTTTATCGATAATTTGTGATCGGTTGTTTTGGGGTTGATAGGAGGTAATGGCTGTCTTGATGTCTTTCAAAGGGATATTGAAATATTTCCCCATAAGGACGGCTACACAACAATTGGGGAAATTATACGTGCCAATGAGCAGGGTCTCAATGCGTGTTCCTTCCACTTCAAGAACCACAAAAGGATTGGCTTCAACACATTGAATGTTGTAATACTGATGGTTTTCAGTGCTGAATCCCATTTTTTTGATATAGCCCCCTAATTTTTCAAGCTGAATGGGGTCATCCCCGTTCATAAAAATATATTTGCCATGGGCCATGAGGTGGTCATAGAGCTCACTTTTCCCTTGAATGACCCCTTCCACACTTCCAAATCCTTCCAAGTGGGCTTTCCCAAAATTGGTGATGTAGCCAAAATCGGGCTGGGCAATGCCGCATAGAAATGCAATTTCCCCAATATGATTGGCGCCCATTTCAACAATGGCAATCTCAGTATCTTTTTCTATGGACAGAAGCGTTAAGGGAACACCAATATGATTGTTCAAGTTGCCTTTGGTGGCGATGGTCTTGTACTTTTTGGAGAGTACTGCATTGATCAATTCCTTGGTGGTGGTCTTGCCATTGCTCCCGGTAAGGCCTATGATTTGGGCCTTGCTCTGCTTTCTATGGTAGAGCGCCAATTCTTGAAGGGTTTCCAAAACATTCTGGCATAGGATATATTGGCCTGAGGCATTGTACTCCTCCTCATCAATTATGGCATAGGCTGCACCTTTTTTTAGGGCTTCCCCTGCAAATTCATTTCCGTTGAAATTGGGCCCCTTTAAGGCAAAAAAGAGGCAATTATCCGTTATTTTACGCGTGTCCGTACAGATTTTGGGGTGCTCCAAAAAGAGCGCGTGAAGCTGTTCCATTGTCATAAATCGAAGATAAAAAAAAGCCCCGACGTTTGGTCGGGGCTTTTAAAAATACTCGCGATAATTTATCTAGCTTTTTTATGTCTTACCGTCTTGTTCTTGGTTTTGGATTTTGATCCCACCCTAGACATGGCACACCTAAATCCGATATCATCTGTGGCCATATATTGTGGCAGATATCTACGCTGTGAGGGATCCAACCAATACGCCCTATCTCTCCAAGAGCCACCTTTGTATACTCGAACTTCATCATTGATCAAAGTGGTTCTGTAGTTTGAGGTATCATATTGGCGAATAAGATTTCCAGTGGAATCACGCTCAACCTTGTGTTTTGGGGAATCGTACATTTTTCTGTTGTCCTCTTCATCGCTGAACCTGCTAAAGAACCTTGAGGAACCGGGGTCACCATCTCTGTAGCCGCGGTTGTCACTCTTATCGAAGTTGGTTCTTAGATACGTTTCTTGCTCGGTAACCGGAACTTCCTTGATTTCACCAGGAAGGTTGATGGCAACTATTTTTCCATTGGGTAAGGTGTCATAGACAATTTGGTCTTCCAATATCTCTACTTTGCCATCTTCACCAATGGCCTTTTTTGTGAAAACGTTTCCACGATAGTAATTGAAATCACTGATTTCGTCATCCACGATAGGGCGGTACACATCGGCTACCCATTCGCTCACGTTTCCGGCCATGTCATAGAGGCCAAAATCGTTGGGTTTGTATGATTTGACTTGTGCTGTGATATCGGCACCATCATCGGACCATCCGGCAATTCCGCCGTAATCTCCTTTACCTTGCTTAAAGTTGGCCAACTGGTCTCCACGACCTACACGTTGTCCATTTCGGGTGTAATCCCCTTCCCAAGGATATTTTTTTCTACCTCTGTAGTTGTTGTATTCCCGTGTTCCAACGAGAGCCTGTGCAGCATATTCCCACTCCGTTTCGGTAGGAAGTCTATATTCTGGCATAATGATGCCACTGCTTCTTTTGGCAAACGCATTGATGGAATCCCGTTTTTGTTTTCCTTGAAGGGAATCAATCTCACCACCATATACTGATTCTGGATTGTTCAGGTAGGCCTCGGTGCTAAAAGTACCATCAACCTCACCGTTCATCACTTTATATTTGGTATCATCGGCCAAAAAGCCTTCTCTTTCCAACATTAGCTCATTGACCCTATCCGTCCTCCACTCTGCATACTGGGTGGCTTGTACCCAGTTTACGCCAACTACGGGATATTCGGCATAAGCGGGGTGTCTTAGATAGTTATTGGTCATGGTCTCGTTAAAGCCCAATCGGTTTCTCCATACCAAAGTATCTGGCAGGGCCCCTTTGTATATATTGGCATAGGTGGGGTTTTCTGGAGGATATACTTCTTTCAGGTAATCCAGGTATTCCAAGTACATTACGTTGGTCACCTCGGTTTCATCCATATAGAACGATTGTACGTGCTGTTGTGTAGGTGTGTTGTTCCAATCGTGCATAACATCGTCCTGGACCTTACCTTTGGTAAAGGTGCCTCCTTCAACAAATACAGTTCCAGGGGGTGTTTCCTGCTCCTTAAAATCTGAATTATATTGAAATCCACCCTCCTTTGCATTTATTTTCCATCCCGTGGCTCTGGAGACGTTTTTAGAGGATGAGGAGTTTTTACAACTCGAAAAACTTCCCATTACAATGGCGCAAGAAAGTACAACTTTGATAAAGTGCTTTTTCATAATTTGGGCTTGAGTACTTTATACTTAAGGCGTTATGCCCTCAGTAACTTCAATTTGTTTTGATTTTTAAAACCTTCAATGGCATTAAAACGATGTTTTGGCCATAATATTTTGTGCTCATAAAAATTTGTAACAATGCCGTTATCAACATTTGCCACACTTCTGTAACGCATCTGGTTTTAAAATAGTATGGATTGCCTTTGTTTTAACGATTTTATATGTGATTAGAACGGAAAAATGGACTTAATTCCTGCATTAATTTGTCCTTTGTTCAAAAAAAGAACACCTTGCTACAAGAATTTGCCCAAAAACTCGTTTACATGTAAACGTCTAAGATAGTTTTTAAACCTAGAACTTCACTATTCACTAAAATGATTAAATACTTAAGATGAAAAAGTTACTGATACTGGTAGTGCTCCTTGCCGTGGTCCCACGGTTGAGCGCACAGCAAGAAAGAGTAATTACAACAGCTGTTCCTTTTTTGACCATAGCTGCAGATGCTAGAGCGTCTGGTATGGGAGATATGGGCGTGGCCACTTCTTTTGATGCCTATTCTCAACAATGGAACCCTGCCAAATACGCATTTGCCACCCAAAAAATGGGAGTGGGCGCAAGTTATACTCCGTATTTGGAAACCATTGTCAATGATGTTTCCCTTTTAAATGCCAACTTTTACAATAAACTCAATGACCGAAGTGCCTTTGCATTTGGCCTTCGTTATTTTGGTTTGGGTGAAATAGAATTGCGCCAGACCATAGATGAGGATGCCACACTGGTAAAACCAAATGAATTTGCCATAGACGGGTCATACTCCCTAAAATTGAGCCAAACCTTTTCCATGGCCGTTGGAGGACGATTCATAAGTTCCAACCTAAGGTTTCAGGATGGAACACAGGATTCCCAAGCTGCTAATGCCTTTGCGGTTGATGTGGCCGGATTTTATCGTTCCAGGGAAATTGCATACAATAATTTTGATGGCCGTTGGAGGGCCGGTTTTAATATTTCCAATATTGGAGGATCTCTTCAATATGATGAAGGGGGACAGGAAAACTTTTTGCCCACCAACTTGAAATTTGGCGGTGGGTTCGATTTCATATTCGATCAAGACAACATTTTGGCAATCAATACAGAGTTCAACAAGCTGTTGGTGCCAACCCCAAGGGATTTTAACGGCGACGGTGTCATTGGACCAGAAGATAATGATGAATACCAAAACATAAGTTTTTTCAAAGGAATGTTCGAGTCCTTTGGAGATGCCCCGGATGGTTTCAGCGAAGAACTCAAGGAAATTACCTGGGCACTTGGAGCCGAATATAGATTTAGGGAAGCCTTTATGCTACGAAGTGGCTATTTTAATGAAAGTGAAGAAAAAGGATCTAGGAAATTCTTTACACTGGGAGCTGGTTTCAAGTTTAAGTCAGCACAGATAGACCTTTCCTATTTGTTCTCAACCTCACAGGTCAAAAACCCATTGGAAAACACACTGCGTTTTTCGCTTACCTTTAATTTCGGCGAAGAATTCTATAACGATTAGCAAACCATATAATAGTAGCATAAAAAGCCTGTCCATGGACGGGCTTTTCTTATTTTTGGTAAAGACCAAGGAGATATGGAAAAAAAACAGATCGGTTTTGAGCTTACCATCTTTGAAAGCATAAATGAACTTTCACAAAGTGAACAAGAATTGTTACAAGCCGCAGAACAAGCTCAAAAAAATGCCTATGCCCCCTATTCCAATTTTCAGGTTGGGGCAGCCGTTTTGTTGGAAAATGGAGAGATTGTTATTGGGAGTAACCAAGAAAATGCATCCTATCCCTCAGGGCTTTGTGCAGAACGTGTGGCTGTCTTTCAGGCTGGGGCAAGATATCCCGGGGTAGCCATCAAAATATTGGCCGTGACCGCTGGGTCAAAAGACCATGTGGTTAATTCCCCTGCCGCACCGTGCGGCAATTGCAGGCAGTCCATTATGGAATATGAACAAAACCAAAAAACACCCATTGTCATATTGCTGAAGGCAGAAAAAGGGCCTGTTTTCAAGTGTAGTTCCATGGCAGACATTTTACCCTTGGCTTTCAATAGTTCATTTTTGGGGGATTCTTAAACCAATTCTTTTTCCAAAAGAGATATATATGTATTTTTGCTCTCCCCACTACAGGGGAATTTCACATAATTGCACCGTTGATGAAAAAAATCACCAAAGAAGTTTACCTAAAATGGTATGAGGACATGATGTTCTGGAGAAAGTTCGAGGACAAATTGGCCGCTGTCTATATTCAACAAAAAGTTAGGGGTTTCCTCCATTTGTACAATGGTCAGGAAGCTGTTTTGGCAGGGTCCCTGCATGCCATGGACCTTACCAAAGACCGAATGATAACCGCATACCGTAACCACGTACAGCCCATAGGAATGGGGGTGGACCCCAAACGTGTCATGGCTGAACTTTACGGTAAGGTCACGGGAACATCAAAAGGTATGGGAGGCTCCATGCACATTTTTTCCAAGGAACACCGCTTTTATGGTGGTCATGGAATCGTGGGCGGACAGATTCCATTGGGGGCCGGGTTGGCCTTTGCCGATAAATACTTCAAAAGGGATTCCGTTACCCTTTGTTATATGGGAGACGGTGCCGTTCGCCAAGGTTCGTTGCACGAAGCGTTCAACCTGGCCATGTTGTGGCAATTGCCCGTAGTGTTCATCTGTGAAAACAATGGCTATGCCATGGGAACCTCTGTGGCCCGTACAGCACACTCCACAGACATCTGGAAATTGGGATTGGGCTATGAAATGCCCTGTGGACCCGTTGACGGAATGGACCCAGCAATCGTGGCCAAGGAAGTGGACAAGGCCATTGAACGTGCCAGAACGGGAGGAGGACCAACGTTCTTGGAGATGAAGACCTATCGCTATCGAGGGCACTCCATGAGTGATGCACAGCATTATCGTACCAAGGAAGAAGTGGAGGAATACAAAAAGATAGACCCTATTACCCAGGTAAAGGACATAATTCTTGAAAAAGGATATGCTTCTGAAGATGATTTGAAGAAAATCGATAAAAATGTAAAAGCTTTGGTGAGCGAGTGCGAGAAATTTGCGGAAGAATCAGATTTTCCACCAAAGGAACAATTGTACGATACCGTGTACGAACAGAAAGACTATCCATTTTTACAACATAAATTATAAGTAGATGGCGGAAGTAATCAACATGCCGAGATTGAGTGATACCATGGAAGAAGGTACCGTGGCAAAATGGCTCAAAAAAGTAGGTGATAAAGTGGAAGAAGGCGATATTTTGGCCGAAATCGAAACCGATAAGGCCACCATGGAGTTTGAATCCTTTCATGAAGGAACCCTTCTTCATATTGGGATAGAGGAAGGTGATGGCGCTCCGGTTGATTCACTTTTGGCTATCATCGGTGAAGAAGGAGAAGATATTTCTGCTTTGCTCAATGGAGGGGCAACCGAATCCAAAGATGAAACTGCCGATGCTCCTGAGGCCAAAGCCGAAGAGAGTCCTGCTGAACCCGCCAGTGCACCAGCTGAAATACCGGAAGGGGTTGAAATCATTACCATGCCCCGTTTGAGTGATACCATGGAAGAAGGTACCGTGGCCAGCTGGTTGAAAAAAGTGGGCGATGACGTGGAAGAGGGCGATATTTTGGCCGAAATCGAAACAGATAAGGCCACCATGGAGTTCGAATCTTTTTACTCCGGTAAATTGTTGCACATTGGCATCCAAGAGGGAGAAGGTGCCCCTGTCGATGCACTTTTGGCCATTATTGGCCCAGAAGGAACCGACGTGGATGCTGTTTTGAAGGCACAGGCAGGGGGAGGTTCCTCGGCAAGTGCACCGAAAGAGGAAGCTGCACCAAAAGAGGAATCCAAAACCGAAGAAGCGACCAAGACAGAAACTGCCGCTACAACTCAAGATGGAAGTCGCATTTTTGCCTCTCCTTTGGCCAAAAAGATAGCCGAAGAAAAAGGCATCAACTTAGCCGATGTAAAGGGAACTGGGGACAATGGAAGGATTGTCAAAAAGGATATTGAGAACTTTAAGCCATCACAGGCAGCCCCAGCCTCTGAAAAGCCAGCTGAAACAACCGGTCCAGTTGCACCGGTAACTTTGCCTGTAGGCGAGGAAAGTGTGGAAGAAGTAAAAAATTCTTCAATGAGGAAGGCCATTACCAAGCATTTGAGTGCTTCCAAGTTTACGGCGCCACATTTTTACTTGACCATTGAGGTGGACATGGACAATGCCAAGGCATCAAGGGCACAAATCAACAATTTGCCCGACACCAAGGTTTCTTTCAACGATATGGTATTGAAGGCCTGTGCCATGGCATTGAAAAAACATCCGCAGGTAAACACTACTTGGACCGATGAGGCCACAATCTACAAACACCACATCCACATGGGTGTAGCTGTTGCCGTGGATGAAGGTTTGGTGGTTCCTGTAATAAAATTTGCTGATCAGCTCAGTCTTAGCCAGCTTGGTGCTGCGGTGAAGGATTTGGCAGGTAGGGCCAGAACCAAAAAAGTCAAGCCTGATGAAATGGAAGGAAGCACTTTTACCGTTTCCAATTTGGGCATGTTCGGTATTCAAGAGTTTACTTCCATTATCAACAAACCCAATTCAGCCATACTTTCCGTTGGTGCCATTGAAGAGAAACCTGTGGTTAAAAATGGCGAAATTGTAGTGGGCAGCACCATGAAAGTGACTTTGGCCTGTGATCACAGAACAGTGGATGGTGTTGTTGGGGCCCAATTCCTTCAGACCTTAAGGGCCTATTTGGAAAACCCTGTGACCATGTTGGCGTAGTGCTGGTTGTCCCTTTCGACTCCGCTCAAGGGACGGTTGACAACTTATTGCATAAAAGCATCCTTTTGGGATGCTTTTTTTATCTTTAGAAAATTCAAAAAACGAAAAAAATGAAAATGTTCCTTCATACGTTGACCCTGGTTCTCTTGATGAACTGTGGCTCCACAAAACTGGTTCAGACCCCTTCACAAGGAGGAGAGCAGAGTGTAACGGTCAATACGGCAAAGAGTGCTGATGACTCCTTTACCACCTCAGGCCGAATTGGTGAAATTATGAATTATCTCGCTTCAGATGATTTAAAGGGGCGTGATTCTGGAAGTGACGGCATTGAAATGGCCGCTACCTACATTGAAAATTACTTCAAATCATATGGGGTGAAGCCTTATTTTGAATCGTACCGGGATACACTTACCAATTTTAAAGACCCTTCCTATAACATTGTGGGGATTGTTGAAGGGAACGATCCCGTTCTGAAGAATGAATACATTGTGATAGGGGCACATTACGATCATATTGGCACTATCGCCCCGGAAAATGGGGATTATATCGCCAATGGAGCCAATGACAATGCATCCGGCACCACCTCTGTTATGGAAATGGCCCGATACTTCGGTACCCAAAAGACCAACAAACGAAGTCTGATTTTCGCCCTTTTCAGTGCTGAGGAAAAAGGCTTATTGGGGTCGGAACACCTGGCCAAAAAGTTAAAAGCGCAGGATTTGAACCTCTATACCATGCTCAATTTTGAAATGACGGGCGTGCCGTTGCAAGGGAAGGACTATTTTGTGTACATCACAGGGTATGAGCGCTCCAATTTGGCCGAAGTGAGCAACACCTATGCCAAGGAAGAATTGGTGGGATTTTTGCCTACGGCAAAAGAATACAACCTATACCAACGCTCGGACAATTATCCTTTTCATAAGGAATTCGGAGTGCCGTCACATACCTTTTGCACCTTCGATTTCACCAATTTTGGGCACTACCACAAAGTTGGGGATGAGGTGGACCTGATGGATTTTGGACATATGGCCACCTTGGTGAACAAGGTGTTGCCTGTTATTGAAGGAATAGCCAATAGTCCGGAACAAGAAATAAAATTAAAATAGCAAAGTGTCCCCTTGAGGAGACTTTAGGGGTGTGTGGATTCCCGACTTCTCGGGAATGACAAATTGAACTAATTATGGCAAACATCATCATTACAGGAACAAGCAGGGGCATCGGTTTTGAATTGGTCCAACTTTTTGCCCAAGAAGGACATAACGTGCTGGCTTTATCCCGAAATGCACAACCTATTTTGGATTTGAACCTGCCCAATGTGAGTGCCCTTTCTTTTGATTTGGCCAATCCCAAGGATTTTGAAAAAGTAACCCAGTTTTTGGAGAAGGAACAGTGGCATATTGTGGATGTGCTCATCAACAATGCAGGAAGTCTGCTCAATAAACCATTTTCCGAAACCACTGCTGAGGAGTTTGAAGCCGTTTACAAAGTAAATGTCTTCGGTGTGGCAGAAATGATTAAAGCTGTACTTCCTCAAATGGGCAAAGGGGGGCATGTGGTCACCATCAGTTCCATGGGGGGCGTGCAAGGGAGCGTTAAATTCCCGGGATTATCGGCGTACAGTTCCAGTAAGGGAGCTGTTATCACCTTAACCGAGCTTTTGGCCGAAGAACACAAGGAAACTGGCCCTAGTTTTAATGTGTTGGCCTTGGGTGCCGTACAGACCGAAATGTTGGAAGAAGCCATTCCGGGGTACCAAGCCCCGGTCACTGCATTGGAAATGGCCACTTATATCAAGGATTTCGCCTTGACAGGGCAGAATCTTTACAATGGGAAACTGTTGCAGGTGAGTAATAGTACACCATAAATTTCGACATCGAACGTATAATCTGGACATTAAATGTAATTTTGTTCCAGTGAACACCACCCTCCAAAAATACCTTCCAGAATGTGCGATAGCTCCTTGTTTTGAGCTCATCAAAACCCATGGCGTGCATTTAAAGATTGTAAACCACCGCGTTACCCGGCATGGCGATTACCGGAGAATGCCCAATGGATTGCACCAGATTACGGTAAATGCTTCGCTCAACAAATACCGATTCCTCATTACACTCGTCCACGAAATTGCACATCTGGTGGCCTTTGAACAGTATGGTCGCCGCATAAAACCCCATGGCCTGGAATGGAAGCGTACCTTTCAGCACTTAATGGTTCCCTTTATCAGGCCCGAGGTGTTTCCGTCGCAATTATTGCCCATCATTGCCAAACATTTTAAGAACCCAAAGGCCAGTAGCAGCACCGATGCGCGTTTGTCCATCGCTTTAAAGGCCTTTGATGAGGAGGAACGAAAGAACAGTTATGTATATGAAATTCCAACGGGAAGTGTTTTCCGTTTGTACAATGGCAGATTGTTCAAAAAAGGAAAAAAGAAGGTAAAGCGATACGAATGCGTGGAATTGTCCACGGGCAGATTATATTTGTTCCAGCCCAATGCTGAGGTAGAATTTATTGAATAATTGTCACCTCGAACGCCCGCCTGCCGGACGGGAAAGCAGTTGAGAGGTCAATAAAAGGTCTCGACTGCGCTCGACCTGACATCAATTATAAGGATTGTTTCTGAACGCCCGTCTGCCAGATGGGGAGAAATGAAAAATATAGAAAATGAACAAGAACTATTACGCAGTTTTAATGGCCGGAGGTATCGGTTCCCGATTCTGGCCCGTAAGCACAACAGCCAACCCCAAACAGTTCCACGATATGTTGGGAACAGGGAAGACATTGATTCAAAAGACCTTTGATCGTCTGAATCGATTCATCCCAACAGAGAATATTTTGATTCTTACCAATGAGCGCTACAACGATTTGGTTTTGGAACAGTTACCAAAGGTAAAACAGGACCAGGTTGTTTTGGAACCAGCCATGCGAAATACAGCCCCCTGCATTTTGTATGCCTCATTGAAGATTCAAAAAATGAACCCCAATGCGGTGATGATCGTGGCACCCAGTGATCATTGGATTGAGGATGAGGAAGCCTTTGAAAAGGATGTCATTGCGTGTTTTAACAAATGCGGGAAAGAAGACGTGCTCTGCACGCTTGGTATTCAACCTACCTTTCCCAATACGGGCTTTGGGTATATCGAATTTGAAAAAGGAAGTGACGAAAAGTTGAAAAAAGTGTCCCAGTTTAGGGAAAAACCAGATTATGAAACTGCAAAAGAGTTTTTGGCCCAAGGTAATTTTTTGTGGAATGCAGGAATTTTTATGTGGAGCGTGAAGACGATTGTGGAAGCCTTCAAAAAGTATCAGCCAAGTCAATATGAATTGTTTGAAAAAGGCATTGTCAGCTATAACACAGCTGAAGAGCGAGCCTTTATCCAAGAAAATTACGCCAAGGCGGAAAACATATCCATAGATTATGCTATCTTGGAACAATCCAGATCCATTTACACCTTACCGGCCACTTTTGATTGGAACGACCTGGGAACCTGGGGTGCGCTATATGACAAATTGGATAAGGACGAATCTGAAAATGCGGTGGTCAATAGCCAAGTATTGTTGGAAAACGCCAAAGGCAACATGATTCGTTCCCCAAAGGGGAAAATAGTGGTAGTGGATGGGTTGGAAGACTATATTATTGTGGACAAGGAAGAGGTGTTGTTGATCTACCCCAAATCCAAACAACAGGATATTAAAAAAGTATTGACCCAAGTAAAAGAAAAATTTGGGGATCAGTTTGCGTAATAGATGAGCGAAGAACAAAAAAAGGATATTGAAACAACTCCTCCGAATCAGGATAGTGGGGACGAAGTAAAAAAGGACTTCAAGGGGCTTTTGGGCAGTGTGCGGAAGTTTCTTTCCGATTTATTGGAAATACGTTCCAATACCGATGCCGCGGCCACCAAAGAATCCATCATTGCCGATATTCCTTTTAAGGGCCATACCTCTTGGATTTTGGTCTGCTCCATTTTTATTGCGTCCGTTGGATTGAATGCCAATTCCACTGCCGTTGTTATTGGAGCAATGTTGATTTCCCCTTTGATGGGCCCTATTTTGGGCATGGGGATGTCCTTGGCCATCAACGATATTGACACCCTGCGACGATCGCTCAAAAACTTTGCGGTGATGGTGGTGTTGAGTGTGATCACGGCATTTTTGTTCTTTTATCTTTTTCCGCTCCGGGATGAATCTTCAGAATTGCTGGCCCGTACCAAACCGGATATCCGGGATGTATTGATCGCATTTTTTGGTGGACTCGCCCTAGTGATCGCCCGGGCCAAAAAGGGAACCATTGCCAGTGTTATTTTTGGGGTTGCCATTGCAACCGCATTGATGCCGCCACTCTGTACTGTGGGTTTTGGATTGGCCATAGGCAAACCTTGGTATGCGGCTGGGGCCATGTACTTGTTCACCATTAATACCATTTTTATTGGATTGGCCACTTTTTTGGTCATCAAGTTTTTGCGATTTCCCATGGTTCGTTATGCCAATTCCAAACGGCGGCGATTAATAGCTCGCTTGGCATCCATTACCGGTATTTTGGTGATGATTCCGGCGGGGTTTACGTTTTATCAGGTTTTTCAGGAATCACTCTTCAAAAAACAGGCCCAAGAATTTTTAAAGGAGACCATTGAGGTATATCAATTTGAAGGAGCCGGTAGGTATGTGGACAATTTGACCAAGATCGAATATGTGGACGATGGAACCTCACTTATTGAAGTTGTTTGCATGGGTGATGAACTGATCCCAGAGAATATTGTGAACACTTGGCGGGTCCAAAAAAACCAATATCCACGATTAAAGGATGCCGAACTCCACATCATTCAGGGAGGTAAGGACGATTCTGAAGAAAAGTTCACCTATGTAAGCGAACTCTATGAAAAGAACAAGGCCGAACTTCTTAATAAAGATGAGCAAATACGGCTTTTGGAAGAAGAAGTGGCCAATTTGACCAAGAGTTTTGGGAAACAAATCCCTTTTTCTATGATTAGTGCCGAAGCCAAGGCCAATTATGAGAACTTGGCCAGTTTGGGCTTTTCCTATCGAATACAGACCGACTTTGACAAGCTTGATACCGTTCCGGTCTTTGAGGTAAAGTGGAAAGATGGGGTAGGAAGTAATCAAAAAGAGGCAGATGCCAAAAGAATGCTGAGCTGGCTAAAATTAAGGTTGCAGGATTCTACCCTTGTGGTGAAGGCAGTGGAGTGATTTTTTTAAAAAGTCGGAAGTCGGAAGTCGGAAGTCAAAGGTCAGAAGTCGGAAGGAAGTGGGCAGTCAAAAAAGTTCAAGTGTCAAGTGTCAAGCTCAAGACCATAAAACCATAAACTCCAAATCCCGATAACCTGAAACAGTAGGCAGTGGCGGTGTACAGGCAGTAAGCCAATAACAAAATCGAACAAGCAGACAAATCAATTCCGTTCCTCAATGTACATCTGACGCACCTTTTTAAAGAGTTCTGAGGAATACACAAAATCGGTTACGGCTTGATTGTCCGTCTTAAAGATTTCCTTGTTGGTGCCTTCCCATTCTTTGTGCCCATTTTTTAGAAAAATGATTTTTTCCCCAATTTCCATCACGGAATTCATGTCGTGGGTGTTGATTACGGTGGTTATATCATATTCCTGGGTTATCTCTTGAATCAAATTATCAATGAGAATGGCTGTTTTGGGATCAAGGCCTGAGTTGGGTTCATCGCAGAAGAGGTATTTTGGATTCATCACAATGGCACGGGCAATGGCGACCCTTTTTTGCATCCCTCCGGAAATTTCTGCGGGATATTTTTTATGGGCATCGATAAGGTTGACGCGCTTCAGTACAAAATCGACCCGGTCTTGCATTTCGGCTTTGGATTGTTTGGTGAACATATCCAAGGGAAACATGACATTGCCTTCCACCGTCATGGAATCAAAAAGGGCACTTCCCTGAAACACCATACCCATTTCTTGTCGAAGGTTGCGGCGTTCCTTTGAGGAAAGTTCGGAATAATACTGTCCATTATAACAAATTTGGCCTTCCTCGGGCTCAAAAAGCCCCAACAAACATTTTAGGAAAACGGTCTTTCCCGAACCACTCTGTCCTATGATCAAATTGGTCTTTCCCTTTTCAAATGTGGCTGATATGCCCTTGAGCACATGCGTGTCCCCAAATGATTTGTGTATGTTTTCCACTTTGATCATTAGCCGAGCAGTAATTGGGTTAATAGGTAGTTCAAGATAATAATGACCACGCTGGTCCATACAAAAGCTGTGGTACTGGCCTTGCCCACTTCAAGGGCGCCCCCTTTCATGTAAAAACCATGGTAGGAAGGCAATGTAGCAATGACAAAAGCAAAAACAACCGTTTTGATGAAGGCATAGGTCACATGGAACGAATCAAAATCCAGTTGAAGTCCTTCAATGAATTCGCCACTGGGAGCATACCCGCCAAAAACAGCGGCGATCCAACCGCCCAGAATCCCCACGAACATGGAAATGGCCACGGCAAAAGGATACATGAACATGGCTACGATCTTGGGAAAAACGAGATAGTTCAATGAATTGACACCCATTACCTCCAAAGCATCAATCTGTTCCGTTACGCGCATGGTCCCAATACTGGAGGTTATATAAGAACCTACCTTACCTGCCATGATGATGGATGTGAATGTAGGGGCAAATTCCAGAATAACAGATTGTCTTGTTGCGAAACCAATAAGGCTCTTGGGCAACAAAGGGCTGTTCAGGTTCAATGCGGTTTGGATGGTAACAACCCCTCCGATAAAAAACGAGATGAATATGATAATGCCCATGGACCCATATATCAATTCATCAATCTCTTTAAAGATAAGGGATTTCATGATGGGCCATTTGGTTGGCTTTTTAAATACTTCCCATATCATGATGAAGTACTTTCCAATCGCTTCAAGATATTTCATGCGCTTAAATTGGACTTGCGGGCATAAAAATAAGAATATTGTTAAGCTTTTAACCTTGAATTAAAATATTAAACAGGAATATTGAATAGCTTTGCTATCGTTTTTGTTAAATCCAACCCATGAAAAAAAACAATCTTGTTTTAGTATTGCTTACTTTTTGCATCATTGGTTTGACCTATGGCCAACGCAGAAAAAATAATGCTGAGGAAAAAGCCCCTGTAGAAATAGCCCAATCGCCAAAATTGGTAGTGGGCATTGTGGTAGACCAAATGCGATATGATTACCTTACCCGTTTCTGGAACCATTATGGCGAGGGCGGATTTAAACGCTTGGTGAATGATGGCTTCAATTGCAAGAACCACCACTTTAACTATGCGCCCACCAGTACAGGGCCTGGGCATGCTTCAGTCTACACGGGAACTACGCCAGCCACCCATGGTGTCATCGGGAATAATTGGTACGATAAGGAAACCGGGGAAGAAGTGTACTGTGCAGGTGATGGTAGCTATCAATCGGTGGGTACTACGTCCGATGCTGGCCAAATGTCGCCCCACAGAATGCTGACGACCACTATTACCGATCAATTGCGTTTGCATACCCAGCAACGAGGAAAAGTCATTGCGGTAGCTCTAAAGGATAGAGGTGCTGTATTGCCCGGAGGCCATACGGCCAATGCGGCCTATTGGTTTGAGGGAGGGGATACCGGAAACTGGATTACAAGTTCATATTATATGAATGCGTTGCCCCAATGGGTGAGTGATTTTAATACTTCGGACGCTGTTGAGGCGTATAAGAAACCATGGAATACGTTAAAACCCATAAACACCTATGTGGAGAGTGGACTGGATAACAATTCCTATGAAGAGAAGATAGATGGGGAGACCGATACTTCCTTTCCGCACGACCTTCCTACATTATGGGAAGACAATGGTCAGTTTGGTTTATTACGGATTACACCTTTTGGCAATAGTATTACTGCAGATTTTGCACTAGCTGCTTTAGAGGAAGAGGATTTAGGAGCAGATACCATTACCGATTTCTTGGCCATTAGTTTTTCCAGCACGGATTATGTGGGACATTTTTTTGGCGTGAATTCCAAAGAGGTGCAAGACACGTATATACGGTTGGATCAGGATTTAGCTCGAATTTTTGCTGCTTTGGATGAAAAAGTCGGAGCAGGAGAGTACACCGTGTTTTTGACCGCAGATCATGCGGCGATCAATGTTCCGGCCTATTTGGCCGATCAAAAAATACCGGCAGGCTATTTGGACATGGCAGGAATGCGGGAAGAGTTCAACGAGTTTTTGCAGTATAAATATGGAACTACGGATGTGGTGAAGAACATTTCCAACTTCCAAATATTCTTGGACCATAAAATCTTGTCCAACTTGGACATTGACCTAGATGATGCTGAAGAGGAAATTGCCAAGGAGTTATTGAAATACGAAGCCGTTAACCAAGTGTATACCGGTCACCAAATGTGGTCGAACGAGTATACAGAAGGGATTCCCTACATTTTGCAGAACGGTTATAACCAAAAACGTTCTGGGGATATTTTATTTGTACCGAGACCTGGGTTTATTTCCTACGGAAAAACAGGTTCCACCCATGGTTCACCCATGATCTATGACACCCATGTGCCCTTACTGCTGTATGGCAAGGGGATTGGGCAGGGAAGCACGGTCAATAGGACTGAGATACCGGATATTGCACCGACCATTGCAGCTTTGTTGGGCATTGCCTTTCCGAATGGGACCACTGGGAAACCTATTGGGGAGGTCTTGGAGTGAAGTATTATTTTTTATAATAGGATTTTATAAATTCCACTTTCCGGATTTAATTGATAATCCGAACCCTGGATAAGGATTTGATTATAGCGGGTGAAGTCGCAACAATTATCTTTTGCCCTTTCAGCCTCCACTTTGAGAGAAAAAATAAGGCTGTCCGAAACAAATATATTATAATCAATTGTTTCGGTTTTCCATCCAAAGGAATTTAGCTTAAGTTGATTATTGCTAAAGGCGTGTTCTATTAATTTGTTATCGGTTTTGTCCAATACTCTTATTTGTTCAGGCACAAAAGTGTCATTGTCAAACAAATTCTTCCCGGTACTGGCATCGATAAATTCAAAAACCAAGGGTTGGGGTGGAGTAAAGCATTCATTACAATCTTTCTTGCAACTTATAATGGCAAATAGTAGTACTAGCATTACCTTTTTTATCATATTCTTGACATTTAGGGATGG
>NZ_LXTT01000156.1 GCF_001683915.1 Allomuricauda sp. CP2A | reverse complement strand
AAAGCTAATTCAATTTTTAAGTTTGGTGTAGTTGCATCACTTTTCTTCCAATAAAAATCAGTAAGGAATTATTGTGCCAATGGAGGTTTCTTATATGGATAAAAAAAAGTATCATAGACAGGTTGAACTTATATTTAAAAAGCATTATAGGGAATTTTGCTTGCTATCTTATAGATACACCTCCAGTATGGATGTAGCAGAAGATATTGTTCAGGATGTTTTTGTGAAAGTTTTGACCAAAGAGGAAATCCAAAAAATCAAAAATGCAAAAAGTTATATCTGGACCGCTGTCAAAAACAAAAGCCTTAATCATTTACGGAGAACCAAAAAGGAACGTCCCCTTGAAGAACAAGATTTATCGTTTGCAATTATTGAGGATTGCTCACCATTGGACACAAACATTGACAAAAAAATTAAACTGGCAATGGGACAATTGCCAGAGCAGTGTAAAAAGGTTTTTGAGCTTTGTGCCATGGAAGGGGAGAAATATAGCGTTGCGGCAGAAACCATGGATATTTCTGTAAATACCGTAAAGACACACATCAAAAAGGCCTATAGAATTCTTCGCTCTGAATTGAGAAATACATATATTTCAATAGTGTTTTTTGCTTATTTTCAGTTATTCACCCTCCTATTTTAAATTTTTATCAAAATCACATCACCCTTTTTTCTTTTTCCGTGTCTTATATATAGAACGCGAATAAAGAAGAAACCAAAGTGGATATTGGCTCAATACTAATAAAGAAGATCACCTCAACACTCTCACCAGAAGAAAACCGGTTCTTTGAAGAGTGGGTAAATGCCTCTTTAAAGAATCGAAATCTTTATGAGTTTTTTCTAAAGCGATACCAAAATGGCGAAGAATTGCCCAATGTAGATGAAATAAATATAGATGAAGCGTGGAAAGTTGTGTTGGAAAAGACCGGTGTTGAAACAAAACCCCCTTACAGGAAAAACTACGCCCGTCTGGTTTTAAAGTATGCTGCAGTAATTACAGTATTATTCGGGTTGGGCAGCCTGTATTTTCTATTACAAAACCCCAAAGCAAATACGCCCAATATTGAGGATGCAATTACCTTGAAGCTGGACAATGGGGAAATAAAAATTATTTCTCCTGAAAGTTCGCAGACCATCAATGATGACAAAGGGGAAGTGTTGGTCGTACAGAAAGGGGTGGTATTGGATTATTCCAAAGCGCATTCCAATGATGAAGTGGACTCGGGGAAATTGGTGTATAATGAACTCACTGTGCCCTATGGAAAAAGATTTGGTATTGTGCTGTCCGATGGAACCAAGGTCCACCTAAATGCAGGGTCTTTCCTTCGCTATCCCATTCAATTTTCCAAGGATGGAAACCGGCAGGTATCCATTGTTGGCGAAGGTTATTTTGAGGTCATAAAGGATTCGCTACGCCCCTTTATCGTATCAGCCGGAAACATGAACCTTCGTGTATTGGGAACTACTTTCAACATTTCATCCTATCCCGAGGATAAAGATATCAATACCGTGCTTGTTGAAGGCTCTGTAGGCTTATACGGTAAAAAAGAAAAATTCAATGAAATTCATTCTCCTGTATTACTGAAACCGGGTTATAAGGCTTCTTGGGCGCGCAGTGACAAAAACATAAAATTTGAAAAAGTCGACACTAGTATTTATACAAGTTGGATAGAAGGAAAACTGGTCCTTAAGAAGTTGCCCTTTACAAATATTGTTGAAAAATTACAACGTCACTACAAGGTGACCATTGTGAATAATTATGCCAAATTGGACCATCAGGTATTCACGGCCACTTTTGACAAAGAAACGATCAAGGAAGTCTTGGACTCATTTGGTGAAGATACCCCTTTTGATTATACCGTTGAGGGTAATCACATTACAATAAATAAACCAAAAAACAATATGCCAATGAAGAAATAAAAGATCAATCAAAAAAAAATCGGAAAATGTCGCACCATTTCCCGATTAAGAATAATCAGCTAAAATCAATTTAACTAATAACATTGTAAAATTATGGAAAAAAATGATAGGCAGGCCCTTTTATGGGGGTCTTCTATGCTAAAATTTAGTTTAGCAATGAAACTGGCAACCATCCTTTTGATAGTTTCCGTTTTTTCAGTTCAAGCCAATTCATATTCACAAAAAACCAAAGTTACTTTGGATATGCAGCAAGTGAAAATGTATAAGGTTTTTGAGAGAATCGAGGCTCATACACCATATAAGTTCTTATATAATACTGATAAAATTGATGCCGAAAGACTAGTGACTATCAAGGCCAAAAACAAACCTTTGGAAGATGTTTTAACAGATTTCTTTAAAAACAAGGGTATTGATTACGTTTTTAAAAACCAACAAATTATACTAAAACCCGAACAGGTTTCCTACAGAGTGGGTCAAAGCGGTATGGCAGCCAATGACATATCAACAGATACCGTGGCGGTGCAAATGACCATTTCCGGTACTGTGACCGATTCAGGAGGAGAACCTCTTCCCGGGGTTTCCATAGTGGAAAAAAACACCACAAATGGGGTGGCCACAGATTTTGATGGGAACTACAGTATTCAAGTTTCCTCTTCTTCCGCCATATTGATCTTTTCCTATATTGGGATGAAGCCCGTTGAAAGAACAGTGGGCACAAACACAACTTTGAACATCCAACTGCAGGAAGATGCCGAAGCCCTCAACGAAGTGGTCATTGTAGGATATGGGTCACAAACAAGAAAAGACTTGACTGGGGCCATCTCAGTGGTAAGCTCAGATGAATATGAAGACCAACCCGTTACTCGGGTGGACCAAATTCTACAAGGTAGGACTGCCGGGGTCAACGTCACCAATTCCTCTGGAGCTCCTGGGGGAACAGTATCCATCCGGATCAGGGGGGCCAACTCCATCAATGGGAGCAATGAACCGCTTTATGTCATTGACGGTTTTGTAGGGGCCGATTTTAGGGATGTTAACCCTGCGGACATCGAGTCCATGCAAGTATTGAAGGATGCTTCATCTACTGCCATCTATGGAAGTAGGGGTTCAAATGGGGTTGTCTTGATCACAACAAAGTCGGGAAGAATGGGAAAACCTAGGATTTCATTTACCTCTCGTCTTTCTGTGGCCAATTTGATCAAGGAATGGGAACTATTGGACGCGGCCACCTTTGCCGAAGTTGTAAATGCAAGGGCAACGGATTTTGGATTGGCACCAAAGTTTACCCAAGAAGAGATAAATAATTTCAGGGTAAATGGTGGCACGGATTGGCAAGATCTCTTGTTCAGAACAGGTTTCGGCCAGGAATACCAAATAGACTATTCAGGCGGTAAAGAGGGGGTTTCCTATTTTGTATCGGGGAATTATCTGGATCAAGAAGGTATTGTCGTAAATTCAGATTATACCAAAATTGGACTTAGGGCCAATGTAAAGGCCAATCTAAGTGATAAACTTACGGCTGACATTAAGACCAACTTTAATCGAAGGGAAACAAATAACGTAAATGGTTCTGGGAACACCAGTGGCTCTTTGGCCGGTCCCTTGACCTGGGCGCCTACAACCCCTGCCAGGGATGAGACTGGGCAGTTTACCGTTAGGGACCCCATATCGTCGATCAAGGCCAATCCATTGGAATCTGCCCTTAACGATCGAATTTCGGAAGTGAGCACTTTTACTACCAATGGTTCACTCAACTATGAATTCTTTGAAGGACTAACCTTTAATGTGGGGTTCGGCCTAAGCTATTCCAATGCACAAACCAAAAATTTTACTTTGGGTCTTGCCAACGAAACAGCTACAGCCACTAGGTCCTCAATAGAAAGTCTTTTTGTGCAGAACACAAACAACCTCACGTACAAGAAAAATTTCAATGGGGTACACGATCTTACGGTAACAGCAGTTTTCGAGAACCAGAGTAGGGAAATGGACGGCTTTAGTACCGACGCCAGTAACTTGCTCTTTCCTATTTTTAGGTATGACAATCTCAACTTGGTGGGGTCATCCGCTTCCACCGCAATCAAAAGCAAGGAAACACTCCTCTCATATATAGGAAGATTGAACTATGAGTACATGGACAAATACCTGCTTACCCTCTCGGTAAGGTCGGATGGCTCTTCCAAGTTTAGAGGGGACAATAAATACAGTACTTTTCCATCCGTTGCCTTAGGGTGGAGGATTTCTGAGGAAGATTTTATGCAAGAAACCTTCTTTGACGAGCTGAAACTAAGGGCTAGTTGGGGACAGACAGGAAGCCAGGCCATTGCTCCTTTCGGTACGATTACCACGTTGAACACCAATCCAAACACAGCTGGAGCCTCCTATTTAAATGGAAGCTTGACCCCAGGTTTTGTTTTGGGAAACCCTGGGAATGCCGACCTACGTTGGGAGACCACCAGTCAGCTGAACTTTGGAGTGGATATGGGATTCTTCAACAACCGTTTAGGCATTACTTTGGATTATTATGAAAAATCAACCGAGGATTTGTTGCTCAACCAACCCCTTCCCGATTATGTGGGAGGAGGGGAAATTGTCAAAAACGTAGGACAGGTCGATAATTCAGGTGTGGAACTGGGAATCAATGCCACATTGGTCGATAACGGCAATTTTACTTGGGAAACCACGTTCAATGCCGCTTACTTGACAAATGAAGTGGTAGATCTTGGTGACCGATCGGAAATCTTTCTTTCAGGTGGAGTTGGGGCAGGTCTTACCAACCAGCCAGAGAATATTCTAACCCCCGGTGAATCACTTTCAACCTATTGGGGCCTTCGGTATTTGGGAACATGGAAATCTGATCAAGCGGCCGAAGCTGCCGTTTATGGAAATGTGCCAGGTGATTCCCGATATGAAGACATCAACGGAGATAACAGTATCAATGCGGATGACATGCAAATCATAGGCAATGGTACCCCAACGGCCACCTATGGTTGGAATAACATTATTAGCTACAAAGACTTCACCCTAAACCTGTTCTTTAATGCAATGACAGGCTTTGATAAATGGAACTTTGGGTATGCTACAGGGGTAATGCCCAATGTGGATGCCAGGGAATCCGTACATGTAGACATATTAAATCGTTGGGCCCCAGGGAACGAAGATAGCGACATTCCTCATTTTAGCCCCACCAGCCTAGAGGAGATACAATCCTCAAGGTTTGTTGAAAAAGGAGATTTTGTGAGGTTGAAGAACGTGAGCCTTTCCTATAATCTTCCCCAAGAAACCATCAAAGGTATCGATATGCAAGTGATTCTGAGTGGTACCAACTTGTGGACAATCACAGACTACAAAGGTTTAGATCCCGAGGCATATTCCAATAACGGAATTGGAGACTCAAGTGGAGGGGACGCAGGCTCTTATCCGAATTCCAAAACATGGACCTTGGGAGTTAAGCTTAACTTTTAATACAATACATCATGAAAAATAAGATTTACATAAAACTCATCATACTTGTTTGTCTGACTATAGGATTGGGTTCCTGCAGCGATTTTTTGGATGAGGATCTATCTGCGCAGTTGACTCCTGACGGGGATGCTCTTTCCGATGAAGGGGGATTGAATGCTGCTTTGGCCGGGTCTTACGCGCCCTTGGAAAAAACATGGGCTTCCGGTTTTGCCACTGCGGCTACCCAGGCCATCCTCATGGGGTCAGATGATCTCACTACCCATAAAGCCAGTAACAAGGCAGATTTTAGGGAGTTTGACCAATTCAATGTGTCCCAACAGAACGGAAGGTTACCATTGATATGGAGAGGTGTCTATAAGAGCATTCAGGGTGCCAATAATATCATTGCCAACTATCAGACTGCTGAAGGCGATGCGACCGCCATAGAACAGATAGCTGGAGAGGCCTATTTTCTAAGGGCCTACAGTTACTTTTGGATTGTCCGGTTATGGGGAAAGGCTCCCATTTTGTTGAACTCGCATGAATTTGATGAAGAGACCCTCAGCATGACCTCCAGTTCTGTTGAGGAACTTTACGCCCAGGTTATTTCCGATTTGGAGCAGGCAATCAACCTAATGCAAAAAACCAAATTGGCCCCGGGAAGAGCTTGTCAGGGTACCGCTAAGGCCATCTTGGCGGAAGTATACCTGCATATGGCAAGCTGGCCCTTAAAGGACACCTCCAAATATGCCCAAGCCGCTCAGGTGGCCAAAGATTTAATAGATAATGAAGAGGAATATGGGTTGGGACTCATGGACAATTTTGCTGACTTATGGCCCACACCAGATATGAACAATGATGGTAACAAAGAGGAGGTCTTTGCCCTTAATTTCTCGGGCAGTCAGGGAGGTAGTGGTAATGCCATTTATGGAAATGCCGCCATTCCCGGTGATGTTGGGGGATGGGATGACTATTTCAGCGAGATCACCTTCTTTAATGAATATCCTGACCAATTGCGCAAGGAGGTAACCTTTCAGACCGAATTGCCTGATGGTACCCCTTGGCAAGATTTTAATACAGGCAGGCCTTATTTCAAAAAGTTCCAAGGAGACAGGATGACATGGCTCAATACGCTTTCACTTCCTTTGGAACGGATGGCCGAGGTCTATTTTATTTTTGCCGAGGCACAGGTAATGGCCACGGGAAACAACAGTGATCCAGAAGCCTTGGAAGCCATCAATAAAATTGTCAGAAGGGCTCACGGACTTCCTTTGGATACCCCGGCACTTTCTGTGGACTATACCTCCATAACCCAAGAACAAATTGTACAGGAAAAAGCTTGGGAATTTGCTGGAGAGTATTGTCGATGGTTTGACCTGGTCAGGCTGGAAATGGTGGAAGATGTCATCGCAAACAAGCATCCTGATGATCTACAGCCCTTAGGAGAGATTGAATATTATTTGCCTCTCCCCGCCAGTGAGACCATTGTGAACCCAGGATTGAATGAATAATGAATGAGATTTTTGCTTCCCTTTATTGGAGTTTTGCACCTCCAAAAGGGAAGCATATCCCTAAATAAGGTAGGAGTTGGACCTTAGATTTACTTTGTTCAGCGAATACCTGAACCCAGATTTAGTTATCAGAATCAATGTTGGTTAAGAGGCCTTACCATACGTGCTCTTGGATATGGTGGGTCTTTTTTCCAACCCTAGCCCTTACTTGACTTTCTACAAAACCAATTTAATCAAAAACCTTTTTTTTTGGAAACTTGGGCCGTGAAAAGGATATCTTCTTTCCCATTTTTCCTGAATCAGTTTACGGTTTTCATTCAAGGGGTTGTTATATTTTTTGCTACTTCAAGTTTTATTGATATGCCCAATATGTTAAAATCATTCATGCCTTGTCTGAGTGTGCTGGCTTTCCATTGAAGATCTATTTTCATTTTTTAGTATATTTAGTAATTAGTATATCAAAATCATAAATCATAAATCAAAATCAATGAAACTCTTTTCCTCAACCTCAAACAAAAAACCTTCCCGTCGGTCCTTCTTGTCTAGAGCTACTTTAGGCATCACCGGCGCGATGCTGGCCACAAACTATGACGGTCTGGCAGCATCCATTGAAAGAACGCCAAAATCATCAGCCCCATCCGATCTTAAGATTACAGCAGTGAAATGCGGGTTTATTCGCAATGAGCACAGCCTTTTTGTGAAGATCTACACAAATCAGGATATTGTTGGGCATGGTCAAGGTGTTGACGGTGTTTACGGAACATACCACGTTGTGCACCACTTGGCCAAAAATCACTTGATTGGTAAAAACCCCTTGAACATCAATCGGCTTCAGGAAGAAATGCGCAGGGGAGGCCTCTTTAAAGGAGCCCAAGCGGGTATGTATGTCTGTGTGATGACAGCCTTGGAATCAGCCCTGTGGGACTTGGTGGGCAAGGCCCTGGGATTGCCCGTCTACCAATTAATGGGGGGCAAATTCCGCGACAAGATCCGAGTTTACTGCGATACGGCAGGAAGTCGGCTTGAGCCACAAGAGATGGGTAGAAGAGCAAAGGAAGATGTGGACAAATATGGTTTCACTGCGGTAAAATTTGATATTGATGATCGTCAGGATCCCAATAAATTGGATCTGTACAATTGGAGTGTAAGTATTCCAGAATTAAGGCGTATGGAAAACCAAATCGCCGCGGTTCGTGAGGCTGTGGGCGAAGACATTGATATTTGTGTGGACTGTCATGGTAGATTTGATGAAGCTTCGGGCATGAAAATAGCCAAAGCTTTGGAGCCCTACAATCTTATGTGGTTGGAAGAACCGGTTCCTGCTGAGGTTCCGGAGTCTTATGCACGCATTCGTGAATCGACTACCACACCGATTTGTGGCGGTGAAAATTGGTACTTGACCTACGGTTTTAGGCATCCCTTTGAAATTGGTGCCGTAGACGTTATTATGCCGGATCTTCAAAAATGTGGAGGTTTGGGAGAAGGGTTGCGCATAGCCAATCTGGCAAATACCTATAATACCCCTTTTGCACCGCACATGGTCGCCTCATATCTTGGTGCCATATCTTCGGCACATGTCTGTGCGGCCGTGCCAAACTTCCTCATCCTCGAATGGCAGATTTACTTCCATGAAAATGAAATGTACAAGGAAATTGTCGATTTTGAGGGTGATTTTTTGACCAAGGACGGTTATATACCTGTACCGGACAAACCTGGACTTGGCGTGGAGATCAATCAGGAGGCAATGCGGAAATATGCCACGCCCGGAATACCTTTTTTTGAATAGTGTTTTCAATTTTTTCTTAGTAGAAGATTGGATTTGACCAAAAACTGCGAAAACCTTGCAATCTCATAGATTTGCAAGGTTTTCTTTTTTTGGCATTACTGCCCAAGTGACCGCGGCAGGATTGCTTCACATCCTTTGCGCTACGGGCTGAAAATCAAAAAGCATAAAACCAAAAAAGCAAGCCTTATGATTTTGCTTGCTTTTCGATGTATTCGTGACCGTAGCAGGATGTGCTGACGCACATCCTTTGTGCTCAATGTTGCAAATAGGAAACTACGCAGCTGGCGCTGCTTTTTCTTTATTTTGTTCCAAAGCTCAAACTACGTTTGGCTTTTCCATAAAACAAAGAACCACGTCCGAAAGGGCGTGGTTTCCTGAGTGTCGTGACCTCGGCAGGACAGAATTCGAACTTTTTAAAGAAAGATATTGAAATCATTTTAAATAAGTCATTTCATATCAGAAGAGCTTGATTTTAGCCCATCAAGGAGTATAAATATTCTCCACCTCATATGTCGTCAAGCGGTAAAGCTTAGAGAAATCGATGTGCTTGTCCACCGTGTTCGGAAGATGCCTAACTTCTGGCTTATCCGCCGCTTGCTCACACCCCAGGTGTAGAATTTGAATATCTATTTATTTTTGCACGTCTACCTGCTTGTTCGCCATGGTCCTCTTTGGCAAAAAAAGACCTTTGGGACTTTACAAACAGCACAAATCAAAAGTGGCTCACTTTCACTGGCCAGCTACACTCACTTTGACCCGACGAAGATGATATACTATGTCTGGCGTTTCCACTAATTCAAGGGTTAAACTAATATATTGAGATTGTCAGATTAAGTATTAACTAATATACATAAGTGCTCGATTTTATTATATTTATCCAGGGAAAATCCCTCCCCTTTAAGTGAGACTTTAGGTTGTATATTATTTATGTAGAATGTAGGACCTCCTGAAGGCTCCCTGTTACTTGTTCATGTATGTGACTACGTCAACTAAAAGTGTACTATTTTGATAATATTTAAAGAGACACTTTTGAGATGGAAGTTCAAACTGAGGGTATTGGACTTTGCAATAGATTATGGAAAGGTCAAGGAAACCTGTGAGATGTTCAATGTGAGCAGGAGCACTTTCTTTAGCTGGAAAAGAAAGTATGATTAGTATGGGACAGAGGGTCTTTTAAGGAAAAAAAGGGAAGCGGATACCTACCCCAATAGAATCAATCAAAAAACGGTTGATCTGATATTGGACCTTAGAAGGAAATACAAACTTGGCGCATGGCGTATCAAATGGTACTTGGAAAGATACCATGACATCAATATTTCTGAATCAAGTGTTTATAGGACCCTTAAAAGAAACGGTATCAAACCGCTCAAACGAGCAGTTACCAGAAAAGCGATGGGACCTAAACGTTACGCCAAGGAAACTCCGGGACACCATGTCCAAGTGGATGTTAAATTCTTGATTTTCCACACCAACGAAGGAAAAAAGATAAAACGATATCAGTACACGGCCATTGATGATTACACGCGTATCAGGGCATTGAAAGTATATGAAAGTCACAACCAGTCAAGTTCCATTGACTTTATGGATTATGTTGCCAATAAGTTCCCTTTCCGAATCCATGCAGTCCAGACAGACAATTGACATGAGTTCCAATCTAGGTTCAATTGGCACGTGAAGGACCTTGGCATGGAGCACCGTTACATAGAGCCAGGAAGACCACAGCTCACGGAAAGGTGGAACGATCACACCTCACGGACAAGAAAGAGTTTTATCAACTACTAGATTATTCTGATGATGTTGATTTGAACAAGAAAATAAAACAATGGGAAGACTTTTATAACTTTATAGAACACAAGGTGCATTTAAGGGAAAGACACCCTATGAGATTTTAATGTTTCACTTAAAAGAATGAGAGTTTATTGCCATTTTAGCTGAAGTAGCACACTAGAAAAAAAAATCAAAATCTTGTCTATAAAAGGAAAATGGATCGCTCTAATTAGTGAAGCCAATCTTGTACAACATGATTTTTGATTCTTTTTCGCATACTGTAACATTATTTTTAAGAACGATTACCAAACGATTTACGATTCTTCTTATATTTATTTTCACCGCGCACACATTTTCCCAGACCAAATCTAATATTGTTTGGATCGTTTGTGAAGATATTTCCCCCTATATCGGGGTTTATGGGGATGCCACTGTGCGGACTCCCAATATTGACGCACTGGCAAGGGATGGCGTTAGGTATACGCGGGTATATACGACTGCTGGGGTCTGTGCCCCAAGTAGGTCCTCTATCATTACGGGAATGAACCAGATCTCCATCGGGACTTCCCATATGAGAACTACTCATAACAACTCAAAATTGATGCCCGAAGGGGTCCCCAGCTATTCGGCCGTGTTACCACCAAAAGTCAAGGCTTTTCCCGAGTATCTGAGAAAAGTTGGGTATTACACATCGAACAACGCAAAAGAAGATTATCAATTTGAGGAGCCCGTGACCGTTTGGGACGAAAGCAGTATTGGTGCCTCCTACCAAAACAGGAAGGCTGGGCAACCTTTCTTCAGTGTCTTTAACTTTGCCATTTCGCATGAGTCCCAAATCATTTCTCCTCCAGATTCCCTCTACTACGATCCATCTAAAATGGTGCTGCCCCTTTATTACCAGAATACGGAACAAATGAGGCACGACAAGGCTGCCTTGTATACTCGGATTGAGCAAATGGACAGTGATGTGGGAGAATTGATCCAACAACTAAAAAAAGATGGGGTCTATGATGATAGTTATGTGATCTTTTATAGTGATCATGGAGGCAATTTGCCCTGGATGAAACGTGAAATCTTGGAGAGAGGCACCCATATCCCATTTGTTGTGAAACATCCAGGATCTGAAATGGCCGGTACCGTGAACAATGACTTGATCAGTTCCGTTGATTTCGCCCCCAGTATGTTATCCATTGCCAGGGCTGATATTCCAGACTACTTGCAGGGCAAGCCATTTTTGGGCCCAAAATCGGGAAGTGAAAAGAACCAATATGTATTTGCCGGCAGGGATAGAATGGCGGATAAATATGATAGAGTTCGCTCTGTGACCGATGGGACCTTTAGGTACGTTTATAATTTTCATCCCGAATTGCCCAAATACCAGGATTTGGCCTACAGAAGACAAATGGTCAGCATGCAGGAAATCATTGATATGAGGGATGCAGGCAAGATTACCAATCCATACCTTTCGGACTGGTTCAATACGCCAAAACCGCAAGAAGAATTCTATTATACCACCAAAGATCCGGACGAAGTACACAATCTAGCAGACGACCCCGCATACCAAGACAAGAAAAACGAGTTGAAAGAAGTACTTTTTAACTGGCTGGAAGTTGTTGGGGACACCGGTAAAATTCCAGAAAAAGAAATGGTCAGGAACATGTGGTGGAAAGGTAAGGATGATGCCCCTATGACCGAAAAACCAGTCATAAAAAAAAGCAAGGAAGGTGTAACACTTTCATGTGCCACCGATGGTGCCTCCATAGGTTATCGAATATTCAAGGACAATGTAGCGGATTCCACCTTGGTACGGGACATAAAAACTTGGGACTTTTTCTACCTAATGCCACATAACAACAAAAAAACAGTGACCGTGCCCAAGCCGTGGAATGTTTACACCGGTGGTAACATATCACTCAAAAAAGGGCAGACCATTCAAGTCAATGCGCATCGTATAGGATATAAGCCAACAGAAATCATCTATAAGTTTAAATAAAATAACATGAAGAATCCTTTTCAAATCATACTGGTATTCGTAATGTTGTGGTCGTTCAGCATTACCAAAATACAGGCCCAACAAAAAGATGAAAACCAAAAAAGGCCCAATATTGTCTTCATTATCAGTGATGACCATGCCTATCAGGCCATCAGTGCCTATGGCGGTAGATTGGCCCAAGTAGCACCAACTCCCAATATTGATCGGATTGCCAAGGAAGGCATGCTCTTTGAGAATTGTCTGGTTGCCAATTCTATTTGTGGGCCATCAAGGGCTACCATACTCACGGGCAAGTACAGTCATAAAAATGGATTTATCGACAATAGGTTCGGTACCAAATTCGACTTTGACCAACAAACCTTTGGTGAATTGCTCCAACAGGCGGGATACAAAACCGGGGTGCTCGGTAAACTACATCTGGGCGATAAACCGACCAAAGGATTCGATTATATCGACATTCTACCAGGTCAGGGATCCTATTACAATCCCCTTTTCATCAATAATGAGGGACAATATCAATTGGAAGGATACACTACGGAAATCATTACGGAGAAAGCCATCAAATGGATTGACGCCATCAAATCCGATGACCAGCCCTTTATGCTGTTTTTGGGACACAAATCCTCACACAGACCATGGCAGCCGGGACCAAATGAGTTGGGCATGTATGAAAATGTAGAGATTCCAGAACCAAAGACTTTGTTCGATGATTACTCAGGAAACAGGGAGGTAGCCGCCATGAACTATATGTCCATTTCCGAAGCCATGAAAATGGCACAGGATATTAAAATAACGGACCAACCCCAAGCTGGTTTTACAGAGGAACAACAGAAAAAATGGGATTCTATCTATGGGCCTATCAACGAAAAGGTCAAGAAAGCTAATCTTAAGGGAGACAATCTGACCCGTTTTAAGTATCAACGTTACATGCGGGATTATTTGGCCTGTATTGCCGGCGTGGACAAAGGGGTTGGCCAAGTATTGGATTATTTAAAGGAAGCTGGGCTCGATGAGAACACTATTGTTATTTATACCTCCGACCAAGGATTCTATTTGGGGGAACACGGCTGGTTTGATAAAAGATGGATGTATAAGGAATCTTTGCAAACTCCATTACTGGTAAAGTTGCCCGGTAAGGTCAGCCCAGGAACGACCAATAAGGACCTGGTTTCCAATCTGGATTTTGCCGAAACCTTTTTGGATATCGCACAAACCGAAATTTCAGCGGACATGCAAGGGAAAAGCATGCTGCCCATTTTAGAGGGAAACACACCTAAGGATTGGAGAAAAGCCCATTACTACCACTACTACGAACATCCTTCCGAGCACGATGTAAGAAGGCATTACGGAATTACCACCGATAGATACATGTTGATCCATTTCTACTATGATTTGGATAAATGGGAATTATACGACTTCCAAAAGGATCCTAATGAACTGAACAATGTATATGGAGATCTATCCTATGCAAGCATCCAAAAAGAGCTTCACAAGGAACTTGAACAATTAAGGGTGAAATACGGGGACAACGATGCCCAAAACCGGCAATTCATTGAGGAATATTATGAAAAGGTCAAAGCCAACCCATTGGTTGAATATTGGAAACTTTCCCCCGAAAAAAGAAAAAGGTTGTACCAAGAATATTTATAAACACGAAATTAACCATATAGTCCAGGTCAAAACATCTTCATAGAACCAAGAACAATGGTATTAAAGCATAAATCGGCACTTTTTATTATCCTGTTTGTCTTCCTGATAGGGTGCAGGACCAAAACAGATGGAGCAAATGAATCCATTGGCATAACAGAAATAGAGGGGCCTCCAAAATTAACAGATTCACCGACCGAAGCACCAGAAGGTATGGTTTGGATACCAGGTGGAGAATTTATGGAGGGTGCCGTCGCTAAGGACAAAATGGCCATGATGCATGAAAAGCCGGCGCACCAGGTGCACGTTGACGGTTTTTTTATGGACATCCATGAGGTCACCAATGAACAGTTCGTCAAATTTGTGGATGAGACCGGTTACGTAACTGTCGCAGAACGGGAAATTGATTGGGAGGAAATGAAGAAACAATTGCCAGAGGGCACTCCCAAACCCCATGACTCCATTTTGCAGCCAGGGTCCCTTGTGTTCAAAAAAACCAAATCCAGTGTGACTAACCTATATGATTATTCGCAATGGTGGGAATGGAAGATAGGTGCCAATTGGAAACATCCCAACGGGCCGGAAAGCACTATTAAGGACAAGGAAAATGAGCCTGTGGTGCACATTGCCCTTGAGGATGCCCTGGCCTATTGTAAGTGGGCGGGAAGGAGATTACCCACCGAGGCCGAGTGGGAATATGCCGCACGGGCAGGCAAAAAGGACGAGCTGTTCTTTTGGGGAAGCGATGTCTCGCAGTTGAGTTCCCATGCCAATTCGTGGGAAGGGGAATTTCCGTTGAACAATACCAAAGAGGATGGATTTGAGCGTAGGGCCCCCGTGATGAGCTATCCCAAGAACGACTTTGGCCTTTACGATATGGCCGGAAATGTCTGGGAATGGACTAGCGACTGGTACAACACGAATTATTATAAGGAACTTGCGGACAAAAACGAGGTTACCCAAAACCCTAAAGGGGCTTTTGAGGCCTATAATCCCTCGAACCCATATGCCAAGGAAAAAGTGATCAAGGGCGGGTCTTTCCTATGCAGTGCCTCCTATTGTGCCAGCTACCGGATAAGTGCCCGTATGGCCACCAGTCCTGATTCGGGAATGGAGCATTTAGGGTTTAGGACAGTAATGCCGGTAAAAATGCCCAGAAACAAATAGCATCTATATGATTCCTCCCAAAAATCCTAAAAACGGAAAGCCAAAAAACAGTCTTTGAACACAAAATACACCAATATGAAATCCTAAAAGCGCCCATTCTATTTTAGCATTGCTGTTTCAGTTATACTCTTGACGGGCTGCAGTGGTCCAAAATTTACCGAAGAGAATAAAGGAGAATTCAATCTTGTACACCAACAAGTTGGGAAAAGTTTAGGGTATTGCTCTAAATCCGGGGTTCTCATCCTTGAAGTAGATCAATTGGCCTTCAAGGATCTAAATCAAAATGGGACTGGATTCCTATGAGGATTGGCGATTGCCCGTTGAGGAACGAGCCCAGGACTTGGCTTCCAAGATGAGCATTGAGCGAATTGCCGGATTGATGTTGTACAGTGCCCACCAATCCATTCCAGGAGGTGGGAACCGTTTTTTTGGTCCGGCGACCTACAATGTAAAGCCTTTTGCGGAAAGTGGGGCAAAGGCAAGTGACCTTTCCGATGCCCAACAAGTTTTTTTAAAGTATGACAACTTACGGCATGTATTGATTACCAGCGTGGAATCTCCCGGAGTTGCTGCGCAATGGAACAACAATGCGCAAGCCTTTGTGGAAGGTATCGGCATGGGCATTCCGGTGAACACGAGTTCGTATCCAAGGCATGGCAGCGATTCCTATGCGGAATTCAATGCAGGATCGGGCGGACAGATTTCCATGTGGCCCAGTAGCTTGGGCATTGCGGCCAGTTTTGATCCTGGATTGATGAAGCAATTTGGGGAGATTGCTTCCAAGGAATATCGTGCCTTGTGCATTGCCACGGCACTCTCCTCCCAAATTGATTTGGCCACGGAACCCCGTTGGTCCCGTTTTGATGGTACCATGGGTGAGGACCCTAAATTGGCCACCGATATGGCCAGGGCCTATGTGGATGGATTTCAATCTTCCGGTGATGGCGGTTGGGGCTACCAAAGCGTGAATGCGATGGTGAAACACTGGCCTGGGGGTGGTCCCGAAGAAGGAGGGCATGACGCCCATTTTGGTTATGGAGCCTACGCAGTACCTCGATGTCAAAAAGGTCATTGTGGTTACCGGATACCGGTTCCGAGATGGCCAAGGGCAGTCCCTGCCTATCGGTAAGGAAGAGGGCATTGGTGGTCCTGCCCTTTTTGCGGCCTTGGTATTCCACGGCCTAGCCTCCCCTGATGGCAGTGTGGCTGCCGTCAAGATCGACACTGGAGAGGTCGAACATGTCCCTGTACCGTTTTAAAATACCGATCCAACAATCCAGAAATGTCCCTGAACGGCACCATTTGCGATAATGGTGGTAGACCGATTGCCAACTCAGGACCTTTTGGGAGAACAGCGAGCTCGTGGGCAGGTACTCCCATTGCACGCCCGTCTTCAACTTGTAGAGTATCGCATTGACAATCTCGTACAAGGGAGCCGTTGGGGCAAAACCCCTTTTCGGTAAAGGTATGTGCGGAACTATCTCCATTTCTATGGTATCTTTTGTACATGGGCTATGGTATTTATGTTTGGCGACACAAATGTCCGTAGCCCTATCTTTCGATCCAAAAAAAGTTTAAATCACTTCTCATTA
Source organism: Allomuricauda sp. CP2A (assembly GCF_001683915.1). Classification (GTDB taxonomy): domain Bacteria; phylum Bacteroidota; class Bacteroidia; order Flavobacteriales; family Flavobacteriaceae; genus Flagellimonas. The sequence continues at coordinate 8,414 of NZ_LXTT01000156.1, read as the reverse complement.
AGAAGTTATATGATAAAATAAGTAGAAAGGATTGTTTTGAAAGTATTTTTCCTATAAAGGTTTTCTGATTACAAGTTCTATCAAACCCTTTATTTTATGATGGGTAGAGCCTATTTTACTAAAAAATGTGAATGGTACCATGTACGGTTATTCTGAGATAAAAACACAGAATTATAGTCCACAATTGCCCGTATCAAAATGGCACGACATCATCGGGGAGAGAACACTAGCCGATGCCATCCTCGATCGTTTGGTGCATACAGCCTACAGAATAGATATAAAAGGAGAATCAATGAGAAGAAAATTGAAAAATAAAAACTAAGTTTAACCCACGGATAGATCAAATCTGGGCAGTCCATTTGCCCTGGTCGGTTTCATCCGGCGAAGGTGGGTCAGTTTACGCGGGCTTATCCAGACCCATTTCAAACCCTTCCTTTGTTCTAAATCCGTGGGGGGATTTATTGAAGCTATGTGTGCGAATCACACAATTTAAGCTTGTAGCTCAGCATCTATTTTTTGGAAACCATTTCAATCATTCCGTCCTTAAAGATTGTTAATTCTTCTCTAAATGCAACGAATTTTCCTTTTCCACTGTGCTCGAAATAAAAATGTTCTACAAAAATCAATAACCCTCGTTTTGCACCAATTTTGGATTTGCATCTAAATTGATCTGAGGAATTGGGAACAATACATGAAACGTTTGGGCAAGCTTACCTCTTTCAACAGCTTTAGATATGAATACATCTTGTCTAAGCTGGTCTTCCCTTCCTTTGCCTTCCCAGAAAAATTCTCTTTTTCTTTCATCCAATATGAAACTCTTCAAACTTTGTTTTGAAAAATCAGCAAGTGAGATTTCACTTGCTCCGGCTCTGCTGCGAACCTGATTTATCAAATCGATTGATTCTTGAACAGGTCCGTTGAGTTCGTTCAAAGCCTCAGCTCTCGATAACAAAATATCTGAGTAACGAATATCAGGGATGTCGTTTCCTTGCCCATCTCCCGATCCATTGGGATCCATGGGATATTTAGCAGGAAAAGAACGGTCGTTGCCAAAAAGCTGAATCTCATCCCCGGCCGTATTGGTGTATTCAGTAACAATCAAGTTTTTCCTAGCATCATTATCCTCGAACGATAATACAAATTCATCTTCAAAAAATATGATGACCGGATACAGCCTAAGGTCTCCCGGTCTAGGAAAATCACTTGGGTAAGTGAGCGCATTTATTTGGTTGCCAGCATCAGGAGCTACGTGAGGCAGTGCCCATACCATTTCATCATTGATTTCATTGTCCAAACTGAAAACTTCTTCGTAATCGGGCAAAAGTTCATAAACCCCCAAAGAGATGATTTCGTTTGCCTTTTCCGCACTTTTCTGCCATTCTTTGGTATTCAAATAATGTTTGCATAAGGTGCCAAGCGCAGCTCCTTTGGTCGCCCTACCTTCTTCAATTGCTCTAATTGGAAGGTTTGTTGACGCAAAAATCAATTCTTGTTCGATGAACGATTCTATTTCGGCCTCTGTACTTCTGGGTAGTAAAAGGTCTTCGTTAAATAAATCCTTATACAAGGGCACTGGGCCAAAAAGGTTATATAGCTTAGAATAGCTATACCCTCTAATAAAGCGAGCCTCGGCGGTAATCAGAGTTTTGAAATCTTCACTAAATGGGCCATTGTCAATATTGCTCAACACCACGTTTGCATCTCTGATAGCTGCATAATATAGGTCCCACTGCCCTAAAATATGTCTATTATTGCTGTCCCATGTGAAATCGGAAAGCTGCCTATAAAATATTTCAATGCTCCCGTTTAAGCTTGACACTTCTCCCGAAGAAAGTCCCGATAATGCATAAATACCTTGCTGGGGTATGCCGGGTTGCACTTGTATTGAACTGTATGCGGAACCAAGCAACGACCTAATTCCTTTCTCAGTGGCCAAAAATGTTTCGGGTTCCAGTTCGGAGAATGTTTCTTCCTCCAAGATATCAGTGCACGATGCCGATAGGGCCAGCACCGCAATTCCATAGTATTTATATAGTGATTTCATATTAGTAAATTTAATTTTATAATCCAATGTTTACACCCAAAATCCAGCTGCTTGCCAAGGGGTAGCTGCTATAGTCAACCTTGGTGTTATTTCTTCCAAAGGAATTGGCCTCTGGATCGAAACCTGAATAATCTGTTATGGTCAACAAGTTTTGTCCTGTCAAATAGAGCTTTAAAGAAGACAAGAACTTTATGTTGTCAACAGGTACTTGATAGCTGATGTTTATGCTTTTTAACCTTATATAGGACGCGTCTTCGACAACCAGTGAATTGACCCTTCCTCCACCGTATGATGAAGGATTGGTACCCGAAGGCCATATAGTGTTTGTGTTTTGGGGAGTCCATCTATCCAAGTATTGATGTGCATATCTGTTCAACCTAAACGTACCAGGATAGAGGCTTTGAATGGCATTGACATTTAAGAGCTCAACCCCCTCTTGACCTTGTATGAAAATATCCAGGGTCAAGCCCTTATAACTGAAACTGTTGTTTATCCCATATGTAAAATCAGGAAATGGATCCCCTAAAATGATTTGGTCATCGGGGTCGATTGTGCCATCTTGATCAGCATCTCTAAAGATTGGAAATCCAGGTTGTGCTGTAGGTTGCGGCGAATTGGCAATGTCATCGCCTTCTTGAAAAATGCCCGTTACCTCATAGCCGAAATAGGATGCCAACGGCTCACCTCTCCTGATTATGGCATTGTTTCCAATATCAGCTATGTTTCCCGTGGGAATCTCATCTATTCTGCCCAAATCGGATACTTCATTTTTGATCATAGAAAAATTTACTGCGGTAGTCCACATAAAGTCGGGTGAAGATACATTTATGCTGTTGATCAATGCCTCGAAACCTTTGTTCTGTATTTTTCCGACATTCGATAAGATAGAATTAAAGCCGGATGCCGAAGGTAAAGGCAAGTCAAAGAGTAAATCTCTTGTGTTTTTGACAAAAAAGTCTACCGAGGTACGTAGCCTTCCTTTTAGTATAGACATATCCAAACCAATATTGAGCTGTTCTGTAGTCTCCCACTTCAAATCGGGATTTGAAATCCTTGAAGGTCTTGTGGTGGTAATAGGTTGATTATCAAAAACGGCGTTTGTACTACTGCTGAAAGTAAGTAAGGAACTGTAGTTGCCTATTTCTTGATTGCCCGTCTGACCCCAACTCGCCCTAAGTTTCAGTTCCTCAAAAAAATCAGGTACAAAGACTTCATTTGAAAGTTTCCAACCAAAAGCTGCCGAAGGAAAATAACCGAATTTGTTATTCTCTCCAAAACGAGAAGAACCGTCAGTTCGAACCGTTGCCGTAAAGAGATAGCGATCCATAAGATTATAGTTAAATCTTGCTAGGTACGAGGTTAGCACATTTTCTTCTTTCAGGCTTCTTAGGTTGTCATTTCCAGTGTCCCCCAATGATAGATTGTTGGTTTCTATTATATCATCAGGAAAACCTCCAATGGTTCCCGAAAATTCCCTCACACTGAAATCTTGATAGGTAGCACCGGCCAAAACGCTCAAATTACTTTCAGAACCAAACTTCTTATTATAATTCATGGTAAATTCAACGAGGTTGCTGTTGCGTTCTAATGTCGAGACATTGGCAACCCCGCCCTGTGCCCTTCCGTTCACGGTCAAAGTAGAGTTATAAACATCTCTTCGGGAGTTCGACCTATCTGACCCAAAACTTAGTTTGGCATTCAATAAATTACTGATTTCATACTGAAAGTATATATTCCCGAGTGTGCGGTTTGTGAGGTTTTCGCTCAACACACCCTCAACTAAGCTCAAAGGGTTGTTCACGGTCAATTGGGAAGATTCGCTGAAATTGCCATTCTCATCAAATACCTGTTCAGTGGGGTCATATGAAAGTGCTGAAAAAATGGGCCCCGAACTGTAATTGAATCCAACGCCATCAACACTATTTTTGTCCTTGATATGGCTTGTATTAAGATTGAGGCCCATTCTGACCTTGTTGCCAAGTGTGCTCTCGTAATTTACTCGGCCGATATATTTTTTAATACCGGTATTTTTGACCACCCCATCTTGATTGTATTGGTTTAAAGAGACAAAAAACTTGGAATTTTCACTTCCTCCTGAAATTGATAAATTTCTATTTTGTATAATGGCTGTTCTGAAAATTTGGTCCTGCCAATCAGTACCGGCACCTATTTGTTGGATGTCTACTTGGGTGAACACAGGCTCATTGCCATTGTCTACAGCAATACCGTTGATAACATCAATATATTCTGATGCAGAGAGAAGATTTATTCTATTGTGAACTTGCTGAAACCCTACCGATTCATCATAATTTACGGTCAGTCTTTGTGCTGACCCCTTTTTGGTTGTAATCAAGACAACTCCATTGGCGCCCCTAGACCCATAGATTGCTGTTGCTGATGCGTCTTTTAGAATTTCAATAGATTCTACATCTTGGGGGTTCAAGGTATTTAAGGGGTTCCTAGGGTTTACGTTGGTGCCCATACCCGTATTGGGGTCAGATCCAGAAAGCCCTTGTGAATTGTCGATTGGAAAACCATCGATGACGTACAATGGCTCATTGCCAGCTGATATAGAACTTGCACCTCGCACCCTAATGGAAATTCCTCCTCCAGGTTCCGCACTTGTCTGGCTTATCTGTACTCCTGCTGCTCTGCCCACCAGCAACTGATCAACGGACACATTGGTACCGGGATTAAGGTCATCACTCTTCAAAGAACTCAAGGCACCGGTAAAATCACTCTTACGTTGGGTACCATAGCCGACAACAACCACTTCATCAAGGCCTGCGGCACTCTCCTCTAATATGATATCGAAACTGGTTCTTCCATTTACCTCGATTTCTTTTTTTGCAAACCCTATATAAGAAATCACCAAGGTGGCATTTTCATTGGTGACCTCCAACGAAAAATTACCATCAAAGTCAGATTGCGTTCCATTCGCGGTACCCTTTTCTACAATGCTAGCACCCGGCAATGGTTGTCCATTACCATCTTTGACCGATCCAGAAACCAATTCCTGGAACAGAAGAATACTTGTCTTCATAGGTAATGGCATTTTGGGTGTTGATTCCAACTTATTTGCTACCCCATGTAGGATTATTTGTTTCTTAAACACTTTAAAACCCAACCCTTCACCTTCAAACAATTTTGTTAAAACCGATGGCAAGGGTTCTTTTATTGCCTCAATTGAAACCTTGCGATCAAGGTCCACATCTCGTCGGTTCAATAAGAACTTAAAATCAGATATAGCCTCTATTTCCTGAATCACATCGGCAATAGTGACATTTTGCATATTCAAGGAAATCTTTTTGTTCTGTGAATAAGAATTCGCATTGATTTGGAATAGGGTAAGAATTAAGAAAAGTATGGTTAGTTTCATTTTCAACTTTGATAGCGAAATATGCTTACGCAAATTGTTTGGTTCTATGAATTTTTTCATAATTTCGAGTTAGTTATTTAATTTTTATAAATCTTTTTACCGAACCGGAAAATGCTGGCACATTTTTCGGTTTTTTATTTGAAGAGGCTATTTATTGTTTTGCATAACGTCTTTTTTTTGGATTATTCAATAATTATTTCGTTGTTTACAATTTTGTAATCCATATCATAGCTCCTACTGAATGATTGCAACACTTCATCAATAGATTCTATATCAAAAGAGGCATCAAAACGCTGTTGGTCTAAATCACCGTTCAGATTTTTAATGGTTACGTTATACTTTCTCTCCAAAGCATGTCTAATACTCTTGAAAGTGGCAAACCTGAAGATCAATTTATCCTGCATCCATGCCGTATGAATATAGGTATCTACACTTTCGATAGACATTTTTTGGGTTTTCTTGTTCCATTTACCCATTTTCCCTGGTTTGAGCTTAATTGACTGATAGTCTATCATTTTACGGTTCTTGATTTCAACTGACCCTTCTACAAGAACTGTTTGGATTTCGGGATTCTCTGGATAATAAGATATATTGAACATAGTACCCAATACAACCAGCTCAATTTCATCGGCATGAACTTTAAAGGGGCGGGCGGAATCTTCGGCGACATCAAAGTAGGCCTCCCCAGATAGGAACACCTGTCTATCTTGCCCCTTTAAAAATTCGACAGGATATTTTAAAGAAGTGCCTGAATTCAAATAAACACGGGTACCGTCTGAAAGAACCACATTAAACCGCTTGCCGTAGGGAACACGGATAGTATTGTAGGATAATGATTTTAAATTATGCGTATGTAAATAGACCAGCTGTGCACCATTTTGCTTACCAAGTACCTTACCATCTTTACTACGGATTATTTTACTTCCTTCCTCCGATAATGGTTGAACATCCCCGTTACTAGTTTCAATGATCACTGATTGTCCTATATTTAGGGGTTCCTGATGTCCACTCCTATCTAGATGATCTTTTAGAATATTATATCCAAGACCTAATAACAGTATGCCCACGGATGCATATGCCATAAGTTTCCTGGCCGTTTGTTTCATTAATCTTGTTTTATCCTTTTTAATCTCACTTAAAAGGTTCTTCTTTATTTTTTCGACATCAGGTTTGTTCAAGGAAATAGTAATTTTATAATGGGATTGTATATATTTTTGAAATTTTTTTTGATTTTTAGGCTCCATAATCCATTGAGACAGTTGATCCAATTCTCCTGATGTTGACTCGTTGAGGAGGTATTTAACAATATGATTTTCAATCTTGGAACTTACCACAACAATTCACATTTATGTAATGAAGACAAATCCATTTGATAAAACCCTAACTTAATATCAATATTTTTTTCATATTTGTAATATTTCACATCCTTTATTAAAGGAAATAAATTCTTTGATTTTTTATGAAGTATTCAGATGAGAGACTGCTAATCGAAGGCTTGAAGGCAGGAACCGAGGATGCCTACATCTGTTTAGTAGATAGATATAGTAGAAGGCTATTCGGATATTCACTTACGTTGGCCAACGACCATGCAATGGCCGAGGATATATTACAAAATGTATTCTTGCGTACATGGGAGAAAAGACGGAAATTGAATGTTACGACCTCTCTGCAGAATTATCTATTCCGATCTATCCACAATGAATTTATAAACCAATACAAAAAACGGCAGTCCAACTTGTTGTTGGAACAGAAATATTACGAAAACCTTGAAAAGGCTGCCAGAACGGAGGACTATAGTAGGCTGGAAAAATTAATCGTATTAGTAATCAGAGAAATTGAGAAATTACCCCCGAAATGTCAAGAGGTTTTTAATTTGAGCCGAAGAGAAGGTCTGACAAATTTAGAAATATCGAACCATCTCAATATATCGGTAAAAACTGTGGAAGCACAGATTACCAAAGCATTTGGTATACTTCGAAAAAACCTTGGAGAAAAATATTCTGGGATTCTTGTTCTCATATTGGGAAAACGTTTAAAATTGCCGTTGAACTAAAAATACCCTAAGTTGATTAGGTTCAAAGAAAGAAACACTTTCAAAGTTTGAACAGAATAACAGAAAAGTACAATGAATATCAATTGAGTGACAACAAAATTTATGACTTGTTTGCATATTCTAATTTTTCAATAACTCTGATATTTTTTCTCCAAATTTAATGCCTAAATTAATTTGTCCGTTTGAAGAATAATGAATGTCATCGTTCAGTTTTTCGAGACTATCCGTATCAATGAAGTAAGTATTTGGTATTTCTTCACTAATGCGAATTTGTGCATCAACGACATTGTCTAATGCTGGGAACCAAGCTTTGGGTGGATTAATCTTCCCAAAAATTATAGGCATCTCTTGGTTTTCATAATCTATTCTAACCGAATTGATTAATTTTTCAAAGTTGCCATAATAATCTTTACCAGCCTCAGGAATTCGAGCATCACGTTCTCCCTGCATCCAAATTAGAGCTTTGACTTTTGCATTGAGCCCCTCAGTGAGACTATCTGTGAGTTTTATCAACCTATTGTACATGCTACCGAATTGAGGATTCCCCGTTATTTCAGCCTTATCTTTACTGTAGTTGGGTGCCCAGTCCAATAATGAAGCTCCGCCAATTGCATATTTGATCAAAATAAATTTTTTGTTCGGATTGTTTTTGCTCAATTGCATAGAAATTCCAATTTCTGGTCCAAAATTATCTTTTGGGTTTATCAAGCCGGGACTTAGACCAAAATCGAAAAAAGAAATATTGGAAAACATCATTTCATCCAAATCAATTTGTTTTCCTCTCCCAACCATATTTGATTGGCCACCCATCAATATAACACAGTATTGTTCATCTTTGGATAAATTCTCAGCGTACTTAACCTTTAAATCTTGAGAATAGCCATACAAAACTGGTAACAATGTCAAAATAATAAATAGTCTTAATGCCATCATAGCAT
>NZ_LXTT01000140.1 GCF_001683915.1 Allomuricauda sp. CP2A | reverse complement strand
ATGCCATCCACCGAAAGTTCACGACCATACCCTGAGATTTTGGTGCCCCCAAAAGGCAGTCGTGGGTCACTTTTCACCAATTCATTTACAAATACGGCCCCGTCCTCAAACTGGGGAATGAGTTCTTTTGCTACCTCAATATTTTCAGTAAAAAGGGAAACCCCCAATCCAAAATCACTTTGATTGACCAATTTTACAGCTTCTTCAGCAGTTTCAAAAACGGTGATGCCAATCAATGGGCCAAAGGTCTCTTCCTTGAAAATGGACATGCTAGGGGTTACATCACCCACAACGGTCGGCTCAAAATGGGCATCTTTCCGATTGCCCCCCAACAGAATTTTTGCCCCTTGCTCCACAGATTGTTGTAATTGCTGTTCAAGTTCTTTGGCTAGGTCTACCCGCGCCATGGGACCAATGTAGGTTTCAGGGTCAATGGGGTCACCACTTTTGAGTTCCCGAACGGCTTCCACAAATTTATTGGTGAACTCTGCTGCAATGGATTTGTGCAAAAGCAAACGCTTTCCGGCGATACAACTTTGCCCCGTGTTCTGAAAGCGTGCTTGGACGCATGTTTTTAGGGTTGCTGCTATATTGCAGTCGGCAAAAACCACAAGCGCATTGCTTCCGCCAAGCTCCAAAACGGATTTTTTGATTTCTGCCCCCGCAATGGAAGCCAGGGCACTGCCCGCGGGCATGCTCCCGGTAAGGGTTACCGCTTTTATTTTTTTGTTCTTGATGATGTCCTCAACCTTTGCACTACTGATGGGGAGATTGGTAAAACATCCTTCGGGGAAACCAGCCCGCTCAAAGACTTTCTCAATATTGGCGGCACTTTTCATCACATTGCTGGCATGCTTCAACAGACCCACATTCCCGGCCATCAATGCTGGAGCCGCAAACCGGAACACCTGCCAGAAGGGATAATTCCATGGCATTACCGCCAAAACGGGACCCAAGGGTTCATAACTTACATAACTTTCTTGAGCATCGGTTTTTATGGTCTTGTTGACCAGTTGCTCTTTGGCATTTTCAGCATAATATTCACAGACCCAAGCGCATTTTTCAACCTCTGCGATGGATTGACTGATTGGTTTTCCCATTTCCAATGTAATCGCTTCGGCATACTCCCTTTTGTTTTGTTTGAGCTCTTCCGCAGCAGCGTTCATTAAGCGGCTTCTTTCAGAAAATGAACGTTTCCTCCAAGATGTAAAGCATTCACCTGCCTTGTCAATGGCTTTATTGACCTGATTCATTGTGAATTCTTCTGTGTTGTAAACTTCTTTTAGGGTGTATGGGTTTATGGAATTAAGCATGCAAATAGGATTGTTGGTACTAGGTCTTGTAAGAGGGACGATAAACAACATCATGCCTCGCTTTGCTTAAAGATACCATTTGTGCAGGCTTTATCTTGGGTAAACAATTATAATAAAACCCTAATATTTTTAAAAAATGACGAAGAACGGTCAGAAATCAACTAAATCCCTGACTTTCATTCCAAGAGCATCTGCAATGGATTTCAAAGTGCAAATTGAAGTATTGATATCGCCTTTTTCAATGGAATTTATTTGACTTCTAGAAATGTTGGATTCGTAGGAGAGGTCATAGGTAGAGATGTCTTTTTGGGTTCTGATTTCCTTGATTCTTTTACCAAGGGCTTTCAGGTATTTTTCATCTCTAATTTTAGTCATAGGTCTAAAGTCACATATTTTGATTAGATTTATAGACCTATATATCGTACTATCCCATGTTGAATAAAAATCAATTGGATGAATTGTCCCAAATAATCGAAGACCAATACGGTACACCCGAAACTTTGGCCAATTGGCTGGATTTGGCCGTGGAAATGTTGTTTTATGTGGAAGAGAACACCTTTTCCCGTGTTGAAATACAGGAAGTGGCTACGGCATTAAAAAGTATTGCCCGAGTCTTAAGATGACATCAATCCCTCAACTGAAACAGCAAATCCATCACCTCAATCTCGGGTGGTTCGGACATTTCATAAGCCTTGGGTATACTTTTCGCCAAATCAGATTCCTTGTACGCTTGCAACGCTCCCATGGACTCCCAAATGTAAATGCCACTGTACAATCCTTCGCCTCGTTTTACGTAGTATTTTTGCACGAGCCCCGGAAAAGCCTTGAACTGAGGTTCACGCTCCTTGGCCCTGCGCAACAGCTCTTCTTCAGATAGGGGACTCTTTACTTTAACGATCAATAGTATCATGGTGGTTACATTTAAACATCACACCGCATAAACCCATCTTTTAAGGCCGCAATCTTGTCATCCCAAGTTGGAATGAACTCTTGGGCCACGTGTCCGGTAAAGCCAGTGGCCAAAATGGCCTTCATAATGGCGGGGTAGTACAGTTCTTGGATTTCGTCAATCTCGTGTCGCCCGGGAACCCCAGCGGTATGGTAGTGCCCAAAATAGGGGTGGTAGTTCTGTATACTGCGTATAATGTCCCCTTCTTGGATTTGCATGTGGTAGATATCGTATAACAATTTAAAATTGTCGCTACCCAAATGTTTGCAGAGTTCCACGCCCCAAAGCGAGCTGTCGCACATATAATCGGGGTGGTTTTGCTGGTTAAAAAGCTCCATCTGGATCACCACGCCGTGCTTTTCGGCCAAAGGTATGATCTTGGAAAGTCCATCCACACAGTTCTGCAATCCTACATAATCGTTCATGCCATCGCGGTTTCCACTAAAACAGATAAGGTTGGTATAGCCTGCCTCGGCCACTTTCGGGATGATTTCGGTATAGTTTTTTATCAGCTGCTCGTGGTACTTGGGGTTGTTCCACCCCTGTTCCAAATTAATTTCGGCCCCGTTGCACATGGAGCAATGAATGTCGTATTTTTTTAGGATGTGCCATCTATCGGGACCCACAAGGTCAATGGACTTGATGCCCAGTTCGTTCAGGGTGCTTAAAAACTCCTCAAAGGGAATATCGTTAAAACACCATTCGCATACACTGTGGTTGATGTTGTGCTTCAGTTTAAAATCTTTCTGTGCACCTTTCTCCTGCGCAAAGCCAGAGACCGATGCCAAACCCGCGGAACCCGCAGCGGCAGTGGCAATAAAATTTCTTCGTTTCATTTTGGGAATAGATTGTTCAGCGAAAGATAGTACATTAGACCTACAAATGGAAATCAAGCCCGATTCAAAACAACTCTTGGAACTGGCCCACTATAAAATGCCCTTTGGCAAATTTAAGGGGCGCTATTTGGTGGATCTGCCCTTGCCGTATTTGGTCTGGTTCAGTCAAAAGGGCTTTCCCGAAGGGAAGCTCGGCAACTACCTGAACACCATGCTCACCATCAAGGATAATAACTTGGAACCGCTCATACGAAAGCTGCAAAAAGAATTTCCCAAGAAATCCTCCTAATTTATGCGCTGCAATTTGTAACTTTACGCCCCGTAATAGAAAGACTAATATGTCACAGACCAAGTACATTTTCGTTACGGGAGGCGTTACTTCATCATTGGGTAAGGGAATCATCGCCGCATCTTTGGCCAAACTGCTACAGGCCAGGGGCTACCGAACCACCATACAAAAATTAGATCCCTACATCAATGTTGATCCCGGAACATTAAATCCCTACGAACATGGCGAGTGTTATGTGACCGATGACGGGGCCGAAACCGATTTGGATTTGGGTCACTACGAGCGTTTTTTGAACGTTCGCACCTCGCAGGCCAATAATGTCACCACCGGTAGAATCTACCAAAGTGTCATTGAAAAAGAGCGCCGAGGGGAGTTTTTGGGGAAGACCGTTCAGGTGGTGCCCCACATTACCAACGAGATCAAGGAACGCATCCAAAACTTGGGCAAAAGCGGCGAATATGATATTGTGATCACCGAAATTGGCGGTACAGTGGGTGACATTGAGTCATTGCCCTATATTGAATCCGTGCGACAATTGCTTTGGGAGCTGGGGGAACACAATGGCATTGTCATACATTTGACCTTGGTTCCGTTTTTATCGGCAGCGGGCGAGTTGAAGACCAAACCCACCCAGCACTCCGTAAAAACGTTGATGGAAAGTGGTATCAAGGCCGATATTTTGGTCTGCCGTACCGAACATGAAATATCAGATGACATCAAGGAAAAACTGGCCCTCTTCTGCAATGTGAAGAAAGAGGCCGTGATTCAATCCATTGATGCCTCCACCATATATGATGTACCAATTTTGATGCAGGAGGAAGGTCTGGATACCGTGGCCTTGGAAAAATTGGCTTTGCCCAATGATACCGAACCCAACTTGGACCAGTGGAAAGAATTCTTAAAACGACACAAAAATCCAAAGAACAAAGTCACCATTGGCTTGATTGGAAAATATGTGGAGCTCCCGGATTCCTATAAATCCATTCAGGAAGCCTTTATCCATGCTGGAGCGGCGAATGAAGTTGAGGTTGAGGTGCGTTCCATCCATTCCGAACACCTTACCGCCAAGAACATCGATAAGAAATTGATGGGACTGGATGGTCTTCTGGTGGCCCCGGGTTTTGGGGAACGCGGTATTGAAGGTAAGGTAAAGGCCGTACAATACGCCCGTGAGAATGATATTCCCTTTTTGGGCATCTGTTTGGGCATGCAAATGGCCGTAATTGAATTTGCCCGCAATGTTTTGGGCTTGGAAGGTGCCAATTCTACGGAAATGGATAATGACACCCCGTATCCCGTCATTAGTTTGATGGAAGAGCAAAAATCCATAAAGGATATGGGCGGTACCATGCGTTTGGGTGCTTGGGATTGCCATCTGACCGAAGGTAGTTTGGTACACCAAGTGTATGGCGCAACCGACATTGCGGAACGCCATCGTCACCGTTTCGAGTTCAACAACGAATACAAGCAGCAAATGGAGAAAGCGGGATTAGTGGCCTCTGGATTCAACCCCAAAACAGGACTTGTGGAGGTGGTGGAAATACCTTCACATCCATGGTTTGTTGGGGTGCAGTACCATCCGGAATACAAAAGTACCGTGGCCAGCCCACATCCCCTTTTTGTGGGGTTTGTAAAGGCTGTATTGACCCAAAAACAGAAACAAAAGAATGCCAGTTTGGCATAAACTGCGGTTTTGGACATATATTTGCCACCTGAAAGACCGATTAAAGATTTCTACTAAATAATTTTCATGGAAGAGAAGAAGCTGGATATCAATTCCATTATTGGATTTGTACTGATTTTTGGGATACTCATCTTTATGTTTTACCAAAATCAGCCTACCCCAGAAGAGTTGGAGGCACAAAAAGCAGAACAGGAACAGGTTGAGGCCGAAGCTAAAAAGGTTGAGGAAGAAGTCGACACCACTCCAATAAACCAATCAGAACCCATCAATTTACAGGATTCCACCGCAGTGGCCAATTATAAGAGTTCCGTAGGGGCATTTGGTTTCACCCAGGCTTCTGAAGGAACGACCCAATTGGAAAATGAGGTGCTGTTTTTGGAAGTGGCCAATAAAGGTGGACAGATTGTGGAGGCCAAAATGAAGGATTATGTCACCCATGATTCCGTTCCAATATATTTGGTGAAGGATGGCAATGCCAATTTTGCCCTTAATTTTTCAACCAATGACAATAGGGTGCTCAATACCGCTGATCTTTATTTTGAGCCATCATTGACCAAAAACGGGGACAATCAGGTGCTTTCCATGAAGGCCAAGATTTCCAATTCCCAATTTTTGGAATATCGCTATGAGATGAAACCCGGTGAGTATTTGGTGGATTTTACAGTGCGTTCCCAAGGATTGAACGGAGTCATCAATAGTACCCGACCCATTGAACTGACCTGGGACCTCAAAGCCATTCGTCAGGATCAAAGTGTACAATACGAAAACCGCTACACCCGTTTGACGTACAACCATGAGGATGATAAGATCAGCAAGTTATCCGAAAGTAGTGATTTGGACGAAGAGACCGAGGAAGATGTAAAATGGTTGTCGTACCGTCAGCACTTTTTCAGTTCCATTTTGGCAACGGACAATCACTTTAAAACTGCCAATCTCAGTTCCAAGAATTTGGTGGAGGAGGAGGGCAAAGACGTTCTCTTCACCAAGGAATATAGTACAAAGGCCCCTTTGGAGCTTAATGGGGGGGAGCTTTCCCAAAACATGCACTGGTACTACGGTCCAACAGACGTTAAAATATTGGATGACTATAAAGAGCTGGGACTGGCAGATTCCATTCCCTTTGGTTGGGGCATCTTTGGATGGATCAATCGCTACATCTTTACACCATTCTATACCTTCTTGAGTTCTTTCTTGCCTTTTGGTATTGCCATTGTTGTGATGACCATTATTGTGCGTTTGGTACTGTCCCCGGTGACCTATAAGTCGTATCTCTCACAGGCCAAGATGAAGGTGTTGAAGCCTGAGATCACGGAAATCAACGAGAAGTACAAGGACAACGCCATGAAAAAGCAGCAAGAGACCATGAAGCTGTACAACAAAGCTGGCGTTAGTCCCATGAGCGGATGTATCCCGGCATTGTTGCAGTTGCCCATTTTCTATGCACTGTTTATGTTTTTCCCAACGTCCTTCGCCTTGCGTCAAAAACCCTTTTTGTGGGCAGAGGATTTGTCTTCTTACGATACCATTTTTGAATTGCCTTTCACCATTCCTTTTTATGGGGATCACGTGAGTCTTTTCCCCATTTTGGCATCGGTGGCCATTTTCTTTTACATGATGATGACCACAGGGCAGAGCATGCAGATGCAACAACAGCCCGGTATGCCCAACATGAAGTTCATTATGTACCTATCACCCATTATGATGTTGTTCTTCTTCAACAACTACGCCAGTGGGTTGAGTTTGTACTACTTTGTTTCCAACCTCATTACCATCTTTATCATGTTGGCCATAAAGAACTACATTTTGGACGAGGATAAGATCCATGCCCAAATCCAGGAGAACAAGAAAAAACCGAAAAAAGAGAACAAGTTCCAGCGCAAGATGCGTGAAATGATGGAACAGGCCGAGGAGCAGAAGAAAATAGGAAAGCGCTAACAGAACCAAATCAAGGTGCTTCCAAAACAAAAAACTCCCTCAAGTTCTTGGGGGAGTTTTCCATTTGTAGGTATAGTTTGGAAAGATTTGGGACTCCAAAGATGCGGTATTGTGGCTGGTTAAAAAATAAATAGTTGTCAAAATGCGGTTTTTTGTATGGTAAAATGTGCCCTTTTGATGTGTCATCGATGAACGGTAATTCCCTATCGATAAATGGGCTGTAAAAAATACTTTTCAAAGCCATTCGCCCAACTTTGTAAGGCAAAGGCCAAACTGTGGACTACCTACCATCACTGAAGACTATTTTGTATTTTTGTACCCATAATCAATAGCAATGAAAAAGGTTGTTGTAGGACTTTCTGGAGGAGTGGATTCAAGCGTTACCGCCTATCTTTTAAAAGAGCAGGGGTACGAGGTAATTGGCCTTTTCATGAAGAATTGGGTGGATGACTCCGTCATTATTTCCGAAGAATGCCCATGGGTGGAGGACAGTAATGATGCCTTGATCGTGGCCGAAAAGCTCGGTATTCCATTCCAAACGGTGGATTTGAGTGCCGAATACAAGGAGCGCATTGTGGATTATATGTTCAGCGAGTATGAAAAGGGAAGGACGCCCAACCCAGATGTGCTCTGCAACCGTGAGATAAAATTCGATGTATTCCTAAAGATTGCCCTGCAATTGGGTGCAGATTATGTGGCCACAGGTCATTATTGCAGAAAAGGGGTTACCCAAAATGCTGATGGCACCGAAACCTACCAACTTTTGGCCGGGGCGGACAAGAACAAGGACCAGTCCTATTTTCTATGCCAACTTTCACAAGAGCAGCTTTCAAAAGCGTTGTTCCCCATTGGTGAGTTGACCAAGCCCGAGGTACGAAAGATTGCCGCAGAAAACGATTTGATCACCGCGGACAAGAAAGATTCCCAAGGACTTTGCTTTGTGGGAAAGGTGCATTTGCCCGAATTTCTACAACAAAAGTTGAGCCCCAAGAAGGGAGTCATTGTGGAAGTGCCCACGGATGCCTCACAATTCTCGGTTGCCGTACCCAATTTTCAGAATAAAAGGGAAGAACTGGCCTTCAATGCTGAAAAGCCTTTGTTTTCAGAAACCGATGGAAAAGTGGTGGGGGAGCACCAAGGAGCGCATTATTTCACCGTCGGACAGCGAAAAGGGCTCAATGTGGGCGGAACCAAGGAGCCTTTGTTCGTCATTGATACCGATGTGGAGAAAAACATCATCTACACCGGACAGGGAAAACTGCATCCGGGATTATACCGCCACACCCTTTTTGTGAATGAGGATGAGCTGCATTGGGTGCGCCCCGATTTGGCCTTAAAAGTGGATGAAACCATGGAAGTCATGGCGCGTATTCGATATAGACAACCCTTGCAACCCGCTACGCTCTATAAAATAGAGAATGGGCTGTATGTGGACTTCAAGGAAAAACAATCCGCCATTACCGAAGGGCAGTTTGTGGCCTGGTATATTGATGATGAATTGGTTGGGTCTGGGGTTATTGCGTAATTTGTATTTATATTTTATATTTACAGAATATAAATACAAATTAAAATGGCAACATACACTTCGTCGCTCCCCGATGAACTTCTAAACAGGCTTGCTGAAACATCCAAGGAGCTGAAACAGCCCAAGAACAAAATAATTGAACGGGCGTTGGTAATTTTTTTGGATGAATTGAAGCGGGCAAAGTATGCTAAATCATATAAAAAGGCATCCAATGATCCCAATGTATTGCTCATGGCAGAAGAGGGCATGGCCGAATACCTAAAGATGATTGAAGAGGCCGAAAAATGAAGCAAGGGGATATATGGCAAGTATATTTTGACCCTGTAAAGGGAAGCGAGCAAGCGGGCAATCGACCAGCGGTAATCATTAGTGGAAACACGCTCAATATCAATTTGAATATAGTGGTAGTCTGCCCTATAACCACCTCGGTGCATAATTATGAGGGAAATCCGGTGTTGGTGCCATCCCAAGAAAATGGTTTGTTAAAAACTTCAGAAATAATGGTCTTTCACATTCGTTCGCTATCAAAAGACCGCTTTAAACGGAAAATAGGGGTAATTTCCTCTTCGGAATTACAAAAAATAAAGAACACGCTAAATGATATTTTGAAATATTGAATAAACCTCCAAAGCCCATTGCCGAAGGTCAGTTTTACGCTTGGTGCCTATGCGACGAGTAGGTAGGCTCTGGGAGGTATTGCGTAATTTGCAGAAGTTTCCATTTTTATATATGAAAAACAGAATCACACAACTTTTTGGAATACAATATCCCATCATTCAGGCAGGGATGGTCTGGGCCAGTGGTTGGCGCTTGGCCTCGGCGGTTTCCAATGCGGGTGGATTGGGATTGCTGGGATCGGGCAGCATGTATCCCGAAGTACTCCAAGAACACATCGAAAAATGTAAAAAAGCCACGGACAAACCTTTTGGGGTGAATGTTCCCATGCTCTATCCCGATATTGACCGGTTGATGCAAATTATTGTCGACCAAAAGGTCAAGATTGTGTTCACTTCCGCTGGAAACCCCAAAACTTGGACCCCTTTTCTCAAAGAGAAAGGTATTACCGTGGTGCATGTGGTGAGCAGTGTAAAATTTGCATTGAGAGCCCAAGAAGCGGGTGTGGATGCCGTTGTTGCGGAAGGATTTGAAGCAGGCGGACACAATGGAAGGGACGAGACCACCTCTATGGTGTTGATTCCTTCGGTACGGGAGAAAATAAACATTCCCCTGATTGCTGCCGGGGGAATTGCCACGGGAAGGGCCATGTTGGCGGCCATGGTGCTCGGTGCCGATGGCGTTCAGGTGGGAAGTCGGTTTGTGGCCAGCCTTGAGGCTTCTTCCCACGAACATTTTAAGCAATGGGTGGTCAAAGCCCAAGAAGGGGATACCCACCTTACCCTTAAGGAATTGGCTCCGGTTCGACTCCTCAAAAATAAATTTTATCATGATGTGCAAGAAGCCTATGCCAAAGGGGCTACCGTGGAGGAGTTGAAAACGTTATTGGGAAGGGCACGGGCCAAAAAAGGCATGTTTGAAGGTGATATGGATGAAGGCGAATTGGAAATCGGGCAAGTTTCTGGGCTGATCCATGATATTAAACCAGCCGCAGATATTGTTCAAAATCTCATGACAGAGTTCAATTTGGCCAAAAAAGAGGTGCAAGGCCTTTAAAATAGGGGTATTACTCAATAACTTTTCATACATTTAGCCCGCGCAATGAGAACACTAATCCCCACACTACTCCTTTTTGTGCTCGCTCTGCATGGCTATGGTCAGGTTGAGCGGGACAAAGCACTCCATTTTTTGGGTGGTAATCTTTTTGGTCTTGCTGGAGCTGGAATAGCCAAACAAGCATCAGATGGAAATCGGGTCTGGACCTTCGTGGGCTCTGTGGCCGGGAGTGCCTTGATTGGGGTTGCCAAAGAGGCAGTGGATTCGGGACAGCGTGAAAATGGTTGGGACAACGATGATTTGGCCGCAACGGTTTTAGGCGGTGTCACAGTAGGCGTTACCATAGACCTCTTTTCCAAAAAGCGGGATAAAAAAAGACTTCGGGGCAACTACACCCAAAGAGAAGAACAAAAATTTGACTTCAACCCAAAAAAGAATACCGAAGCATTGGTGTTGGAAACCATACCACAGTCCTTACATTCATTGGGTCTTTCTTATGGCTTTCTTCAAAATTAAATTAGCCCCCTGGCCTTTATTTCCAAATATTTATTGATGGTGTTGATGGTCAGGTTTTCCGGTTTGGTCAAAATGGTCTGGATACCATGTTTACGCAATTCGTTTACAATGAGCCTTTTTTCATAAATGAATTTCTCGGCAATGGTCTGCTCAAAGATTTGATGGACCGTATTGGCTTTTCTTTCCGCAAATTCATTCAGCTCGGTATTTTCAAAAAATATGACCACCAATAAATGCTGTTTGGCCATGGCCAACAAGTAGGGGAGTTGCCTGTGCAGGGCATCCAAGGTTTCAAAATTGGTGTATAGCAATAATAAACTCCGTTGGTTGAGGTTACGTTTCACATCAATGTACAGTCGGCTGAAGTCACTTTCAATAAAATTGGTGTCCAGATTGTAGAGTGTTTCCAAAATCAGGTTCATTTGGGAGCTTCTCCGTTCGGCCACCACCCGGTTCTCGATTTTGTTGCTGAAAGAGAACATTCCGGCCTTATCCTGTTTTTTGAGGGCGATGTTGCTGATCACCAAAGTGGCATTGATGGCATAATCCAATAAGCTTAACCCGTTAAAGGGCATTTTCATCACCCGCCCTTTGTCTATCACGGAATAAATGGGCTGTGATTTCTCATCTTGGTACTGGTTGACCATCAACTGGCCTCTTTTAGCGGTGGCCTTCCAATTGATATTTCGGATGTCATCGCCCAAAACGTAATCCTTGATCTGTTCAAACTCCATGGTGTGACCGATACGACGAATTTTTTTCAGACCATATTCGTGTAACCTATTGGTAAAAGCAATCAAATCGTATTTCTGTAATTGCAGGAAAGAGGGGTAGACCGGCACCTCTTGGGCTTGGTCAAACGAATATTTTTTGGCCAAAAAGCCTATGGGTGAAATAGCAAAAATAGTTAAACTTCCGAAGGAATATACACCTCGCTCCGTGGGTCTCAGTTGGTAATCATAAGCTTTGTTGCCTCCACTGGAAATCTTGCTGGTCAGGCCAAAATCCCGCTTTTGGAACTGGAACGGAATCTCATCAATAATTTTCACCGTAACGGGAAAAAGATAGGTATTGGCCAGCTTCAATTGAATGGGGTTGTCATCACCATTGGACATCTTGTCGGGTAAAATCCTACCTCCTTCAATCTTTCCTTTTGAGGCAAACAAAAGAAGAATGTCAACCATCAACAAAAGGAGAAAAACAAAAAACACAACTTTTATGGCACCATACAAAGTCGGCACCATATAGGAAACCAGAAAGCCAATAATGATGGCCATCAGGGCTATAAAGAACCGTTTTTGCAGATATATGGGTCTAAAAAGTCGCCTCACGGATTATCTAGGAATTTCTATACTGTCCACTATTTGATTCACTACCTGTTCCGAAGTCAACCCTTCCATTTCCCGTTCCGGGGTCAGCATAATTCGGTGCCCCAAAACCGGACCGGCCACTTTTTTAATATCATCCGGCGTAATAAAATCCCGACCATTCATGGCGGCCAAAGCCTTTGATGCATCCATAATGGCGATGGAAGCCCTTGGCGATGCCCCCAAATATAGATTGGCATTGGTTCGGGTATTGTCCACAATGGAGGCGATATATTTGAGCAGGTTTTTTTCAACAATGATCTCTTTGATGGTCTTCTGGTAGTCCGCAATCTGTTGACCCGAAAGTAAGCTATTGATCAATTCTTCATCCACTTTATTCTTTTGCTCGTGCTTGCTTTCCAAAATTTGTATTTCTTCTTCCAAAGAAGGATAGTTTACATTGATCTTGAAGAGAAATCGGTCCAATTGAGCTTCGGGCAATCGGTAGGTACCTTCTTGCTCAATGGGGTTTTGGGTGGCAAATACCAAAAAAGGTGGTTTCATGGCATATTCGGTACCATCCATAGTAATTTGTCGTTCCGCCATGGCCTCAAAAAGGGCAGCCTGCGTTTTGGCAGGGGCACGGTTGATTTCATCAATCAGGATAATATTGGAGAACAAGGGCCCTTTCTTGAACTCGAACTCAGAGGTCTTGACATTGAAAACGGATGTTCCCAAAATATCACTGGGCATCAAAT
This sequence comes from Allomuricauda sp. CP2A, assembly GCF_001683915.1. Lineage (GTDB taxonomy): Bacteria > Bacteroidota > Bacteroidia > Flavobacteriales > Flavobacteriaceae > Flagellimonas. The sequence continues at coordinate 37,323 of NZ_LXTT01000140.1, read as the reverse complement.
CTGGAGTGAACTGGATTCTGCTAAAATCCACATTCATGGTCTTGGCCAATAATTTGGCGGTCACCGTTTTGGCCACACCGGGAACACCTTCAATGAGTGAATGTCCGTTGGCCAAAATGGATACAATCAGCAATTCGATCATATCTTGTTGGCCAATGATCACTTTTCCCAATTCTGATTTTATCTGGGAAACGGCCTCCTGTAGTTGGGTCAGGTCAATCCGGCTGTTGAATTGTAGTGCGTCGTCCTGTTGTTCTTGTTCTTCCATGTGTCACTGCTTAAATGCGGTTATTCTTTTATTGAGTTCTATACTGTCTTGTTCTGTATGGGTGCTTTTGTTCTTTAGGTTCAGGACAAAATCAATCAAATTTTTGGTTTCCCCCACTTCTTTGCCCGCTCTTAAGGCCAAAACTTGAATGGTCTTTTCATCGAGTTGGGAGGTATCAATATGGTACCGATTTCTCAGATACGCCAAAAAATAGTTCAATTTTTTATGGATGAGGTCCGTGTAGTCCTTATTTTGATGGTACAAGGATCCCACCGCTTGGGCAAACTCCACCGAGGAGTTTTTCAAGGGCTCTATAACGGGGATGATGCGTTGCTCCCGTTTTCCTCGGAAAAGGACAAACAACAAAATGCCCAAAACGCCCAGATAGTAGCCCCATTTTAAAGCAGGCTGTGTCAATACAAAGCGCATGGGCGAATTTATGATGATGCGTCCCGATTTTTTGTAATTGTCCCAATACAACAGACCGGTATCCTGCACATAGGAAAAGGTGTGCGCCACATAATCCTGGTTTCCCTTCAGCATATAAAAATTGGAATAGGCCTGTGGGGTACTATTGATGATAAAGTGGCCTTTGCCAAACGGGGTCTTGATGAAATTGGGTCTGGTCACCTTTACTTCAGGTTGATTTTCCAAAAAGCTCTCCTTGGTATAGGTGATTTGGCCCAAAATGGTAGTGTTGGTGGAGTCGATGCTGGTAAAATGGGAGTTGAACATCCCACGAGACAACTTAAACTCCTCGTTATTGAATGTATTGTGGGTCAAGTTCAAGATAGCGGTGCCTTCCTTGAGGTTGTAATCCGAAGCAATGGTGATGTTCAAGGTGTCCAATAAAGGCCAACCAAAACCTGTGGCGGCGATGAAAACCGTATTTCCTTGATCTACATAATCCAAAAGTTGGTTGGTTTCCTGTTTGTCCAGCTCAACATATTCATTGATAAAAATATAGTTTGATGCCATGGTGGTATCCCGGTCTACTAAAACATCGTACACACTTTTTTCAACCGTTTTAATGGAATCATTGGGGAAAATTGTGGGCAATTCATTGTAAAGTACATAACATCCAAAGGGAATTTTATCTGTTGAAGTGTAGGAGGGACTCCAATTAATGGGTTTGGGCCGTACTATTTCAGTGATGATGATACCCACGACCACAGCGGCGAATATTGCAATGACTATTTTAGATCTACGGTCCATGGTCATTGCTGTATTAAATTGTTCAATCGGGTGAAACGGGAACTGGTTTTGGTGTAGCCAATTTCATCAATGGGTTGTTCACCGTACCAGATGTTCTCGTAGAGATAGGAGGCATTTTTAAACTCCTGTTGGAGGTTGTTTTGCTGTATTTCCCGTTCATAATCCACATTGGTCTTCTCAAAATGCCATTCAATGTGGTTCTTTTGGGAAAGCAGTTTCAAGATTTTGAGAAACTGGTACCGGACCGCAAGCCGATAATCCTTATCCTTCAGGGCATCATTCATAAGCGCATCCAAATCTATGGATTCAATATGGTGCTCGGCTAGATCTATGTCGACAATGGATTTGGCTTTTTTGGAGAAAATGGCACTGAATTTTTCATTGATGAACACCCGAACCAATAAGTAAATGACCAAGGCACCCATGAGCGCGTAAATGGTATATTCCAGAATGAGCAAGGTCTGGGGCGAAATGTCCAAACCAAAAGTCTCTCCAAGGCCGTTCAAAACCCATCGGATAAAACGAGCCAAGAGATTGGCGGATTCCCCGGTCTTTACATCATAATTGAAATCCTCGCCTGTGTATTTTTGGCTAAGATCCCCATTGATTTGCCGTTCGGACAAGGTGGAGGCTTCATCAATAGGTATTGAAATGGAATCGTTTTGGGCCAAAGAAAGAGAAGCCCAAAACAAAAGGAATATGGTGGCAATATGCTGGATCACTGCTCGGACTGTCCTATTTGTTCAATTTTACTGCGTGTGTTGAGGTTATAGGTTTTCTCATGCAATGTATAGAAAAGAATCCCATTAATGAATTGTGAAAGGCATTGGGCGTAAACCATGAGGATGAGCAGTGCACAAAGACCCAGGGTGTACACCACCGTGGATACGATACCGCTTACATCCACATTGTTTTCCACTACATGGAACGTATAGATGCCCACAAGGATTGCGGGAATAATCAGGACGATAAACATGAGGAGTCCATTGAGCAGGCCCAAAATAAAATTGACCCCAATTGATTTCCAAAAGTTTTTACTGACCAAATTCCAGCCTTCCCCAAAAGCATCGGTAACGCCCTTGTCCTCACTCAGCATACTAAAAAAGGAAACCCCTATCCAAGCGGTCATAAAAAATTGGATGATGTACTGGGCAAACATCCCCAACAAGGGAATAAAGGCAAAAATTATGGAAACAATAAAAAACAGGCCGTAAATGGGAATCAGCAGTAGGATAAAGACAATGGTATGGCCCAATTTATTTTTGGTTAGGTTCCAGACTTCAGTTTTATCAAAGCCCATGCCTTTATGCTCATCATATTTGATCATATAGGAGGAACTAAGGCTGAAATTTAACCCGGCGACCATTAAAAAAATCAGAAAAAACAGGATACCCCCTGCTATAATATAGATCCAATAGGTATCTTCACCACTTTGTCCTGCGTTGACTCCATATAAACCTGAGTTTTCTGAAATCATCCCCACAAATCCACTGACCAGCAAGTAACTGGTAATCAAAAGACCAATAAGAAATACGCCATTGTAGCTCAAGAAAACATTGGTGAATTTTTTAATGTTTTGCTTTAAAAAATCAAAGTATACCGTAAGAATATCGCCAAAATCGCGATTGATTCTAAGTTCGATGTAGTTGTCCTTCATAAGATCGGTTTAGTAAGATTGGATAAATGATGTAATAATAAATAATCAGGCAAAGTGATCCCCCAATAATCATAAAAGCCAGCCAATCCGGCATAGTGGCATAACGGGTGATGAACCCCTCAATAAACCCGGCAATGATAAAAAATGGAATGGTACTCACCACTACTTTTAGGCCATCTTTGGCCCCTTTCATAAAGGAGACCCGTCTTGAAAATGTCTTGGGAAACAAAATGCTGTTGCCCATAATGAGTCCGGCGCAACCCGCAATGATGATTACCGAAATTTCGATGGTGCCATGCAGCCAAATTTGCCGGTTGGCCTCAAAAAACACCCCTTTCGTATAAAAAAAGGTGATGAATGCCCCCAGCATCACTCCATTGCTGAACAAAATATAGGCCGTGCCAATACTGGTAATCACCCCAAAGGCGAAGGCCAAAAAGGCTACCCGGATATTGTTGATGGTAATTCCCAAAAATGTACCGATCTCACTACCGCTTTTGTAAATGGCCGTTGGCTCACCCTTGGCAATATTGTTCAAGGTCTCGTTTACATAGGCATCCCCCAAGATAAGCCGCACAAATGAGGAATCGTTGAGGGCCGAAATACAGCCAATGGCAGAGGCCACAATGAAAATGAGGAAAGCCACCAATAGCGTCTTGTGGTATTGCTTAAAAAAGAGCGGGAACTCCCGCGCCCAAAATTCAACAATACGGTTTCCCGATTCCTTTTTGTTCCTGTAAATTTTTTGATGCGCCTGCGACGCAAGTGAATTCAAGTACAATAAAGTCTTGCTTTCTGCGTAATACGTCTGTGCGTAGGCCAAATCGTTTGTGAGTTGGATGTAGCCATCCACAAGGGCATCGGGGTCGGTATGGGAGCCCAATGCGATTGCTTTTTCAAATGCAATCCATTTTTCCTTATTTTGTTTCACAAAGGCAGCCTCGCGCATAAGTGGAAATTCGTAAAGTTAAAATTACGGTTATATGGGTAACCTCCAAATCAATACAACGCAAAATGTCAACTTAGATTATAAGATTGTCAGTATTGGTGAACGTATTGTGGCATTTTTGATCGATGGATTCATCTTGTACATGTATGCGTACTTGGCGAACCTTATTGGCGATGCCATTGGGTATATCTATGAAGATACTTGGACCCAACGTGGGTTGGTGGCCCTTATTTTTTTGCCGGCGATGTTTTATTCCCTTTTGATGCATAGCCTTTTCAATGGGCAGACCGTGGGCAAAATGTTGATGAAAATGCGGGTGGTACGTTTGGATGGCACCCCGGTGCATTGGAGCAATCTTTTGGTGCGATGGATGCTGCGACTGGTGGATATCTGGATTTTTTTGGGCTCTATTGGCATTTTGAGCATCCTGTTTTCAGAAAAGAGACAACGGGTGGGTGATGCTGCGGCGGGAACTGTGGTGATCAGCACCAAAAAGAAGACAAAGGTTTCCCATACCATTTTGGAGGAAATCAGCGAGGAATACGTGCCCCAATTCACCAATGTGACCTTGTTGACCGACAAGGATGTGCGGTTGATCAAGGAAACCTTTCATATTGCCAAAAAGAGTGGGGATTTTAAGACCCTGACGGCCCTACGGGTAAAGGTGGAAAGTATTCTTCAGACCAATTCCAAACTTTATGATGTTCCTTTTTTGGATACGGTCTTAAAGGATTATAACTACTACACCCAAAAAATGTAAGTATGCTCTATCAAACCATTGACATTTTGGGGACCGTGGCCTTTGCCATTTCCGGGGTTTTGGTGGCCATGGAAAAACGACTGGATTTATTCGGGGTACTCATTATTGCTTTTGTGACCGCCATTGGAGGTGGAACGCTGCGAGACCTTCTCATTGGAAACACGCCGGTAGGGTGGATGACAGACATCACCTATATGATTACCATTTTCATTGCCGTTGTATTTGCCATCATTTTTGTGAACCAACTCAAATACGTTAGGCGCTCTTTGTTTTTGTTTGATACCATTGGAATCGGACTCTATACCATGGTGGGGGTGGAAAAAGGATTGCAGGCCGAACTGTTGCCCGTTGTATGCATAGCTTTAGGGACCATGACGGCCTGTTTTGGTGGGGTCCTTCGGGATATTCTTTGCAATGAGATTCCGGTGATCTTTAGAAAAGAGATCTATGCCACTGCCTGTATTTTGGGTGGGGCGAGCTATTTTTTGTTCACGGGGGGGCTCTCCATGCGGGAGGATTATGCCTATATCGCCGCCATCTTGGTTGTTATTGTGCTAAGAACCTTGGCCGTTCTTTTTGGGATACGGTTGCCCAATATCTACAAAAGGGAAGCATAATTCCAATACTTTTTGTTTTTTCAGAAGGAGGGCAGATGACAAACATCATCACGCCGGGTTGGTTAATCTATTATTAGCCTTATTAACCCTTCATTAATCTTTTTTACCCTTTTGTTAGCCATAGCTGCTAGATGAACACCCTATTTTCGTCGCAAGTTTAGTCATAAATAAGTAGTGTATTCAAGATAGAGGGCCGTCCTTAATTAGGTCGGCTTTTTTTATCAACCAATCAACCAATCAAAACAAAAAATGAAACCTCAAAGAACACTTTGTCTTATACTTTTTATTGCAGCGTCTTTCTTCGGAATCAAAACCTCAAGCGCACAAGGTTGTGTGGCCATCCGTCATTTTTCATCCTGTGTGGGAAATACGTTGGAGAGTAACCTTTTGGGTCCTGGGGACATTCAAATTGGAAGTAATTACCGTTATTTTAGATCGTTCCGACATTTTAGGGGAACCGAGGAAGAACCCGATAGGGTTGCCAATGGGTCAGAGGTGATCAACCATTCCCATTCATGGGATTTTTTCCTCACCTATGGCATCACTGATAGGTTGTATACCAGTATTACCATTCCAACTGTGATCAATACCCGATCTTCCTTGTACGAGCATGGTCGAGATGAAAGAAATGTTACCTATTCGCGCGGTTTAGCCGATATTCGGGTGGGAGTGGGCTATTGGCTGTTCGATCTTGAAAAGCACCAAAATGGAAATTTGGCTGTTGGGTTGGGGGTTAAGTTGCCCACGGGCAATTGGAATGCTTCCGATATTTTTTACAATGTAGGGCCAGAGGGTGGGCCTCAGGTTCGACCCGTTGACCAGAGCATCCAGCCCGGGGATGGTGGTTTTGGAATTACGTTGGATTTTCAATTCTATCAAAAAATTGCTGAGAAATTGTTTGCCTACGGTGGTGGATTTTATCTGATCAACCCAAGGGAAACCAATGGCACCCGAACCTTTAGGGAAACCTTGAGCCCAATTTTACAGAATGAAGCCATTATGGCCGTTCCCGATCAGTATTCACTGCGTGCCGGGGTGAGCCAAAGTTTTTCCAATACGATTTCTGGTTCGCTGGGAGCACGGTATGAAGGTGTTCCGGTAAAAGACCTTATTGGGGGCAATGAAGGATTTAGAAGACCGGGGAATGTCTTGTCCATTGACCCTGGAATTGCCTTTATAAAGGATAATTTTTCCATCAACTTAAATGTGCCTTTCGCGGTGCGAAGAGAGCGTCCGCAGAGTGTTACCGATAAACAGACTGAGGAAGCTACAGGAAACCCGAGACAAGGGGATGCCGCCTTTGCAGACTACTTGATCAATGTGGGAGTTTCTTTCCGCATCCCCAGCAAAAAGGTGAAAGTGGATCCAGAACTCATGAATGAATTCAGTAATTAATTTAAACACCGTGAAGCAAACCTCCAGAAACAGCCTTTTGGCAATTTCCATAGGTTTGGTCTACTTGTGGTTTGGAATACTGAAGTTTTTTCCAGACCTCAGTCCAGCTGAGGGATTGGCCAAAAGTACAATCCACATTCTTACTTTTGGGCTCATTCCAGATGATTTTGCCATCATACTTTTAGCACTTTGGGAAACATGGATAGGCGTGTTCTTAATCTTCAATTTGGCAAGGAGAACAGTTGCTTTGTTGGCTTTGGTGCATATTATTTTCACCTTTATGCCCTTGGTGTTTTTTCCGGATCAAGTATTCAACGAAGGGCCACTGTATTTAACCTTGTTGGGACAGTATATCATCAAAAATTTAATCATAATCGCAGCATTGCTTTCCTTGCTTAATGTTGATGTGAAATCCATTTCATTTAGATCCAAACCTAATTTTAAACAGGAACATCCTTTATCTACACGCATTTTCAAGTTTGGCGCAACTGATGACGGAAACCACCGAAAGCATTCTAAATAAGTATAATGAAGAGACAAAGATTTCCCCACTTTGCACTACTTTTCTTGTTGACTCTTTTATCCAATTTTTTTGTTTTTTCCCAAACTAAACTCACGGGTAAGGTAATTGATGCCACCGATTTGCAACCCCTCATCGGTGCACAGGTCATCATTCAAGAGGGACAGTTGGGAACCGTCACAGATGATTTTGGATTTTTTGAGGTCACTGCCCCCTATCAAAGAGGAACAGTCACCATAAAATATTTGGGTTATGAGGCAAAAGCGATTGATTTTACATCATCCATCACCAATTTGGGAGTTATTGAACTCGTTAGGGCCAACACCACCTTGGATGAGGTTATTGTGAGTGCCTCACCCCATAATTACAAGACCGATTTCAAGGGAAGTAACTTTAGGATTAACCCCATCACCTTACAAAACATTAATCCCCTGAGTACCGAGGAGGTGCTTCGTACCATTCCCGGAGTGAATATAGTGGGCGATATGGGACTGTCCAACAGGCCCAACATAAGCATAAGGGGGTCTTGGGGCAGACGTTCCAAGAAGGTTTTGTTGATGGAAGACGGAACACCTTCGGCTCCCGCGCCTTACATCGCACCCGGGGCATACTACAACCCGGTGAGCGACCGGATTACTTCCATTGAGGTATACAAAGGAGCGGATTTATTGCGGTATGGTCCCAATAACATGTATGGAGCCGTGAACTATATTACCGCCTTGCCACCCCAAAAACCAACCTTGAGGTTGAAATTGACAGGAGGACAACGAAACTATACATCTGGCCTGTTTTCGTATGGAGGTACCTGGAACAATATGGGAGCCTTGGTGGAAGGTGTCTATAAAAAGTTTGATGGCTTTACGGACAATTCCTCTGTGGAAATCTTGAACCTCAATGCGAAGGTGTTTGCCAAATTATCCAAAGATCAATCCCTCTATTTTAAGGTGAGTGGTCAGTTTGAGGACAATCAGGCCTCTTTGAGTTCACAAACCCCTTTTACTTTTGAGACCGACCCCACACAAAATCCCTTGGATGCCGATCAGTTTACCATGAGAAGGTATGGTGTGGACATCATCCACAAATGGTTGCCCAATGAAAAACTCAGTTTTACCTCAAAAATATATGCTTCGGATTTTGAACGCGATTGGTGGAGACAGGTCACTGCAAAAGTAAGGGCCTCCGAGGTTCAGGATTATGTGGGCGATGCCATTTACAATCAACGGTATGGATACCTGAACGGAAAAACATTTGATGATGAGGAATACGTGATCGTGGGAAGGGTATTGAACGGGCTGGAAAGTACAACGGATAGCCGATGGATATACAAAGTCTCTGGGATTAAGGAAACGGTGAAGGCGGTTTGGGAAGCCTTTGGCGCCCCAAGTGATTTTGAAGCCAGTATAAATTTACACAGGGAAACTTTCAAGGATGTCTTTTTGGAGGCCGAGAATTCACGTTGGGCCAGAAGCGGTGTGACCACCAAGGATCTATGGTATAGATTGTGGTCTGCCAATGGATACATTCGGAATGAATTCAACTTCGGAAAGTTGGGCATAAACCCCATTTTACGGTTTGAACATGTGGATATGTACCGACAAGACCTTATGGACCAAGCACAAGATCCAAACTTAGAAAGCACCTCAGAAGGTAGGGAACCTAACATCTATAATCAATTTTTACCCGGAATTACCATCAATTATAAAAAGGGAAGGGGAGAAATTTTTGGAAGTGTCTATCAGGGTATGATCGCGCCATCAAAAGTGTTCGGGTTTTTAGTGGAGCAGGATGGTGTGGTGACCAATCCTTTGGAAGGACAGAGCATCAATATTGACCCAGAGTTAAGCTGGAACAAGGAATTGGGGTGGCGTGGCAGTTTTTTGAATAATTGTATCAATGGTCAGTTGACCTATTTTCACAATGCGAGCAGAAATTTTTATGCGGGTGGGCGAAATGAGGTGTTTGAAGAATTGGGTAAAATCAATGTGCAGGGTGTGGAATTGGCATTTGATGCCGAATTGTTACAAAATGACGAACACCAACTCCATTTATTGGGGAATGCCACCTATATGCATTCTAAAGTAATGGAAGGCAAATTGGAAGACAAGGACCTTTTCTCACAGGTGATACACAGCTCAGCTACCCAGAACGAGTACATTACCAAAGTAAATGCCCATAGAAATGCTTACGAAATCTATGTGGACGATGGAGGAGGGGAAACCTTGCTTACCGATGAAACCATTGACGCCGGTGATTTTCCCAACATCACCAGAAGTACCATAACTTTTGGGGATCAAGGCATCAAAGATGCCGAAGCACCGTATACTCCAAAAATCAATATGAGCATTGGCCTAAATTATGATTGGAAAAGACTTTCCACAGGGTTTAATGTGCACCACGTGGGTGAGCAGTATACCGAATTCCATAATTTTAAGTCAGAGTCAGCAGATGGTGCTATTGGGCAACTCCCTTCTTTTACTACCCTAGATGCCTTTCTCAACTATGATTTTAGGATAGGGGAAAAGATGGATGCCACCGTTTTTGTCAATGGTAAAAACATAACCGATCAGAAGTACAGGGCCTCAAGATTAAACCGGGCTACTTCAGGTGTATTTGCTGGAGGCTTTCGGCAGATCATTTTTGGGATTAATCTAAAAATGTAAGGATCCCATATAGTTTCCGTGCCTATTATTTAAAAACCTCCTCAAAAAAGTGGGTCATCCGTTGCCAAGAACGATCATTGGCCAATGGGTTGAACATCATTCCTCCATCAGGATCATTGGCATTGGGGTTGGTAAAGGCATGGCCCGTATGTCCAAAAACATCCATTTCCCAGATGGCATTGCGTTCGGTGAGTTCATAGCCCAATGAAACAATGTCTTTTGGAAAAGCCAAAGGGTCTTCCCAACCGTGCATCACCAAAATTTTGGCTTTAATATCGCCTTCATGTTCAATACCTGGCGGGTCAAAAATGCCGTGGAAACAGACGGCACCTTTCACATCGATTCCGGAGCGGGCCAAGTCCAACACACATTTTCCACCGAAACAGAAGCCAATGGCCCCTATTTTTTTTACGTCGGCCATTTCATTTTCTTTTATAGTGTTCACTGCCAGAAGCAATCGGTTCAAGAGTTCTTGGCGGTCTTCCAACATTTCGTTCATCAAGGCTTCGGCCTCATTGGCGTCTTTGGCCCTTCGTCCCTGTCCAAAAACATCGATGGCAAAGGCTAAATAGCCCAATTTTGCCAATTCCTTGGCTTTGTCTTCTTCAAATTGGGATTGTCCCACCCAGGTATGGGAAACCAAAACCACGGGACGTTTGCCTTTAATAGTGTCGTCATAGGAAATTACGCCTTCGTAGGATTGTTGTTTGTCTGAGTAAATGAGTTGTTGAGTTTGTATCATTTTTTGAGTTATTCCATATGGAGTCTAAATTATATTATTTTTTTATTGGTTCACAAAACTTCAACATCAAGAATGTAAACATTTTTTTGGGGCCAGTCCCCGTCTCCAACGGGCACATTGTTTATGGCATCCACTACGTCCATCCCTTCAATGACACGGCCAAAAGGGGTGTAGGAACCATCCAAGTGATACGAACCGGGTTTGGTGACCACAATAAAAAACTCATAGGGTGAGGCCAACTTATGGGGGTTGTCCCTTTCGCTACTGGGCATGGAAATGGTGCCCCGGTGGTGTTTGTAGCCTTTTTTGGCATCGGGAGGAAGCAGATACCTTCCAATATCACCACGTTTTCTCGCTGTTTTTCTATCGTCTGAGTTGCCGCCTTGGATTATAAAATCCTTGACCACGCGGTGGAATTGGGTGCTGTCAAAATAGTTCTGTCGGGCCAAATAGATAAAATTCGCCTTGTGGTAGGGGACATCATCATACAGTTGAACGGTGAAACTCCCCATGGTGGTAGTGATCTTTACTTTGTTTTTTTTGAGCTTTTTGGCATAATCAAAAAAGAAATTGATGGCATTTTCTTCATCCAATACAAAGGTTTCTTCTTCCTGTTCCTCTTCTTCGGAAGGGTCTTTGATGTCTTCTTGCTGTACGGAATCTATTTTAACAGCGGTTTCTTCCTTTTGAACGACTTTCTTTTTTGGTGACTCTCCGCAGGAGACGAAAAAAATTAGTAGTATACTTGTAGTTAAAGCTGATGATCTTAACAACATGAATTTTGATGAATTTTGTGAAATAGCTTTAAAATTAAAAAATCTCCCTCTTCCAGGAGAAGAATCCCACTATAAAATGTCCCCACTGGAGCGGGTACAGTGGATGAAGCAGAACAATATCAAGAAAATAAATCCCAAAAGGGCAGGGGTCATGGCTCTTTTTTATCCTGATGTGTCCATGGAAACCCGATTGCTCCTCATTTTGCGAAAAACGTATGAGGGGGTGCACTCCAACCAAATCGGTTTTCCGGGCGGAAAGGTTGAAAGACAAGACAAGGATTTAATGCACACCGCCCTCCGGGAGACGCATGAAGAAGTAGGTGTGCCACCCACTTCGGTTGAGGTGATTCGGGCTTTGAGCGAGGTGTATATTCCCCCCAGTAATTTTATGGTTCAGCCCTACATGGGAATCTACCCCAATCCCCAACCTTTTGTGCCCCAAGAAGATGAGGTGGAGCAGGTGGTGGAGGCCTATGTGAAGGATTTTTTGGACGATGCCAACCTCATTGAGGAATTGTTGAGCACATCCTATGCAAAAAATATGAACGTACCTGCTTACAAATTAAATGGTTATACTGTTTGGGGTGCCACAGCCATGATGCTGAGCGAAATCAGGGAGCTTTTACGGCAAGTGCTTTGAACGCTATTTTGTAAATTTGCCAACAACAGTTACCCCATGGGCCTATTTAAAACAAATCCTTTCGGTCATATTCTTTTCTTAAAGCGTTGGTTGATCCGTTTTGCCGGTATGATCACCCACCAACGTTATAAAGGATTCAATACGCTTGAAATAGAAGGTTCCCAGATTATTCGGGATTTGCCCGAGACCAATGTGCTCTTTGTGAGCAACCACCAGACCTATTTTGCGGATGTGGTGGCCATGTTCCATGTGTTCAATGCCAGCCTAAAGGGCAGGGATGACAATATCAAGAACTTGGGGTATTTGTGGAAGCCCAAGCTCAATATTTATTATGTGGCGGCAAAGGAGACAATGAAGAAAAGTCTGCTCACCAAGATTTTGGCCTATGCCGGTTCCATAAGTATAGAGCGAACGTGGCGAGCTGGTGGGCAGGAGGTAAACCGACAAGTGAAGTTCAGTGATATCAGCAATATAGCCAAGGCATTGGACGACGGTTGGGTGATTACCTTCCCGCAGGGAACCACAACTCCGTGGAAACCTTTGCGAAAAGGAACGGCGCACATCATAAAAAGATATAAACCCGTGGTTGTTCCTGTGGTGATAGACGGATTTAGGCGTTCTTTTGATAAAAAGGGACTTCGGGTAAAAAAGAAGGGCATTTTGCAGTCCATGCAAATCAAGCCCCCGCTTGATATTGATTACGACAACGAATCCATTGAATCCATTTTGGAAAAACTGGAATATGCCATAGAGCAACATCCATCCTTTTTAAAGGTGATTCCTCAGGAAGAATTGGCGGCCTACGAGGAAGAAAACCAAAAAAGAAGGTATAGTTACCGGGGGGATTAGACTTCCAACTTTTTTAAATCTTTATAATTTTGCCGTAAACGTTTCAAAAGAATTCCGTAGAGCAGTTTGTAGAAGAGCCAGATAAGAACCAAAAACACTGCAATAAAAACTACAGAGAAGGCAATCGTCATTACCCAAAACATGGTGGTGTTGCCATCTTGGGCCGCGGCCTCCATAAGTTTCTCACCTTCGGGACCATACACAAAGGCACCATAAATACTAATAATCATGGATATGGTAAAGATGATCAGGTTGAACCACACGTATTGGGTCACGGTTCTCTTGACACTCAATATTGTTCCCATCAGTTTTTTTGATGAATCGGTGAAGGAGATTTTGCGGTAATTGATGTAGAACTTATAGATGAAGTACAAAATAATCCCATAATTGATGAAATTCAGTACCATGATAAGTCGGTAAATGTGCATGGCCTTGAGTTCCTGCATGGATTCCGCATCGCTGAAAATGATGTTCAACCCGGCCCAAAAAACAAATTCAATGATACTGATGTAAAAAATCCATTTTACGATGGAAGATGATTTTTTCCAGATCATCTTGTAGATTTGATCATAGGACAGTTTGGGAAGGTCGGCTTCCTTTTTCTGCCAGTCTTTTTTTAAAAGTTCCAGTTCATCCACCATAACCTAAGGGTTTAATATGGTTCTTAATTTATTTTTTACCCGATTCATTTTCACTCTGGCATTGACTTCGGTGATACCGAGTGTCTCCGCTATTTCTGAATAATCTTTGTCTTCCAGATAGAGAAAGACCAAGGCTTTGTCAATATCGCCCAATTGCCGCACTGCATCATACATCAATTTTAATTGCTTTTCCTCTGTGTCATCATAGGGGTCGGCCTTAATTTTGTGAACTACCGAGTCATAATCCTGCGTCTGTACCCTTCTTTTTGATTTTCTGTACAAGGTGATGGCCGTGTTCAATGCCACCCGATACATCCATGTACTGAACTTGGATTCCCCCCTAAATTTGGGATAGGCCTTCCACAATTGAATCGTTATTTCCTGAAAGAGATCATTGTGTGAATCCTTGTCGTTGGTATAGAGGCTGCACACCTTGTGAACAATATTCTGATTGTCCTCAAGTTCGGTAACAAAACGATGTTCCAGTTCTTTGTTCAAAGGTTGGTAAGTAGTTTGACTTATATGTAGCTACAAAACGGTTTTTGTTACAGTACCACCAGAAAACCTTTATTTACGGTAATCCAAGGCCGGTGGTCTGTTGCCCAATAAGGGGATGTATTTAAAGTCTTTGCCCCGGCGTTCTTCAAGTTCTGCCTTTGCTTCTTTTACGGTTTCGGGATTCTTGAAAATATCCATGGCGGTGAGGGTCAAGGTTTTTGCGGCCACCATCATTCCCTTTGTACCAATGGATGTCCCGCCAGCGGCAACGGCCTGCCAGCTGTGTGCCGGTGTGCCGGGAACCCAGGTTGCCGTTCCCAAACCAGCGGTGGGTACGGTGTAGCTTACATCGCCCACATCGGTGGAACCGTAGGCCCGGGCTTCTTCTTGGTAAGGTTGTATGTTCTCTGCGTTTCCCATGTCCAAGGTTTCGGACCCCAAGGTTTTGGATATTTTTTCCGCAAATGCTTTTTCTTCGTCAGTGTAGGTTACGCCCCCAACTTTGGTCAAGTTATCAAACATGATTTTTTGAAGGGTCAGGTTGGGCAAGAGTTCGTGTGTTCCCCCGATCATTTCGTAATCCATGGTGGTTCCTGTGCCCAAGGCAGCCCCTTCGGCGGCTTTTACGATGCGGTCAAAAATATCAATGACCACGTCCCTTTTTCCATGTCTTGAATAGTAATATACTTCAGCAAAATCTGGAACCACATTGGGTGCTTTTCCCCCATCGGTGATCACATAATGGATTCTGGCATCCTGCGGAATGTGTTCACGCATCATATTGACCATGGCATTCATGGCCTCAACGCCGTCCAAGGCAGAGCGACCTCTTTCCGGTGCCCCGGCAGCATGTGCAGAAATGCCATAAAACCGAAATTTGGCAGATTTATTGGCCAACGCTGCTCCGGCACTGGCTTCATTTTCTGCGCCTGGATGCCAATGCAAAGCTACATCCACATCGTTGAAGACCCCTTCACGGACCATATAAACCTTTCCGGAACCACCTTCTTCGGCTGGACAACCATAAAAACGAATGGTTCCCTGTATTTTGTTGGAGGTTAGCCAATCTTTTACGGCTATGGCTGCCGCTGTGGACGCCGTGCCAAAAAGATGGTGCCCACAAGCATGTCCAGCTGCTTTATTGGCCGATTTTTTCTCGGGAACGGCTTGTTGGGACAATCCGGGAAGTGCATCATACTCCCCTAAAATGGCAATCACCGGAGATCCTGACCCATATTCGGCCTTGAAAGCAGTGGGAATGCCCGCTATGCCTTTTTCAATCGTGAAACCGGCATCGGAAAGGGTTTCTTGCAGGAGGGCAGCGCTTTTTTCTTCTTGGTAACCCATTTCGGAAAGTCCCCAAATCTCATGGGCAATGTCGCCATATTTCTGGGTTTTGGAAGTTAAATCTTCAAGGACTTTTTTTTCATCTTTTTGGGAAAAGACAGTAGTTGCGGAAAGAATGAGTGCAATACTGATCGGGAGAAATTTTTTCATTGTATGGAGTTTTGAGTCAGGCGTTAAAGATACTAAAAAACCCATCTAAATATGGCATAGCCAACATGGGAATGCTTAATTTTGCAGGCATGTCAACCATGAATATTCCGCAAACAAGCTACCCTCGGGTAGTGATCATTGGAGGTGGTTTTGGAGGAATCGCCTTAGCCAAGAAGCTCAGTAAAAAAGAAATGCAGGTAGTGCTTTTGGATAAGCACAACTACCATAACTTTCAACCCTTGTTGTATCAAGTTTCAACAGGTGGATTGGAACCGGATTCCATTGCCTATCCGATCAGAAAAGTGCTTCAGGGGTATCCCAATTTTTTCTTCCGATTGGCCAAGGTGGTAAGTATTGACACCAAAGTTAGACAGGTGAACACCAACATTGGTGAGATCAATTACGATTATTTGGTTGTTGCAGCAGGGTCGGAGACCAATTTCTTCGGAAACAAAAATATTGAGACCAAGGGCATGGCCATGAAGACCATTCCACAATCGTTGAATCTGAGGAGCCTTATTTTGGAAAATTTTGAGCAGGCACTCCTTACCGACGACCTTCATGAACGTGATGCGCTCATGAACTTTGTAATTGTGGGTGGCGGACCTACCGGTGTGGAGCTGGCCGGTGCCTTGGCGGAAATAAAAAAGGGAATATTGCCCAAGGATTATCCCGATCTGGACACCAGAAGGGCACAGATAAACCTGGTGCAGGGTGGAGACCGTATTCTTCCCGAAATGAGCGAAGTGGCCTCCCAAAAGGCCGAACGTTTTTTGGAAGACTTGGGGGTGAACGTCTGGAAGAACATCAGGGTTATGGATTATGACGGCAATCACGTTACCACAGATACCAGCACCTCTTTTGAAACGGCAACATTGGTATGGGCAGCTGGAGTGCAAGCGGTTTCAATTAAAGGCTTGGATGGAAAGGAATTTCTGTGCAGAGGGAATCGGTTGAGAGTGAACCAGTTCCATCAAGTTGATGGGTTCACGGAGATCTTCGCCATTGGGGATGTGGCCCAAATGGAAACCGAGACCTTTCCCCATGGCCATCCCATGATGGCACAACCTGCTATTCAACAGGGTAGAAGTCTTGGCGATAACTTGGTGCGATTGGTGGAAGGCCTGCCTATGAAACCATTTGTCTACAAGGATAAAGGCAGTATGGCCACCGTTGGCCGGAACAAGGCCGTGGTGGATATGAAAAGGGTAAAATTCCAAGGGGTGTTTGCTTGGTTTGTATGGATGTTTGTACACCTGTACTTCTTGATCGGTTTTAGAAATAGGGTAGTGGTGTTCATCAATTGGGTGTACAATTACATTCGTTTTGATCGTGAGGCCCGTTTGATCATTCGGCCTTATAAAAAGCAGAACCAAGTCTCCAAAAATCAATTGAATAAGGATTGATGGTATTACATTCTCATTTCCTAGGATGAAATTCGTTTAAAACCTGGGTCAAATGCACCCGGTTTACATGCATATAGACCTCGGTGGTGGTAATGCTTTCATGCCCCAACATCTGTTGTATGGCCCGCAGGTCGGCCCCATTTTCCAAAAGATGCGTGGCAAAGGAATGCCGGAATGTATGCGGGCTGATATTTTTTTTCAAACCAATGTATTCCGCCAAGCGTTTAATAATGGTGAAGATCATGGCTCGGGTGAGCTGTTTTCCCCTTCGGTTCAAAAAAACAAAATCTTCATGCTCTTTTTGAATGGGTAAATGTAGCCGCACCTCATTGCGATAGATGTTGATGTATTTTTGGTTGATGCTGCTGATGGGTACAAATCGTTGTTTGTTCCCCTTGCCCGTAACTTTTATAAAATCTTCATCAAAATATAGGTCGGACAACTTTAAGTTGACCAATTCTGACACGCGAAGCCCGCAGCCATACAAGGTCTCCAAGATGGCACGGTTGCGTTCCCCTTCGGGTTTGGACAGGTCAATGGCCGAAATGAGCCCGTTTATTTCTTCAACGGACAAGGTATCGGGCAACTTTCTCCCAATTTTTGGGGTCTCGATCAAATCCATGGGATTGTCGGAGCGATAATCCTCAAAAACCAAATAATTAAAAAATCCTTTCAAGCCAGAAATAATACGGGCCTGTGATCTTGGATTCACGGTTTTGGCCACATCGTAAATGAACTGCTGTACAGTTTCCTGATCAATTTGGATTGGGGATTCAGTAATGCTGTGTTCGTTGAGGTACTCCATCAACTTTTGCAGGTCCAGACCATAGTTTGAAATGGAATTTGAACTGAGTCCCCGCTCAATTTTCAGATAGTTTTTATAATCCTGTAGTGCTTGGTGCCAGTTCATGGTTTAAAGATAGCGACAATAATTTTTGAATGCTTTGCCCTTTTTCACCGATTGGTCAACTGATATGGCTTTTTGGTCAATTTATAGTGGGAATGAAAGAAGGGTTTAAATACATTCGTCACTTGTGTGAAAGTAGGTTTTTAACATTTGCGAATACTATATCCATTGAAGACCCGTTTAAGTGTTTAGCAAATTTTAACAAATATGAACAAGACATTTTTATTGGCAACCGCAGCAATGCTTGCCATTAGTTTTTCGACAATGGCCCAATATGTGGACCGTACAAGTTTTAAAGCAGGTTTAAACGCGGGTCTTCCTGTTGGAGATGCTGGAGATGCTTCCAGTTTTAGCCTTGGTTTGGATTTGGCCTACCACATTGGGGCCTCCGAACTGTTGGATGTAGGTTTTGCAACTGGGTTTATCCATGCTTTTGGGGATACCACCTCCCTTTCGGGCGGAGCAGTTACCGTGGAGTATGAGGACTTTCAATTTTTGCCGGTAGCAGGTTCTCTTCGGATATACCCAACCTATGATTTTAAATTGGGAGCCGATGTAGGCTATGCCGTTGGATTTAATGAACTGAACGAAGGCGGGTTCTATCTAAGGCCCATAATTGGTTACAACATTACCGGAAATACGGAATTGAATGTCTCCTATGTCAATATTAGTAATGACTGGAGTTTTTCAATTGCAACCTTGGGAATTTTGTTTTTGTTCTGATTTGGAACCTATGACCGCGGTTGCTTGGAAATAAATTAGATGTGAACTATAAAAATTGAATTATGAATTAATAAAACAAACTGTTGATAACCCCAAATCCTATAACAGTTTTTAGAACATGAATTATTAACCAATAAATACTTAAAAATGAAAAAATTACTATTTGTTTTTACGCTTGTGCTTCTATGTTCTGTATCCATCAAAGCCCAGACCAGCTATAAGGCAGCGTTGGGGCTGGGTGTGGACACGGCGGTTGAAGATGCCACCTTTGTTGGTGCCACAGGAAAGTTCTTTTTCTCTAGCAATCATGTGGGGCAGGCAGATTTGGGTTTTGAAGACAATGCAACCATAATTACGGCATTGTATTCGTACCACAAGCAATTTAGAGGAGCCAGAGGACTGCGATGGTATGTGGGTATAGGGCCCAGTATCATCCTTATCGAGGATTTTGACAATATTTTTGCGTTACGTCCCCATGGTGGATTGGATTTCAAAATAAACGGAGCACCCATTGTCATTAATTTTGATTGGAGGCCTTCCATCATTCTTAGCGACGGGCCGGACAATCATGTAGCTGCCTTTGGATTGGGCATTCAGTTTGCCTTTAATTGATTCAGAAGATAAAATGATAAAAAGGGGCGGCATATACCGCCCTTTTCTTTTTATTGTATTTTTAGCCCCATGAAACTAATGATCATCAATGGGCCCAATTTAAACTTGTTGGGCAAACGGGAACCCGAAGTCTACGGGAACACCACTTTTGAGGAATACTTTGCAGAATTGAAAAAAAAGTTCCCACAAGTGGAACTAGAGTACTTTCAATCCAATATAGAGGGGGAACTCATTCAAAAGATACAGGAAGTTGGGTTTGATTATGATGGTATTATTTTGAACGCTGCGGCCTATACCCATACCTCGGTAGGTATTGGCGATGCCATAAAAGCAGTGACCACTCCTGTTATTGAAGTGCATATTTCAAATACCCATCAACGGGAAGAATACCGCCATGTTTCGTACATATCCCCGGTGGCGAAAGGTGTCATTTTAGGCTTTGGGCTACAAAGCTATGACTTGGCCATCCAAAGTTTTTTAAGCTGAGGGACTCAAATATTTTTTATCCGCATAGAATGTCCCGAAGGGCAAAAGGGAAGCTACAAAAAGAATAATGAACCTTTTAATGCTCCATTTGTGTTCCCAACAAAACACAACGGCTACTACCACGTACAGTATGAAAAGAATTCCATGGGCATAACCAACAATCTTGTTGGGTTCGGGGATATCGGCCCAATGTTTTAATGGCATGGTCATGCCAAACAACAACAAATAGGAAATTCCCTCTAGAATAGCAGTGGCCCTGAAAAGTTTTAGCATAGTTTGGTTATAGGTGGATTACTTCATCATAGGCATCCGCAACCGCTTCCATAACCGCTTCGCTCATGGTAGGGTGTGGGTGAACGGCCTTCAGTACTTCATGTCCTGTAGTTTCCAATTTTCTGGCCACCACGGCTTCTGCGATCATATCCGTAACACCAACCCCGATCATGTGGCATCCCAGCCACTCACCATATTTGGCATCAAAAATCACTTTTACAAAGCCTTCAGGGGTCCCGGCAGCTTTGGCTTTTCCACTGACAGAAAATGGGAATTTGCCCACTTTTATATCGTATCCTTTTTCCTTGGCCTGTTTTTCGGTCAATCCAACGGAAGCCACTTCAGGAATGCAATAGGTACACCCTGGAATGTTGCCATAATCGAGCGGTTCCACATGCATGCCCGCAATTTTCTCAACACACAAAATACCCTCGGCGGAAGCTACGTGGGCCAGTGCCTGGCCTGGAGTAACATCACCAATCGCATAATAGCCGGGAATGTTGGTCTGATAGTAATCGTTCACCAAGATTTTGTCACGGTCAACAGCGATTCCAACATCTTCCAACCCAATGTTTTCAATATTGGTCTTGATGCCCACGGCTGAAAGCACAATATCAGCTTCCAGAACCTCTTCACCTTTTGATGTTTTTACGGTGGCCTTTACGCCATCACCGGAAGTGTCCACTTTGGTGACTTCCGCAGAGGTCATGATTTTTACACCAGCTTTTTTAAAACTGCGCTCCAATTGTTTGGAAACGTCCTCGTCCTCAACAGGAACAATATTGGGTAAATATTCCACCACGGTCACCTCGGTTCCCATGGAATTGTAGAAATAGGCAAATTCGATACCAATGGCACCACTACCTACCACGATCATTTTCTTGGGTTGTTTTTCAAGCGACATGGCCTCTCTGTAGCCAATCACTTTTTTACCATCTTGGGGTAGACTTGGTAATTCACGGCTTCGTGCGCCAGTGGCAATAATGATATGGTCAGCTGTATATTCGGCGGTATCGCCATGTTCTCCTTTTACCAACACTTTTTTGCCGGGCTGCACTTTTCCAAAGCCATTAAGGACTTCAATCTTGTTCTTTTTCATGAGGAATTGAACACCTTTGCTCATTCCTTCCGCTACACCACGGCTTCTTTTGACGACGGCACCAAAATCATGCTCCACATTTTCGGCACTCAAACCGTAATCCTCGGCATGCTTCAAATATTCAAAAACCTGAGCGGATTTTAAAAGGGCCTTGGTAGGGATGCACCCCCAATTGAGACAAACACCACCTAAACTTTCTTTCTCAACAAGGGCTGTTTTGAATCCAAGTTGTGAGGCTCTGATTGCGGTTACATATCCACCGGGACCACTTCCCAAAACGATTATATCGAACTTGCTCATTAGATCTTGATTTTTAGTTGTTCAGATTTGAAGCCTGCTTTAGAGCGGGCAGGTGCAAAAGTACGGAATTCAATTCCCAAATCCCAAGTCCAAGAAAGTCAAAAAGCACCCTTTTTTGTGAAATCAGTTTTTGTCCTTGCCAAACATCTTTTGATTAAAGGCATCGGAGTCTCCTTTTGGAATGGAAAGTGATTTCCAGCGGGTGCCTTTTAGCATTTTTCCGATAAAAACCAACTGCCCTACATGGCTGGCATAATGGGCCAATTGCCGATTAACGGCTTCAATTACGGTGTGCTCTTCATCCCTGATTTTGATTTTGGTATCAAAATTTGATGGATTGATGCTTTCCAAAGCATCAAACAGGCAGTTCCAGCCTTTTTCCCAAGCAACGATCATTTCATTTTTGGTGGCGTAGGGGGCTTCAAATTCCATTTCCCGGTCCCGCCACGGTTTTTCACCGTCCTCGGTCAAAAAATTGGTCCATCGGCTCAACATATTTCCCACCATATGTTTTACAATGATGGCAATGGAATTGTCCGTTTCTGAATAGGTCCGTTGGATATCATCATCGGTCAATTGGGCAAACGTATTGTCGCCCATGGTTTTATACCGATGAAACTCAAATTTTATATTGGAAAGATAGTTTTCTTGAAAGTTCATTCGGTGCTCTCTGGATCAAAGCCAATACTTACCGAGTTGATGCAATACCGTTGTCCGGTAGTTTCCCTCGGGCCATCGTTAAAAACATGTCCCAAATGACTTCCACAGTTGGCACAGCCGGTTTCGGTACGGATCATTCCATGTGTGGTATCCCTGATATATTCAATGGCACCTTCCACAGCTTGATCAAAAGAAGGCCATCCACAGCCGCTTTCAAACTTGTGTTCGCTTTCAAAAAGTTTGGCATTACAGGCTTTGCAGTGGTAGTCGCCATCTTCAAAATGCAGGTTGTACTGTCCAGTGAAGGGACGCTCCGTACCTTTCTGGCGCAACACATAGTATTCTTCTGGGGAGAGTTCTTTTTGCCACTCCTCCTCGGTTTTTTGAATATCGTATTTTTTGGTCATAGCGGCGTTTAGTGTAAGTTTTAGTCAGGGATAAAATCCAGTGCAACCCCGTTGATGCAGTGGCGTTTTCCGGTGGTTTCACTCGGACCATCGTTGAAAACATGCCCCAAATGCCCACCGCAGGTAGCACAATGTTCCTCGGTACGGGCCACTCCTATTTTATAGTCCACATCATAGGCGACATTGCCCTCAATTTCCCGGTCAAAACTGGGCCAACCCGTCCCGGATTTAAACTTGTGCTCACTTCGGAACACGGGCGTTCCACATCCAGCGCAAACATAGGTCCCTTTTTGTTTGTTGTCCAAAAGGTCACTGGTAAATGCATTTTCGGTGGCTGCCTTTCTAAGGACATAGTATTCCATGTCCGTAAGTTCGGCCTTCCATTCCGCATCGGTTTTGGTGACTTTGTAGGCAGTTTCTTTTTTGGTTTCCTTTTTCTCTTCTTGTGATGTGCCCTTACAGCCCACAAAGGCCAAAAGCACGATCAAAAGCAATTTTTTTCCCATTTCTTCTTCGTTTTATACAATAGACGTGGTTTTTAGCCTATCCTTTCAAAAATACCAAAAAAGAAAAGTCCCAGAGGAAACCTTTGGGACTTCTTGTATATGATTGAAAGAGATTTTAATTCAAATCAAGTTTCTGTACCTGATTTTCCTCAATGCCCAAAGCGGACATCACGTTTTCAATATTGGAGGTGTCCATTTTGGACGAATTGGCAAAAACACTGGGTACAAACACAATCCGGAAGATTTGGTCATCCGTAAAATCAGTGCTTATGGTAGAGAGATCAAAATTCCCCTCAATGAAAAGTTCCACGTCCACAAAAGTGTGTTCAAACACGTATTGTATGGTGCCTTCGGGAAGAAAGAAGTTTTGTGGAAGCTGGCTCCAAAGATCGGCATCGCTACCATCCTGTAAACCTACCGTACCGGCCCAACGATACACCAAAACGGCATCGGCTTCAAAAACTTCAAAGTCGGTGACATCGCTAAAATTGATCAAAGTACTGAAAAGGTTGGCATCGCCGTCATACCCAAAGTTGACGCCTTCCACTTCCACTACCTGCCCTTGGATGCCATCAGCTCCATCGAGACCGTCAAGTCCGTCAAATCCGGGAGGTCCCGGAGGTCCTGCTGGGCCTTCACAGGCAACGGTGAACAATACGAGCAATGCTCCGATAAAAATGTTGAATTTATTCATGATTTTGGATTTTGGATTTGTTTTCATTTTGTCTGTTTTTCAGTAAAAATCAAAAAGCATTCCATTTTTTCAAAAGAACTCAATTTTATTTGAAAGGAATGGCTGAAAATCGTATTCTTGGATAAAGATGTGTTATATTGTAAATGCTAAATATAGTTTATGTCCAAGGTAGTTACCCATAGTTTGTTTACTGAATTTGATATTAACCTTTTTAAGGCGGGAAAACATTTTCGGCTTTATGATAAATTGGGTTCCCACCTTACGGAAGTGGATGGGGTAAAGGGCACCTACTTTGCGGTTTGGGCCCCATCGGCCAAATCTGTTTCCGTAATCGGCGATTTTAATTACTGGAATGCCGGCGAGCATGAACTACATGTACGCTGGGATGCCAGCGGTATTTGGGAAGGCTTTATTCCCGGTGTGGACAAAGGAACCAAGTACAAATACAAGATCCAATCGCACAATAATGGTATCTGGACCGAAAAAGCCGACCCATTTGGCCGATTTTGTGAACAACCCCCCAATACAGCTTCATTGGTCTGGGATGCTCCATACAACTGGAAGGATGCAAAATGGATGGAGACCCGGGAGGAAAAAAATGGATTGGACAGACCCTATTCGGTCTATGAAGTGCATTTGAGCTCTTGGAAGAAGAAAAATGGGTGGGAATCCCTTACCTATCTTGAAATGGCTGACGAGTTGGTGGATTACGTTGATAAAATGGGATTCACCCATGTAGAGTTCATGCCGGTCATGGAATATCCATACGATCCCTCTTGGGGATACCAGATCACAGGATATTTTGCCCCAACGTCACGGTTTGGAAAACCAGAGGATTTTAAGGTGTTGGTGGACAAGTTCCACCAAAAAGGAATTGGGGTCATTTTGGATTGGGTGCCGTCCCATTTCCCGGAAGATGCCCACGGCCTTGGCTTTTTTGACGGGTCGCACCTCTACGAACACCCAGACCGAAGAAGGGGGTACCACCCTGATTGGAAAAGTTTGATTTTCAATTATGGAAGGAATGAGGTCAGGGCCTTTTTGATCAGTAATGCCATTTTTTGGCTGGACCAATACCACGTGGATGGACTTCGGGTGGATGCCGTGGCCTCCATGTTGTATCTGGATTATTCGCGTGAGGATGGCGAGTGGGAACCCAATATGTATGGCAACAATGAGAATTTGGAAGCCTTGTCGTTTCTTAGGGAGATGAACAAAGAAGTCTACGCCAGTTTTAAAGGCGTACAGACCATTGCGGAGGAATCAACGGCGTTCAATGGAGTTACCAAACCGGTACATTTTGGTGGACTGGGCTTTGGAATGAAATGGATGATGGGGTGGATGCACGATACCTTGGAATTCTTTAAAAAAGAACCGATACACCGATCCTACGACCTTAACGACATTACGTTTAGCATGACCTACGCCTTTACCGAAAACTTTATGTTGCCGTTTTCGCATGATGAGGTGGTCTACGGAAAACAATCCCTGCTCTACCGTATGCCAGGCGATGAATGGCAGCGTTTTGCCAACCTTAGACTTTTGTTTGGATATATGTTCACCCACCCCGGGGGCAACTTATTATTTATGGGGGGTGAGTTTGGACAATCCTCGGAGTGGAATTTTCAGGAAAGCTTAAATTGGCACCTTACGCAATACGATTTCCATGCTGGGATACAAGAAGTTATCAAGGATCTTAACAAGCTGTATAAAACCAATCCGGCATTGTACGAGAAACAATTCAATCCCGAAGGTTTTCAATGGATTGAGTACAACGATAGGGAGAATACGGTGGTCACTTACATTAGAAAGGGCAACAACCCCAAGGACGATTTGATCATAGCCTGTAATTTTACACCCGTACCCCGCGAAAATTATAGGGTTGGTGTCCCCAAGAGCACCCAACTGAAATTGGTTTTCAACAGTGACGATACCAAATATTCCGGTAGCGGTATGGGCAAGAAAACAATAAAACCGTCAAAAACAGCATGGAATGGACATCCACAATCGGTGGTGATGACATTGCCCCCTTTAGCGGTGGTCGTCTACAAATAATGGAGTCACTACATCGTTGTAGTTAGGTTGTTGTTCAAAACATCTTTTTAATTTGTCATGCTAAAGTATTTCTTTTGTCAGTCTGAATAGCCAGCTATGATTACCAACACGGAAATTGAAAAAAGAGGGAACCAACATCCCAATCATATAGTCGATTTCAAACAGGAAAACGACAAGCTATATTTTACAACACAGAATGGGGTAATTTTACAGATTACCATATTGCGCGATAGTGCAGTCCGATTCAGATATGCCACCGAATACGTCTTTGAGCCCGACTTTTCCTATGCCATCAGTGAAGATGTGAGTTTGGGTTACAACATACTTACCGTAAAGGAAGAAATCCCGGAATATGTCGTGACCACTTCCAAGATAAAGATCTATATCAGCAAAACAGACCTTAAGGTCCAGATTGCGGATTTGGAAGATACGGTGATTTTGGAAGATGAATTGGGCTTTCATTGGGAGGAGAATTACGATTACGGGGGCAATGTTGTAAAAATGAGCAAGACCTGCCATTCCGGTGAAAGTTATTACGGAATGGGAGATAAGGCTTCGCACACCAATTTAAAGGGCAAACGGGTAAACAATTGGGTAACCGATTCCTATGCTTATGGAAAGGATCAGGAACCTTTGTACAAGGCCATTCCTTTTTATGTAGGTCTCAAAGAAAGTATTGCCTACGGTGTATTTTTTGACAATTCTTTCAGTACCTATTTTGATTTTGCCAACGAGAAAAGAAATGTGACCAGTTTTTGGGCAGATGGGGGAGAGATGAACTATTACTTCTTCTATGGCCCAAAAATGAGCCAGGTGGTGGAAGCGTATACAGACTTGACCGGTGTGCCCGAACTTCCCCCGTTATGGGCACTGGGATTCCATCAATCCAAATGGAGCTATTACCCTGAGAGAAAGGTCAAGAAAATAGCCTCCACTTTTAGGAAACTGAAAATACCCTGCGATGCCATTTATTTGGATATCGATTACATGGAGGGGTTTCGATGCTTTACCTGGAACAATCGTTATTTCCCCAATCCCAAAAAAATGGTCGAGGAAATGGAAGAGGACGGCTTTAAGGTCATTACCATGATCGACCCCGGAATAAAAATAGATCGCGATTATTGGGTGTACCAGCAAGCCATGGACCATGGTTATTTCTGTAGACGGGCCGATGGCCCCCATTTTAAGGGAAAAGTTTGGCCGGGAGAATGCAAGTTCCCGGATTTCACCGACCCTGAAGTACGTGAATGGTGGGCGGGACTGTACAAAGAGATGATTGCCGATATGGGAGTAAGAGGCGTTTGGAACGACATGAACGAACCCGCCGTTATGGAGGTCCCTTCCAAGACTGCCAATCTGGATGTTCGCCATGATTATGATGGTCATCCTTGTAGCCATAGAAAAGCCCATAATGTGTATGGCATGCAAATGGTGCGTGCCACTTACGAGGGCATAAAAAAATTCACCTTTCCAAGAAGACCTTTTGTGCTTACCCGGGCCGCTTATTCCGGGACACAGCGCTATTGCGCCACATGGACAGGTGACAATGTGGCAACCTGGGAACATTTATGGATCGCCAACGTACAGATGCAACGTATGTGCATGAGTGGATATTCGTTTGTAGGTTCCGATATTGGAGGTTTTGCAGAGCAACCTAATGGAGAACTGTTTGCCAGATGGATGCAATTGGCCATTTTCCACCCATTTTGCCGGGTACATTCCAGTGGAGATCATGGGGATCAAGAGCCGTGGTCTTTTGGAGATGAAATAACAAACATTGTCAGGAAATATATCGAGTTAAGGTATCAGCTCTTGCCTTATTTGTATACCATGTTCTACAAGTATATAAAAGAAGGAACACCCATGCTTCAGTCGTTGGTTTTTTATGATCAAGAGGATACCCAGACCCATTTCAGGACCGATGAATTTTTATTTGGCGAGCAAATGTTGGTCTGTCCGGTTCAAGAGCCCAATGCGCATGGTAGAAGAATGTATTTCCCAAGGGGCAAGTGGTATAGCTATTGGACGGATGAGGTCATCACCGGAGGCTTGGAAAAATGGGTGCCCGCCGAAATCGAAAAGATACCATTGTTCGTTAAAGAAGGGGCCATGGTACCCAAATATCCCGTTCAACAATATGTGGGGGAAAAAGAAATCAAGGAATTGCGCATTGATGTCTACTACAAGGAAGGTTTGGAAAATTCCAGCGTATACGAAGATCAGCAAGACGGGTATGACTATAAGAAAGGACGTTTCAGCCTAAGAAACTTTAGGTTGCGCGGTAAGGAGAACGAATTGATCATCCAACAGTTCAAGGACGGTAATTTTATTACGCCCTATGATAAATTCCAACTTCATTTTCACGGTTTGCCATTTGACATCGGAATGGTGGAACTGGACAATGAAGAGGTTGATCCAAAGGACATTAAATTGAACGGGGGCAACTCCATTGAGGTAAGTAAGGATTTTACGGAGCTCCATATTTTTGGAAAATAATTTTGTAAATTTCCTAAAGCTAAACACTATTAAAACTTAGGTATGAAAAGGTTGATTTTGGTAATTGCGGTGTTCTTGGCCGTGGCCGCATGCAAAACAAATCCGTTTACGGGGAAAAGTACGCTCAATTTTTATCCCAATAGTCAAATTTTTCCCATGGCATTTGCCCAATATGATGAATTTTTGGGTGATAATAAAGTAATAACAGGAACATCCGATGCCCAAATGATCACAAGAGTGGGGCAGCGAATTGCTTCAGCAGCGGAACGATGGCTTGATGCCAATGGATATCCGGGCTATTTAAAGGATTATAAATGGGAGTACAATTTGGTGGATGATGAGACGGTGAACGCTTGGTGTATGCCCGGTGGTAAAATTGTTTTCTATACCGGTATTTTGCCCATAACCCAAAATGAAGCCGGGATTGCAGTGGTCATGGGGCATGAAGTGGCCCACGCCTTGGCCGATCATGGGGCGCAGCGTATGAGCGCAGGAATGCTGCAACAAATTGGGGCAGTGGCAGGCAATGTGGCCATCCAAGATCCAGAGAAAAGAAATATGTTCAACCAAGCCTATGGATTGGGCTCAACCGTTGGGGTAATGTTGCCTTTTAGCAGAAGCCACGAGACAGAGGCAGACCGGATTGGGTTGCAGATCATGGCCATTGCAGGCTATAACCCCGATGAGGCAGCGAAGCTTTGGCAACGCATGAAAGCCCAATCAGGGGGGCAGACACCGCCCGAATTTTTGAGCACACACCCTTCAAATGATACCCGTATCAGTAATTTAACGGCTTGGGCACCGGCCGCAAAACAAGAAGCCCGTAAATTTGGGGTAACATCATTCAAATAAATTGGGATTTAACAAAACCAAAAATGTCATTTTGAGCCAGCGTGAAATTTATTTTCATTAAAAGTTCAAAATGACATTTTCATTTTAACCAACCACCATGGCACAAGTACTGGCACTAAAAGGAAGTAAAAAACTATTGAATGCTTGGGCGTTTTACGATTGGGCCAACTCGGTCTACAGTTTGGTCATTTCCTCAGCGGTCTTTCCTATTTTTTATGGCGCTTTATTTCGTGTGGCCGGTATTGAAAAAGTAACCGTATTTGGCGGGGAAATAGCCCGGGCCCCCTTGATCAGCTATGTAACATCCTTGGCCTTTGTCTTTATTGCCGTAGTGACCCCTCTGGTATCTGGGATTGCAGATTATATGGGAAACAAGAAGATTTTTCTCAAATTTTTCTGCTATTTGGGGGCACTTTCCTGCATTGGTCTGTATTGGTTCTCTTTGGAGAACATCTATTTTGGGTTGATATGTTATTTCTTTGGTTTGGTCGGGTTTTGGGTCAGTTTTGCCATTAATAATTCGTATTTGCCGGATATTGCCTATCCCGAGCAGCAAGATGGCATCAGTGCCAAAGGCTTTTCTTTGGGGTACGTTGGCAGTGTAATTTTATTGGTGTTCAACTTGGCCATGGTGATGCAGCCCGATACCTTTGGTATTACCGATAGTGGGGGAGAGGTAGCCGAAATCAAGGCCATGAAATACTCTTTCATTTCTGTTGGAATTTGGTGGATTCTTTTCAGTCAATACACCTTTGCCCATCTACCCAAAGGGTATAAACGTGAAGGAGAACGAAAAAACATCATTCTGAATGGCTTTCGTGAACTCAAAAGTGTTTGGAAACAACTGGAATCTGAAACCCGATTAAAACAGTATTTGGTCGCTTTTTTTGTATACAGCATGGCGGTACAGACCATTATGCTGATCGCCACCTATTTTGGCGAAGAAGAAATAGCCTGGGGGTCAGATACTGAACGAACCACGGGACTGATCATAAGCATCTTGGTCATTCAAATTGTGGCCATTTTGGGAGCGACACTTACGGCAAAGGCCTCCAGTAGTTATGGAAACATCAGGACCTTGATCGTCATAAATTGTATTTGGGTAATGCTGTGTGTATATGCCTACTTTTTACAGACACCAACGGATTTTTATATTGCCGCAGGTTTTGTGGGGCTTGTTATGGGTGGTATTCAGGCCCTGTCACGATCTACCTATTCCAAATTTTTACCGGAGACCACCGATACCACCTCATTCTTCAGTTTTTATGATGTGGCGGAAAAAATAGGGATCATCATCGGTACGTTCCTGTACGGTGCGGTGGCGCAACTTACTGGAAGTATGCGGAACAGCACCATCTTTTTAGGACTTTTCTTTTTGGCGGGAATATTTCTTTTGGCCAGGGTGAACAATAAAGAATAGGATATAAAAAAAAGCCCCGGCTGCTTACCGAGGCTTTTCGTTTTTTGATTGGTAGTGATAAACTCCTTTTATCCTCTGGTAATATCTCCAGAACCCGAGGATTTACTGTTGATTTTCTTTGGATTGCCACGGTAATGGATGTCCCCGGACCCAGAGACCCGGGCATCTATGGATTGGTTGGCGGTGACTTTGATGTCGGCAGATCCTGATACCGCAGCGGTTACGTGTTCAGCCTCTAATTCATAGGCCTTAATATCGCCAGACCCTGACACCTGTACATCAAAATCGGTGGTCCTTCCTGAAAGGGTAATGTCTCCAGATCCAGATAGAGCGGCTTCTACACGTTCCGCCTCAACCATAAGAGCCATGTCGCCAGACCCTGCAATGCGAGCACTAAAGCTGTTGGATTTGATTGTGGTTTGCCCTGCAATATCACCAGAGCCGGAGAGGGAGACTTCGCTAATGGACTCAACGGGAACGGTAATATGGATTCCCTTGCCCCAGCTTGAGGGTCTGAGATTGACCCCTTTTTCAACCTTTATTACCAAGGTTCCGTTTTTCACCTCTGTCTTTACATATTCCAAAAGATTGGATTCGCCTTCCAGAGTGAGTTCACCTTCTTTTCCACCTACCAAATCAACATCGAACCAACCGGCCAGTGCTACGCCGTCGTAATCGCCAACCGAACGCTCTATGGTTACAACATTGCCATCTCCCTTAATTCTTTTGCCCCATTGGGCATTGGTTATGGCCACAGTGCAGAGTGCCAAGGCCATTGTGATAATTTTTTTCATGATCTTGTGTTTGTTTTTTGATATGATTCAGTTTTTATAAAATGTAATGCCTCCGTAGTCTGTGGTGATGCTTACCCTATTGCCGGAGTTTTCTTTTCCGTAATACCCTTTGTAATATTTTTCACTGTTTTTTTCCTTGCTGATGCTGATTTCAAAATCGTCCTTTCCGCTTACCCCGGCATATTCCGCAATAATTTCAAAATCAAAGTAGTACTCAGGATGATACCCGATTTTTATCCCGGTGTAGTCTGTTCTGATCTCCACATTCCCGGCATCTGGGGCCAATTGGTCAATTCGTAGTGAACCATAATCACTGGATATGCTAACGTTGCCGTGTACCGTTCCCAGTTTCACGCCGATGTAATCCCCAGTTCCATTCACATTTTTTACGTTATGGGCCTCAAGGGAACCATAATCGCTGGTGTATTCCAAATTATCCATTTCCTCGATCACGGCGTTGGTATAATCTGCCTTTATAGTGAGGTTTCCAGCTTTTTCAATAGTAAAACCGGAATAATCGGCTACAATTTCCCCACTATTTATATAGCCAAAATGAGATTTAGAGGTATAATCGAACTTAAGCTCATTGTTTCGTCCGCGAAGTTCCCCGGCATCAATTTTACCATAGTCGCATTTAATTTTGGCATGGCCGTCAATACGGTCCAAAAAGATGCTTCCATAGTCATTGCTGAGGTTAATATTGTTTTTCACCGGCAGTTTGATCGTGTAGTTTACCTGTACATTGATGTTCCTGTGTTTGCCCCAGTTCCATCCCCAACTATTGCCGCGGTCTCCAAAAAGGGTTCTGGCGGACACCATACCGGGGTTGTTCTCAAAATCAACATCAATCTCGTTCAAACGTTCCTGTACACGATCTTCATCATTGCCATTGGCCTTGATGTGCACCTCGATCACAACCCTATTTTCGTTCCAGGAGGTGATGTTGAGGTTGCCATAGCTGTTGTCCACCTTGAACAACGCATCGGAATTTACATTGAAATCCCGCTTTATGGTTTTCTCCTTGGTATACTTGCCATCCATACCATCGGTATGTGCGCTCAGCGTAAGGGGTAGGAGCGTTAAGGCCAAAAGGAAACTTTTATATAGTAATGTTTTCATCATTGTATGATTTTAAATTTTTAATATTTTCTACTTGGCTCAAAACATCTTTTAAAAGATCGATTCGGGTCTGGAAATTGAAGATCATGGCGTTTAGGATGATTTTACTGTCACCACCGTTGACAAGATCCCGCTCCAAGCTTTTATAATCCTTTTCCAACTTTTTCAATTGCAACAAGGTGTCATCCACCAATTGTGCTGTTTCAGGTGATTTTTGGTTCTTTAACAGGGTTACCTGCTCTTCAATCAGGTTGGCAAAGTAGAACTCGGTTTGGGACACTTCCGGGGAAATTTCAACAACCTGTTGCTCCAGACTCTGGCCCGTGCCCAAATATTGGAAGGCCAGTATACCAACGACAGCAATAGAGACGGCAATGGACAGGGATTTCCACCAGCTTGTCTTTTTCCTGTGGATGGAAACAGTGCCACTGGATTGGTTCAGCTTCTCCAAGAAGCGGTCTTGGTGCCCCGGTTGTGGTTCTTCAAGGTCAAACTGCCCTTGAAGCCTGTCAAACAATTGATCTAATTTATCTTCCTTCATGATCAAATACTTAATGTCAATTTTTTTCTAAGGCTTTCCTTGGCCCTGGAAATTGTAGTTCTGCAATTGGCATAACTAATGTTCATTATTTCACTTATTTCTTCGTAATCGTATCCTTCAATTAAATGTAAGGTCAAAGAAACTCTGTAGTTGTCTTTCAAACTTTTCATGGTCTCCATCACTTTTTGAGCCTTCAGTTCCGTAAAACCATTCTGATTCAAATCAACTTCATCATTATCTTCGACCTTGTACATTATTTCATCCAAGTCCACAGCCCTTCTTTTTTGCTGTTTTTTGTAATGATGGATACTGTTGTTGATCACAATCCGCTTCAACCATGCGCCAAAGGCAACCTCCCCTTTAAATGTGTGCAGTTTCGTAAACGCGTTCAAAAACGATTCCTGCATTACATCTTCTGCTTCGGCGGAGTCTTTTACAATCCGAAACGCTGTGTTGTACATAGCTTTGTAATAGCGATTGTAAACCTCCAACTGTGCACTTTGTTTTCCCTGCATGCACGATCTTAGCAGTGCATCAATATGTTCATTTTGGTGGCTCAAAAAATGATTGATTTGTCTTATAGAGGGGTGAATTTATCAATTGTTACACTTTTTTCTTAAAATTTAAATTTTAATCAAAAAGAATTCCTCACAGCTTACTGCGAGGTTTCCGATGAAATTGTCATTCCCGTGAAAGGGAATCTGAATAAAAGAATTTCGGTTTTGACCTATTGATCAAAATGAAACTAGCATATTGCTCCTTCACTTGATATGGGGATAGTTAGTTTCAAGAAATTCTTTTATTGGCATAGGAATTGCCTTCTTATGGGTGTAAATAAGCCCAATACCCCTTGCGTATATTGATTTTGAGGGAGTTGTAATGGCTTTTGGTTTAATATAATAAGGTCGAATTTTGTTGTTTCTGACAAAATGACCGATATGACGATATGGGAAACATGAAAATATCAAGTTTTGACAATATAGATTTTCAAGGCCTGGATGAGGATGCGGAGCTGATACCGTTGCTCACGCCGGAAGATGAAGAACAAATGAACAAAGAGAGCCTACCACAGGTTCTGCCAATATTACCGTTACGAAACACGGTACTTTTTCCGGGAGTGGTGATACCCATCACGGCCGGGAGGGATAAATCCATCAACCTGATCAAGGATGCCAATAATGGCTCCAAGACCATTGGTGTGGTCTCCCAAAAAGATGAGGAAACCGAAAATCCTGGGGTGGACGATATCAATACCTTGGGTACCGTTGCCCGGATCTTACGGGTGCTTCAAATGCCCGATGGGAACACTACCGTCATCATTCAGGGAAAAAAACGGTTTCAGATTGAAAGCATCGTTTCCGAAAAACCATATTTAACGGCTACAGTAAAGGAGGCAAAAGAAATTCGGCCCGATGAAACAGGTGAGGAATTTGAGGCCATTATTGACTCTATTAAGGAGTTGGCCTTTAAGATCATTAAGGATAACCCCAATATTCCAAGTGAGGCCACATTTGCTATAAGGAATATTCAGAGCAATTCGTTCCTGATCAATTTTGTGTCCTCCAACCTTAACCTGAGTGTTGCCGAGAAACAGCAACTTTTGGAAATTCCCAACTTGCAGGAACGCGCCTTGACCACCCTGCGGTACATGAACATGGAACTGCAACGGTTGGAACTGAAAAATGACATCCAGTCCAAGGTACGAAGTGACATGGACCAGCAACAGCGGGAATATTTCCTCCACCAGCAGATGAAGACCATCCAGGAAGAGCTGGGCGGCATGTCTTACGAGCAGGAAGTGGATGAAATGCGCGAGCGCGCCAAAAAGAAAAAATGGAGCAAGAAAGTTGAGGAGCATTTTGAGCGAGAGCTTGGCAAAATGCAGCGTATGAATCCCCAAGTCGCCGAGTATTCCATTCAGCGTAACTATTTGGATTTGATTTTGGATTTGCCTTGGAACGAATATTCAAAGGATAAATTCGACCTAAAACGCGCCGAACAAATCTTGGATCGAGATCATTATGGACTTGAAGATGTAAAACGAAGGATCATTGAGTACTTGGCCGTACTGAAGCTACGGAACGATATGAAATCGCCCATCCTTTGTCTGTATGGCCCTCCTGGGGTTGGTAAAACTTCCTTGGGGAAATCGGTGGCCGAAGCCTTGGGCAGGGAATACGTGCGTATGTCCCTGGGTGGATTGCGTGACGAAGCCGAAATCCGCGGACACCGAAAAACCTATATCGGTGCCATGCCCGGGCGAATTGTACAGAGCTTGAAAAAAGCAGGCACGTCCAATCCCGTTTTCATCTTGGACGAGATCGATAAATTGTCCAACAGCCATCAGGGAGACCCATCTTCTGCCATGTTGGAGGTTTTGGACCCTGAACAGAACAGTGACTTCCATGACAATTTCTTGGAAATGGGCTATGATCTGTCCAAAGTGATGTTCATTGCCACGGCCAATAACCTGTCCACCATCCAACCCGCCCTTCGGGATCGGATGGAAATCATCAATGTAACGGGCTATACCATCGAGGAAAAAGTGGAGATTGCCAAACGGCACCTGCTTCCAAAACAATTAAAGGAACACGGCCTTTCCGCTAAAGATTTAAAAATTGGCAAGCGTCAGTTGGAGAAAATCGTGGAAGGCTATACTCGGGAATCTGGAGTGCGTGGCTTGGAGAAACAAATTGCCAAAGTGGTTCGTTTTGCCGCCAAATCCATTGCGATGGAGGAGGAGTACAACATCAAGATCACCAATGAGGATATTGAAAAAATCCTCGGTCCGGCCCGATTGGAGCGAGACAAGTATGAGCACAACGAAGTCGCCGGTGTGGTCACCGGACTGGCTTGGACCAGTGTGGGAGGCGATATTCTGTTTATCGAGTCCATTCTTTCCAAAGGAAAAGGAACCCTTAATATTACGGGTAACCTTGGAAAAGTGATGAAGGAATCCGCCACCATTGCCATGGAATATATCAAATCCAATGCCGATACCTTTGGTATTGACCCAGAAGTGTTCGACAAATACAATGTGCATATTCACGTGCCCGAAGGTGCCACACCCAAAGATGGGCCCAGTGCGGGGATCACCATGCTGACGTCTTTGGTGTCCCTGTTCACACAACGTAAGGTGAAGAAAAGTGTGGCCATGACCGGGGAGATCACCCTTCGGGGCAAAGTGTTGCCCGTGGGGGGAATCAAAGAGAAGATTTTGGCCGCAAAACGTGCCCGAATCAAGGAAATTATTCTCTGCGCGGACAATCGCAAGGACATTGAGGAAATTAAGGAGGAATATCTGAAAGGATTGACGTTCCACTACGTGACCGATATGAGCGAGGTGATTGACATTGCCGTTACGGACAGAAAAGTGAAAAACGCCAAGACCCTATAATTTTTTTGATAAAATATGCATTAAGAAAGGATCCCTTGTGAGCTTGCACTCAGTGAAGTCGAAGTGGGAAATTCGGGGCGTTATTCCTATTTTTAACCAATGGGAAAAATCACAATTGCCGTTGATGGCTATTCTTCAACTGGAAAAAGTACGATAGCAAAGCGTTTGGCCGCAGCCTTAAACTATGTTTATGTGGACACTGGGGCCATGTACCGGGCCGTTACCCTTTATGCTTTGGACAATGGGTTTATCGGGACTCAGGATGACATTCCTGCCTTGGTGAAACAGTTGCCAAAAATCAAACTAAAGTTTGTGCCGAACAAAGAAACAGGTCGTTCTGAAATGTTTTTGAACGGAGAAAACGTGGAGCAGGAAATCCGGACGATGCGGGTTTCCCGGCAGGTGAGTAAGGTGGCATCGATTGGTGAGGTAAGGACCAAACTGGTGGAAATGCAGCAAAAAATGGGCAAGGACAAGGGCATTGTCATGGACGGCAGGGATATTGGCACGGTGGTTTTTCCGGATGCCGAACTGAAATTGTTTATGACCGCCTCTCCAGAAATCAGGGCCACCCGGCGCTATAAAGAATTGTTGGACAAAGGGGAGAAGGTCACTTTTGCCGAAGTGTTGAAAAATGTGGAGGAACGGGACCGGATAGATTCCACCCGCACCATCTCACCCTTGCGCAAGGCCAAGGATGCCATTGAGTTTGACAATGGCGATATGGGATTGGAAGAACAGTTTGAGCGTATCCATGAGTTTGCCAAACGGGTGATTGCGAGGGAGGGGTGATAAGGGGTAGAGTTCTTAATGGTATTAATCTATACAAATTAATTACTGCTTTTTAGTTCTAGGTATTCATTAAATTTTAGAGTATATACTTGAATTCTTC
>NZ_LXTT01000130.1 GCF_001683915.1 Allomuricauda sp. CP2A | reverse complement strand
ATTTTAATATTAATTATCTATGTTTCAGAGGGGTAATTTCGTAAATTTACGAAGGCTAAAATTTAATCTAAAAACATACGAATCATGAGTAAAGAATTGGCAAATGGTGCAGATGAGGGCGCTTGTCCTTTTTTGAACGGAGAAATAAAACAAGTGGCCGGGAGTGGTACACAAAATGAAGATTGGTGGCCCAACCGTCTTAAGTTGGAACTTTTAAGCCAGCATTCAGAAAAATCCAACCCGCTTGGAGAAAAATTCAACTACGCCGAAGCGTTCAAAAAGCTGGACTACGCAGCGCTTAAAAAAGACCTTTTGAAGGTTATGACCGATTCGCAAGACTGGTGGCCTGCCGATTTTGGCAGTTATGCCGGTTTGTTCATCCGTATGGCATGGCACAGTGCAGGTACATATCGTTCTGGAGACGGTCGTGGCGGTGGTGGCCGTGGTCAACAACGCTTTGCCCCCCTTAACTCTTGGCCGGACAACGTGAGCTTGGACAAAGCCCGTCGCTTGTTGTGGCCCATCAAACAAAAATACGGTCAGAAAATATCCTGGGCAGATCTTATGATATTGGCTGGAAACGTTGCCTTGGAATCAACCGGATTCCGCACTTTTGGTTTTGCCGGTGGTCGTGAGGACGTTTGGGAGCCAGACCAAGATGTATATTGGGGAAGCGAGAGCGAATGGTTGGCCTTAAGCGATACGCCCAACAGCCGCTATTCGCACAACAAAGAAGAACGCGATTTGGAAGACCCTTTAGGAGCTGTACAAATGGGGCTCATCTATGTAAACCCTGAAGGACCAGACGGAAATCCTGATCCCGTAGCTGCTGCTCACGACATTCGAGAGACCTTTAAACGCATGGCTATGGACGACGAAGAAACCGTAGCCCTTATTGCTGGGGGACATACTATCGGTAAAACCCACGGTAATGGCGATGCAGAATTGGTTGGTGCCGATCCCGAATCAGAAGATTTGGCATTGCAAGGATTGGGATGGGTCAATAAAAATGGTTCAGGAAAGGCTGGTGACGCCTTTACTTCTGGACTTGAGGTAACTTGGACATCCACACCGGTACGTTGGAGCAACGATTTTTTCCAATTCTTGTTTAAATACGAATGGGAATTGACCAAAAGCCCTGCGGGGGCACACCAATGGGTGGCCAAGGATGCCGAAGCCATCATCCCCGATGCTTTTGGTGGTCCCAACAGAAAACCAACCATGTTGACCACTGATTTGTCCTTGCGCTTTGATCCAGCTTATGAGAAGATTTCACGTAAGTTCTTGGATGACCCACAAGCTTTTGCCGAAGCTTACGCCCGTGCTTGGTTTAAGCTGACGCACCGAGATATGGGACCACGTTCCCGTTACCTTGGGCCCGAAGTGCCAAAAGAAGAATTGGATTGGCAAGACCCCATTCCAGCGGTAGATTACACTTTGGTTGATGCCTCTGATGTAAAAGCATTGAAAGCAAAAGTATTGGATTCCGGTCTTTCAATTTCCGATTTGGTTTACACTGCTTGGTCGTCTGCGTCCACCTTCCGTGGTGGTGATAAGCGTGGTGGTGCCAATGGTGCACGTATCAACTTGGAACCCATGAACGGTTGGGAGGTGAACAAAGGCACCGGAAACGTGGTAAAAGCACTTGAAGCCATTACGAACGAATTCAACAGTAATGCCAGTGGCGGAAAGAAAATTTCTTTGGCTGATATGATTGTCTTGGCCGGTACTGCCGCAGTTGAAAAAGCTGCTAGCGATGCCGGTGTTCCAACCGAAGTGTCTTTTGCACCAGGGCGTAACGATGCCCGCCAAAATCAAACCGATGTTGAGGCCACTAATTACTTGGAACCTAAATATGACGGTTTCCGTAACTATGTGAAACAAGGCGTAAAAGTGCCAGCCGAGCATTTGTTGGTGGATAAGGCCCAATTGTTGACCCTTACCGCACCCGAGATGACCGCTCTTGTAGGTGGTTTGCGTGTGCTGGGTGCCAACTTTGATGGCTCAAAGCACGGTGTGCTTACCGATAAAGTTGGGGTTTTGAGTAACGATTTCTTCGTAAACTTGCTCGATATGGCCACTGAATGGAAAGCCGCCAACGATGAAAAATCGTTGTACGAAGGCCGTGACCGTGAGACTGGTGATCTAAAGTGGACCGGTACCCGTGTGGACTTGGTATTTGGTTCCAATTCCATTTTACGTGCCTTGGCCGAAGTGTATGCTTCTGAAGATGGCAAACAAAAGTTTGTTGCCGACTTCGTTGCAGCATGGACCAAAGTAATGAACCTAGATCGTTTTGACCTAAAATAGAAATAGACACATTTCTACGGAATAGTAAGAAAAGGAAAATTAACTTGATAAGCTGCCGCATCCCCCAAGGTTGTGGCAGTTTTTTTATAACTTCCGCAAATAAGATGAGCAATACGGATAATTTATTCAACCATATACGAAATGGGGATTCAGAGCTAGTTGAAAAACTATTGGCTACTGATCATAAGTTATTGGAATCCAAAGACCAAAGAGGGTCCACCTCTTTGCTATTGGCAGCCTACTACGGTCACGGTAAATTGGTGGAACTCTTGCTGAAGAAAGGAGCGGAGGTTGACGCCAAGGACGGTTCTGGCAATACGGCTTTAATGGGGGTTTGTTTTAAAGGGTACACGGACATCGCAGAGCAATTGATCAATGCAGGGGCCAATGTCAACCACATCAATGCCATGGGAGCCACCTGCCTTATTTATGCCGTTACCTTTAATCGACAAGGGATAGCCAAATTGCTAATGGAGCATGGAGCCGATGCTTCCATAAAGGATGCCAGAGGCAATACGGCTTTGGATTACGCTCAGGAACAAGGGATGCAGCCCTTGGTGGAATTATTGAAAAAAACCAAATGAGATCAACACTTAAATTAGCACTTGTTCAAACCCCGTTGCACTGGGAAGACCCCTTGGGCAACCGGGAAATGTTCCTAAAAAAGATTACCTCCATACCTGATGAGGTGGATTTGATTATCCTTCCGGAAATGTTCACCACCGGCTTTACCATGGAACCCCAGAACATTGCACATCCCGAAGGGAATGCTACTGTGGCCTGGATGCAAAAATTGGCCAGGGAAAAACGGGCAGCATTAACGGGCAGCATTGTCTATCATGAAGACAACAGATATTTTAACCGGCTGTTCTTTGTTTTCCCTGATGGCTATGTAAAAACCTATGACAAAAAACATACTTTTAGCTTGGCAGGTGAAGATCTGGTCTATGAAGCAGGCACCCAAAAGCTGTTTGTGAACTATAAAGGGTTTAAGATTTGTCCCATGATCTGCTATGATCTGCGATTTCCGGTCTGGTCCAGAAATGTGGAAGAATATGATGCCCTCATCTATGTGGCCAATTGGCCAAAACCCAGAATTTCTGCTTGGGACACCCTTCTTCAAGCAAGGGCCATTGAGAATATGGCCTACAGCATTGGCGTCAACAGGATAGGATTGGACGGGTTGGACTATGAATACTCCGGACATTCGGCGGTGTATGACACATTGGGTAAAAAAATGGCCTATTCAGAAGAGGAAGGGATTTTATATGCTACTTTGGATAAGAAGCATATTGAAACCACCCGAAACAAGTTGCGATTTTTGGAGGATAGGGACCAATTTACTCTGTTAGGATAAAACTCTGTTCCATTTCCCAATTGGCACGTACTTCAATTACATCAGGAAAATAACTGATTTTTTCGGGCTGTATTTTTTTGAGATAGCTTCCGGTGTCCCATTTTCCGTTCCCGTTCCCGTCAAAAATCACCCTCGCAATATAATTGCCGGGATCAAGGTTGTTGAACTCAAAGATTTGGGGTTCACTCGCAACAATTTCCCGTTGAACCTCCCCTTTCTCGGTCAAGAGCTGCATAATAACAGGGTATTGAACAGCCCCACTGAGGTTGAACCGCAAATTGCCGTAGTCGGCATAACTGCTTGTTGAGATGTTGTAGTCCAACGTATCATTTTGAATCCCGAAAAAATCGGTCACTGCCCCTGGCAGGAAGGCAAATCGATAGCTTTGATTGGGTTCAACATCAAAATCAAAATCAATTTTGTTCTCCAACGAATCAATCGCATAACTATAGGGAGCCAGTAAAGAATCGTTCACCACAAGTCCTATTTTGGTAGTGTCCACAGAAGCAATCGGCGTATTGGCCAAAACACTGAAACTGTCTTCAAAGCTAAATTTACCCTGAACACCGTTGCTCAATGTGAGCGAGTCCAAAGGCAATTTTCGGGTTTTTACGGTGAAGGTATCAATGGCTTCCATTTTTGCGTTGGTCACGGTGAATATGATGGAATCCAAATCTGTGGGACTGATCCAATAGTTCAAGGTATCTTTCTCCCGATCTTTAAGAATGATGGTTTCTACGGAGTCCGGTAGTTCGGTCAACGTTTCAATAGCAATATCCCGATAATCCCCCTGATATCCGAAGATAATACGGTTTTTGGCCACATAACTGGGCACAGAAATGCTGTAATCTGGCAATTCTTTGAATAGGTTCAGCAGATAAATGGAGTCTGTTGGCAATGTAATGGTATCTTCAAGAAATCCAATTTTGTCCAACCTTTGATCAAATTTGTTGTTTTTGTTCTCATCCTTTAGGGCGAACAAGGCGTAATTTCCGGCCTTCAAGTTTCTCAATTCAAAAAGGGGCAGACTATCCCCGGTATTTGCAATGTAATTGGGGAGGCTCTTATAAACCGTTGAATCTGTATAGGCGGTGTCTATTTCATAGAGCATTACGCTTACAAATTCATCCGCTTTTCTATTATAGGCATCCCTTACCGCACCGCTTAAGGTCAAGGAATCAATATAGTCACCCGTTGAAAACACATAGGTCAAAAAACTGTTTGGGTTTCCTTCATTGTTGTCCACCAGGCTTTGCCCAAAATTAAGGGTATAGGTGGTGTTTTCCCGCAGCGTATCCTTCAAAATAATTTCAATATACTTTCTGGGTCCACCCTGTGGGGTTATTTCAGGTTGATTTTTTAAAGGAGGGGAGACCACCAATTGTTGCTGTACATTTTCTAACTTAATAAGTTCATCAAAATAGAGCCGTATTTTTTCGGCCTTAAAATTCACGGAGAAATTTTCGGGTTCGGCACGGGTCAGTTTTGGTGGGGTCAGGTCTTTCGGCCCCCCTGATGGGGAACCTCTTTTGGCGCATTGCCAAAGGGCGAGGGCCACAAAGGCAAAAAATAGCAGACCCAATATTTTTTTGATGTACGCCATGCTCAAAATCAATGGGACAAAGAAACAACTAATTTAAAAACCTGACCCAAGCATTCACAAATTTTAACCCTAGGGCACAACGGCCATGCTCAAAACCGAAACACGGACATTTTTCAGCTGCAAGAGTACCTTGGCACAGGATTCTATGGTGGCCCCGGTAGTAATGACATCGTCTACCAAAAGCACATGCCCAAAGGAAGTTTTGGCCTTTGGATTAAGCTGGAAGGCCTTTTTGGAGTCCTCCCAACGTGCCTGCTGATCCTTTTTGGTCTGTGTCTTTGTGTTGACAACCTTTAGAAGAAGGTCGTCCCGATATTCTGCCCCAAGGGAAGATGCAATCCTCTGTGCAAACAGGGCAACTTGGTTATAACCTCGCTTTTTTAGTTTTTTGGGATGTAATGGAACAGGTACCACAACGTCCACTTTTTTAAGATTCCCATCTTTTTCCAAAAGTGAACCGCACCAATCCCCAAAAAAGGCTCCAATTTGCTCTTGATTTTTGTATTTTAACCAATGCAACAGGTTTTTTACAATCCCATTTTTTGAGAAAAAAACAAAGGATACGGCCTTTTTTATAGGAATTCTCCCATAAAATATACGGTCTACTGTGTTTTCTTCCAGAAAGTTATGATCGGTGAGTGGCATTTCATGTCGACAAACGGTACACAAAACGCGTTCTCCCCTGAATAATTGGGTATTACATCCAAAACATACCTGTGGCAATAGGATGTTGTTAATCACGTTTATTATCTTAGCCAACCTTTTTGGTGTCAAATCGTATATGCGTTAGAGTAGTCTGTTAGTCCATGAACCCCCAAGATAACAATTTCAACTACAAAATTATCTTTGCTGCACTTGTTGCGGTCATCGTGGGTATTCTAATAGCTTTTTATTACAGTTATGCGCAGTCCCAGAACCAAATGTCGTTCTTGGAAGATGAAAAATCCATTTTGGTCAAAGATCTTACTTTGATGAAAGCCGAAGTGGATCGGTTATCCGGACTCAACGAGGTCAATGAGATTGAATTGCAGACATCAAGGTTCAGGGTACAGCAATTATTGGATTCTGTGGGAAGACTCAACTTCAGCATCACCAAATTAAAGGAAACCCGGAAAGAACTCCGTAAACTTGAAATCCGGTTCGATAGCCTAAAACTCAAGAACAACTTTCTTCGGTATAACAACAGCCTTATGGCCAGTCGTTACGAGGAGACCCGAAAACAACTGGAAGAGCTTAGGGGAAGGGCAAATACCATGCAAGAAACAGAATCGCTGCTCAGGGAGACCAATAGGGAACTTACCCGGGAACTTCGCATAAAAAGTTATTTAAAATTACAGGATGCCGAAGGCAGTGGGTTCCGTTTGCGTGCAGGCAGGCCCATTAAGAC
Organism: Allomuricauda sp. CP2A; assembly: GCF_001683915.1. Taxonomy (GTDB): domain Bacteria; phylum Bacteroidota; class Bacteroidia; order Flavobacteriales; family Flavobacteriaceae; genus Flagellimonas. The sequence goes on along the minus strand of NZ_LXTT01000130.1, from coordinate 168,159 downwards.
CAACAAAGCATCGACCATTGAAAAATTGAGGGGCTGTGTCACTATTTTGAGCGATCCCAGTGAGCAAGGGGATGTAAAAGTGCTCTATCTCCAATTTTTGGACCCCAACATGGCCGTTATTGAAGATAATGCCAATACCGTTTCGGTGAGTGGCAACACCTACAGCAAAAAAGTGGAGATTGTATACACGGGTAAGGAAATCAGTGTTTGCGATGCCATTACCGTTCCAGAGGGATCCCTTCCGGAAGGAATTTACACCCTCAATGTTTTTGAGGACGAAAGATTGCTGGCCTCCACCGAATTTCAGCTGAAATAAGCCACTTCTTTTTGGACAATATTCTATTTTTGCCCAATGGCAAATCAGGAAGACATTTTTAAGAAGGTTATCTCCCATGCAAAGGAATACGGGTATGTGTTCCAATCCAGTGAGATTTATGACGGACTCAGTGCAGTTTATGACTACGGACAGAACGGCGCCGAGCTAAAGAAGAACATTCGCGAATATTGGTGGAAGGCCATGGTGCAGCTCAATGAGAACATTGTGGGCATCGATGCCGCCATATTTATGCATCCCACCACTTGGAAGGCCTCTGGCCACGTGGATGCCTTTAACGACCCGTTGATAGACAACAAGGATTCCAAAAAAAGATACCGGGCCGATGTCCTTATCGAGGATTATGTGGCCAAGATCGAGGCCAAAATCGATAAAGAAGTTACAAAGGCCGAAAAGCGTTTTGGCGATAGCTTTGATAAGGAGCAATTCCTTTCCACCAATAAGCGTGTTATGGATTATCAAGCCAAGGCCGATGAAATCTTGAAACGCATGGGCAAATCCCTCGAAAAAGAAGATTTGGCAGATGTAAAAGCCTTGATAGAGGAATTGGAAATAGCTTGCCCATTGTCTGGATCCAGAAATTGGACCGATGTAAAGCAGTTCAACCTCATGTTCGGGACCAAATTGGGCGCTTCTGCCGATAGTGCCATGGACCTGTATCTTCGTCCTGAAACCGCACAAGGTATATTCGTCAACTTTTTGAATGTTCAGAAAACCGGACGGATGAAGATTCCGTTTGGGATTGCCCAAACAGGAAAAGCCTTCCGTAATGAAATTGTGGCCCGTCAGTTTATCTTCCGTATGCGGGAGTTTGAACAGATGGAAATGCAATTCTTCATCAAACCAGGCACCCAAATGGAGTGGTATGAAGCTTGGAAGGAAAAACGAATGAAGTGGCACCTTTCTTTGGGAATGGGGGCAGAGAACTACCGTTTCCACGACCATGAAAAATTGGCCCACTACGCCGATGCCGCAGCCGATATTGAATTCAAGTTTCCATTCGGATTTAAGGAATTGGAAGGTATCCATTCCCGAACTGATTTTGACTTGGCCAACCACGAAAAATATTCCGGCAAGAAACTGCAATACTTCGATCCAGAGGAAAACAAGAGTTATGTGCCCTATGTGCTGGAGACATCCATTGGTTTGGACCGTATGTTTTTGGCGGTTTTTTCCAATTCACTCCAAGAAGAGGAGCTTGAAAATGGCACTACGCGAACTGTATTGAAAATCCCAGCGGTACTGGCCCCCAATAAAGTGGCCGTTTTACCACTGTTGAAACGGGATGGCCTCCCAGAGGTGGCCCAAAAATTGGTGGATGGGTTGAAATGGGATTTCAATGTGGATTATGATGAAAAAGATGCCGTTGGGCGTCGTTACCGCCGCCAAGATGCCGCAGGTACGCCATTCTGTGTCACTATTGACCATCAGACCTTGGAAGATGATACCGTTACCATCCGGCACAGGGACACCATGGAGCAAAAGCGAGTGAAGCTTTCAGAAGTGAAGGATATTATCTCTAAAGAGGTGGACATGCGCTATTGGTTGCAGAAAATCTAAGGCTTAGAACAATCCGGTAATCTCCCCAGCATCATTAATGTCGATGCCCTCAGAGGATGGGTGCGCTGGCAATCCCGGCATGCGCATGATATCACCCGTAATGGGAATCAAAAAACCGGCGCCCACGGCAATTTCAATCTCCCGAACCGTAATGATAAAATCCTTGGGCCTACCCAGCAATGCAGGATTGTCTGACAATGACTTTTGCGTCTTGGCAATACAAACGGGCAAATGTTCCAGACCCAAATCGGCAATTTTCCGAAGATTGGCCTTGGCCTTAGCGGTGTAATCCACATACTCGGCCCCGTAGATTTCCGTGGCAATGGTGGCTATTTTATCGGTAACGCTGGACTTCCAATCGTACAACGGCTTAAAATTTGAAGCATTGGAGTCTACGACATCAATTACCTTTTGCGCCAAATCCAAGGCACCCTCCCCTCCCTTGGCCCAGACATCGGCAACCGCCACACGAATACCTTTGGAGGCGGCCAATTCTTGGATCACGGCAATCTCTTCCTCTGTATCCGAAGTAAATTTATTGATGGCAATTACAGGGATCACTTGAAACTTGGCAATGTTCTCCAAATGCTTTTCCAGATTGGGCAACCCTTTCCTGAGAGCCTCCACATTGGGCTCTGTCAAGGATTTTAAATCAGCCCCACCATGATATTTTAAAGCTCGGATGGTTGTGGTGAGCACCACGGCCTTGGGTTTCAACCCTGCACTTTTGCATTTGATATCGAAGAATTTTTCGGCCCCAAGATCAAATCCAAAACCAGCCTCGGTAACGGTATAATCAGAATGGGACATGCCCATCAAGGTGGCAATCACCGAATTGGTTCCTTGGGCAATGTTGGCAAACGGCCCGCCGTGGATGATGGCCGGATTTCCCTCAATGGTCTGTACCAAATTGGGTTTTATGGCATCTTTGAGCAAGACGGCCATGGCCCCTTCGGCTTTTAGGTCTTTGGCATAAATGGGCTTTTTGTCATACGTATAGCCCACAAAAATATTTCCCAAACGCTCTTTTAGATTGCTGAGGTTTTCAGCCAAACAGAGAATGGCCATGATTTCCGAAGCAGCGGTAATATCAAAACCCGTTTCCCGGGGTACACCAGAGGTGGTTCCGCCCAAACCCACAATAATATGGCGCAACGAACGATCGTTCATATCCATGACCCGTTTCCACCCAATGGTCCGTGGATCCAAAAGCAAAGAATTGGTTTTACTCTGAATATTGTTGTCGATAATGGCCGCCAAGAGGTTGTGTGCTTTCTCAATGGCGGCAAAATCCCCCGTAAAATGAAGATTGATGTCCTCCATGGGCAATACTTGAGCATATCCCCCACCTGTGGCACCCCCTTTTATCCCAAAAACAGGACCTAATGAAGGTTCACGCAATACCACTGTGGTTTTCTTGCTCAAACGATTCAATCCTTCGGATAATCCAATGGACATGGTGGTCTTTCCTTCACCGGCTGGGGTTGGGGAAATGGCCGAAACCAAGATAAGATTGCTCTTGCCTGCTTTATCCCTGTCAATGGCTTTCAAGGGAAGTTTGGCCTTGTACTTGCCATACATTTCAATGGCATCGGCGGGTATGCCAAATTTTTCGGAAATGGAGGATATGGGTTGCAGTTCCACCCCCTTCGCAATTTGCAGATCTGTCATAAACGGTATTTTGAGTTAGTGCTGGAAACCCGAAAAAGGATTCGTATTCCAACCTACAATATACCATAATCGGACAAGAACTGCCTAGTATATATTCAAATCCAGATAGTCGTTCTTGAATTTCCCTTCCGGATCGTATTTCTTCGCCAAGGCCAAAAAATCGGCAAATTTCTCATAGCGCTCATGTAGGGTGTTGGGGTCTACCGTGAACAATTTTCCCCAATGCGGTCTTACGTTGAAGGGAGCCAAAGTAGCTTCAATTTTTGGAAGCAGAGCCATGACTTCTTTGGATTTTGGTTTCCAGGTAAAGTGAATAGCAACAGAATCTTGGTGGTAAGCGGGACTCATCCAAAATTCATCCGCAGCGATGGTACGCACTTCGGTGATCATTAAATGCGGATTGATTTCATTCTTCATCTTTTCCAACGCCAAGATAGCCTCCACGGCATTTTTCCGTGGAATAAAGAATTCCGACTGCAATTCTTCACCGGCACTTGGGGTAAAGCCCATTTTAAAGTGGGGCAAACGGTTGTACCAAGGGCCAGGGATTCCCATTTGTTCCGAACAGCTCTCCGCTGAAATGGAAGCAATGGGATGCAAATTTTCCGTGGCGGCCTTTGCACCATAAAAATCATCACCCAATACCGCATGCTCCGCATCCACTCTTCGTTTGACCCAAACCTCACTGATTTTTTCATCCATCCAATCCGTGAATAGGCTCACGCTATATCCGCTGGACATAATTTCATCAAAATTTTCAACCAAGGCAGGTAACGGAAGATCCACGAACACATTTTGGGTCACATCGAAAGCTTCCTCAATTTCCAACGTAACCTTGGTAACGATGCCAAAAGCACCCAAGCCCACTACAATCCCATAAAAATCGGGATGGTTGCGATCTATGGTCACCAGCTCACCGCTTGGGGTAACCAGTTCCAGAGCGACCACCGGCGTGGCCAAGTTGCCATTAGTGACCCCAGAGCCATGCGTTCCAGTGGAGCAGGCACCCACCACCGTAATATGGGGCAGTGAAGCCAGATTGTGTAAGGCATAGCCCTTTTCGTAAAGTTCCTCACTGAAATCACCATACCGCGCACCGCTTTCCACGGTGATGGTCTTGTTTTCGGCGTCCAGACTGACCACTCTGTTCATATTTTTGGTGGAAATCTGGTTTTTGGGACTGTCCGCAATGTTGTTGAAACAGTGCCGGGAGCCCAAGGCCTTTTGTTGGTCCAGTTTCTTTACCAATTGCTGCACTTCTTCAGCAGTGGTAGGCTCATATAGTTTTTCAGCTTTGTAGGTATAGTTGCCCGCCCAGTTTTTTCGAGGTGGAGTGGCTTGTGCGGTCACGGTTTCTTTTTTCTTGTTTAAACAGGCGAGGTTGGGCAGCAACATTCCGCCCGCCACGGCCATGGAGGATGATTTAATGAATTGCTTACGTTTCATAAGGGATTGTTTGTTCGGTTGCATGTACAGGCCGCTCCGCAAAATGCTGTGAAGGGAACCCTTACTAATATACGGAATATGGATTAACATTTAGGGAGAAGATTGTGAGCCTAAAAGTTTGACATAGATCATTCCACCCGAATGCCCTGGGTGGTAAAGGAGAGGCCTTGTTGTCCCGAGGTGGAGATCATTACCCCCTCAAAATAGGGCTCGTGTGTATTAGGCTTTATGGACCATTGGAACAGAAAGTTGGCTCCAGTTCCCCCGGATTGGTCCTTTTCATCGATGACAATTTCCACGGTTTCCATAGGCTTTATGAAAATGGGCTTATTGAAGTAGGTGCGGATGGAGCTGCCGTGGGTATCAAAATACTCCGCTTTGTGGATGTAAATGGAATCCCTGAGGTTGGTGTTCCGCATGCTGATGGTGCCCGTAAGGTTATGGGTGCGGTGTTCCGTTTCGCTATAGATCTGTGAGTATACGGAAAGGTAGGTGGTGCCCTGTACCAAGGAATCACTGGCCGAAAGGGTTATGGAGCGGCTATTCCAGTTTACGGGATGCATGGAACTGACCTCTTTCTGCGCTTTCTCGGCACAGGAGAGGATAATGAACGACAAAACGATCAAGACCAACTTTTGCATAGAGCAGTGTTACGTTCTGACTAAGATACGGAATAGTAGATGTTGTAAACCCGTCAGTTCGAGTTTTTCCGAAGGAAAAGCTACTTATTCGTAGTAACAAAAATGAAAATTGAGTGGTATTTTGCTTCTATGTTGAACGAAACCCAAATCGTACAGTTCCAAGATTGGATCACCGATACCTACAGCACACCTGAAGCACTGGCCCATTATCTAGATTTGGCCGTGGAAATGTTGTTCTATATTGAGGAGGACTGCTTTACCAAAGTGGAACTTCAAGATGTGGTGACGGCGTTGCGGGGGATGAGGAGGGTTTTGGGGTGAAGCAATAGATGTTTATTATAGTTTAATCAATTTATTTCCGCTCAATTGTAACCCAAGATTTATCAAACCCAATTGCTCTTAGTACTTTTTCTTTATTCAGAGTTTCAGGTTGTTTAATTTTTAGAATCAGTGTGTGTTCAGGAACTTTTTCAATAATTGTAAATTGTGAACCATGAGGCTGCCATACAAATCGCTTTTCTTTGGTTCCTTTAATAAAGCCTTCCAGGTTGCCCCTTTGATTCCAAGAAAAATCAAAAAGTTCAGCATCATAGCGAATGGTTTCAAACTCAAATACGGCTACTTGAGAAAGACTGTCTGATTTAACCAAAACAACTGTACGAAGATGTTTATATTTCTCACGAATTGCTGAAACACGCTCGTTCCAAATCTCTAAAACTTGTTCCCCTATTAGGTTTGGTTCAATAGTTGTATCAATTGTTCCACCATAAGAATAAATAGGTGAATTTCTTCCAGAAATCAATCTGACATGTCTTAAATTTCTGAAATCCTTGACTCCAGATTTAACTGTTTTTGCACCCCAAGCTGTATTACCCATTACTACATCATCAAGACCAACATTTGATGGCTTCCATTCAGCTCCAATGCACTGAGCGAATATCTGTTCCCACTCATTTCCTTGTAAATCAGCTCGACCTTTGCTGGCAAGAAGATATACAATTTCTTGTCCTAAAATGTATGGGAAATCACTATTGAATTGATTTAGTGGGTATGCAGCAATTGATTTATTAACTGTTCTCAGTTTTGGTGATTGCTTTTTTCCCATTTTTAACTTGCATTAAAGCGTAAATCATATTCTCTTAAAACAGCGGTCTGATCCATTCCAATGGCAACATATGGCAATAACTTTAAAGCTACAGCTTTGATCATGTTTACAGGAACAGCGTTACCAGCTTGTTTTCTTGCTTGGCCATCACTAACTACAATTTTGTAAGAGTCAGGAAATCCTTGTAATCTGAACATTTCTCTAGGTGTAAGCCTTCTTTCTCCATTAACCAAAAGATAATTATAAGATGCTCCTGCTCTCAAAGCACAGGAGTATGGATAAGAGCAAATGTTACCAGATTTATTTTCATGCCAAATTGATGGATAATATGAAGATTTATGGCTGTTCTTTCTCTTTTCTTGGATGTAGTCTGAAGCGAAATGCTTTTTATTTACATTTTTTTCTAAGATTTCAGAAAGAGATTTATAAGGTTTTTCAGGGTTTGGAAAAGTAAACATTATTGGCTCTCTATGACCTACAATAACAACTCTTTCTCTTTTTTGAGGCAATCCATAATCCAACGCATTCAAGACACTGTAATTGACGTGATAGCCTAATTCTTTTAGAGATTTGAGAATAACTTTTAAAGTTTTTCCCTTGTCGTGTCCTACAAGCTGTTTGACATTTTCTAATATAAATGCTTTAGGCTGTTTTTCCTTTAGTATTCGAGCTATATCAAAAAAAAGGGTTCCTCTAGTATCGCTAAGGCCTTTCATTTGACCTATAATGCTGAAAGGCTGGCAAGGAAATCCTGCAAATAAAATATCATGATCAGGAATATCCTTTTCGTTTACTTTGGTAATATCTCCGTATGGTCTTTCCCCAAAATTTGCTTCATATGAATCTTGAGCAAATTTGTCTATGTCAGAAGAGAATACACATTCTGGGATTATGTCATTTTCAGCACAAGCTTCTTCGAAAGCAACTCTAAAACCTCCAATACCACAAAAGAGGTCAATAAATGTTAGTTTTTCTTGATACATATTTCAAAGATACATATCTAAACGAATGTTTTCACTTATATATAATTTCACTACTCCCCAATCATCATATCAAACTTGGCAGCACCACGCCATTTTCACCCCCGGTCATATAGGGTATCATCTCTAAATAGAAGCAGTAAAGCGGTTGTTCACCTAAAAAAGATACCCCAAACGCACCCCTACAAAGTAGTTTCTGCCGTTCCCTGGGTAAAAGAAGCGCGGTTGCGCGCCGCCAAATCCTGTGGCATTGATCAACACGGATTGCGCATAGGTGGTATCAAACACATTGTTGATTCCAGCATGCACGCCCAAAGAAAACTGGCTGGAGAGCTGTGTTTTGTACCCCAATTTGGCATTAAAGACATTAAAGGAATCGCTGCTCAGCGTGTTGGCATCGTTCAAAGGAATCTGGTCCACGTACTGGTGGGTAAGGTTCAGTTGCAAACCATTGGTATGTTGCAGGTCTATTCCCGTGTTCAATCGGTGTTTGGGCACCCCGGTCAAAGGGTTACCGGAATAATCATTGTCCTCGTCCACAAAATCCACAAACGTATGGTCGTTAAAGGTATAGCTGAAATAGGGTGCCAGCGAAAGTTGGCTGGACAGCCGGGCGATGTATTTCACATTCATTTCCAGACCTTGGTGACGGGTTTCCCCGGCGTTTGTGCCAATGTACTGGTCCTCGCCCACGCGTTGGGCCACCAAAAGGTTGTTGATGTCCATGCGGTACAGGGCCACGTTGGCGGAAAAGCGTTTTTGCAACAAGGTCCATTGTGCACCGATTTCATAATTGGTACCGGTCTCTTGGGCAATATCGGGGTTGATAACACCCTCGGGGGTCAAGGTTTCCTCCAAACCGGGATTGGAGAACCCACGACTGATGTTGGCGTACAAATTCCCATTGTTCAGGGCATATTGCAGTCCAAAACTGGGCAACAAAATGGCGTCAAAATTTCGTGTGGCCGATGTATTGGAAGCTCCTTGGTTGAACAGGTCATTAAAATCATAATGGGTTTTGTTGAGGTTGAGTCCCACTTGGGCCGAAAAAGCATCGGTCAAGGCATATGTAAACGTAGCAAATGCATTGAACTGCCTCCGGAACTCGGTGTTCTGGCTCAAACGGTCACCCTCAAGACTTCCATTGCCATTGTTGTCCTCGTACAGGTTCTCAATGGTACTCCAATGGTATTCATCCTTATAAAGTTCGGCTCCAAACGTATATTCGGCCTTATCAAAGCTGCCCTCAAATTGACTTCGGAAGCCAAAACCGTTGGTGAATTCATCCAAAATATTAAAAGGACGTGGCTCGTAATGGTCCGTGTAGGTATAAAAAATGCTACTGGTATTTCGGAACGCTTCCGAAAATTTATAGGTGTGCGATAATCCCGTAAGCAAATATTTATTGGCTTCAAACCCTTGTGCTGCCAACCAGTTTCCAGCTGCGCGGGTGGGGTCCTCCTCCAAATCGGTCTGGTTGATGGAACTGGCAATGCCGGCGGTGTAGTCGATATAGTTCACCAAGATGCCCACACTGCTTTTTGTACTAAGGTTGACGTTGCTCGTCAACAAAAAACCATCACGTTCAAAACGACTGTTCTGTCGGTAGCCATCCGTTTCCAAATGATTGTAGCTAAAAGTGAGATCAAAAGATTTTTCAGAATGGGTGAACGAAAGGTTGTCTTTCAGCATATTGTACGATCCCACTGTGGTGGTATTGATGAGTTGGGTCTCGTCCGCTTGTGCCGATTTGGTATCCAAAATAATGGCACCGCCCAAATTGGAACCATACGCTGTTCCCTTTGGGCCTTTAATGACCTCCAGAGAGCCCAAATTTTCCAAATCGAAGGCCTCAATATCAGAAAAATTGGTGCCGTTGGTCACGGGAATGCCATTGAAGTACATGCGGAGTTTGTCTGTTCCGTACAACGTGCGGGCACCTACACCACGAATGGTGATCCGGTTGGTGTTGATGGCCCCGGAAAGAATATATACCCCGGAAATTTGGTTCACTGCCGAAGGAATATCGGTTGGATTGAAGCGCTCAAAGGTTTTGGTGCTGATGGTGGATGAAGCCGTAATGCCCGTGGCCTTTTTTGGAGCTAGATCTTCGGTGAGGATGATCTCATCCAACTGGGTTATGGAATCTCTTTGCACTTGTTGACCCAAAATTTGGGCTGTACAAAGCAGTGTTAGACTATAAAAAAGAACTTTTATTGCGTTTTTAGGGGAATTATAACTATTCACTGGGAATGCTTTTTGTATGTATTGTTTTCTTCAGTTTTCGCACAAAAATGGGTGGATTGCCCTGCCATAGACAAGAGGCACTTTTTCGGAAAATAATACCGGGTCAATAACACTATTAAGGTATGGGCTGATGATGTGCATCATATTGGCACAAAAATAACAACTAATCTACCAGTTCTTTCAATAAAGTTGTTGTATTTGTCACATGGGCAAATTCATCCTTTAAATTGGCCAGGGCAGTATTGTGAATGATATCGGCACCATACGTTTTGCCATCCACGCCAATTTTGTCAAAGGCGGCGGTGGCATCCGAGACCAAAGTAACCTTAAAACCCAGATTGGCGGCCATCCTCACCGAGGTGGAGATGCAGTGCTCCACAGTAAGCCCAACAATGATCAAATCGGTAATGTTTTGGGACTTTAACCGAGCTTCCAAATCTGTTCCGATAAAGGCGCTGTTCACATTTTTTTGGATGATGGGCTCATGTTCCAACGGTTTTGCCGAAGGATGGAAGGCATTTCCCTTTTTGCTGGGGTGCAGTGGTGATTCTGGATTTGTGGAACAGTGCTGCACATGAAAAATGGGCCATTTTCTCTTTCGGAAGGCATACAGGATTTTTTGACAATTGGCCTCAGCATCCGGATTGCTGCGTTCCGTGCCATAAAATTCCATTTCTTGAAGCCCTTGTTGGATATCGATAAGGAGTAAGGCGGTCATCCCCATTAAATTTAGATTAAAAGTAGGGATTAAAACCGAAATCCAACAGACAATCCTCCGCGGTACATGAAGTCGTCCTGAAAATCCTCGGGATTGATATTTCTGCCCAAACCTCCAAAAATTTCCACGGTGAACCGTTGATCCCGGGTAGACCATTTATTGCCCAATCCCAAACCTAGGGCCGTAGTGCTGTAGTCCCTGTTCCGTTGAAGTTCATTTTCAATCTCATCTTCACCGGTGTAGTACAGGCCAAAGGCCTCGGCAAAGAACCCGCTTCTGGGCTGATAGCCAAAATACGCCCTGAAATTGGGTCCAATTCCAAAATTCCCATTGAAGTCGGTGGCATCGTCGTCAAAATAGATCGTTGCCCCAATACTGGCATCTTCACTAAAGTAGTATTCATACGAACCTTCAACCGTGGTAGTGGCCAAAAACAGTCCAATGTTGAGCTTGATCTCGTTGTTATTGTACAAGGCAGGGTAGGCTTGGGCCGACATCACATAACCAGAAAACAAGAAACCGAGGAGCAAAAGTTTTTTCATGAGGCATGTTTTTAATTCATGGAAGGATAATCAATTAGCGTTCCAAAAACAAAGGTACAGTATGAATGTAAAACAGGTTTATTTTAACAAAACCACTGCAATGGCTATTTTTGGGCAAAATTTTAAAATGAAGATTGTCTCGTACAATGTAAATGGCATCAGGGCCGCAATGAACAAAGGCTTTGTGGATTGGCTGCAAACTGTAAATCCAGATGTGGTATGCCTTCAGGAAACCAAGGCCATGAAAGAACAGGTGGACACCACGGTTCTCGAGGAAGCCGGATACCCTTACCACTATTGGTTCAGTGCCCAGAAAAAAGGATATAGTGGGGTGGCATTGCTCTGCAAGGAGGAACCGGACCATGTGGAATATGGCACTGGAATCGATTATATGGATGTTGAGGGACGGAACTTGCGTGTTGATTACGGTGACTTGTCTATTATGAGCATGTATTTGCCGTCAGGCACCAACATGGACCGTCTAGATCTAAAGTTGACGTACATGGACGATTTTCAGAACTATGCCGATGAGCTTCGAAAGGAACGCCCCAATCTTGTGGTTTGCGGGGATTACAACATTTGTCATGAAGCCATTGATATCCACGATCCGGTCCGCAACAAAAATGTATCGGGATTTTTGCCCGTGGAGCGCGAATGGATTGGAAATTTTATCAAAAGCGGCTTTATTGACAGTTTTAGGCATTTCAACAAAGACCCCCACAATTATACGTGGTGGAGCTACCGAGCCAACGCCAGAAACAACAATAAGGGCTGGCGCTTGGATTATGGAATGGTCAACGAATCACTGGAAAACCGTTTAAAGCGTTCGGTCATTCTTTCGGAAGCAAAACACAGTGATCATTGCCCCATTTTATTGGAGTTGGAAAAATAACAATTGCTTTAAAAGTCAAAAAATAGGATTGACTACCTTAGTTGCTTAAAAAAAATAGTTTGATGAAATACACCCGAATTCCACATACCGATATCAGAATAAGTAAAATCTGTTTGGGCACCATGACCTGGGGGCGCCAAAACACCCAAGATGAAGGTTTTGAGCAGATGGATTATGCCTTGGATCAGGGCATCAACTTTTTTGATACCGCAGAACTGTATCCCATTCCCGCCAAAAAGGAGATGTATGCCGTGACCGAGGAGATCATTGGTAATTGGTTCAAGAAGACGGGGAATCGAGATCGAGTTGTTCTAGCGTCAAAGATGGCAGGCCCGGGAGGGCCGGCTTCGTTTATCAGGGATGAGGGATTCACCAAAAAAGAAATCATAGAATCTGTTGAGGGGAGTCTGAAAAGGCTCCAAACGGATTACATCGATTTATACCAATTGCATTGGCCCGAGCGAAACACCAACTATTTTGGGCAGCGCGGCTTTAATGCCCATGCGGTGGATTCTTGGGAGGACAATATCCACCAAATCTTGGAAACTTTTCGGGATTTGATCGCTGAAGGGAAGATTCGTCATTTGGGACTTTCCAACGAAACGCCATGGGGAACCATGCGCTTTTTGGAAGAAAGCAAAGTGCACAGAACCCTACCGCGCATGAAGACCATCCAAAACCCCTATAATTTGTTGAACCGACTTTTTGAAGTGGGACTCTCTGAAATTTCAATTCGGGAACAAATTGGACTGATGGCCTATTCGCCACTGGGATTTGGCGTTTTGAGCGGCAAATATTTAGAGGAAGTTCCCCCTCGAAAGGGAAGAATCACCCTTTTTCCAAATTACAATCGCTATAGTGGGGACACCGCAGTGGAAGCCACCAAAAAATATGCGGAATTGGCCCAAAAACATGGGTTGAGCATGGCCCAAATGGCTTTGGCCTTTGTGAACACCCGACCTTTTGTGACCAGCAATATTATTGGTGCCACCAGTATGGAGCAGCTCAAGGAAAATATTGGGAGTATTGATGTAAATTTATCAGATGAGGTCTTGAAAGGCATTGAGGAAATCCATAATGCCATTCCCAATCCGGCGCCGTAACAAATTATCCAAAAAGGAGGCTGACCACGTCTTCAATCTTGGAGACTTTTTGTATCTGGATTGTGGTGTTTTTTAGGCCGATTTTATTGCTCTTGGCGATATAAATGGAAGTGAATCCCAATTTTTCAGCCTCTAAAATGCGTTGATCCACCCGTTGTACAGGGCGAATTTCGCCAGCAAGTCCCACTTCAGCGGCAAAACAGACCCCTTTTTCAATGGGAATATCCGCATTGCTGGATAAAATAGCGGCCATTACGGCCAAATCTATGGCAGGATCATCCACGGAAATACCTCCGGTGATGTTCAGAAAAACATCCTTGGCGGCCAGTTTAAATCCAGCCCGTTTTTCCAGTACGGCCAAGAGCATGTTCAAGCGTTTGGCATTGAAACCCGTGGCGGAACGTTGTGGGGTTCCGTAGACGGCGGTGCTGACCAAGGCTTGGATTTCAATCAACAAGGGTCGCATGCCTTCCACGGTGGCAGCAATGGCGGTTCCGCTGAGGTCCTCCTCGTTTTTGGAAATGAGCACTTCGGAGGGATTGTTCACTTCCCGTAATCCACTGCCCTGCATTTCATAAATGCCCAATTCGGCTGTGGAACCAAATCGGTTTTTGAGGGAACGAAGGATACGGTAGACGTAATTACGGTCACCTTCAAATTGAAGTACGGTATCTACCATGTGTTCCAAGATTTTGGGCCCGGCGATGGTGCCATCCTTGGTAATGTGGCCCACCAAAATGACCGGGGTATGGCTCTCCTTGGCAAATTTGATGAGTTCGGCTGCACATTCCCTGATCTGCGAAATGCTTCCTGCGGCAGATTCAATATAATCGGTGTGCAGGGTTTGGATGGAATCAATGACCACCAAATCCGGTTCCAGCGAAGCAATTTGTTGAAAGATGTTCTGGGTCTTGGTTTCGGTGAGGATGTAACAATTTTCGCTGTTCGGTTGAATGCGGTCTGCCCGCATCTTGATCTGCCGTTGGCTTTCCTCTCCAGAAACATAAAGCGTTTTAAAGGGCAATTTCAAGGCAATTTGAAGCAAAAGCGTACTTTTTCCGATGCCGGGTTCGCCACCCAACAAGGTCAAGGAACCAGGGACCAATCCACCGCCCAACACCCGATTGAACTCCTGGTCTTGGGTGTCCAAACGAAGCTCGCTTTCATGGGTGATTTCAGAAACCCGAAGGGGTTTATTTGCCTTTTTATCCGAAACGCTGCTGGCCTTCCAACCTCTTTTGTCGTCTTTTTGGACCACCTCTTCCACAACGGTGTTCCACTCCTTGCAGGCGGAACATTGCCCCACCCATTTCGCATATTGGGTGCCACAGTTTTGACAAAAAAAAGCGGTTTTGGTCTTGGCCATACCTTGAATTCAGGTTTTGGCTAAGATAGCAAAGTCCTCAGAAGAAATTGGAATTTAGTATCCGAAGTCTGCCTTAAGCGCATCAATTTTTTCCAAGGCCATATCCTTGGTCAAAAAGTCGATTTCCTCCATTTGGAAAGCTTTTTCAAAGGTCTTGAACGCTTTTTTGGGCTCACCGATTTCCTCGTAGTATTCGCCTTCAAAATAAAACCCCATCATGGTTTCAGGATATTGATCCTTACAGAGGTCTGATAGCGGCTTCAAGGATTCAAAATCGTCCTTCTTTTTACAGGCGGCGTAAATGGCCATAATGTCATTGAGTTCCACGGGTTTTTCAAATCCGAAGAGCTTTTCGATCAACGCATACCTGTCCTCCAAATAGGTAAAGGCAGGTTTATCTGAGGTGATGATCTCGGTCTTGTACTCTTTTGGAGAGATGGGCCTGAACATTTTAAAAACATTGTCAAACGCCTTTCCAATGCCATAGGCTATTATGGAAACATGGTCGGCGTTTTCGTATTCATTAAAGAAATAGTGCAGGGATTCCTTGGTAATGGAATTGATATTGTGGTTCATTTGAAGAATACGTTGTCTGTCATCTGATTCTTCTTTTTCCAAAATAACGTTGTAAAAGATCTCTTGGTCCAAAGCAGATAGGCGAGCCGGCACCCTATTTTCCATTTCAGTGGCCAAAATTGGGGAGATGCTCACATACGAATTGAAAAGGGAGCGATCCTTAAAGAGGTAATAGTTTCCAAAATTGGCCGTAATGTCATACCCGATGAACATTTTAAAAGGGGCAATATTGTAAGTGGTCTCGAGGTATGGAATGATTTCGGTTCCCAAAAATTCGTAGAACATTTTTCCTTTATCGGTGGGAAGGCCCGAATCTACTTCATAAGCGCAATCGTCCCAACGGATATCGTTTTTACCTTGGTCAATGCCCACCACAATGGCTTGTGGCATGCGCCCCAACCTACTTTGGAATTTCACATTGGCCACAACAAGGTCAAACAGGTATTCGGCATCCAAGACAACCAACAGGGGGTATTTTTTTTCATCGGTATAGTCCTCGGGAAAATAATAGGATACATCCCTTCGCTCCTGAAGCTTGAAGGATTCAAAGATTTCCTTTTTTACCTGCGCTCCAAGATTAAGGCATACAAGGCCCATCAATAGAAACAATAGACGGTTTTTCATAGGTTAAGATTTTGTTGGCTGGGGTCTACCGATTTCTATTCAATAACGGTAGGACAATGAAGGATATTGTACCGAAGACCACGACCATGAGCGTCTGTGCAATCCACATGATCCAGCCAAAGGCATCCCCAGAAACGGAGTTGATGTCAAAAATACCCAAAGCGGCACTTACAGCGATGGGATATAGGCCAATACCACCATTGGTAGTGGACATGGCAAAAGCACCCGCCACAAAGGCCACCAATAGTTCGCTGAGGGACAGGGACAGGGTTTCGGCCACGGTATGTTTAATGACCCAAAACATGCCAATATAAGCAGCCCAGATAAAAAAGGTATGAAAAATGAAAGGCCATTTTTTCTTCATTTTGAAGACACTGAGCACGCCATCCAAAAGCCCGTTCAAAAATGACTTGAGTTTTTGGGCCAAGGCCGATTTTGATTTTCGGATGATCGCTGTGGAGATAAACAGGCCTGCAATTCCAACAAACAAGATGCCGAAAGCGCCAATAAGGTTGACCCCTTTTTCCTCCAGAAAGGCCAAAATAATATCGGTTTGAAGCAGTAAGGTAACTATGATGATCAATAGCAGCATTAAAAGGTCGATGACCCTTTCGGTGACAATGGTGCCAAAGCCTTTTTCAAAGGGAACTTTCTCGTAGGTGGTCAAAGCGGTGGCCCTTAAGATTTCGCCTGATCGTGGGATTCCCAGATTGGCAAAATAGGAAATAAGGACGATGAAGATGTTGTTGATGATCTTGGGTCGATATCCCATGGGCTCCAAAAGAAAGTTCCAGCGGACGGCCCTGGAAATGTGGCTCAAAATTCCAAGAATCACGGACAGGGTGACCCAAAAGGGGCTGGCATTTGAGATGTAATGGATGATTTGTTTGCGCTCTTCGGGGGTGGTGGAGCTGTAGGAATACCAAACCAAAAACAGCCCAACGGCAATGGGGACAAAAATCTTCAGGAATTTTTTTAGGGATTTGCCCAAAACTAGTTTAAAAGATTGGTGGCTTCGTTGGGGAAGACCAATGCGGGATTGAATGATTTGGCCTCTTCAATGCCCATCCAGGCATAGGTGATCAGAATCAACACGTCGCCTACGGCCACTTTTCGGGCGGCGGCTCCGTTAAGGGTGAGCTCTCCAGAACCTCTTGGGCCTGGAATAGCATAGGTCTCCAAACGTTCACCGTTGTTATTGTTCACGATCTGCACTTTTTCGCCCCTAATGATATTGGCGGCATCCATAATATCCTCATCAATGGTGATGCTCCCGATATAATTAAGATCGGCTCCGGTTACTTTTACCCTGTGAACTTTAGATTTTACAACTTCTACTTGCATGGTGCAAATTTATCAATTCAATCTTAGATTATCTATTAGGCGAACGCCATCTGCATAAACGGCAATGAACGCCCTGTATTTTGTGTCATTTTGTTTTTTGAGCATTGGTGTGAGGGTGTCCTCGTCAGCAATTTGAAAATATTCCAATTGAAACAAGGGGTTCTTTTTAAACTTCTCCTTTACCCAATCCGCTATATTTCTTGCACTTTCCGTGCCAAATTTTGCTTTGGCAGCCTGGAGGGTTTCATAAATGAAACCTGCTTCTTTCCTAGTCGTTTTTGAGAGCCTTTCATTACGTGAACTCATGGCCAATCCGTGGGGCTCGCGCTCTATGGGACACCCAATGATTTCGCAGGGCAATTTCTTTGACGCTGCCATTTTTCGTATGATTTGGAGCTGTTGGAAGTCCTTTTCCCCAAAATAGGCTTTGTCTGGAGAAACCGTTCTAAGGAAGAGCTCCACTATGGTGCCCACACCGTTAAAATGACCTTCCCTAAACTCGCCTTCCATGACCTTGTCCAAACCATTGAACTCATAGCTTTGGGATTTTATATGCTCACCATAAATTTCATCCACTGAAGGAACAAAAACAAGGATGTTTTCCGAAACAAGTTCCAAAAGCGTTAAATCCCTGTCAAGATTTCTGGGATATTTTTCCAGATCATCCTTTTTGTCAAATTGGGTAGGGTTCACAAAGATGCTCACCACGACCTTGTCATTTTCCAAAAGTGCTTTTTTGACCAACGAAATATGACCTTCATGAAGGGCGCCCATGGTGGGCACAAGCCCAATGGTATGGTTCTTTTTGCGCTCTTCCCCAAGGAAGGACATGAGCTCTTTTTTATGGTGGAATATGTGCATCACATGGTTCAAAAGCGTGCAAAAATACTATAAATACTGGTAATCAGCATAATTTTTGTACTTTTGCAGCTACGTTTTTCGGATAAACAAAAGAAAGTGTTTATGAATGGCAAAAAGATATTGTTTGTATCTTCTGAATTAGTTCCTTACCTCCCAGAGAATCCGGTTTCCTTAATGTCGTACGAAGCGCCGCGCATGGTCAATAGCAACGGCGGGCAAATCCGCATTTTTATGCCAAGATATGGAAACATCAATGAACGGAGGCATCAATTGCACGAAGTAATTCGTTTATCGGGGATGAACTTGGTCATCAATGACATGGATATGCCATTGATCATAAAGGTGGCATCCATTCCAAAAGAGCGAATCCAAGTCTATTTCATAGACAACGAAGAATATTTTAAAAGAAAGGCAACCTTTACCGATAGCGAGGGAAACTTGTTCCCGGATAATGATGAACGGGCCATTTTCTTTGCCAAAGGCGTGGTTGAAACGGTTAAAAAATTGAATTGGTCCCCGGATATTATCCATGTCCATGGTTGGATGGCCTCATTACTCCCCTTATATCTTAGGGAATATTATGCAGATGAGCCCCTGTTTGCCGACAGTAAAATAGTTACCTCCATCTATAACAAAAGTTTTGAAGGGGAGCTGGATAGCGAAATGATCAATAAAATTGCCTTTGATGGGATTAAAAAGGAACAGATTTCATCGCTTGCCAAGCCTGACTATAATAATTTGTTAAAGGTTGCTGCAGATTATTCCGATGCCATTATTTTAGCCGCAGAAGAGGTGTCGGAGGATTTAAAGAGCCACATAGACAATCTTTCCAAACCCGTGTTGCCCTATGTTTCGCTTCAAGAAGCGGAGGAGGCATACACAAATTTCTATAATACAGAGGTTTTAAAATAAATTGCATGAAATTTTCCAGGATGATAAAAGTTTCGGCCTTGGTTGGAACTTTATTTTTAATGATTGCTTCTTGTGAGGATGAACTGGACACCATAGGAGAAGGTGTTGTTGGAGGGGAACCCTTCACTACGGGCAAGGTTGTTTATGACGTCTTTGCCTTTAACAAGGGCGTCGCCGCGGTACAGACCAACCGCTTGCCATTGTACCAATTGGGCACGTTCAACGATCCTGTTTATGGAAAACGGAAGGCAAGCATCATAACCCAGGTCACCCTTCCCAGTTCTGAACCTATATTTGGGGACTATTCCCAAACCACGGAGGACAATGCGGATTCTGATGATGATGATGCCACTGTTCCTGAAAACGAAACGGTAAAAGAGGTTTATCTATATATCCCGTTCCAAAACCCTCCATCAGTTACACTCGATAGTGATGGAGATGGTGTGGAGAATGAACTGGACTTCGACCCCTATGACCCCACTTCAGACACAGATGGAGATGGTGTTACGGATATTGAGGAAAAAAATATTGGTTCCAATCCCCTTGATGCCGACGAAGACGGGACTGGTGATGATTTTGTGCCCAATATTTACCCCCGCACTTTTGATTTGGACAGTATCTATGGTGATAGAACAGAGTCTTTTGAAATAAAGGTTTCACGATCCAACTATTTTCTTAGGGATTTGGATCCAGGCACCAACTTTGAGGAGCGGCAGCGGTATTTTTCCAATCAAGATTTTTCCAGTTTCATTGGCGAAGAGCTTACCAAAGAAGGTGAAAAAACAGTGATTATTGATAATCAAGAAATGTTGACTTTTGCCGAAGATGACCCCGATACCGATATTAAAGAGAATGAAACGGTAGTGGAATCACGTTTGGCTCCCGGCATCCGTGTGAAGTTGAATGAAGCCTTTTTTCAAGAGAACATTTTGGACAAAGAAGGGCAATCCGAATTGTTGAGCCAATCCAATTTTGCCAATTTTTTTAGAGGGATTCATATCGCTGCAGGGGATAGTGATTCGGAAGAACTAATGTTCCTGTTGGATTTAACGGAAGCCAATATCACCATCACCTACACATACCAGGACTACAACTCCGCAGATGGAGAGGTGGAAACGGCAGAAAGAGATTATACCCTTAATTTGATGTCTTTGAGCAATAATACCTTGATTGGCAATGCGGTTAATATTTTTGAAGAAGATCCGCTTTCACCAGATATTGCAAGTGAATTGGACAACGGGAATAATGCTTCCCGTATATATGTAAAGGGAGCAAAGACCCTTGCAGAAATACGATTGTTCGAAGAGACTCTGAACGGAGGTGGGGAAATCATAAACCAGATCAAAGCGAACAATTGGATTATCAATGAGGCAAATCTGGTCTTTTATGTGGATCAGGGGGCACTGGGCGAAGGAGATGATGTTGTGGAACCACCAAGACTTTATTTGTACAATGCTGAAACCAATCGGCCTTTGTACAACTTGGCAACAGAGAACAATGCCAATGAAGGCCCGTTGGGACTCTTCCTTAATTATGATGGAATCATTGAAAAAGAAGGTGATAGGGGCATTAAATATACCATCAGAATAACCGAACACCTTAATAATATTGTAGTTAGGGATTCCACGAACGCCAGTTTGGGGTTGACTTTAACTTCAAATATTGACATTGTAAATGTGCAAGAAGGTATGCGCAGTAGCGATAACCAAGCAATCAATGTCCCTGTTATGTCGTCTGTTAGTCCTTTGGGCACTATACTTTACGGCAGCAATGTTGATCCTGCAAACGAGGACAAGAAACTAAAACTTGAAATTTACTATACGGAAGCGAACTAATATCGCTACTTATGGCTAATTTTGCGTTGTTCATCGTTTTGAACATGTCGTTTTGTTGATTTTGGGCAATAGATTATAATTTTAAGCACCTAAACCCAACAACAACCGTTCATTAAAAATCTATCTTATGTGTGGAATAGTAGGATATATTGGTCACAGAGACGCATATCCCATAATCATAAAAGGTCTTCAAAGGCTGGAATATAGAGGATACGATAGTGCTGGAATAGTACTTTTCGATGGAGAGAACACAAGTCTTTCCAAAACCAAAGGCAAGGTTGAAGATTTAAAGAACAAGGCAGAGACCACGATATCCACCAATGGAAAATTAGGACTTGGCCATACAAGATGGGCCACACACGGGGTTCCCAATGATGTAAACTCACATCCCCATTATTCAAATTCGGGTGATTTGGTAATCATCCATAATGGAATCATAGAAAACTATGAATCCATCAAGAAAGCACTCATTAAAAGAGGGTATTCCTTTCAATCCGATACGGACACAGAAGTATTGGTCAACCTTATTGAAGAAGTTAAGACCAAAGAAGGCGTAAAGCTGGGCAAAGCCGTACAGATTGCGCTCAACCAAGTTGTGGGCGCTTACGCCATTGCCGTTTTTGACCGTAACAAGCCCGATGAGATTGTTGTGGCCAAATTGGGTAGTCCATTGGCTATCGGAATTGGAGAAAACGAATACTTTATTGCATCGGACGCTTCCCCATTTATTGAATTTACCAATAATGCGATCTATTTGGAAGATGAAGAAATGGCCATAGTGCGCATCGGTAAGGAAATAAAATTGCGTAAAATTAAAGATGATGCCATTGCCTATCCCAATATCCTTGAACTTCAATTAAATCTTGAGGAAATTGAAAAAGGCGGCTACGAGCATTTCATGCTCAAGGAAATTTATGAACAGCCCAGGGCTATATTGGATACGTACAGAGGACGTTTAAATGCGGATAAAGGCCTCATAAAAATGGCGGGCATTGATCAAAATTTGGAGAAATTTCTCAATGCCAATAGGATCATTATCGTGGCCTGTGGAACATCATGGCACGCCGGGCTTGTCGCCGAGTACATCTTTGAGGACTTGGCCAGAATACCTGTTGAAGTGGAATACGCCTCGGAATTTAGGTATAGAAATCCCGTCATTACCGAAAATGATGTGGTGATTGCCATTTCGCAATCTGGGGAAACCGCGGATACTTTGGCGGCAATCAAGTTGGCCAAAGAAAGGGGTGCCTTTGTTTTTGGAGTATGTAATGTTGTGGGATCCTCCATTGCTAGGGAAACTCATGCAGGGGCCTATACCCATGCCGGACCGGAAATAGGAGTGGCTTCAACAAAAGCGTTCACCACGCAGATTACGGTGCTAACGCTTATCGCTTTAAAATTGGCCAATGAAAAGGGAACAATATCGCAGCCAAAATACCATGAATTTTTAACGGAGCTTGAGAGCATCCCTGCAAAAGTGGAAAAGACATTGCAGTCCAATGCAATTGTGAAACAAATTTCAGAAAAGTATAAGGATTCCACCAATTGCCTGTATTTAGGAAGGGGCTATAATTTTCCCGTGGCCTTGGAAGGTGCCTTAAAGTTGAAGGAAATTAGTTATATCCATGCAGAGGGTTATCCTGCAGCCGAGATGAAACACGGACCAATTGCCTTGATCGATGAACAAATGCCAGTGATTGTCATTGCCACCAAAAAAGGGCATTATGAGAAGGTTGTGAGCAATATTCAAGAAATCAAGTCCAGAAATGGACGAATCATAGCCATTGTTACCGAAGGGGACGAGACAGTAAAAGAATTGGCAGATCACGTTATTGAGGTTCCGGAAACTTCGGAAGGGCTTTCACCATTATTGACGACAATACCACTGCAATTGTTGTCGTACCACATAGCCGTAATGCGGGGATGTAATGTGGATCAGCCCAGAAATTTGGCGAAATCGGTTACCGTGGAGTAACTTCCCAGATTATTGAATTACTATATAATGGCATCCAATTGGGTGCCATTTTTATTAAAAAGACATATTTAATCCGTATTTTTTATGAAAAAAGTATTATGCATGCATAATTTTTTTCAAATTTGTGGAAATCAAATGAAAAAAAATGTATCTTCCACCCCAATGTTTAACAGATACTCAAATCTAATTTAACTCTAATTCAAAGCTGATGAGAAGACTTTTGTTCATTTCCCTAATGATGTTTGGAGTTGTATCCTATGCCCAAACAACCGTACAGGGAAAAGTAGTTGATGATAATAATGAGCCCATACCGGGGGCCAATGTGGTTTTGGTTGGAAAAGCCGAGGGAACCACCACTGACTTTGATGGAAATTTCACCTTCAATACTTCGGAACAACCCCCATTTCAACTTCGATTTACCAGTATTGGATTCTCGGATTTTGTGGCCAATGTCACTTCAAACAACCAGACCCTTTCCATAACCCTCTCGGAAGCGTCCACTCTATTGGATGAGATCGTCATCTCCGCCTCAAGAACCCCGGAACGTATTTTTGAATCTCCTGTTTCCGTAGAAAGATTTGGGCTGAGAGAAATTAAAAGTACTACGGCCGAGTCCTTTTATGGCGGCCTTCAAAATTTAAAAGGTGTTGACATCAATACCAACAGTTTAACCTTTCAATCCATAAACACAAGAGGTTTTGCCACTTTTGCCAATAACCGATTCTTGCAATTGGTGGACGGTATGGACAACACCGCTCCGGGACTTAATTTCGTACTGGGTAACCTTGTCGGTATGTCCGAATTGGATGTACAGAGCGTGGAAATACTCCCAGGAGCATCCTCTGCGCTATATGGGGCAGGTGCCTTTAACGGTATTTTGTTCATGACCAGTAAAAATCCATTTGACTTTCAAGGGATTAGTGCCTATGCCAAAGGTGGGGTAACGGTCCAAGATGCTGCAGGCTCTAATTTTTACAAGGATTTTGGTGTGCGCGCTGCCCACGCCTTCAATGATAAATTGGCTGTAAAAGCAAACTTATCGGTGCTGAACGGTGAAGACTGGCATGCTAACCGTACTGTGGATTTGAACAATCCCGGTGCTGACCGTTCCAATCCGGCCTATGATGGATTAAATGTATATGGAGATGAAGTTTCAACTACGTTGAACTTCGATGCTGCTGCTGGGTTGCCAACAGGTACCGTTGGTTCAGCAGTTATTTCCAGAACGGGATATGATGAAGCAGACTTGGCAAATTATAATGCGGAAAGTGTGAAAGCTGATTTTGCGTTGCACTATAGACCTTTTGCCAATGACTTGGAAGTTATTTTGAACAGTAGAATTGGTAGGGGTACTACCATATACCAGGGAGCTAACCGTTATGCAGTTGCAGGTTTTACGATGCAACAACACAGATTGGAAATAAAAAATGATAATTTCTTCCTTAGAGGATATATTGTTTCCGAAAACTCAGGGGATGCTTATGATACCCGATTTGCAGCTATCAATATAAATAGACAATGGAAATCGGATACACAATGGTTCACGGATTATGCAAGTGCATATATTCCAACATACCTAGGAGGAATCCAACAAGGAGGACTTACACCGGAAGAGGCTTCCACGCAGGCACATATAGTGGGTAGACAAGCTGCGGATCAAGGTAGATTGGTTCCCGGAACACCAGGTTTCCAAAGTGCTTTTAATAAAGTTACAAATGATGGCGATTTAACCACAGGAGCCAAGTTTGTGGATAAGACCAAGTTTCGTCATGTCAATGGCAACTATAATTTGGCTCATTTGATTGATAATTGGGCAGACATCCAAATTGGGGGCTCATTCAGGGAATACGAATTGAATTCCAACGGAACCATATTTACAGATTTGGATGGACCCATTACATATAATGAATATGGAGCCTACCTTCAAATTCAAAAGAAGTTATTGGATGACCGTTTAAAATTTACTGGTTCAGCCCGTTATGACAAAAATGAATTCTTTGATGGATTTGTATCCCCAAGGGTCTCTTTGGCCTATACCTTGGGTGAGAAAAGAAACCACAATCTAAGGGTTTCTGTTCAGCAGGGTTTTAGAAACCCAACCACCCAAGATTTGTTTATTGGGTTGAATGCAGGTCGTGCCATTTTGGTAGGTTCTGCACCAGCCAACTTGGACAGGGATGTAAGAACATTTAACGTAAGCCAAGCGGCACAAGACAATCTAGGCCAACCAGCTACCGTACAAATTGTGGGTCGTGCTGCCTATGAAAACGCCTATTCTACCAGTTCTTTGCAAGCTGGTGCGCCCGAAGCGGTAGAAACTCCTTTGGTACAACCCGAGGAAATCACAGCTTATGAAGCAGGGTATAGAGCTCAGATTGGTAGGTTCACCATCGATTTAAGTGGCTATTACAACAGTTATAAAAATTTCTTGGCCAACACCACAACTGCGGTTCCGTTTTATGGAGAAGCAGGGGATGGGGGATTGTCTTTGTTGGCACTTCAAAATGGGGATTTTCAAGTTTACCAAACCTATACCAATTCAGATGAGGACATTAACTCCTACGGAGCAACGGTTGGTGTGGATACCAAACTTGGAAACTTTGATCTAGGCGTAAATTACACCCTTGCCGAATTGGATATCGATGAAGGTAGATACCCTGATTTACGAACTAACTTCAATACACCAAAACACAAAGTAAAGGCCCATTTTGGGAACACGGCCCTTTTCGAGAACTTTGGGTTCAATGTGAACTACAGATGGAGCGACACCTATTTTTGGGAAGCTTCCTTTGCCGATGGTCAAATTCCTGCTTATACCGTATTGGATGCCCAAATCAACTATACGGTTCCAAGCATAAAATCTGTGTTCAAGGCAGGAGCCTCCAACATTTTGGGTGAAGAATACTTCACGGCAATCGGTACGGGAAATATAGGTTCCATTTACTATCTATCTTGGACTATAAACCCTTAAACCATAATAAACTATAAAAAGTAAGGGCGTTGGATTTTCCAACGCCTTTTTTCTTTTAAAAAAAAGCTAAAATCGGTTTCTCAATAATAAGGGAAAAACATATCTTTGCAGCCGAAAAAATAGCGGTTATTTCCCGCGTATTCATTTATAAATAAACACAGTAATGTCTAAAGTTACAGGTAAGGTTGCCCAAATTATAGGCCCGGTCATTGATGTTGAGTTTGAATCAGGGGTGGAAATCCCAAGAATTTATGACTCCCTTGAAATTGCAAAAGCTGACGGATCAAAATTGGTTTTGGAAGTACAATCCCACATCGGTGAAAATACCGTAAGAACCATTTCTATGGATTCCACTGACGGTTTGAGCAGGGGAGTTGACGTGGTTGCTACCGGAAATCCAATCCAAATGCCAATAGGTGAAGAAGTTTACGGACGTCTTTTCAATGTGATCGGTGACGCCATTGATGGTATGGAAAACCTGCCAAAAACTGGAGACAACGGACTTCCCATTCACAGGGAAGCTCCAAAATTTGAAGATCTTTCCACTTCAACAGAAGTACTTTTCACAGGGATTAAAGTAATCGACCTTATCGAGCCTTATGCAAAAGGGGGTAAAATTGGATTGTTCGGTGGTGCCGGTGTAGGTAAAACCGTATTGATCCAAGAGTTGATCAACAACATTGCAAAAGGACACGGTGGTTTGTCTGTGTTTGCAGGTGTTGGAGAGCGTACTCGTGAAGGAAACGATTTGCTTCGTGAGATGTTGGAGTCCGGAATTATAAAATACGGTGATGCTTTCTTGCACTCTATGGAAGAAGGCGGATGGGATTTGTCCAAAGTGGATAAAAAGGCCCTTAAGGAATCTAAGGCCACTTTTGTGTTCGGTCAGATGAACGAGCCTCCAGGAGCCCGTGCCCGTGTGGCATTGTCCGGATTGACCATTGCCGAATATTTCCGTGATGGATCAGGAGAAGGACAAGGAAAAGACGTTCTTTTCTTCGTTGATAACATTTTCCGTTTTACACAAGCAGGTTCAGAGGTATCCGCACTTTTGGGTCGTATGCCTTCTGCGGTAGGGTACCAACCAACCTTGGCAACAGAAATGGGTGCCATGCAGGAACGGATTACATCAACCAAAAGAGGTTCCATTACTTCCGTACAGGCGGTTTATGTACCTGCGGATGACTTAACGGATCCAGCACCAGCCACAACGTTTGCCCACTTGGATGCCACAACCGTACTTTCTCGTAAGATTGCTGAGTTGGGTATCTATCCAGCGGTGGATCCTTTGGATTCCACTTCAAGGATTTTGACCCCTGAGATTTTGGGTAAAGAACATTATGACTGTGCTCAACGCGTAAAAGAGTTGTTGCAACGCTATAAAGAGCTTCAGGATATTATTGCCATCTTGGGTATGGAGGAACTTTCTGAAGAAGATAAATTGGCAGTAGGTAGAGCAAGACGTGTGCAACGTTTCTTGTCGCAGCCTTTCCACGTAGCGGAACAGTTTACGGGTATTCCTGGTGTTTTGGTTGACATTAAGGACACCATTAAAGGATTCAACATGATTATGGATGGTGAATTGGATCACTTGCCAGAATCTGCCTTTAACCTTAAAGGAACCATCGACGAGGCCATCGAGGCTGGAGAGAAAATGTTGGCGGAAGCATAGTGTCATTCCTGCGGAAGCAGGAATCTCATTATTAATTAAGTCAAAGTTTAAAAGATTCCCGTTTGCACGGGAATGACAGGAGAAAAATATGTATTTAGAAATAGTATCACCAGAAGCCACTTTGTTTGCGGGAGAAGTAACCTCTGTTACTGTACCTGGCATAAACGGGGAGTTTCAAATGTTGGAAAACCACGCTCCCGTAGTTTCATTGCTTCAATCGGGAAAAGTTAAGGTGAAGGGCAATCTAGCCATAGAAGAAGCCTTTCAAAACAAATTTTCCAAAGGAAATGATGGAGAGACCATACTTCCCATTACAAGTGGTACTGTGGAAATGAAGGATAACAAGGTGATCGTTCTTGTTGACTAGAAAATCATCACCAGAAAATATAAACCAAGCCACTCATTTTTTGGGTGGCTTTTTTTATTTCAGACTGATCAAGTGCCATTCCCTTCCTCCATCCGTATAAACTTTTAGGGTTTTAAACCCAACAGCTGCATGGGCGGCAAGTGACCTTTTGTTCTTTCCATCCACCTCGGTGATGATGGTATCAAAACCCTCTGGCAATCTATTTTTCATGGTCAGATAGAGGTTTCTGAAAATCCCCTTGCCCCGATGGCTCTTGGCCACACAAATCTGACCCATTACCATATAATTTGCTTTTCCTTCAAGCACTTTGTTGATCTCAATAAACATCGGTTGTAATACTTCTATGGAATCGGAAAAAGCGGGATGCATACATAATGCATATCCGATTACATCCCCATTTTCAACAGCAATGATGTGGCCACACATGTCATTCATGGCTTTTAAAATTTCCATGGAATGTTCCACCGTTAAAAAGCCCTCTTTCTCCCTATCTTCGCTGGATAGGCTATTGACGAGGTTTTCTTGTTGTAGCAACAGAATCTGCTCCAATTCTTGTTCGCTGGAGGCCTGCTTATAATAGATCATGTATTCGCATTAGGGGGAAAGGTATTTTCAACACTAAGATACTGTTTAAAAACAGTAAGTGCTACATTTGTGGTATGGAGAAATTGCCCAAAAAATTACGGCAGAAACTATCTGAACGACTCATGAATGATGCTGTGCGAAGCTTGTCGTTGATTGACGGTTTGGTTGATTTTTCCTCTAACGATTACTTGGGATTTGCCCGAAATGAACACTTGTCCAAAGCAGCCACCGATTTTCTAAAGATCAAACCTCAGAAAAATGGCTCAACGGGCTCTAGGCTGCTTACGGGAAACCATACCTTGTATGCCGAATTGGAAGATTTTTTGGCAGCGCACCACAAGTCTGAATCTTCTCTGGTGTTCAATTCGGGCTATGATGCCAATGTTGGATTCTTTTCCTCTGTGCCACAACGTGGAGATATTGTTTTTTATGACGAGTTGGTCCATGCCAGCATTCGGGATGGCATTCAAATGGGACATGCCAAAAGCTATAAGTTTACCCATAACAACATCGGTGATTTGAGCCGTCATATTGAGCGCAGTCGAAATATGGACGGCAATTCAGAAATCTACATTGTCACCGAGTCCGTGTTTTCCATGGACGGCGACACCCCAAATTTAGTGGCCTTGGCCAATTTTTGCAGTGAAAATGGCTGTCATTTAATTGTGGACGAAGCCCACGCCACAGGAATTTTTGGGGACGGAAGGGATTTCGTCTGTCAGCTGGGGTTGGAACAACACATTTTTGCACGGATCATTACGTTTGGAAAAGCTTTGGGTTGTCACGGAGCCGCTATTTTAGGCAGTGATGCCTTAAAAAACTATTTGGTGAATTTTGCCCGAAGCTTAATTTACACTACCGCACTGCCTCCGCACACTATTGGAACGCTTCTGGTATCGTATCATTATCTAAGGGATTTTGGGGAAGAACCGCGTAAGCAACTTCAGCAAAATATCGACTATTTTAAGGAGCGGGTAAAGCAGTTGAAAATTTCTGAAGCGTTCTTAGAAAGCAATTCGGCGATTCAATGCGCCATTGTTCCAGGAAATGCAAAGGTGAAGTCAATTGCGACCCAATTGCGGCATGAAGGTTTTGATGTTCGCCCCATTCTTTCACCAACTGTAAAAGAAGGAGAAGAGCGTTTGCGATTTTGTTTGCATGCCTATAACACCAAAGAGGAAATATCACGAGTTTTGTCGTTTTTAAAAAACTTTATGGAATGAAAGAACCTAAATTTCACACCTTGGCCACTTTTGAGTTCCCTGCTGATGTGCAGATCATCAAGGGAAAATTGGAATCAGAGGGAATCAGTGTTTTTCTTCGGGATGAGGCCACGATCAATACAGACCCACTGATCAGTTCAGCCATTGGTGGGGTAAAACTTCAAGTCTATTCTTCGGATAAGGAGAGAGCGAGGCAAATTTATGATGAGGTTAGAAATTATGCCACAGACGCCCAAGGTTTTCCTATAGTGTGTCCCAATTGCAAGGCGACCAAATCAGAAATCTATTATTCCAGAAAGACTATTTTTCATAAGCTATTCCCATTTTTTGAGCCAACCAAATACAAATGCATTCAGTGTAACTTCATATCCAGACCCACTAGATGATGAAATTATTTGTAACAGGAATCTCAACAGAAGTTGGAAAAACAGTAGCAGCTGCCATTGTGGTGGAAGCCCTCCAAGCAGATTACTGGAAACCTATCCAGGCTGGGGACCTCGATAATTCGGATAGCCATAAAGTGGAGTCGCTAATTTCCAATACCAAAACAATCATCCATCCCAACAGCTACGCTTTACAAACGCCGATGAGTCCCCACGCTGCTGCAGATATAGACGGAATCACCATTGATTTAAACAAAATCGTTGCACCAAAAACCAAAAACCATTTGGTAATTGAAGGTGCAGGCGGATTGTTGGTGCCTTTGAACGATACCGATACCATTTTTGACCTTATCCAGCCCGATTACAAAGTAATTGTGGTTTCCCGGCATTATTTGGGAAGCATCAACCATACGCTTTTGACCTTGGAAAAACTTCAGGAAAAGAAAGTGAAAACAGGAATCATCTTCAGTGGCGATGAGCACCCAACCACAGAGGACATTATTTTAAAAAAAGCTAAAGTGACTTTTTTGGGACGGATCAATGAGGAGCAAAAATTTGATAAAGAGATCATCAAAAAATATGCAGAACAATTAAAACCAGCTCTCGAATCATTCTAAGCGTTGGTAAATGAGCCCACGGCCCACGGTTTCAATTAAAGTATAATGTTCTTCCAGATAAGAATCAATGTACGTGTTGTATTCCACCAACTTTTTGTCAAAGATTTTTTTCCCATCCCGGGCCACCAACGTTTTAGGTTGAATCACCTCCATGATATACCGTAACTCCTCCATTCCGGTCTTTCTTGGATTTTCCATGTAAGGGAAAATCTCTTCGCGTATTACATTGCTCGGATGCGTGGCAGCTTTGGTGGGCGGACTTTCACCCAATACCCAATATCCAATATGGTATTCCGTAAAGAAAATGTTTTTGGTCTCTAGGTTATGCGTGGCAATATAGTTGGGGACATCAATCCCTTCCCCATTAAAAAAAGAACCCTTTTCCATTTTATTGGAAACAACATTGGCGTATTCCAAATAGGATTCCATTGGGATGAGCGCCAAAAGCAAAATAAGCAAAGGCCTGTACCGTTTTTTGGGTCGCGGAAGTTTCCCCACGGCCATGCTGAAAGGAATCAAAATAAAGGGATAGAGTTGGATTAAATAATGACCATTTACTTTACCGGCCTGCATAAACGACAATAAGATTCCAACAACAATGGCGGTTAAAATTTGCAGCTCCCTGCTATGCCGATTTAATATTTTTGTTGCAAATCCAGCAGTGAGCAAACCCAAAATCACTATTAAAAAGGGCAATGTTTTTAAGGGAGAATGGAATTTTCCTTCGGAATAGGCCAGCGGAGCCTCAAAAATGGATTGCCACCAAATAGGGACGTTTCCTTCAAGGT
Source organism: Allomuricauda sp. CP2A (assembly GCF_001683915.1). Lineage (GTDB taxonomy): Bacteria > Bacteroidota > Bacteroidia > Flavobacteriales > Flavobacteriaceae > Flagellimonas. The sequence continues at coordinate 136,821 of NZ_LXTT01000130.1, read as the reverse complement.
AGTAGGGAAGGGCAGTCAGTAACACAATCAGGATTGTGCCAAGGCCCATAAAAAATAAATTTTGGAGGGTTGACCACAATTGTCGGTCCCTATACCCGGCCCACAAAAGGTATAGGCCCAAAATTAAAACAGGGTACGCCATGTTCAATTTGGACATTAGGGACAGTCCAAAAAGAAGCCCTGTCAAAAAAAACCAAACCCTTCGGGTTTTCAAAAACAAGAGAAAGACTCCTGCCACAAAAAAAAGGGTGCAGATATGTTCGGACATTACCCCTTGCAAACTTCCAAAAAGACTTAGAAAGAACACACAGAACATCGCACACCAAAAGGCTATTTTTTTGGAGGTGATTTTGGAGGCGATTCCATACGTGAACAAGGAAGTCAAGGCTACCACTAAAGTTCCGAACAATCGAATGGCAATGAAACTTTTCCCGAACAGTTTTATGACCATGGCAAAGAACAAAAAAGTTACGGGAGGCTTTAAATCCCAGAGTTGGGTGTAGGGCAAATGGCCATCAACCCAAGATTGCCCCATGATAATAAAAGTGCTTTCGTCCCGATCTATATAATCCCGGAAGAAAAACGGAAAACGGATAAAGAGGGCCGCCAAAAACAAAATCAATAAAACCGCTTTCCAGTCAAAGTCTTCATATCGAGGTGAAGTAAGGGAAGTGATTTTAGTAAACACGGTCTGGATTAATTTTTTTGGCGATTAATTGTCATCTTTGCAAGATAGATAAATTAAGGGGTTTGCGTAAGACAGAAGCATTGGAAAAATTATCGGATCGAGACAAAAAGCACCTTTGGCACCCACTCACGCAACACAAAGTGAGTCCAGACATGTTGGGTATGGCAAAAGCCGAAGGGGCCTTACTTTTTGATGAGGATGGAAAGGAATATGTAGATGGAATTGCATCGTGGTACACCTGTATGTACGGGCATTGCAACCCGCATATTCTAAAAAAGGTTTCGGAACAGATGCAGCAGTTAGATCAGGTGGTGTTCAGCGGCTTTACCCATGAACCGGCGGTGAGGCTCTCCGAGGAACTCATCAAGATTCTTCCCAACAACCAGCAGAAGCTCTTCTTTTCGGATAATGGTTCCACCTCCACCGAAGTGGGCATCAAAATGGCCTTGCAGTACCATCATAACAAAGGCAAAAAGTGCAATGTGCTGTTGGCCTTCGAGGAAGGTTTTCATGGCGATACCTTTGGGGCGATGTCCGTTTCGGGCCTGTCGGTCTATAACGGGCCGTTCGAGGATTTTTTCATTGAAGTGGAGCGTATTCCGGTGCCCACGGAAACAAACATCAACCAGATTCTGGTTTTTCTGGAAAGGCGATTGGAACAGAAAAATATTGCAGGCTTCATTTATGAACCTTTGGTTCAAGGTGCCGCAGCCATGAAAATGCACAATGCTACTGGTCTTGATAAAATTCTGGCCCTGCTGAAGGAGCATGGTGTACTCCTGATTGCGGACGAAGTGATGACGGGATTTGGCAAAACAGGGAAATTTTTTGCTTCTGACTATTTGGAAACCAAGCCGGATATCATGTGTCTTTCCAAAGCCTTGACAGCAGGTTTGGTTCCCATGGGACTTACCACATGCACTGAAGAGGTGTTTATGGCTTTTTACAGTGATGACATGGCCAAAGGATTGTTCCATGGTCACACCTATACCGCCAATCCATTGGCCTGTACGGCGGCGCTGGCAGCCCTGAAATTGCTTCAGACCGATGAAATCCAGACAGGGATACAGAATATCATCCAATGGCACCAAAAGTTTGATGAAGAAATAAAACAGCACCCCAAGGTGGCCAATACCCGACAATTGGGGGTCATTTATGCCTTGGATTTGGATGTGAAAATGGAGCGTTATGGTAATTTGCGGAACAGACTCTTCAAGCATTTTATGGATCAAGGGGTGTTTCTAAGACCCTTGGGCCATACCATTTATATCTTGCCTCCCTATGTCACCACAGAAACTCAAATGCAACGGATTTATGGGGCTATCAAATCAGCCTTGGAATTGGTATAAAATGATTTTATGTTGAAAGAACCCATTTCCATAACCGCATTATCATCCATTTCTTCCTTGGGAAGTGAATCAGATGAGGTTTGGAAATCATATTTGAATAAAGAGCATTGTTTGTCCTATCAGAAAATAGGAAAACAGGAAGTTTGGGCTTCCAACTTGAGTAATGTGGTGAAGAAGGCCATTGAAACGCTAAGGCAATCCGATACCAAATACAATGATTTGGATGATTCCGTTTTATTTGCCATTTACACAGCCCGAAAGGTAATTGACAAAGCTGGATGGGAAACTGATTCCAATTTTGGGGTCAATATAGGGTCGTCCCGAGGCGCCACCTCTCTTTTTGAAAAATATCACCAAGAATTTTTAGATCAGGGAAAATCCTCCACCCTTGCCTCGCCCACCACCACTTTGGGCAATATTTCATCTTGGGTGGCCCACGATTTAAAATCAAAAGGTCCCGAAATTTCGCATTCCATTACCTGCTCCACAGCTTTGCATGGGCTGTTGAATGCCGTGGCATGGATTCAAAGCGGGTTGACCGATAAATTTTTGGTGGGAGGGAGCGAGGCTCCGTTGACCCCATTTACCATTGCCCAAATGCAGGCCTTGAAGATATATTCCAGAATGTCATCTCGAGCGCCCGCCTGCCGGACGGGCAGGCAGTCGAGAGATGCTGAAGAGCAAAATTATCCATGTTTGGCCATGGATTTGGAAAAGAAACAAAACACCATGGTTCTGGGTGAGGCAGCAGCGTTGGCCTGTTTGGAAAAAGGGGAAAAGCCGAATGCCTTGGCTTTGGTTGCGGGCATAGGCTACGCAACCGAACCGTTGGAACACAGCGTTTCCATTTCAACGGATGCCCAGTGCTTTCAGGATTCCATGAAAATGGCCCTAAAAAGTGCGGGCACCGACCAAGTTGATGCCATTGTCATGCATGCCCCAGGAACTATTAAGGGAGATGTCACCGAGTACAATGCCATCAAAAAAGTGTTTGGCAATAACTTGCCTTTTTTGACCACCAATAAGTGGAAAGTGGGTCACACCTTTGGTGCTTCGGGATTGTTGAGTTTGGAGCTGGGGGTTTTAATGCTGCAACATCAGCAGTATATTCCAACTCCCTTTTTTCAAAATAGGGATGATAAAGAAATGGTGGACACCGTACTGGTAAATGCCGTTGGCTTTGGTGGAAATGCTGTGAGCATATTGTTGAAACGACCATCACAAAAGAAACACACCATTTCTTAAATCGGGGTTTTCTTGGTTTTAATAGTGAATAATGCCTTATTTTTGAATTAGATTCTGACCATTATGAGCGGTACAAAACACAACTGGACGAAGGAAGAAATCCTCGATATTTATAACAAACCTTTGATGGAATTGCTGTATGAAGCAGCTACCGTACACCGGGAGCACCATGACCCGAACACGGTACAGGTTTCCACTTTGCTTTCCATTAAAACCGGTGGGTGCCCAGAAGATTGTGGGTATTGTCCCCAAGCTGCTCGCTACCATACCGATATAGAAGGCAACGACTTGATGTCCATTCAGCAAGTGAAGGCGCAAGCACTACGTGCCAAGGCATCTGGTAGTTCCAGGGTGTGCATGGGTGCGGCATGGCGGAATGTGAAGGACGGTCCCGAGTTTGATCAGGTGTTGGATATGGTTCGTACCATCAACAAACTGGACATGGAAGTGTGCTGTACTTTGGGTATGGTTACCGAAAATCAGGCAAAACGATTGGCCGAAGCAGGACTCTATGCCTACAACCATAACTTGGACACATCAGAAGAATATTATAAGGAAGTCATCTCAACTCGTGGGTATGAAGATCGTTTGCAGACCATAGAGAATGTCCGTAAAACCAATGTAACCGTATGTAGCGGTGGTATTATTGGCATGGGGGAATCCATTGAGGACCGTGCGGGAATGTTAGTAGCCCTTTCAACTTTGAATCCACAGCCAGAATCGGTGCCGATCAATGCCTTGGTTGCGGTTGAAGGCACCCCGATGGAAGAGCAAAAACCTGTTGAAATCTGGGAAATGATCCGGATGGTGGCTACAACCCGAATTGTGATGCCAAAAACCCAAGTACGACTTTCTGCCGGAAGAACCGGGATGAGTCGCGAAGGGCAGGCGATGTGCTTTTTCGCCGGGGCCAATTCCATTTTCGCAGGAGATAAATTGTTGACCACACCAAATCCTGATGTAAGTGAGGACATGGCCATGTTCCAACAACTGGGATTGAATCCCCAAAAGGCTTTTGTGAAGGCTCCCCAGCCCAAAACGGTTGAAGCTTCCGAGTCGGAATACCAACCTTTGGGAGAAAAACCAAAATGGTCCAGACCCGGTCATGTCATTGACCGTAATGAAGCGGCCAAACAGAAATCTGGGCTGGTATCCAAAGAGTAAGGCTTCATATTTTATAAAAACCTTTTTACTAATTTAGCGGTTTCAAACTCATTGAAATCTTGAAACTGAACCTTGAACAGATTCCCAGGGAAGAGACCCTTTCCAAGAAGGAGTTTATCCAGAAATACTTTAAACCTCAAAAGCCCGTGGTCATAGAACGGTTTATTGAGGATTGGCCCGCTTATTCCAAATGGAGTCTGGACTATATGAAAGATGTTGCGGGCGAAAAAGAAGTGCCACTATATGATGATCGCCCGGTAAAGCACGATGAGGGTTTTAATGAGCCCCATGCCAAAATGAAGATGCGGGAGTACATCGACCTTTTAAAAAGTGAGCCTACCAAATACCGAATTTTTCTGTGGAATGTTTTAAAGGAAGTGCCCCAACTTCAAAAGGATTTTACGTATCCTGATTTTGGGCTGCCTTTGATGAAAGGACTGCCCATGTTGTTTTTTGGCGGAAGCAATTCGTACACATTTATGCATTACGACATTGATTTGGCCAACATATTCCATTTTCATTTTGAAGGAAAAAAGCAGTGTATCCTCTTTTCCCAATCAGAGACCAAGTATCTATACAAAATTCCGCATTCCCTGATTACACGGGAAGATATTGATTTTGATGCCCCGGATTTGGGTAAATGGCCCGCCCTAAAACATGCCAAGGGACACGTGGCCCAATTGGAACACGGTAACGTCCTTTACATACCCGAAGGGTATTGGCACCATATGAAGTATATTACTCCTGGATTTTCCATGAGTCTACGAGCCATTGCCCGAAAACCTAAAAATTTTGGGAAGGCCGTCTACAACATCTTCTTTATGCGCCATTTTGATAATGTAATGCGTAGGCTAAAAGGTCAAAAATGGATTGATTGGAAAAATGAAAAGGCTGTGGTTCGTACGGAAAGACTGATGACCCAAAAATGGAATTAAACTCTCAAATCAATTCTCGCAGTTTTTCGTAGACCAAATGGCTTTCCCAGCCTCGGTAAAGCAGATAATCGGCCAACTTTTTCTTTCTTTTTTGGATGTTTTGCTCTTTGATTTGGCCCAACCTTTTTTTGGCGAGTTCATTTAGGGTGTTATGGTAATCTTCCTCCCCAATTTCTGCCAATGCAGTTTTAATGTTGAACTGCGATATCTGCCGTTGTTTTAATTCCCTTATAATTCGGTTTTTCCCCCACTTTTTTATATTGAATTTGCCTCGGGCAAAACTTTTGGCAAAGCGTTCCTCGTTCAAATAGTTTTCTTGGATCAAATGGGTTACAATTTGATCTATGGCTTCTGGAATCATGTGCATACCCCTTAATTTTTCAACAACCTCATAATGGCAGCGCTCTTGGTACGCACAGTAGTGCTCCATCTTTTTTGTGGCCTCTTGGAGCGAATAATATTTTCGTGGTGAAAACTGGGAGTCCATCTGGGTTTAGCTTTTGGTTACCACAATTATTTTATCGGAAAAAGTGAATGTGGTTTTGCCGTTTTCAGTTGTTATTTCCGGGTTGCCTTCTGTTACCGTATAATCTCCCTCTGGTAAAATAAGCTTTACGTTCCAACCCGGTTGCACTTGTTGTATTTTGATTTGATCAAGATCCTTGGACTTTTTGTGCCATATGGAAATCTCATTGTCTGCAACTTTTACATTTTCCAATGAAGCGTTATCCCATTCTTTTGGCATTTGAGGTTCAATACTAATGATCTTTTTGTGAGCCATAGGCCTGATGCCAAAAAACTGTTTTATAATGGGGACTGCAAAGGCGTAAATGTTCCAAGCCTGGGTCATCATTCCATAGTCGGGAGAGACCTCATACATACTTCCGGGAAGTGCATAGCTAAAGGAACGGGACATTCTTTTTAAATAATCCAAGGCTTCGTCGGGGCGGCCATAATTATTTTCTGCCACAGCTTGTACACCAGTGGGCAATGTCATCACTGCACCTGTATAGGAAAACACCTTGCTTCCCTTGAAGGAGCCAGCGTCTTTGCCCGCGGTCTCGTCACGATCAATACCTGTGACGAAAACCCCAAAAGGATTTGTAAATTTCTTTGCATTGTCCAGAGCCATCATTGCTTTGGATGAATCGGCTATGCCCATTTCCATAGGAGTGTTTACCACCCAGTTGTGGTAGAGGACAAAAGGCCTTGGTTCTTCGGATGGATTGCTCAAAATCTCCTGTTTGGTGGCTTTGAGCTCGTCAATTGCCCATGGTTTGTTGAGCGTATCGGCCCTGACCAAAGCATCTTCGATCAATTCAAGTGCCTGCTCATCGGTTCCAATGAAATCGGCATAGGATTGAAAGGTGTCCGACCAGAATTGTGTGTTTATTTTTTCCTTCAATTGCTCTGCCAATTGCTGGTATTCGAGTGCCAATTCAGTTTCGTCCAACTCATTGGCCATAAGGGCAGCATCGGCAAAAGCTCTTTGGGTGTATGAAGCAACATCAATCATTTCACTATCAAGGCCGTGTATTTCCATCATTCCAAAGCCATCTGGAAAAAGGTTTTTGTTATCATCATTTTCCTCCAACAACCATTTTAATCCTTTTTTTACCGTTGGAAAATACTTTTCAAGAAATTCCTTGTCGCCGTTCCATTTATATATTTCCCATATCAATGATGCAAATTGAGGGGTTTCATTGATGTTTCCTTCATTGAAAACAACGCCGTTTGTGGACATTTCATGAAGAATTTTTCCATTGCCGTTCACCGCCATTGAAACACTGTCCAAAAGTGTAATGGTTTTCTCAACAATATCATTTTGGCCAATGGCCATGTACCCTTGAAGCGCATACTCACTGTCCACTCCAAAATACCAAGGATAATCGGGTATGCCTGCGCCAATGCCAGAACCAATTTCGGGAACGGTGCGTACTAGCCAGTCGCAGTTATATTTTAGCCATTCAAAGGTGTCTTGCAGGTGTTTGTCCGGTATGGTAAGTTTGGACTGGTTTGCCAGTTGCCCGTAACGCGACTTTTTTCCCTTGGCCATCTGGACAAAGTTTTCTAGAATATTCTGGTGGTCCAAAATGGCATCTTCGCGGGAAATATATGACCCGGCGATGGCAAAATTTAGGATTTTCTCCGATTTTGCTGGAATCGTAACAACATATTCAAGGGAATTGGAGACCCCATTGGGCTTGTTCGGATTTTTAAGTTCTTCAGAAGAAATGGGTGCTTGGTCCGACCCAAAAACGGTATACCAAGAATTTAAACTATCCTTGACCACCCAATAAGCGTCTTCGAAAATACCAGAATCTTTAGCGTCCACCATATTTGATCGCTCCCCCAACCACGTTGGTCGCAAGTTGCTATGGCCAACAAACTTCACAGTGCTTTCAATTTTTTCTTGGCTGTTGTTTTTGATGATAAACTGGACTAAAATACCCTGGAGTCCATCAGGAACAAATTGAATCCGTTCAATAAGGAGGTCTTCTTGTTCAAACTCGAATAGGTGTTTGTTTGCATACGGGTAGTTTACAAACCCAGAGGCTTTGCTCAATGGCAACACACGGTCGTTGATTGTCATTTCCACCTCAAAACCGTCCATAAGCTTTATCGGGTGGTTCCAAATCCCTCCCATTTCGTCTTTTATATGCCAGCCCAAAGGAGGAAAGGTCCCATCCTGATGGCCCACCATATACACCCTGTCTCCGGCGGTAACGTAAGGAGAGCTTAAGTAGTTTGCATCACCTTTTATGTTGGGGGATTGTTCTAATATGTTTGATAATGACTTTTCTGTTTGGGTGGAACATGCCATGATCAAAATACTCAATAGGGAGAGAACGGTTTTTTTCATTTTCAGGGTGCTAGGTTATCAAAAATACTGTTTTGTCCCAAACTGGTAAAAACAAAAAAGCGACCCCATTTCTGGAGTCGCTTTTTATGGTCGTATTGTTTTGCCGTCTTTGTCTTTAAAACGGTATTCAAGGTATTTATAGGCATCCCTAGGTTGAACTTTCACCCATTTTTTATAGGTTTTGAACCACTTGGAACGTATGGATGGGAATCCTTTGGTGAGGTAGGCCGCAATAAACGGATGTATATTCAATACAATTCCGTTGTTTTTGTGGTCTCCTTTCAAGATTCGCTCCAAATCCGACTGAATATGGTCTATTAAGACGATTGGGGCTTCCACTTCGGCACCGGTGCCATTGGGGTTTTCCTCGCTGGTCTTAATGTTCATTTCTGGACGAACCCGTTGTCTTGTAATCTGTACAAGTCCAAACTTACTGGGCGGCAAAATCTTGTGTTTTGCCCTGTCATCCTTCATTTCATTCCGTAGGTGATCAAACAGTTTTCGTCTGTGCTCACCTCGGGTCATATCTATAAAATCCACTACTATGATTCCGCCCATGTCACGCAAACGCAATTGTCTGGCAATTTCTGTTGCGGCGAGCATGTTCACTTCCAAAGCGGTATCCTCTTGGTTCTTGGCCTTGTTGGAACGGTTGCCACTGTTCACGTCAATGACGTGCAGGGCTTCGGTATGTTCTATAACAAGATATGCCCCACGGCTCATTGAGGCCGTGCGTCCGAACGAGGTCTTGATCTGACGCTCGATCCCGAACTTTTCAAAAATGGGGGCAGGACCGGAATACTGCTTTACAATGGATTCCTTTTCGGGTGCTATTTCGTGCACATAATCCTTGATCTGGTTGAAGAGCGTTTCGTCATCAACATAGATTCCCGTGAAGGAATCGTTGAAAACATCCCGTAAAATGGACGAAGCCCTGTTGAGCTCGACCAATACTTTGGAGGGATGCGGTGCTCTTTGCAATTTCTTGCACATTGTTATCCATTTGGAAAACAAGTTCTGAAGATCTTTGTCTAGTTCTGCAACTTTTTTGCCTTCTGCTACGGTACGGATAATAACCCCAAATCCTTTGGGCTTAATGCTCTTTACAAGTCGTATGAGCCTGTCCTTTTCCTCCTTGCTCGCTATCTTTTGCGATACCGAGACCCTGTCTGAAAAAGGCACCATGACCAAGTAACGCCCAGCAATGGAAAGTTCTGAGCTGATTCTTGGACCCTTGGTGGAGATGGGTTCCTTAACAATTTGTACCAATAATGACTGATTGGCTTTGATCACATCATTGATGCTGCCATTCTTGTCTATATCTTTTTCAAATGGAAAATCTTTGAGGGCAAAGTCTTTTAACCGCCCTGTTCTAACTTTTTTTATGAATTTTAACATGGAGGACAATTGCGGACCAAGGTCATGATAGTGCAGGAACGCATCTTTTTCATAACCCACGTTGACAAATGCCGCGTTTAGGCCTGTAACGGGTTTTCGTATCTTGGCTAGGAAGATATCCCCTACGGAAAAGTTGTTGTTGTCCTCTTCTTTGTGTAATTCTATAAGTTTTCCATCCTTGAGTAAGGCAAAATCGACTGCATCAGGACTAGATCTAACAATTAGTTCTCTATTCACCTGAATCGATTTTGTATCTATCCCATTACAATTTTTGGGATAAATGATTAAACAATATATAGAATCGGTTATTTTTCGAACCGACTGAAATTCGTTTCTTGAATCTCTATGTCAAAGAACGTCTAAATACAAAATGAAAAAGTAGTTGGCTATCAACTACTTTTTCTTGTGTCGGTTAGCTCTCCTGCGTTTTTTACGCTTATGGGTAGCTACCTTATGTCTTTTTCTTTTTTTACCACTCGGCATACGGCTCTCCTTTTGTGTTAGTTATATTATTTTACTTGTACGTTGCTCTTAACTCCCTCAACAAACACTTTTGCCGGTTTAAAGGCTGGAATGTTGTGTGCTGGAATCTTGATGGTAGTGTTCTTTGAAATGTTCCTACCTGTTTTTTCCGCTCTTGTCTTGATGATAAAGCTTCCAAAACCTCTTAAATAAACGTTGTCTCCGTTTTCCAAGGAAGACTTAACCTCCTCCATAAAAGATTCTACTGTTGCTTGTACGTCTCCTTTTTCAATTCCTAGTTTTTCTGAGATTCTAGTTACAATATCTGCTTTCGTCATTTCTCTTGATTATTTTTCTTATTTTTTCGGCTTGCAAATATAAAAATTAAAATTAATCTTTCGTTTAAAGCCTTTAATTTTAAGTATATAAACTCATACATTTTGGCAATAGTATTTTTCTAGATGTCTTTTTCTCAAAAAATTTTGGAGTGGTACAGTGCAAATAAGCGGGAACTTCCATGGCGTTCAACCCGCGATCCCTACAAGATTTGGCTGTCCGAAATCATTCTCCAACAGACCAGGGTTGTCCAGGGAATGCCGTATTATCAAAGGTTTTTGGAAACCTTCCCCAACGTGGATGATCTTGCGAGTGCTTCAGAAGAAAAAGTCTTGAAACTCTGGCAGGGGCTGGGCTATTATTCCAGGGCCAGAAATCTCCATGCCACTGCTAAAATGGTTGTGGAAGATTATGACGGTGTATTTCCCAAAACCTATAAAGGGTTAAAATCCCTGAAAGGAGTGGGCGATTATACCGCAAGTGCCATCGCTTCCATCTGCTTTGATCTCCCAGAACCGGTTGTTGATGGCAATGTATATCGCGTGCTGGCCAGATACTTTGGAGTGGATTTGCCCATCAACAGTTCCGAAGGAACCAAATATTTTAAGGAACTGGCCAGAGAGGTGATGGATACCAAGAACATTCGGGATTATAACCAAGGCATTATGGAGTTTGGTGCCATACAATGTGCGCCAAAAAAACCCTACTGCCTTCATTGCCCCTTGCAGGACAGTTGTGTTGCCCTAAAAGAGAATAAAGTGGATGTGCTTCCGGTAAAATTGAACAAGACCAAGATCAAGAACCGTTATTTCAATTATTTGGTTTTTCTGGATGGGGAAGAAAATACCTTGTTGGAACAGCGAAAAGGACGAGGAATATGGCAAAACCTATATCAATTTCCCTTATTGGAATCAGAAAAAGAGCTTCATGAAGAGGAAATGGAGAAAAAATTGACCCATGGGAACGGTTTTCCAGAAATGGAATCCCTTTCTTTACATAATAATGATATCATCACACATAAACTCTCCCATCAGCATTTGCACACCAAGTTTTGGATCCTAAAAACAGGACAATTGTTGGAAAATGGGATTTCATGGCAGAAAATAAAAGCTTTTCCCGTTCCAGTTTTGATCGCGGATTTCATTCAAAAATTTAAAATTTAGTACTTTTGACTAATTAAAGACGTATGAGCGGAACATTGAATAAAGTAATGCTGATCGGGCATTTGGGAGACGAAGTGAAAATGCACTATTTTGAAGGAGGCAACTGCATTGGGCGATTTCCTTTGGCCACCAACGAGACCTATACCAATAGGCAGACTGGGGAGAAGGTCACCAATACAGATTGGCACAATATTGTGGTGAGGAACAAGGCCGCTGAAATTTGTGAAAAGTACCTTAGCAAAGGAGATAAGGTATATGTGGAAGGAAGACTCAAGAACAGGCAATGGCAAGGGGAAGATGGTAATATGCGGTACACTACAGAGGTGCATGTGCAGGACTTTACCTTCTTGACCACCAAAAAGGAGAGTATGGCCAATGCGCAACAAACATCTGGAACCCAACCTCAGAGTGGGCCCACTAAACCTTCTGCGCCAGAAGCTCCTATTGATGATACTGAAGAGGATGACGACCTACCCTTTTAAATACAAGTTTAAAGCAATTCAATTTGGATCCTGAGCCCCATTGTTTGGTGTTTTTCTTCGCAGCGGTTAATGGTATCTTCACCATAAAAATAGTCGTGCTTTTGCTTCTTCTAGGTGGATCGGCCATGATTTCGGGAGCTGAAGTGGCCCTGTTTGGCCTTTCCCAAACCGATTTGAACGAGATGCAGGAAAAGGACACATCCCGAGGAAAACTGATCGTTCGATTATTGGAGAAGCCCAAAAAACTGCTTGCTACCATCCTTATTGCAAACAACGCCATCAATATTGGTATTGTGCTGTTGTTCAGTTCCATTGGAAATACCATTTTTTCAGAAATTGAAGGAACTTGGCGTTTTTTGTTGGAAGTGGTGGTCGCCACATTCCTGATCTTGATGTTTGGGGAAATCCTTCCAAAAATATATGCCAATAGAAACCGGGTACAATTTTCGTATTTCATGGCCTTGCCCTTAAAAGGATTGAGCTTTATGTTTACCCCCTTGAGCGCTCCCATGCGTTCCGCCACCCTTTTTTTGGAGGATAAGTTGGGAAAACAGAAATCCAGTTTCAACGTCAACCATCTGTCCCAGGCCTTGGAATTGGCTTCGGAGGGGGACACCACAAAGGAGGAACAGAAGATTTTGGAAGGCATTGTTACCTTCGGCAACACGGACACCAAGCAGGTAATGCGCCCCCGGATAGATATTTTTGCCCTCAACGAGAAAATGAAATTCCCAGAGGTTCTTCAGGAAATCAAAAAAAATGGATACTCACGGATTCCCGTTTTCTCGGAAAATATGGACAACGTGCTGGGCGTTCTCTATGTGAAGGACCTTTTGCCCTACATAGACCGAAAGACCTTTAATTGGATGTCACTGATCCGTGAACCCTATTTTGTTCCGGAGAATAAAAAACTGGATGATCTCTTGTTGGAATTTCAGGATATGAAGAACCATTTGGCCGTGGTGGTGGATGAATACGGCGGAACATCGGGCATTGTAACCTTGGAGGACATTATTGAGGAAATAGTGGGCGATATCAGCGATGAATTTGATGATGAAGACCTTGTTTTCTCGAAATTGGACGAACACAATTACGTTTTTGATGGAAAAACGGCACTAAAAGACTTTTATAGGGTGGTGAAGATTGAAAATGAGGAGGAGTTTGAATCAAAAAAGGGAGAGTCAGAAACCATTGCCGGGTTTGTATTGGAGATTTCGGGAAGTTTTCCCAAACGCGGTGAAAAAGTGCTCTTCAACAACTATGAGTTCATTGTGGAGAATCTGGACAGAAAAAGATTAAAACGCATAAAAGTTACACTGCCCCATGAAGCATAACCTTCTTTTTTATTTGTTTTTGACGATTCTTGTGGTCAGCTGTAAGGATGATGTTCAGCCCAAACCTAAAGCTATGCTTCGTTTGGACTATCCAATGGCCAATTATGCCGAATCTGCAATTGATTGTCCCTACACTTTTGATAAGAATACATTCTCCAATATAAAGGAGAACACGGACTGCTCCTTGGTTTTGGACTATCCCATGATGAAGGGATCCATCTATCTTACCTACAAAGCTGTGAACGGAAACTTGGACACTTTGTTGGTAGATGCCCAAAAACTGTCCTATGAGCACGTAAGGAAAGCGGACAACATTATTGACCAGCCTTTTGTGAACCCAGAGGATGGCGTATATGGCATGTTTTACGAAGTAAGTGGCAATGCTGCCTCCCAATCCCAATTTTATGTGACCGACAGTACGGAGCACTTTGTAACCGGGTCACTCTACTTTTATGCCAAGCCCAATTACGATTCCATTCTTCCCGCGGCCATGTACCTACAGAACGACATCAGGAGAATTATGGAAAGTTTACGATGGAAAAAGTGATTATTGTACGGTGTCCTTGGCAAGCAGGGTTTGGGCCCTCTCAATGCTGCCGTTGATTTTTTCCTTGACCACTTTCACCTTTTCTTCCTCTTCGTCCAGCCATTGCTGTTTTTCTTCGGAAAGCTCCTTGCCGTTCAATATTTCATCGGAATTAAACCGGTCCCCAAAATCTTTCATCCAATCCATCATTGCGGTGTTCGCTTCCTGAAGGTCTTTCATGGCAACCTCGTACTTTTGGCCCATTTCGGTAGTGTCCACTTTTGCTTTGAGTTCACCCACTAATTTGCCAATGGTTCCCATTTTGGGCATCACCTCGTCATGGATGGCCATTACTTTTTCCATTTGGGTGGGGCCTTCAGGGGCTTTTTTCACTTCCTTACAAGATGAGAATGTTGTGGAGATGATTAAAACGGATAAAAAAATAAATTTTTTCATGGATTTGATTTACGCAGTACAAATTTAAGGATCTAAATTATTGTTGGGGCCAATAAACCTCCAATATGTGTTAATGTATGATTATTATCAGGCAATAGTATTTTCCGCAGACTTATATTTGCATTTCTATCTGGTAATTGAAAACTTTTGCTCGGGTCATCACAACATATATCTAAAAAGCAGCTTGTCGTTACTTGTCTTTTTACGGCCTTTATTTTGATGAGCAACCTGCGCTTTTCCTCGATGTACCTCTATTATAGCATTGATAGGGACGGTTTTATTGAGCAACTTTGCGAGAACAAGGACAAACCGGAGCTTAACTGCGACGGTAAATGCATGTTGGCCCAAATGCTCCAAGCACAGACTGATGATGAACAGCCCATGCCCATAATAGGTTGGGAACAAGTATTGGTCTTTTTGGTTGAGCCCTTGAATTTTGGTCTACAGAATACAGCGGAAGTGGAAAAAACATATTTCCACTACAACAACAACTATTCCTTCAGCTATAGCAATACCGCATATAAACCTCCTATGGTTTAAGATGTATCAATAAAACGGCAAACACCATTGCCGAACAGGTATAATCTTAAACATAAAATCAAAAATGAATAGAATTGCAATGGCAAAACTTTGCGTTTTGCTTTTTGGGACAGGTGTGTCCTATGCCCAAGTACAATCCCCTCAGGATACTCTATCCAATAAACTAGTGAAATTGGATGAGGTCTTGGTAGAAGGAGAACGAAAAACAGACCCTGTTTTTTCAGCTTTTACAAGCGAACCCGAGAAGAAAATCGTTCAATCCAAGAATGTGGCGGACCTATTTAAGGACATCAATGGTTTTGCCTTGATCAAAAGGGGCAATTATGCCATAGATCCATCATTTCGTGCCACACAATATGAACAACTGAACGTTCAATTTAACGGAGGAACCAAGGTGATGCATGCATGCCCCAACCGTATGGATCCCATTACAACTCATGTTATACCGGAAGAAATAGAACGGGTCGAGGTTGTAAAGGGACCTTACACCTTTAGGTATGGCCCCACCTTTGGTGGAATTGTGAATTTGGTGACCCAAGAAGTTGAAAAACAGGAAAAAGGATACCACGGAAAAGTGAATTTTGGAGGTGAAAACAATGGAAACGCCATTACCAGTTATGCCAATGTAAAATACGTTGGGGAAGAGTTCGATGTCAACCTCAATTTTGGATTACGTGATTTTGGGAACTACGAAGACGGTGATGGGAATGAGGTGCCGTCATCCTTCAAGAGTACAGATTATGGTGTTCAGTTGGGGTACAATCCAACAGAAAATCAGCGGATTCAACTTGGATTCCGACAGTCTTTTGGAAGGGATGTGCTACATGCCGGCCTTCCCATGGATACAGAAGAGGATAACAGCAATGTGCTTTCCGTGGATTATAAACTGGACAATATTTCAGATGGACTAAAAACCCTGAGTGCCAAGATATATCGCTCCAAAGTGGACCATCTTATGACGAATGAATTGCGTCCAACTTTTATGATGATGGAGGCCGTATCAGAAGTTGATGCCCTTACTGTTGGTGGTAGAATTGAACTGGAATGGAGACCTGTTGAGAACTTTAAACTTTACACTGGGGTAGATGCCTTTTCCGTGGGGAGAACCGGAGCCAGGACCCGCTTGGTGAAAAGGAACATGATGACCGGGGAAGCACTCCCCATGCCCATGGAATTTGTGGATGAGGTTTGGCAAGATTCCCAAATTGATGACTACGGAGCATTTGTGGAAGGAAAATATCCACTAACTGAAAAACTTTTGTTGAACGCTGGGGCAAGGTACGATGTGGTGCGCTCCAAAACAGATGCGCCAGCAGATGATTTTGTTGCGGAATATCCCGATTTGGATACAAGAACGGAGCATAACTTTAGTACAACAGCATCATTTAAATATATGGCCACATCCAATTTGTTATTTGAGTTGGCTTATGGTAGAGGAGTGCGTTCCGCAAATATGATCGAGCACTTCATCAACCATTTTACAGTAGGTCAGGATCCTTACGAATATGTGGGTAATCCCTATTTGGATGCCGAAGTAAACAATCAGTTTGAGTTGGGTGTAAAGGCCAATACCCGTTTTGAGGGCTACCCGTTCAACCGATTGGATTATGGCGCATCGGTCTATTATGCCATGTACGAGGATTATATTGTTGCCGTGATAGACCCGACCTTGGACAAAAAGTACATGCCCATGGCAGAACCCACCGAAGTAAAACGGTTCACCAATTTGGACAAAGCTTATAAAACCGGCTTTGAAGTTTTTGGGGAACTGGCTTTCTTGGATGATTTTGCCTTTAAGACGGAGCTATCTTATGTGTATGCCAAAAATCAGGATTTGGATGAATCCCTTCCGTTGACACCACCTTTGGTGACCCGTTTCAATTTAAGTTTTGAAAAGGAGAAATTTTGGACCAAGGCCACTTATACGCTGACTTCCGAACAATCCAATATTGCGAATTCCTTTGGAGAGCAAAGTACGGTTGGTTACGGGATTGTGGATTTAAGTTTTGGGGCAAAACCCTTTGAACATTTGACGGTTGGCATTGCCGCATCCAACATTTTTGATGTAGCCTACAATAATCATTTGAACTTTTCCTTTGTGAACCAAGCAGATTATGGTCGGGTGCCCATCAATGACCCCGGAAGGAATCTATCTGCCTTTATACAATATAGTTTTTAGAAGATAGGCACAAATAAAAGATGTTGTCCAAAAGCCATTTAACTTTAACCATGTCAGGTTGAGCCCTTCGGCTACGCTCAGGATAAACTAAAGTCGAAACCCTTTGCTTATACAAATTTTATTGGGTTCTCGACTGCGTTCGAACTGACTAACGTGAGCTTTTGGACAACACTTTTTCATTTATTATTTGAAATCCGAAGCACTTACCCCTTCATTCACCTTGAGTTCCTTCACAGTAAATTCAAAGTTTTGTGGCCCCATGCTCTGTGATAATTTAAAGGGAAATTTGACTCCGGATACTTCTTGGTAGTCATCGTACCCTACTATGTTCTGCATTTGTTGCCCCTGTATCTCTTCTACTGATACTTCCTGAACCTTTAAACCGGATTCGGTATCATAATAAGCCGTCTTTTTGTCGGTAATCTTCAGCTTATAGGCTTTTTTGTCACCAACAGGCCCAATGCCTTCTAGGGAAACATCTCCTGCGGTTAAGTAGTTAAGCTCGGGAAAAGCGGCAGATTCTTCCTTGATTTTTGCAATTTCTTCAGGTGAGAGGTCTTTTCGCTGCCCTTGCACCACCATATAACCCGAATCACCGTCCAAAACTTGTTTTTGCATGGAGTTGCCCTGTACTTTTATGTCTTGCATGAATTGGTCTTGGGAGGTCTTCTTCATCTCAAGTTCCAAGGTTGTGCCCTGCATTTCGGCTTCGGCGATCATGGCATAGGACTCAACCGCTTCCAATTTGGCCTTTCCTCCAATGGCTTCAATATAGTTTTCCAAGACCATGTTTGCACTCATGCCTTCCGGAATTGCCACATTATACGCTGGCTTTTCGGTTTTGTTGGCATATTTATCATAATACAGGACAGGAACCTCTTTCCCGTTGAAGCGTACTTTTTCCAAGTTTTCCAAAACATCGCTTCCCTTTCCGGTAACAACCACGCGGGCATTGGTGGTGGAAAAGTGCTTTTTGGCTGCTTGGAGCACATCTTCTTTGGTAATGGCATCCAATCGTTCCAGATAGGTTTCATAAAAATTCTTTGGAAGGTCCTCGGTTTCAATATTTAATGCGTATTCGGCAACGGTTTCAGGTTTTTCGAGGGCCATCACAAAACTTCCTGCATATTTGGCCTTTGCGTTTGCCAGTTCTTCATCGGAGACGGGCTCTGAGGTCATTTTATCTATCTCTTTCAAGATTTCGACCACGGAGCTATCGGTAACGGTATTTCTGACTTGCGCATAGGCGTTAAAACGCATTGGACTGAATTTATTGGCCCTTAAACCGGAATAGGAACCGTAGGTGTACCCTTTGTCCTCTCTTAAGTTTTTGAACAAACGGGCCTGTGAACCTCCCCCTAAAATTCTATTGGCCAAGAGTGCATCAAGGTAGTCCTCGTCCTTCATTTTTAGGTGGGTGATGTTTTCCACCGCAACTTCGGACTGCACGGCGTTGGGCACATCAACAAAGTTGATTTGGGTGTACTGCACATCTTTTGGGTCGGAATAGCTAAAAGATGGCGGTGCTGCTTTGGACCATGGTGTGAACGCCTTGGTCACCAAATCTTTCACGTTTTCAAATTCTACATCACCGATTACGACCAAATAAGCGTTGGCGGGAACAAAATAAGACCGGTAGAATTGCTCCACATCGACTAGGGTCACATTGTTAACGGTCTCCTCGGTCATAAATTCACCAAAGGGGTGGTTTTTTCCGTAGGCCAAGGCCAATTGAACCCTGTCCGCAATGGCGGAAACGTCTTTTTCCTCGGATTTGATTCCTGTAATGATTTTCTCTTTTTCCTTTTCAAATTCTTCTTGAAGGAAATCCGGATTGAGTGCGGCATCGGCCATCAATTCCAAGATTCTTGGGAAATATTTGGACAAAGAACTTGCAAATGCACTTTGATCACCAATGTAAATGTTGGCTCCCAAGAAATCCACTTCTTCGTAGAATTCATCTTTGGGAATGTTTTTGGAACCTTTGCCCAACATGCTTCCCGTAAGTGCGGATACCCCAGCTTTGTCACCCTCTAAAATAGGTGGGTTGTCGATGGAAAGCTGAATACGGACCCTGGGTAATTTGTGGTTTTCCACGACGAGGACCTTCAAGCCATTTTTAAGCTCAAAACGGGCAGGCTCTTTTAAGTTGATCTTGGGAGCAGGACCAGCTTCTGGTGGCGTACTCCTATCAATTTGTGCGTATGAGGCCGTCATAAATAAAGACAGCACAGTTAAAATTAAATACTTTTTCATCTTAATTAGCGTCTTTTTGTTCTGGTAAATACTCCAATTCCAATCGTTGGTTTACCTTTAAATATTTTTTGGCCACCTCCATGATTTCCTCGCGGGTAATGGAACGGTAAATATCAATCTCGGTGTTGATGAGGTTGGTGTCGTCCTTCAGCATATAATTTTCTGCCAATGAGTTGGCGATGCCCTCAACACTACTGTTGGCATTTACAAATTGGTTCTCGAACTTGTTCTGAAGTTTTTGGTAATCTTTTTCGGAAATCAACTCCATTTGAAGTTTTAAGATTTCTTCATCGATCTCTTTTTTGATGTCCTGAATGGAATTTTCCCCAACCGGAAGGCCCCCAACGATGTAGGAGCTGTAATCTTCCGCATCAACAGGCACGGAAAGTATTTGCAGTGCCATTTTTTTCTCGTCCACCAATTTTTTGTAGAGTTTGGAGCTTTCCCCATCACTTAAATAAGTAGAAATCATGTTGATGACATAAGCATCCCGTTGTCCCTGCCCCGGTGTTCTATAAGCCAACAAAATTGCAGGGATTTGAATGTTGGGGTCGTGATATTTTGCAAACTTGGTATTTGTAATAGGTTCTTCCTTAACGTTGGGACGCTCGATTTCGGCACCTCTTGGAATAGGTCCAAAATAATCCTCGATCATCTTTTTGGTTTTGGCGGTCTCAAAATCGCCGGCTATGACCAAAACAGCGTTATTGGGCACATAATAGGTTTTATTGAACTTTTTAAAATCGTCCAACGTGGCGCTTGCCAAATGATCTAAGGAACCGATAACTCCCCAGCGGTATCGGTGGTCCGTGTAAAGATTCTTCAAGATTTGCTCAAAAAATGCACCGTAAGGAGCATTGTCCGTTCTGAGCCTTCTTTCTTCTTGCACCACTTCTTTCTGGGTATCTACGCCAACTTGACCAATGATCGGATGCATCAACCGTTCCGATTCCAGCCAAAGGCCAACTTCCAAACTGTTGGAAGGGAAAACTTCATAATAATAGGTGCGATCCAAAAAGGTGTTGGCATTATGCCTACCTCCATTGGAAGCAACAATTTGGTCCCATTCACCTCGTTCAATGTTTTTGGTTCCTTCAAACAATAAGTGTTCAAAAAAGTGGGCAAAACCCGTTTTGTCGGGGTCTTCATCCTTAGATCCCACATGGTACATAACCGATGTGGTAACCACAGGTGCGCCGTTGTCCTGATGCAGGATCACATGCAGGCCATTGTCCAGATCATACTCTTCAAAAGCTACTTCTTGTGCTGCAATGAAGTTGCCCATGGCAAGTATGAAAAGCACAGCTAATAAACGTCTTTTCATAATACGTAATTTTAAT
This sequence comes from Allomuricauda sp. CP2A, assembly GCF_001683915.1. GTDB lineage: Bacteria > Bacteroidota > Bacteroidia > Flavobacteriales > Flavobacteriaceae > Flagellimonas. The sequence continues at coordinate 116,105 of NZ_LXTT01000130.1, read as the reverse complement.
GTTGGTATACGATGTACTACTGAGGTTGGTATTGATTATTTGATTGATGTTAGGTTAAATATAGAACAAAATTTGCAAGCGGAATAAATAAGGGAGGACAAGTCTTTAAAAGAATGTATGGGATAATTCGTAAACATTCAGTAAATTAAACATCGCATCCAAAAATAAAACGAGATGAAAAATTTAACCCTTCCCATTCGTTTTGGGATAGTTACAAGTGCTGTTCTTATTGCGTATTTTTTGATCTTGTCCCTTATGGGAAAGCACACCAATGTGTTCTTTAGCCTGTTCAACGGGGTCATTACCGGGTTCGGCATTTATGAAACCATTAAGTACACGAAGCTTAGACAAGGCAAGGGGTTCAATTATGGAAATGGATTTACCGCAGGCATCACCACAGGATTTATAGCTACCCTGTTGTTCACCATTTTCTTCGCTTTTTATAGTACGGAGTTGGACAGCGCCTATTTGGATGAACTCTCCAAAGTGTGGTCCAAGGACTATAAAAACTTTCAAGGGATTGTTTTCTTTACGGTAGCTATTATGGGTTTTGCCACCACCTTGGTTTTGACGCTTTCCTTTATGCAACTGTTTAAATCCACCAAAAATCAGAAAAAATAATGCCCCAAAGAGGGATATTATACTTGTAGATTAATGATTTAGCAGTATATTTGCACCCGCTAATTTGATAAAGCGACCATAAATTTAATCTAATTAACGCATTATGTACGCAATTGTAGAGATGGCAGGGCAGCAATTTAAAGTTGCAAAAGACCAGAAAGTGTACGTTCACCGTTTGCAGACCGAAGAAGGTAAAAAAGTTACTTTTGACAAAGTGCTTCTTTTGGATGATAATGGTAACGTTACCATTGGCGCCCCGGTCATAGAAGGTGCGGCTGTTGAGGCCAAAGTTGTTAAACACCTTAAGGGAGATAAGGTAATCGTCTTCAAAAAGAAAAGACGTAAAGGATACCAAAAGAAAAACGGTCACAGACAATATTTGACTGAAATCGTTGTTGAAGGTATCGTGGCCAAAGGAGCTAAAAAAGCCGCTCCTACCAAGGCCAAAACTGAGGAAAAACCTGCTGCTGAGCCTAAGAAGGCCGAAGCCAAAAAGGTAGAAGCTCCAAAAAAAGAAGCTCCAAAAGCAAAGGCTACCGAGGACTTGAGCTCCAAAACTGTAGCAGAGTTGAAGGAAATGGCAAAAGCCAAGGAAATTACCGGTTACTCTTCCATGAAGAAAGCCGAGTTGATTGAAGCGTTAAGTAAATAAGACACGAACTAAAATTTATATATCATGGCTCACAAGAAAGGTGTAGGTAGTTCAAAAAACGGTAGAGAATCAGAATCGAAACGCTTGGGCGTTAAGATTTTTGGTGGTCAGGCAGCTGTTGCCGGCAACATCATTGTTAGACAACGTGGTACCAAGCACAATCCTGGCGATAATGTTTACGCAGGAAAAGACCATACTTTGCATGCCAAAGTAGATGGCTTGGTTAAGTTTGAGAAAAAAGTAGGTGGTAAATCCTATGTTTCCATCGAACCTTTTGAAGCTTAACAAGCAACAATAATATTCAATTGAAAGGCTCCGCAATAGCGGGGCCTTTTTTGTTTACCATTAATTTTAGGTGTGTCATTGCCGAAAGGTGATGTTGGTGGGGGAGAACAGCCTGAATAGCCTTTTCCCAGCTTAGAACGACCAAATAAACTTCTATTTTTACGATTTGGGCAAATTTTTGGACTTGGATTAGAAGCGCAATTTCCGTTTTCGGGCTGTGATTTCCCACGAATCGGTTTTCAATCCATTTTCTATAACGGAAACCTCATCGTGCAGATTAATGGTCGGGCAGATGTGATAGGGAACTCCATAAAATACATCCCCAACGTTGTATTTGTCCCAATCTTTTACCTTGATCACACCGTGCTCTTCACTTTGTGAAAGCAGCTCGTAGTTGTCCAGGTTCAGGAATTTTACCCGTTTGTCAATGGGGTTTTCCGCAGCAACCGATTTATGGCCTAAATCCACAGTAATAATTCCCTCTGTAGGTTTGGAAATGACCCGGGTTACCAAAAGGGCAGCGTATTTAAAATTTTGCTCGGTCAACTTTTCACTATACCCCCAATCCCAAAGCACACAAGTGCCCGGGCTGGTTATTCTTTTTTCTTTTCGTAAATGCGAAGTGAACGAAGGCGTCCCCCCACAGATCAATTCGGCTTGGGGATAATCGTCTCGCAACGCTTCAAAATAGATTTCAACGTCTTTCACCCCTTTTTCTATCTTTTGGTTCCGAACCGTAAAATCAGGATCTCTTAAATGACCATCATAGGCATGAAGTCCTTTGAAAACCAATGACTTGCATATTTTCAAATACGCCATAAGCTCATCCAATCCCGGACCAATTTCAATTCCGGAACGGTCCATGCCATTGTTGATGTCAATATAAATAGGGACGGTAAGTTCTTGCCCCAACGCTTTTTGGTTCAAAAGCTCTGCGCTATCCTCGTTATCCAAAATGGTGCAAAACTGGGTTTCGGGATAGTGTTTGACCAAACGCAAAAGGCGGTCTATTTTGGGACCAACCAGTTGGTGGGCAATTAAAACGGAATTAGCCCCGGCCTCAGCTGCAATTTCAGCCTCAGCAATGGTGGAAGCCTTAAAATTAGTGATTCCCGACTCCAACAATAGCTCCATTACCTTGGGCATTTTGTTGGTTTTGATATGCGGCATCAGTCTTTCAGTTTGGCCGTCCATCAAGGTAATCATCTCATTGATGTTGTAGTTGAGATGTTCCAAGTACAAAGCTATCGAAGGGGAGTCTACCGTTTCCACATTTTTGATTTCGTACCAATCTTTGGCCATTGTCGCTACTGTTTTTTCCATTTTGATTTGGAAAACAATGTAATCATTTGTGCGGAAAAATGATTTGAATTTGTTGGAATTTGAATTTTTCGCCCAAAAGCGATGGTAGCTAACACATTAAATTTTAAAACCTTTTCGTAGCTTTAAGAACATTAACTATAAATCTTAGTACCATGAAAAAATTCACCACGTGTTTGTTATTATCTTCTGCTATTTTGTTCTCAAGCTGTTTGGGTTCATTCAAGGCATTCAATAATCTTAAGGATTGGAACCAAGGAGCCACGGACAGTAAGTTTTTGGACAACCTAATTTTTTGGGGACTGAACATCGTTCCTGTTTATGGACTGTTTTTTCTTGGAGATGTGCTTATTTTCAACGTAATCGAGTTTTGGTCGGGATCTAACCCCATTGCCATGAAACCTGGGGAATCTGAGACCCAAATGGTCGAACACGACGGAAACACCTTTAAAATGGTGGCGACCCAGAACAGGATTCAGGTCACTGTAGTGGATGGCCCTAAAAAAGGGAAGAAAATAGATTTGGTGTACAAACCAGATGAAAAATCGTGGAATGCCATCCGTCCCAACGGGGAAGTGATCAAACTATCCTCTTTTGAAGAAGGTTTCTACATTGTATACATGCCCAATGGAGAGAAAATCAAAATTGACCCTATGACCACTAGGGAAGAGGGATTGGCCATTCTACAAGAAAATAAGACCTGTTATTATTCCGAAAGCCTTTTGGCGGATTAAAACCAAAACCCACTAAAAAACCCATGGTGTTTGCCATGGGTTTTTTGTTTTATAAAAACTTTTTATGCTTAATAGCGATAATAATCCGGCTTAAACGGTCCTTTTACTTCTACACCGATATATTCCGCTTGGTCTTCCTTAAGCTCGGTGAGCTCCGCACCTAAACGGGCCAAATGCAATTGGGCCACTTTTTCATCCAAATGCTTGGGAAGCATGTATACCTCGTTTTCGTATTTGTCGCTGTGGTTCCAAAGCTCAATCTGTGCCAATGTTTGGTTGGTGAACGAGTTGCTCATCACAAAACTGGGATGCCCTGTGGCACAGCCCAAATTTACCAATCGGCCTTCGGCCAAAACAATGAGGTCCTTGCCATTGATGGTGTACTTGTCCACCTGTGGTTTTATTTCATCCTTGGTATTTCCATAAGCCCCATTCAACCAGGCCATGTCAATTTCATTGTCAAAATGGCCAATATTGCAGACAATGGCCTTGTCCTTCAAAGCACGGAAATGCTCTTCACGGATAATATCCTTGTTCCCTGTGGCGGTAATGACCACATCGGCATTGGAGATAACGTTTTCCAACTTTTTCACCTCAAAACCGTCCATGCAGGCCTGTAGGGCACAAATGGGGTCAATTTCAGTAACGGTAACAATGGCACCCGCGCCTCGGAAAGAAGCAGCGGTTCCTTTTCCAACATCCCCATAGCCGGCAACTACGACACGTTTTCCGGCCAACATGGTATCGGTAGCCCTTCTGATGGCATCCACGGCACTCTCACGACAACCGTATTTGTTATCAAATTTGGACTTGGTCACGGAATCGTTCACATTAATGGCAGGCATGGGCAGTGTACCCTTCTTCATTCGTTCGTACAAACGGTGGACTCCCGTTGTGGTCTCTTCAGAAAGTCCCCGGATTCCCGCAGCCAACTCAGGATACTTGTCAAAAACCATATTGGTGAGGTCTCCCCCATCATCCAAGATCATATTTAAAGGCTGCCTGTCTTCTCCAAAAAACAAGGTCTGTTCAATGCACCAGTTAAACTCTTCCTCGTTCATGCCTTTCCAGGCATAGACGGGAATGCCGGCAGCTGCTATGGCTGCGGCAGCATGGTCTTGGGTTGAAAAAATGTTACAGGAACTCCAGGTAACATCGGCGCCCAGGGCCACCAAAGTTTCGATCAAGACAGCCGTTTGTATGGTCATGTGTAGGCAACCGGCAATTCGCGCGCCCTTCAAGGGCTGTTCCTTACCGTATTCCTCACGCAATGCCATAAGTCCGGGCATTTCGGCCTCGGCAAGCTCAATCTCTTTTCTTCCCCATTGGGCCAGGGAAATGTCCTTTACCTTATAAGGTACATACGGAATTGTCTTTGTGCTCATAACTTTATATAAATTTACTTTTGTAGCTTCGCTTTATTAGTGCGACAAAGATACGAATTCGCTTAACTTTTGTTGATGCCCATTTACAAAACCATAACAGTTTCGCCAACAACATCGGTCTATATTTGGAAGGTGACCGAGACAGAACAGGATTTGGCCGATGGAATTGAATTGACCCCACATTGCCAAAACCGAATGGATGGCATGAAATCTGAAGCACACCGAACCGCTTTTTTGAGTATCAGGCATTTAATGGCCCAAGCAGGGTATGTGGATCAAGATTTGTTTTATGACGATTTTGGAAAACCGCATTTAAAGGATGGAAAGCACATTTCCATTACCCACTCGCACAATTTTACGGGAATCATAGTAAGCGAAACCGACGAGGTGGGCATCGATATAGAGATGCAGCGAGGCAAAATCCTTCGGATTGCCCATAAATTCACACCCATTCAGGAGTATAAAACCTTGGCCAATACCGATGCGCTTATCAGAAAGCTCACCATTGTGTGGGGGGCCAAGGAATCGCTCTACAAGATCTATGCGCAACAGGGATTGAGTTTTTTAAGGCACATCAATGTCATGGATTTTACCTTTGAGGACTCCCGAACCGTGGCCGAAATTTTATACAAGGGCAAAAAATCGCACTATGAAATTGAATTTTTGGAATTTGAAGGCTTCACCTGCGTATATGCCCTAAAAATGATGGGGGGTTGACGATTCCTTTTTGTAGTTTTGCCCCTGAAAATTCTGCATAGCCCATGAAAATATCCGTTGAACTTACCCTCACGCCGCTTCAAGATGATTTTGAGCCCCCGATCATTGATTTTATCAAAAAATTGCGTGATTCTGGACTCACGGTCTTGGAAAACCCGTTGAGCACCCAGGTGTATGGGGAGTACGATAAGGTCATGGAAGTGCTTCAAACCGAGATCAGGGAAGCTTTTGAGAATCTGGAACATGTGGTATTGACCATGAAAATGGTAAAATCGGACCGAAGCGACTATGAACCCCATTTTTGATTTCTTTCTTGGGCCCTACGAAGATCGGGAACTTTCCCTGATCATTCTGGAGGCCACCGCTTTTTTCTTTGGGATAGCCAGTGTGGTCTATGCCAAACGAGAGGATATTATGGTCTACCCCACTGGCCTGGTGGCCACGGCCATAACCACGTACATTTTCTTTGTAGATCGTTTGCTGGGGGATATGATGATGAACTTCTACTTTTCCATCATGAGTATTTATGGATGGTGGAACTGGTCCAGAAGAAAAAAGAACAGGGAGTTTGTAGTGAAGATTTCACGGACAAGCACCAAGGAAAAATGGATTGGGTTTGGTCTTTTCCTGCTGACCTTATTGGTAACCTACGGGGTGTACGTAGCATTTGGGGCAGAAATAAAGGCGACCAATTATGTGGACATCCTTACATCGGGCATCTTTTTTACCGGAATGTGGTACATGGCCAATAAAAAATTGGAAAATTGGACCCTTTGGATCGTGGGTGATTTAATAACCGTGCCTTTGTATGCATATAGGGGATGGGGCATGTTCTCACTGCAATACCTTATCTTCACCGTACTGGCCATTCAGGGATATTTAGCATGGAAGAAAGACTTGGACAAGACCCTACAGACCTCATCAGAGTAGTACTTTTTGGGCCAGAATCAACAGGAAAGACCACCTTGGCCGAAACACTGGCCCGGCATTACAATACGGAATGGGTTCCGGAATACGCCCGGGAATATCTTCAGAAAAAATGGGACCGGGAACAAAAAACCTGCGAACCCAAAGATCTTTTGCCTATTGCCTACGGACAGATGCAGCTGGAAAATGAGCTGGCCAAACGAGCCGACAAAATTCTTATTTGCGACACCGACCTTTTGGAAACCAAAGTATATTCAGAGGCCTATTATTTAGGCTCTTGTGATCCCATTTTGGAGAAATATGCTTTGCAGAATTCCTACGACCTCTATCTGCTGACCTATATTGATACCCCTTGGGAAGCAGACGATCTTCGGGACAAACCCGATGAACGGGAACGAATGTTTGCGTATTTCAAGGAAACTTTGGAAAAATATCACAGGAATTTTATTATTTTAAAGGGGGATAAAGCATCTCGGCTTTCAACAGCAATAAAACACATTGATAAACTTCTCCATAACATGATCGATTTAAGTCCAAAAGACTTGGAACAATTGGAAAGCAAAGGCATTTCCAAAGAAAAAGTAGCTCGCCAAATAGAAACCTTCAAAGAGGGAATCCCTTTTGTGGATTTGGTAAAGGCGGCAGTGGTTTCCAACGGTATCCTCCGGTTTTCTGAACAGGAACAAGAGGAACTCGTTCAATATTTTGAGAATTCCAGAGGCAATCTAGATCTCTTGAAATTTGTTCCCGCCTCTGGCGCAGCTTCCCGAATGTTCAAGGCCATGTTCAATTTTTTGGATGCATACGATCCGTCCAAGGAATCCCTTTCAGCCTATATAGAAAGAACGGGAGATGCCGATGCCAAAAAGTTTACCGACCAAATGCACAAGTTGCCCTTTTATGATTTGATCATGGACCGAATCAAGGGCAAAGCGGCCAACAAAGACGAGGAAGCCTACCTTTTTGTAAAGGAAATGCTGGTGGAAAATGGATTGAACTACGGTTTCTATCCCAAAGGACTGCTACCGTTCCATCAATACGATTCAGGAAGTGCCACCCCATTTGAAGAGCATTTAAAAGAAGCAGCCCTTTATGCCAAGACTGACGGAAAGGCCCATCTTCACTTTACCGTTTCGGAACAGCACGATGCTATGTTCGTCGAGGAAGAATCCAAAGTGGGCCCTAAAATTTCAAAGAAAACCGATACGGAATTTGATATTTCCTATTCCAATCAAAAACCATCCACCGATACCATTGCTGTGGATATGGAAAACAAACCGTTTAAAAATAGCGATGGTTCCATTTTGTTCAGGCCGGGGGGCCATGGAGCCCTAATTGAAAACCTGAACGACCAGGATGCCGATATCATCTTCATCAAGAACATAGACAATGTGGTGATAGACAAAAATTTGGACGAGGTGGCCAATAGCAAAAAAATGCTGGCCGGGGTACTTAAAAAAGTTCAGGATAAGGCATTTGCGTTTGCACAAGAGTTGGAAGATGGCAAGGTTTCCCCAGAAGCCGCAGATCAAATCAAAGCCTTTTTGGAAAGGGACCTTAATGTACGAATGCCCCAAAATTATGATGAACTGGACGTTGATGAACAACTTTCGGTGTTAAAGGATAAGATCAATAGGCCTATTCGAATATGTGGTATGGTAAAGAATGAAGGCGAACCCGGTGGTGGCCCGTTTTGGATAAAAGATGGAGAGGGCAACATTTCGCTACAGATCATTGAGTCTGCGCAAATAGATATGTCCAATGATGAACAAGCGGCCATTTTAAAGAATTCCACCCACTTTAATCCCGTTGATTTGGTCTGTGGGGTTAGAAATCATAAAGGAGAAAAGTACAATCTCTTGGATTTTGTGGATACCAAACAAGGGTTCATTACAGGCAAGACCCAAGAAGGCAAAGAATTGAAGGCCTTGGAACTTCCCGGGCTATGGAACGGGGCCATGGCCTTTTGGAACACCATTTTTGTTGAGGTGCCCTTGGTTACCTTTAATCCAGTGAAAACGGTCAATGATCTTTTGAAGCCTACACATCAAGCTTAATAACTTCATTTAAAGCTCGTGTAAATATACCCAACTTGTGGTTTTGGGGGCTTTTCTTGTATAAAAAGTATACGGTTTGAAAGGCTCTCTACACAATTTTACACAGTCGGGTAAATCGACCCAGCCCCATAACAAACATGTTTTCAGTTGATTATGTCAAATTGTGCTTGATATGAAATACTGGCACTGGTTTTTCATATAGATAGTCAAGTTTAACAATTAAAATCATATACCATGAAAAATCTAGTTTTAGCAACCGTACTATCTTTTGTAGGATTCACAGCTTTTGCCAGTGTAGAAACTCCTGAGTTGAATGTAGAAAAAGCAACCGTGATCACCGTTGGGGATTTTGAGGAAATCAATGTTTCTGACCTTCCTGAGGCCGTTACAACAGCCGTGGCACAAAATTACCCCACTGCCACGGTCGACAAAGCATACAAAAACGACAAAGACCAATACAAATTGGAATTGTCCTTGGAGGATGGTACCCAAGGTACCGTGTATGCTGATGCCGAAGGAAACTGGATTGAAATGTAATAGTTTTTATACCGTGTTAGGTTAGTTAGTTTGGTTAGCAAGGGCTGCATGTGCAGCCCTTTCTTTTTGTGATAATTTTATAAAACCTTGGGAGTCCCAAAAGTTGTTGGCATCGTATATTAGATACTGACACGATTATGCCCAAAATCTTGATCATTGAGGACGACACTTCTTTTTGTCAAATGCTGCAAAAGTTTTTGACGAGACATGATTTTGAGGTTTCCACAAGCTATTCCATAAAAGAAGCCGAGGAAAAATTAAGCACCTCCACTTTTGATGTCATTCTATCCGATGTTAGGCTCCCGAAAGGAAATGGGGTCTCTCTCCTCTCCCATATAAAAGAAGAATCTTCCAAGACCCAAGTCATTTTAATGACAGGATATGCAGAGGTAAAGACCGCCGTCAACGCTATGAAAAGGGGAGCATTTGATTACATTTCCAAACCGTTCACCCCAGAGGAAATTCTATCCGTGATCCAAAATGCTCTTGAGGCCAAACCCACCATAGATCAAAAGGAAAGGAAAGTCCAAAAAGAAGAACGGCAAAGCCATTTTTTGGCCGGGGAGAGCAAAAAGTCAAAGAAACTACAGCAATATGTGCAATTGGTGGCCCCCACCAATATGTCAGTTTTATTGACCGGGGAAAGTGGAACGGGAAAAGAGGTTACGGCCAAGGCCATTCATGCTGCCAGCAAGCGAGAAGGCCAAAATTTTGTGGCCGTAGACTGTGGCGCCATTCCCAAGGAAATTGCCACAAGCGAATTTTTTGGCCATGTCAAGGGTAGTTTTACGGGCGCCATTGAGGATAAAATAGGTCATTTTGAGGCTGCAAATGGCGGAACCCTTTTCTTGGATGAGGTGGGAAACCTTTCCTACGAACATCAAGTACAACTGCTTCGGGCCATTCAAGAACGAAAGATTAAACGGGTAGGCAGTACCAAGGAAATCCAATTGGATCTGCGCATTATAGCCGCAACCAATGAAAATCTGATGGAGGCCGTGGAAGAAGGAGATTTTCGGGAAGATCTATACCACCGCCTGAACGAGTTTTCCATTGAGGTGCCCTCCCTAAAGGAACGCACTGAGGACATCATGTTGTTTGCCAATTATTTTCTGGACAAGTCCAACGAGGAATTGGGCAAGGAAGTCATGGAGTTTTCGGAAGAGGTAAAACAAATGTTCCGCACCTATTCATGGCCCGGAAATCTGAGGGAAATGAAAAACATGATAAAACGTGCTGTTTTGTTTTCTGAGGGAGATACCGTTACGGTACAATCCGTTCCAGATGTGGTGGCCAATGGAACGGGAAGAATGGAATCATCCAATTTTTCAAAATCGGAATATGAAAAGGAACGGATTCTGAATGCCTTGAAACAGACCAATTTCAATAAGACCAAAGCGGCCAAACTCCTGGATATGACCCGAAAGACCCTTTACAATAAAATCAACCAATACCAACTGGAAGTGTAGTCAAGTATTTGGTTATTGCTTTTTCCAGCTTGGAAATGGTGTTTTTCAAACGGGTTAAATCAGCAAAAGCCTGTTTATTTTGAGCCTCTCCGTTCAAATGTTCCAATCGCTCAAGAATTGGAATGACCTCATTGACTTGTAACTGACGAAACATCGGAAGCATTTTATGGGAAATGGACCGTATTTCTTCCGTATCGTTCTGCTCAATGGCCGAAAATAAGAGTCCCATGTTTTTGGTGGTATTCTCCATAAAAACTTCAAGGACTTCCCTAACGGCATGGGTATTGTCCAAAAAACCTGCGATGCTTTCCGTATTGAATAGGTCCGTAGCTGGTTTTGGAACTTTCTCATTTTTGGGGATGGAATGATGGGTAGGCTCCGAATACACATGGATTTTTGATAGAATATCCAACAGGGATTCGCTGGAGAATGGTTTTTGAAGAACCCCTAAAAATCCTGCCTCAATATATGGGGTTTTGTCCCGGACTTTCTGCCCGGTCATGGCAATCACCGGTTGACCCTTGTAATGGGACAACTCATTTTGCTTTAGTTTTTCCAAAACGCCAAAACCGTCCACCTTGGGCATTTGAATATCGGTCAAGACGGCATCGTACTTTTGGGGAGGCCTTTTTGCAAGTTTGGAATAATTGGTAAAGGTTTGCACTTCAATTTTATTGACCCGACATAGTTCTTCCAACAGTCCCAGCATGGATTCGTCGTCATCAAGAATAAGCAATGACAAACGGCTTTGAAAATACTGTTTTTCGGTAATTTGAGTTGAAATAGGATTTTCTGAAAACTCAAAAGGAAGGGAGATGGTAAACGTGCTTCCCTTGCTTTTTTGACTTTCCAGCACCAAGGTTCCACCCAAAAGTTCGGTCAGTTTCTTCGAAATGGTGAGTCCCAAACCGTAACCGCCATATTTTTTCTCAGTAGTGTTCTCCGCTTGGGTAAACTCTTTGAAAATCAGTTCCTGTTTTTCTTTTTCAATCCCGATACCCGTATCCACCACTTTGATGATTGCTTTCTGCCCAGTGTTGTTTTCCTCAATCGAAGTAATGATTTTCACGAAACCTTTATCGGTGAACTTAAACGCATTGCCAATAATATTGGTAAGGATTTGACGCATTCGAAAGGGGTCGCTGAGAATGGGTTTGCTCAAATCCTCTGTAATATCAAATTGGAGTTCCACCTCTTTTTTGGAATGGATTTCCTTAAAATGCAGTGCGGTTTCCTCGATAAGGGAGTAAAGCACAAAAGGAACCCGTTCCAAATGTATTTTCCCAGCCTCCAGTTTTGAGAAATCCAACAGGTCATTGACCAAATTCTCCACGTAGCCCGAAGCGGATTTGACATTTTTCAGGTATCTCAGTTGCTTTTCATTGAGACCGCTATGTTCCATCAATTCCGAATAACCACTGATGGTGTTCAAAGGGGTTCGTAGATCATGACTCACCGTGGCAATCAACTGCTCCCTACTTTTGAGAATGGATTCCGAATTTTTCTTTTCCCGCTCCAGTTGGTCCCGATAGCGTTGGATTTTCCAATAATCCTGAGAAATAAGAAAAGTAAAAAGGATAACGATCAACAGGCCCAATACAATGGCACCTCCGGCCAGTCGGGTACTTCTTTTTAAAATTTGTTGCTGGTTGAGGTTGTTCCGAAAAGCTTTTTGCACAATGTCGCGTTCAAATGCAGAAATAATACTCCTCATTTTCTGTGAAAGCTCCAGGTCGGTCCTGTAAATCTGTAATTCTTTTTGAAACATGGAGCGTTCAATGGCCGCATTTTCAACTTTGGCCTTGTTTAAAATGGATTTGGAGACCTGAAGAATGGAATCTATGTTGTTGGCACTGGTGTTTCCGTTGGGGTTTGGGATGTTTTTGTTGAGAATGGCCACATATTCCCGGATGGATTCTTGCATTTTAGGGGACAATTGATTAAAGTTGGGGGCAAAGGTCTGTGGAGTGATTCGGCCCATGTCCACTTCCATTTTATGGAAGGCTTCAAGTATGGAATCAATGGAGGCCGTATTTTCGTTCTCCACTTTTAGTTTTCGAAGTTCAGCACTGTTGAACACCTTTTGCTGCAATAATTTTTGCACACTGTCCAACTTCGTAGCTTGATGGCCAACGCCATTGTCAACCAATGGTTTTAAAGAATCAATCAGGGTATTGATGGAATCCACTTTTTGTGCATAGGCCCTAAGGTTTTTTGGATTTTTGGTTTGAAGGGCCAACTTGGAAAGGTTTTCGGCCTCATACAGATTGGTCAGCAAAACATTGGTCTTTACCAACTTCAAACTATCATCTTCCTTGTTTTGTGAAGCCGTATAATTTTTGAATTCGGAATACATAAAAGCAGCGGCCAAAATCGCCAAAATGCCCAATACCACATAGCTGCTTATGATTTTTAAGGTAAACCTTCTCTTGGATTTATGGTCCATAGCCATCAGTTGATAAAGTATATACGCATTGAGGGATACCACATAGTTGTTATCAAAAGTTAATTTCTGCGTATTCTTATGAAAAATGAGTGCTGCATTATACATTTGTGGCCATCTCAAAGGGGTGCTTAAGCCTCGAACTTGAATTGGGCAGGTCCTTAAACAAGTTCAGGACAAGCTGAGATTATACCCAATGAACCTGGGCGGGTAATGCTGCCAAGGGATTGCGCTAGGCGCATCTTGGAATTTCTATGTTTCCTTAGAAACAAAAATCAAATAGTAACAAGAATAATGACCCCTTTTATTCGTAAAATTTTTACGGATGAAACCGCTTTATTCAATTATTCAGTGCAAGACCACAGCACTAAAATGTGGCACAAGACGATCGGCAAAAAACTTCAAATGTCATCGTATTAAAACCGTATTCACAACAATGGCCCTTTCGGGTTTGGCGCTTGGTTTGAGCGCACAAGAACAGGAAACCGATTCTTTGGAAGGAAAAAAAGTGGTGCTGGACGAGGTTCTGGTGCAGGCCATTAGGGTGACCAAGGAGTTTCCCATCACCTTTTCCAACTTGGATCAAGAGGAAATCACCCCCCGAAACTTGGGGCAGGACGTTCCTGTTTTAATGAACTTTTTACCGGCCGTGGTCACCACTTCCGATGCAGGAGCTGGGGTGGGCTACACGGGCATTCGGGTGCGTGGTAGCGATGCCACTAGGGTAAACGTCACCATCAATGGTGTTCCCTACAATGATGCGGAGTCCCAGGGGACTTTTTGGGTAAACATGCCCGATTTTGCCTCATCCACCCAAAGTCTGCAATTGCAGCGAGGTGTGGGTACATCCACCAACGGAGCAGCGGCTTTTGGGGCAAGTTTAAACCTGTTGACCGATGCTTTTTCTGAAGAAGCCTATGCCAGGATTTCCTCTTCCGTGGGGAGTTTTAATACCCTCAGGAACAACATCAAGTTCAGCACGGGAATCCTTAGCGACCATTTTGAAATATCGGGGCGGTTGTCCAGAATCAATTCGGATGGATACATTGATAGGGCACGATCAGACTTGGACTCCTACTTTCTTCAAGGCGTGTACAAAGATGACAACACCCTGGTGAAGGCATTGCTTTTTGGAGGACATGAAATCACCTATCAAGCTTGGAACGGTGTAACCGCGGAAGAGTTGGAAGAGGAAGGTCGCACATACAATTCGGCAGGGATATATTTCGATGAAAATGGAAACAGACAGTTTTACAACAATGAGGTTGATGATTACAAACAAGACCATTTTCAACTGCATTGGAATGAAACCTTAAGCCCCGAATGGAGCACCAACTTGGCACTGCATTATACCCGTGGACGAGGGTTTTTTGAGCAGTACAGGGAAGATGAAGGATTTGCTGATTATGGTTTGGAGCCTATCGACATAGGTGGGGAAACCATAAACACCACCGATTTGATCCGCAGAAGATGGCTGGACAATGATTTCTATGGAACCGTTTTTTCGGCCACCTACAACAAGGACAACCTAAAATTAATTCTTGGTGGAGGCTATAATGAATACAAAGGAGACCATTTTGGTGAAATCATTTGGGCCCGTTATGCCAGTGGCAGTGAAATCGGAGATCGCTATTACGAGGACAATTCCAAAAAGACCGACCTGAACGTTTATGCCAAGGCCAATTATCAGTTGAACAACAAATGGTCCATTTTCGGAGATGTGCAATACAGAGGTGTTGGTTACCAGGCCAATGGTGATGATACGGGGTTGGTGGATGATACCTTCAACTTTTTCAACCCCAAGGCCGGCGTTACCTTCAATTTGAACCCAAACAACAATTTCTATTTGTCGTATGCCAGGGCCAACCGGGAACCCAACCGAAACGATTATGAAAATGGTAGCCCAAAACCGGAAAAATTGAACGATTTTGAATTGGGATGGCGCTACGTTTCACCGGGTTTTCAGTTGAATACCAATGTGTACTATATGCGTTATAAGGACCAATTGGTGCTGACCGGGGAACTCAATGATGTTGGTGCACCTCTCCGTGCCAATGTAGGGGACAGCTACCGTTTGGGGCTTGAAGTGGATGCCAATCTACGATTGGGGAACAAGTTTAGGCTGCGTCCCAATATTGCGCTGAGTGATAATAGGAACATCGATTTCTTTTTTCAACGGGATGGCGAACTTCAGGATTTGGGGAATACCCATATTGCCTATTCGCCCCAAGTGGTGGCTGGTAATGTTATTTCGTTTCAACCTAATGAAAGTTTTCAAGTTTCACTCTTGTCAAAGTTTGTGGGAAAACAGTACATGGGCAACATCGATTCTGAAAATTCGACCTTGGATAGCTATACCCAAACCGATTTTAATGTGCAGTACGTGATTGAGACAGGATCGTTTGTGAAGAGCATTGTTCTTTCTGGTTTGGTGAACAATATTTTTGATGCCGATATTATTTCCAACGGCTATTTCTTCACGTATGATGATGATTTTTCCAATCCGGGAACCATCACCACCATTGAAGGTGCTGGGTATTATCCCCAAGCTGGAATCAATTTCTTGGTTGGGGCCACGGTTAATTTTTGAGGATTGTCAAAAAGAAAACTGTCAATTAATGTAAAATTCTGAAAGAATTTTGTGTTGAGAACTGAGTTGCCTTGACTATTTTTAATGGGATTCTGTACATTTATAGGCTATGACAGAATCCCATTTTCTTTTTTCTGAAGATAAACCCTTGCGATGGGGCGTGATTGGCTGTGGAAGTGTGGCCGAAAAGAAAAGCGTACCCGCCTATCAAAAAACTTCTGGTTTTGAAGTCTATATGGTAATGCGGCGCGATGCACAAAAGGTGGAAGACTATGCAAAAAGGCACCGCGTAGCACAATGGACCACCGATGCCAAAGCGGTCATTGATAACCCCAATGTTGATGCCATTTATATCGCCACTCCGCCTGACACCCATAAATTGTATGCACTTCAAGTGGCGGCGGTAGGAAAACCCTGTTGTATTGAAAAGCCCATGGCCCCAAATTATCAGGACAGTTTGGCAATTTATGAGGCCTTTGCATCCAAGGGAATTCCACTTTTTGTTGCCTATTACCGACGGTCATTGCCCCGTTTTCTCCAGATAAAACAGTGGCTGGAAGAAAACCGGATAGGTGAAGTGCGCCATATCCATTGGCAAAAGACCCAACCGCCCAACAAAGTTGATTTGAGCGGGGAATACAACTGGCGAACGGATAAAACCGTGGCCCCAGGAGGGTATTTTGATGATTTGGCCAGTCACGGTCTCGACCTGTTTACTTTTTTGCTGGGTGATATCCAAAAAACACAGGGAGTTGCCACCAATCAACAAGGGCTGTACACCGCTTATGATGCCATTTCGGGTTCATGGATGCATGCCAATGGTATCACTGGGGAGGGTGTTTGGAATTTTGGCACCCATGATCGGGTGGACAAGGTTGAACTATTGGGTTCCGAAGGGACCATAACCTTTGCCGTACTCGATGAGGCCCCAGTTGAATTAAGAAATGCGGCTGGACATCAAGTATTGGAGATTCCACATCCAGAACACGTGCAACAGCATCATGTGGAAAACATCAAAAACCATTTTCTGGGCAATGGTGAACATCCGTCCCTCGGAAAATCAGCATTGCACACCAGTTGGATCATGGATCGGATTTTGGGTGCACATTAAAAATGGGCTACCAAAGTTGGTGTACCTCTTTTTTAATGTATTTCTCGTAAATAGCCTTGACTCCTTGGGTCTGCTCGGCTGTAAGTGCTGGGAACGTTGTGGCCTTCAGATTGGAATGTAAATGCTCTGCTTTCGATGCTCCTGGAATGATGCAACTCACCTCAGGGAAGTCCAAAATCCAACGTAGGGCAATTGGTGCCAAATTTTCATGATTTGGAAATAGCTGTTTGAGTTCCTCCACGGCTTCCAATCCCAATTCAAAAGGAATCCCGGAAAACGTTTCGCCCTTGTCAAAAGCAGCACCTTCACGGTTGAAAAAGCGGTGGTCGTCCTTTTCAAAAGTGGAGTTGGAAGAAAATTTACCCGTGAGCAAGCCACTCGCCAAGGGTACTCGAACTATGATTCCGACATCCTTTTTCTTGGCCTGTTCAAAAAATAGCTCTGAAGGGCGTTGCCGAAACATGTTGAAAATAATCTGTACCGTGGTCACATTTGGATATTCCATGCCTTTAAGGGCCTCCTCAACCTTTTCAACGCTCACCCCCAAGTTTTTTATCTTGCCTTCATCCTTTAAGCGGTCAAAAAGCTCAAAGATTTCGGGTCTGTAGTACACTTCGGTTGGGGGGCAGTGCAATTGAATAAGATCTAAACACTCCAAGCCTGAATTTTTTAAACTATCCTCCACATACTTCCGCAATGCTTTTACGGTATAGCCTTCATTGACATGGGGATTGATCTGCCGCCCACATTTGGTGGCCACGTAAATATCTTCAGACCTTGATTTTACCACTCTGCCTACGGCAGCCTCACTGGCGCCCGCTTCATATACATCGGCGGTGTCTATAAAATTAATGCCGGCATCAATGGCCTCGTTGATAATGCGTTCTGCTAGGGAATCATCAAAACCGGAACCCCATTTGCCTCCCACTTGCCATGTTCCCAAAGAGATTTCAGAGACGTTAAGTCCGGTTTTTCCAAGTTTTCTGTATTGCATATTAAATTATTAGTTGGATATGGTTACTGTATTTCCGCTTTGTGTGGCCCGGTAAAAAAGAAGGTCGTAGTATCTTTTGCCATCATCGGGCCGATCCAGTTGCTGTCCCGTAAAGAGATTATAGGTAAAGCCTTCGCAGTCACAGACCACATTTTGGCCATCAATGTCCATAGTAGAACAATTGTTGGGGGTATGGTTGGGACAACTGGCTTCCCATGCAACAAATTGGGAGCCGCTCAATCCAGCTCTCATTACAAAAGCTCCTCGGGTGCCCACCCCATTATTTCCCACATAAACGGGGTTCCCAATGGTGTTCAACCCATTATAGAGCGGAAGATTTAGGTTCATATCAAACCTAAAACCTACCTCTTGAAGATAGGGATTTCTGTTGGTATTGTCTGAACTACAGGAAATTAGAACTATAAGTAGGACGCAGCCCCAAATGTGCTTCATGGTTTGGATTTCAATTCATCGCTGCACAAAGTTGATCAAAAATTACCTATATTTGCGTTAAATCCTCGCTAAAAACCATGTTAGGCATGGTGATCGTTGAGGATTTTTTGTATTTGTAGAGAACAAGACCATTGGGGAAATTTTTTTGATTTTCTTCAATGCTCTTTTGCATAAAAATGTGACGATATGAGCAAAGTATCTTATTATACTGCGGAGGGATTAAAAAAATTGAGAGAGGAGCTAAACCATCTAAAGGATGTGGAACGCCCCAAAGCTTCGCAGGCCATAGCAGAGGCGCGGGACAAAGGTGATTTGTCCGAAAATGCGGAATATGATGCTGCCAAAGAGGCCCAAGGTCTTTTGGAGATGAAGATTTCCAAGATGGAAGAAACCTTGTCCAACGCCAGATTGATTGACGAGTCCCAGTTGGATACTTCAAAGATATTGGTATTGTCCACAGTGAAATTAAAAAACCAGGCCAATGGCATGGAGATGAAATATACCTTGGTGGCCGAAAGTGAGGCAAACCTAAAATCGGGTAAAATATCGGTGACCTCACCCATTGGAAAAGGGCTGTTGGGAAAATCCGTAGGTGATGTGGCCGAAATCAAAGTGCCCAACGGAACGTTAAAGTTGGAGATTTTGGAGATCACACGTAATTAAAAGTTTATAGAATGCCTATATTTAATCCTGTCACCCGACAGGATTTTTTATTTAAAACCAAGCTGACATGCCCAGTATTTTCACCAAGATCATCAATGGAGAAATTCCCTGTTATAAAATTGCAGAGGACGACGATAATTTTGCCTTTTTGGACATCAACCCCAATGCCAAAGGGCATACGCTATGTGTTCCCAAAAAAGAAGTGGACAAGATTTTGGACTTGGATGAGCAATCCTACATGAAACTAATGGCTTTTTCCAGAAAAGTGGGCAAGGCCATTGAGGCCGCCGTGGATTGCAAGCGTGTGGGAATGTCCGTCATTGGTTTGGAAGTGCCCCATGTGCATGTGCACCTTATTCCGCTACACAGCATGAAAAATGCAACATTTCAACATAAAGAAAGCTTGGAAGCCAAAGAGTTTGAGGCCATTGCGGACAAAATCAGGGAGCAGCTTAAATAAGCCCTTCCAAATAAAAATAGACCGCAGCACCCGCTAGGCACAAAATCAAAATGAGGAGAATAAAAAATAGGGTGGTGAACCGCACCGAAGGTCGGTCTGGCCGCACCAGTTTATTGTAATAGTCGAAGACCCGCTCAATGTCTGGGGTCCAGTTTACCGGATAAATGATGGAATGGCATTTCTTGCACTTTATCTCGTGCGTCACCTCGCCGGTGGTCCTGTGATAAAATGGATTTAAAGTATGTTTTTGGTAAAAGGTAAGCTTCAATTCTTGGTTATAACATTCGGGGCAGTTATTGGTAATGTCAGCGTCCTTTATTACAATTTGTTTTTCCTTTGACATGGTTCACTGTTCATTTTGCTCTTAGCGAAATTTGCATGATTGTTCCTTCTTTACTGGACGAAAGTACTTTAATTTTTCCTTTATGGTACTCTTCCACAATTCTTTTTACTAATGAAAGTCCCAATCCCCATCCCCTTTTTTTCGAGGTTACCCCCGGACTGAAGATGTTTTGAAAATCACTTTTTGGGATACCGTGCCCCGTATCCGAAACCAATATATTAACATTTTGGCCTTTTTTATCAATTTGGATGGCAATATTTCCCTTTCCTTTCATGGCATCAATGCCATTTTTCACCAAATTTTCAATGCTCCAGTTGTACAGAGGGGGATTTAAAAGCACATAAAGTTCATCAACATTGGAGCTAAAGGAAAAGTGGATCAGCTTGGAACTTCGTTTCTTTAAATACTCATACGCCTTCTTGGTCTCTTCCACAATATCGTGCACCTCCAGTTCGGGGATGGACCCAATTTTGGAGAACCGTTCCGTAATGGTTTGCAATCGATCTATGTCTTTGGCAATTTCCATAGTGATTTCTGGATTGATGTCCTCCGACTTCAACAACTCGTTCCAGCCCAAAAGCGATGTCAATGGGGTACCGATTTGGTGGGCTGTCTCCTTGGCCATACCTGCCCAAAGTTTGTTCTGTTCCGATGCTTTGTTGGTTCGGAAGAAAAAGAAAATGACCGCTGCAAACAAAAAGATGATCAACAACAGGGCAAGGGGGTAGTACTTCAATTTGTTCAAAACCTCGGAATTTCCGTAATACAAAGTCTCCAAAAGTTCTCCATCCTGAATGATCTCAATGGGTTCATTTTCGTTGCGGAACTGCTGCACCTTTTTCTTGATATAACTACTATCGGAAATCTTTTCCTCAGGAATGTTATGGGTTTTGTAGGATCCCTCCTCGTTCATCAAGATCATGGGGGTGGAAGTGTTGTTGCCCATGACCTTCAAGGTCAGGTTGCCCAGCTCTTGATCCACGGAAGATTGAATGAGTTCCGATTGCGCCGTGGCCCAAATTTCCATTTTTAATCGTTCTTCCTCCTTGAACTTCCTAAAAAAGCTATTGGTGTTCCACAAAATCAGGCTAACAATAATAAAAGCCGAAATCAGCATGATGATATTGGAAGCTTTTCGCTTTGGGCTAAAGTTCATTTTTTAATGGAATTGTGATTAAAGATAGCGGAAAATGAAAAATATGTTGATACTTCGTGATAAACTTGGGTTTCCATTGGACATCATTTTATGTACATTTGAAATTCATTGAAAATTAGCGTACATGGAAGTTCAGGGAAGAATAAAAATGATAGATGAGACCAAAACCTACGGAAACAACGGTTTCCGAAAAAGAGAGGTGGTCGTTACAACCGAAGAACAATACCCACAACATATTTTGGTGGAGTTTGTACAAGATAAATGTGATTTGCTGAACAATTACAGCGTAGGGCAAATGGTGAAAATCAGTATAAACTTGAGAGGAAGGGAATGGGTGAACCCACAGGGAGAGACCAAATATTTCAACTCCATTCAAGGTTGGCGCATCGAAAACCTTCAGTCTGAAGCCAACACCGAGAACATGCCCCCGGTTCCGCCCATGGAAGCCTTTGAACCTGCTGATGACCTCAATGAGGAAGACCACGATGATCTACCCTTCTAAACCACAGCATTGGACCTTACCAAGGTCATAGAACGTATTTTTAGGAGGTATATGCCCTCCCCATTCACCATTGCGGTGCTACTTACCGTGCTCACAATGGTACTGGCATTGGTTTTTACGGACAACAGTTCCGATGGAAACCATTTCATAGCCATTCTTTCGTATTGGGAGGATGGTATCTGGAACAATGGGCTTTTGGTATTTGCCTACCAGATGATGCTCATTCTGGTGCTGGGCCACGTGTTGGTGCTGAGCAAACCCATGGAGCGGTTGATTCTGCGAATCACCAGTTTGGTTAAAAACACATCCAGTGCCACAATATTGGTGATACTGCCCACGCTCTTGGTTTCATTCTTTAATTGGGGATTGGGGCTTATTTTTGGGGCGATTTTGGCCCGAAAAGTGGGAGAATATGCCCAAACCCACAATATTTCCATCAATTATCCACTGGTGGGTGCCTGCGGATACTCCGGTTTAATGGTCTGGCACGGTGGAATCAGTGGTTCGGCTCCCATAAAAGTTGCTGAGGCCGGTCATTTGAAGGGCTTGTTGGAGAATAATGCCAGTAGCGATGTATTGGCCCGCTTGCCCGATACCATTTCCACGGCCCTTACCGTTTTTAGCTATTGGAACCTCATTTTGTTTGCCGTGGTGTCCCTTTCCATTACCGGTCTGGCCTATTACCTGAGCAAAAAGACCAGTACCACGACCACCGATTTGAAGGGCTACCAATTCAAATCAGCGGAAGGGAAGCATTTGCAAGGCGCAGAAAAATTGGATTATTCCCCATGGACCTCAACCGTATTTGGCTTTTTGATTTTACTCGCTTTTTTAGTGCAATATCTACCTGCGCTCCAAACGCTGAACATCACCCCGAACATGCTCAATTTTTTTATGTTGGGGTTGGCCGTTATACTCCATGGCAGTTTTAAAAGCTTTTTAATGGCGGTTGAGGAAGCCATTGGCGATACCGCTGGAATCCTGATTCAGTTCCCGCTGTATTTTGGGATTATGGGCATAATGGCTGGAAGTGGGATGATCAATACCATTTCAGATTTTTTTGTCTCCATCAGCACGGCAACAACATTGCCCATTTTCACTTTTTTAAGTGCGGGGCTCGTTAATATTTTTGTGCCCAGCGGAGGAGGTCAATGG
Organism: Allomuricauda sp. CP2A; assembly: GCF_001683915.1. Classification (GTDB taxonomy): domain Bacteria; phylum Bacteroidota; class Bacteroidia; order Flavobacteriales; family Flavobacteriaceae; genus Flagellimonas. The sequence goes on along the minus strand of NZ_LXTT01000130.1, from coordinate 93,531 downwards.
GCTATTCAAGGACCGTTGGTGCTACAATCTGCCTTACAGTTGGGGGTTCCGCTGCCCAAGGCCATCATGGCTTTGGCCTACGGGGATCAAGTCACCAATATGTTGCAACCCTTTTGGGCCCTTCCTTTATTGGGGATTACCAAATTACAGGCCAGGGAAATACTGCCCTACACCTTGATGTTCATGGTTGTGGGAAGTGCCATATATATAGCTGGCCTTCTTATTTTTTAGTCCTATTCCGTATTTTAGTAAAAATTGCATTTTGGAAAATAACGGAGCAAACTTTCCCCTGCACTTTTTAGGGAACAGATTGGAATTTCCGCCGGTTGAAACAGCAAATCAAGACGGGTTGTTGGCCGTTGGTGGCGATTTGTCCCCTGAAAGACTTTTGTTGGCCTACAAAAGCGGCATTTTTCCATGGTTCAATGATGATGCCTTGATTTTGTGGTGGAGCCCGGACCCACGGATGGTACTCTTTCCAAAAAAGGCGAAAGTGTCCAAAAGTATGCGTAAGGTCTTGCGTGATGATTCGTTGACATTGACCCAAAACAAATATTTTCACGAAGTCATAGAGCAGTGTGCCCAAGTAGAACGGAAAGGTCAAGAGGGTACCTGGATCACCTCAAAGATGAAATCAGCCTACACGGAGCTACACAAAAAAGGATTTGCCCGATCATACGAAGTTTGGGAGGATGGCAACTTGGTGGGTGGACTGTACGGCGTAGATTTGGGCGGAGTGTTTTGTGGGGAAAGCATGTTCAGTCTTAGACCCAACGCATCCAAATATGCTTTCATAAAAATGGCCCAGGAGTTGGATGCAAAAGGGTACCGACTCATTGATTGCCAAGTCCACACCGATCATTTGGAAAGCTTGGGGGCCGAACTGATTCCCAGAAAAAAATTCATGGAACTGTTATAGGGACAGCTGCGCACTGGTGAGTAAAAAGATCACGTTTTGGGGTAAGGGGGAGGTATAATCCTCCAGTCGATATTCCAAACCCACCTGAAGTTTAAGTCCTCCTTGGAGTTGCCACCCAACTTGTCCGGTCAATCGGGTATCATATTGGGGGGAAGCATTTTTTGAAACACTCAGCAAATTTTCAAAACTGCCCACAAAATAAGGTTCCCCAATATCCAATTTTTCACCCTTTAAGGGGAAATCAACGGCAAACCGATATCGAAATCGATGAACGGTCAGGAGCTTGGTTATACGTTGTTCTGTTCTAAATCGATGGCCATAACGTACATCAATTGGTTTCTTGGTGATATTAAACTGCTGGGTAAACCGGAGTTCATCCCCTCTTCCTTCAAAAACATTCCTGAACCGATATTGGATGCCCAAGGCAATGCTTTGGTTGTCCTGTATTTTAAAATTAGAAAAATGGGCAATGTCCAGTTGCCGACCTGAAAGTTGAAGCGCACTGTCATCAATGACATAATTTCTGTTGGCCACCGAAAAGTTGTGGGAATAAAGAGGGCCCACATCATAATTAATGGCGAATTGGGGCTGCCAATACCCCGTAAGGTTATCTTGCGCAGGTATGGTCTGGATGCACAAAACAACAACAAGAAAACAATACCATTTAATAGAGGACATGGTCGTAGCTTGGTGGGAATGATTTACGGATATTCACCAAATTGCCTTCAGCATTGAACAAAGCTTCATAGGATTGAAACTTTCGTTCTTTCTTGGATGAAAAAATGATTTCATAGTTGATATGGGGCAACATCAAGTTCTGGAAGGCTTCATATACGGTTTTTTCTGGGTCATCTTCAGTTAGCGGGTGTTGTTGCTGTATTTTTTTGATGCGCAACTTGGGATAATTTGAGCTGAGGTAGGATTTGATAGTGTTCCAAGTGTCTTCAGGAATGTCAAATTCCCTGATGATGAACTCCACATCCTCCAAGTCACCCTCCGCATTGAACTCCACACTATAATGCAACCTTCCTTTTTTGAATTTTGCCTCAAAACTTTTCTTGGTGCTGTCCGATTCTTGGTAAAACCGTACCCGTTTGGCATTTTCCAAATACGCTGAAATAAGATCATACGCTTTTTCAGGAAATGCCTCCTTTTTGATCCTTGATTCCTTTTCGTACTTGTTCTGGGCAAAACCCACTTGGAAAAAGCACAATAGGCCTATAAAAATGGAACTAAACCTCCTCATATCTAAAACAATGTATTTCGTGATCATTTACCATGCCCGTGGCCTGCATGTGGGCATAGATGACCGTACTGCCCACAAATTTGAACCCACGTTTTTTTAAATCCTTGCTGATGGCGTCCGAAACTTCACTGGTTGCAGGGGCATGTTTGTAATTTTCCCACGAATTTTTAATAGGACTTCCATCCACAAACCCCCAGATATAGTCACTGAAACTCCCAAATTCCTTTTGGATGTCCATAAAGGCTTTGGCGTTGGAAACCGTGGCATTCACCTTTAATTTGTTTCGGATGATGCCCGGGTTTTGCAAAAGGCCATCAATTTTATCCTGATCATAACCAGCAATTTTTTTATAATCAAAACGGTCAAACGCCTCCCTAAAATTTTCCCGTTTCCGAAGAACGGTGATCCAGCTGAGCCCTGCCTGAAAGGTCTCCAAAATCAAAAACTCAAAAAGGGTGTCATCATCCTTTATGGGAACGCCCCATTCCAAATCATGGTATGCTTCGTATAGGGGGTCGCCAACACACCAACCACATCGATGTTTGTCCATGGTACAAATTTTAGCTAAAGTTATGGGAACTTCTTAAGACCGTAAAGACCAAATTGAGAATCTTGTAAGGTTTTTTAGTCTAATACAACCAATGACAAAAGTCAGAAGATAGGCTGTTTTTGAAGGATAAATTTGCAGAAAGGAGTTTTTATGGAAGTATTGGAAAAGCACATACAACAAGATAAGCCCACTTTGGTGCAGCAAGGCATCTCCATGGGGATGGATTATGGAACATATAGGGATTTGGTACATCATTTGGTTGAAATGGAACAAACTACTGGCCACAGTCAAACCGAAGCGAACATACAATATACCCAGCTCAATGACCGCAGAATGAAGCGGTGGGACAAAACTTTTGTGATTCCTGAGGGAGTTCAAGAACAAATCAGCAGTTTAAAATCACAATTGGTATTCCTGACCATTACCGAAAGTTGGTGCGGGGACGCTGCCCACAGTTTGCCTGTCATCAACAAGATAGCCGAATTCAATCCAAATATCGACCATAAAATTATCCTCAGGGATGAAGTCCCTGAAATCATGGATGCTTTTTTGACCAAGGGAGCCCGTTCCATTCCCAAAGTGATTCTGTGGGATGTGGAAAACAAGCAAATTGTTGGGGAATGGGGTCCAAGACCACGTGTGGCAACCGAAATGGTGAATGCCTATAAGCAAGAACAAGGCAAACTAACCCCTGAGTTTAAACAGGAGCTTCAGGTTTGGTATAACAAGGACAAAGGAGAGGGTATTTTACAGGATATTTTGGACTTACTTCCCTTGGAATAGATAAGTGATGGTTCCAATTTGAGATGACTTGGAATCTGCACTGAACCGTGCTTTAAGGGCATAGGCAATGGCATTGTCCACCAGACAACCGTTACTGGTTCCAGAGCTTTTGTCGTTAAAAGTGGCCTCGGTAACATAGCCGTTTCTGTCCACGCTGATATTGATGACCACTTTTCCGCCTTCAATACACGTATAAATGGGAGGGGGGAGATAATACGCATTTCGCTCCACCAAGGAAAATGAAATGGAGGTGCGCCTATCCTTTAAATAATTGGTAAATTCTTCCTTTTGGGCATCGCGCTCACCCAACTTTTGTTTGTTTTCATCCCGTTTGGCAGCCAATTGCTTTAGTTGTTCAGAAAAATCACTGTCTCCTGAGTATTCCCCTTCCTCACTGTTCATGGCCCGTTCCTCAATCAATTCTTCCAAAGTTTTTAAAGGTTCTGGATTTCCAATGGTGGGCTTTGCGGTTTCGTTGAAGGCCATGTGGCTCTTAATGGGGTCATTGTTGGCCAATTCTTCCAATCGCTCTTCTTCTTTTTCCAACAATTCTTCGATATCCTCATCGGCCAGGCTCATTTCAATAACATACTCCTCTTCCTGTATACCTCCCAAGTGGATGTTGAACAACAACAAAACCACGATGGACATGGAGAAGAACGTAATTAAAAGTGATAACTGACTTCTATTAAGGTTCATAGTTTTACTATAACCGCTTTTTTTCAAAAATATTTTACCCCGTGATCTTAATACAACCGACTACTGGAGTGCTTTTTGGGCCTAAGATCACAGATTTTCTTTGAAAACCTTGGGGCTCGTAGCATTATTTACGTTGAAATCCCCTATTTTGGTTCTTCTAAGGGCTGATAAATAGGCCCCAGACCCCAAAGCTTTGCCAAAATCGTGTGCCAAGGAGCGAATATAAGTTCCCTTGCTACAGACCACCCGAAAATCTACCTCGGGCAATGCAATTCGGGTAATTTCAAATTCCAATATCTCTATTTTTCTTGATTTAATTTCGACGTCCTTGCCTTCCCGGGCCAATTCGTACAACCGTTTTCCGTCTTTTTTTAAGGCCGAAAAGATAGGAGGGACTTGGTCAATTTCCCCTAAAAACTGATTTGTGGCTTCCTTTATGGCTGCTTCCGTAAGATGTTCTGTGGGATAGGTCTGGTCCACTTCGGTTTCCAGATCATGGGATGGAGTTGTGGCACCCAAGGTGAAGGTTCCCGTATATTCTTTGACCTGCCCTTGAAATTCGGGAATTTTTTTGGTGAACTTTCCCGTGCAGATGATCAAAAGGCCGGTGGCCAATGGGTCCAAAGTGCCTGCATGGCCTATTTTGATTTTTTTGAGATCAAATTTTTTCCGGATGGCCCATTTGAGCGCGTTCACCGCCTGAAAGGAACTCCATTCCAACGGTTTGTCGATCAACAAAATTTGACCATTCAAAAAATCTTCTTTGGTTTTCAAAGGCTTCGGGGTTTACAACAAAAGTACTGATCTATCCCCAAATGCTCCAAGCAAGGGCAATGAGCCCTACGATTAGACAGTAAATGGCAAAATAGGTAAGCTTGCTCTGGCGTACCAGTTTGATCATCCAAGTACAGGCAGCAAGACCTGCGATAAAAGCAGCTATAAATCCGGCCCCCATGGCCACGGCTTGGTCTCCATGGAAATTGATGTCACCACTCAACAGATCTTTGGCCACCTTCCCTAAAATTAAGGGAACAACCATCAAGAATGAGAACCGGGCGGATTTTGTTTTATCCACACCCAACAAAACGGCAGCTGAAATGGTGGCCCCGCTTCGGGAAATTCCCGGCAATATGGCCACAGCTTGTGCCATTCCAATGGCAAAAGCACTTCGGAACGAAACCCCTTTGTCCGTGGTTTTGGCCAAATCGGCCAAGTAGAGCAAAATTGCGGTAATGATGAGCATAATCCCGACAATAACAATGGCCCCATCAAAAAACACCTCGATAAAATCATTTAAAAACAGCCCGATCAATGCAGCGGGAACCATGGAGATAACAATCTTTAGGGAAAATTGGGTCTCCTCGTTCCATTTAAACTGAAAAAGCCCTTTTAAAATTTCAAGAATATCCTTGCGAAAGACCACAATGGTACTCAAAGCAGTGGCAAAGTGAAGGATCACCGTGAACAACAAACTTTCTTCGGGAACGGCTTGTGCGCCCAAAATGGCTTTTCCCAACTCCAAATGTCCACTGGACGATACGGGCAAAAATTCGGTCAATCCCTGGATAATGCCGAGGATGATAGCATCAATAAGCTCCAAATTAGTCTTTCTTTTTGTTAGGGTTCAACAAGATGGCATATACTTGGATGCCCAAACCGATCAGCACCAAAGTGGGCGCCAAACGGATTCGTCTAAAGCTGTAGATATCTGGATTGAAGACTTCGGGGTCATCGCTGCCACCACCGCTCATCAAAATAAAGCCCAAGGCAATAAAAGCTATGCCAATGAAAAGGAACAAATAGTTTCTCTTTTGAAACATGAACTCCTTGGTGGGTTTTTGAACGTTCTTGTTTTTCTTGCTCATGCCGCAAATTTAGTGAAAAGTTTCCCAGAGTATCCAGTCGGTGCGTAAAGTGTCTCAAATCTATAAGCGAAGCGGTCTTGCATCTTTTGTCTAATAATACAGATCATCTGTTCTCAAATTCAAAAAACGTTGGGTGGCAAAATGGGTACTGGCCCATGAAATGATCACGCCAAGCCCAAAAACACCGACAAATAAAAAAATCAGTACCAAATAGTCTTGAAGCAGATTGAGTTCGGGAAAATTCTTGTTGATATAATAAATAAGGATACTCAGTGAAACGAGGGCCACGGCAGCACCGACCATACCCAGTTTAATGTTCGTCCAGATAAAGGGCCGTCTAATGAAGGTCTTGGTGGCTCCCACCATCTGCATGGTCTTGATGATAAAGCGCTTGGAATAAATGGACAATCGGATGGAACTGTTGATGAGCAAAACGGCAATTACCGTAAATACCGCACTGGCCACCAAAATCCACAAACTGATTTTTCGGGCGTTGTCATTGAGCAGTGAAACCAACGGTTTGTCATAGCTCACTTCATCCACATAGGTCTTTGCGGCAATTTCCTCTGCGATTTCTGCGATTTGCTCCGGAGAAACAAAATCAGCCTTTAAATGGACATCAATGGAGTTTTTAAGCGGATTGTAGCCCAAGAACTCCACAAAATTCTCTCCAATATCCTCGCTGTACTGCTCCGCAGCATCCTCTTTGGAGATGTAATCCGCCGATTTGGTATACTCGGCCAAGGTCAAACTTTTTTGCAATTGATCAATTTCCACAGGTTTGGCATTGTCCTTCAAAAAGACCGAAATGGTGATCTGCTCCTTAAAGTGATCGGCGAGTTTTTTGGTGTTCAGCACCAAAAGACCAAGCACCCCCAAAAGGAACAGCACAAGTGCGATGCTCAAAACCACGGAAAAATAAGAGGAAATCAGTTTTCTTCGCTGATATCTTTCAATATATTGGCTCATATAGTGGAATCAATACGTAAAAATAGAAAAGTAAATTGTATTTAGGGGATTAAACCTATTTTTGCAACTCGAAAAGAGATACAGTTTATTGTCATTTCGAGTCCGGATGAAATCTGGGCGAGAAATCTCCTCCCTTGTGTTTGAGACATCTCGACCTAGGTTTACCCTGAGCGTAGTCGAAGGGCTCGATGTGACAAAATGAACATAAAGAAGTATGATGAACTACGATTTCCGTCAGATTGAAGACAAATGGCAGAAGTATTGGGCAAAAAACAATACATTCAAGGCTTCCAACACTTCAGATAAACCCAAATTTTATGCATTGTCCATGTTTCCCTACCCATCTGGGGCAGGATTGCACGTGGGGCATCCTTTGGGCTATATTGCTACGGATATCTATTCGCGTTATAAACGACATAAGGGGTTCAATGTATTGCATCCCATGGGGTACGATTCCTTTGGGTTGCCTGCGGAGCAATACGCCATCCAAACGGGGCAACATCCGGCCATAACCACTGAAAATAACATCAAAAGATACCGGGAGCAGCTGGATAAATTGGGCTTTTCGTTTGATTGGGACCGAGAAGTACGTACCTCCAATCCCAGATATTATAAATGGACGCAGTGGATTTTTATCCAACTATTCAATTCGTGGTACAATAAAAAATCGGACAAAGCAGAAAACATTTCTACCTTGATTTCCATTTTTGAAAAGGAAGGAAATGAGAATGTCGAAGCCACTTGTGATGATGATACACCAAGTTTTAGCGCTGCGGATTGGAATGGTTTTTCAGAAAAGAAAAAACAAGAAATCCTCTTAAAATATAGATTGACGTATTTGGCCGATACCGAAGTGAACTGGTGCCCGGCTTTGGGCACTGTTTTGGCCAATGATGAGATCGTGAATGGTGTTTCTGAACGTGGAGGCCATCCAGTGATACGTAAAAAAATGACGCAATGGAGCATGCGGATTACGGCTTATGCCCAACGTTTATTGGATGGTCTGGACAAAATCGACTGGCCCCAGCCGCTAAAAGATGCCCAAACCAACTGGATTGGAAGATCGGTTGGAGCCACGGTTACTTTTAATGTCCTCCCCTTTGGGGAGGAACAAGGAGGGGACAGCAATTCAGTCCTCCCCCCAACCCCCTCTAGCGGAGGGGGGGCTAATGCAAGATTGACAGGTGATTCGTCAATGATTGGAGTTTTGTTGGAACGGGCGAAAGAAATGCGAAAGAACCCAACGCCTGCTGAGGACAAATTGTGGCAAGCATTGAGAAGAAAAAATCTTGATGTTAAGTTTAGAAGGCAGCATCCAGTTTATAAATATATTGTTGATTTTATATGCCTTGAAAAAAAACTGATTATTGAAGTTGATGAAAAAATCCATGACTATCAATTGGATAAAGATGCCCAACGGACATTGGAATTGGAACAAAAAAAGGGGTTTACGGTTATCCGTTTTACCAATGATGAAGTTATTTCAAACCTAGAGGCGGTTATAAAAAAGATAGAAGACATTTTAGACTCCCTCTCCACAGGGGAGGGCTGGGGAGGGGATAATCACCCATATCAAATAGAAGTCTTCACCACCCGCCCCGATACCATTTTTGGGGTAAGTTTTATGACCTTGGCACCCGAGCATGAATTGGTGGCCAAAATAACGACGCCGGAACAAAAAGCTGAGGTGGAAGCCTATGTGGAGGCCACGGCAAAACGTTCCGAACGGGACCGTATGGCCGATGTAAAAACCATTTCAGGGGTGTTCACGGGAGCGTATGCAGAACATCCGTTCACCAAGGAACCCATTCCCATTTGGATTGGCGACTACGTGTTGGCCAGCTACGGAACCGGTGCAGTAATGGCCGTGCCTTGTGGGGACCAACGCGATTATGATTTTGCAAAACATTACAATATCCCCATCCCCAACATTTTTGAGGGGGTGGATATTTCCGAAGAGGCATTTGCCGACAAGGAAACCACGGTAATTGCCAATTCCGATTTTCTAAATGGGCTTTCTTACAAGGATGCGATGAAGAAAATCATATCCGAATTGGAACGGATTGGCCATGGCAAAGGAAAGGTGAATTATCGACTTCGCGATGCCGTTTTTAGCCGTCAGCGGTATTGGGGCGAACCCTTCCCGGTGTATTATGTGGATGGCATGCCGCAAATGATCGATGAAAAATATTTGCCGTTGGAGCTCCCCGAAGTGGAAAAATACCTCCCCACCGAAACCGGGGAACCGCCATTGGGCAATGCCACTACGTGGGCTTGGGATGCAAAGAATAATAAAGTAGTTTCCAATGACCTTGTCACCCTGAGCGCAGTCGAAGGGTTGGACAAGGGGGATGGGATGCCGAAACCCCACCTGCCGGACGGGCAGAAAGTCCAGCATGACGGTATCTATCCTTTGGAATTGAACACCATGCCGGGGTGGGCAGGGAGTTCCCAATACTTTAATCGGTATATGGACCCGCGTAATGACGAGGCCATTTTCTCCCCTGAAGCCATCAACTATTGGCAGGATGTGGACTTATATATAGGAGGTAGTGAGCACGCTACAGGCCACCTCTTGTATTCCCGTTTTTGGCAAAAGTTTATGTTTGATATGGGCTATGTGCCCAAAGATGAGTATGCCCAAAAGTTGATCAACCAAGGGATGATTACGGGGACTTCAGAATTTGCTAATCAGGCCTCAGTTAATCAAGCGTATATTTCTGGATATAAGACTGAAGGCGGATTTGAAGGTAAAAGAGCATCAAATATCATTTTCTTGATTAAGGAAAACGAAAATGGCGAATTAGATAAGTTTCAGTATTATGGTGATGATGTGAAATATGTTTTCTTTAGTTCTGATTATGAATACCTTGATGAATACAAAGAAGGTGAATATGCCGTTCCTTATAATCAGGTAATACCTCATCGTTTTGATGTGAATTATGTAGAAAACAATATTTTGGATATCGAAGGCTACAGAAAAACCAATGAATCTTACAATGATTCAATTTATGTTGTGCCAGGGGGATTTTGGTTGGATGGTAAATTCACAGAATTATTTTCTGGAAAATCAAGGGAGTTTAAAACATATCCGGAAGTCGAAAAAATGTCCAAATCCAAATACAATGTCGTCAACCCCGATGCCATTTGTGAGGAGTATGGGGCAGATTCCCTTCGCTTATACGAAATGTTCTTGGGCCCCTTGGAGCAATCCAAACCTTGGAACACGGCCGGGATTACAGGAGTGCATTCCTTCCTGAAAAAACTTTGGAAACTCTATTCCCCCCTTGAGGGGGGCGAGGGGGGTGTTGCACCCACAGCAGACAATCTAAAAACACTCCACAAAACCATCAAAAAAGTGGAAGAGGACATTGAAAACTTCTCGTTCAACACCTCCGTATCCACCTTTATGATCTGTGTAAACGAGTTGACGGCCCAGAAATGTACCAGCAAGGCCATTTTGGAGCCCTTGGCCATTTTGGTATCGCCCTATGCGCCCCACATTGCTGAAGAGCTTTGGGAGCGATTGGGCCATAGCGAGTCCATTGCAGAAGCCCCTTTTCCCAAATTTGAGGAGAAGTACTTGGTGGAGAGCAGCAAGGAATACCCCATTTCCTTTAATGGGAAAATGCGCTTTAAATTGGAGTTGCCCTTGGACATGGACAAGGATGAAATTGAAGCCGCCGTCCTGGCCCACGAAAAAACCCAAGAACAGTTACAGGGCCGCACACCCAAAAAAGTGATTGTGGTTCCGGGTAAGATCGTCAATATTGTAGGCTAAACACTCTCTTGAATTTTACTTAAACCTGTCACCTTGAGCGCCCGCCTGCCGGACGGGCAGGCAGTCGAAAGGCGACAGGTTAATTCGTATCTTTAGATAGCGAACAACTACCTTACCATGGACCCTATTGAAATCATTGGCCTTGCTGCGGCCACCCTCACCACCAGTGCCTTTATTCCACAAGTATACAAAGCGTGGAAGCACAGGTCTACCAAAGATATTTCCCTCACCATGTATTTGGCCTTCTTTACGGGCACCATGCTTTGGCTCTACTATGGCTATAAGCATGAAAGCTTGGCGATCATGCTTGCCAATGGCGTAACCGGTTTTTTGGTCTTGGTGATGCTGTTTTTAAAATTAAAACACAAGTAAGCCCTATTTTTAGGGGTCATACAAAAAATATATATCATATTTAATAAATGACCCCTACTTAAACAGGGGTATAATTGTTAAAAAACATAAATTTTAGCCTTGTACCCCTACTTTTTATCGATTTTGTTTTCCAGTTTGTTTTTTTTGTAACAACTTTGGAAGTGTAATCATAAAAACACAACAAAATGATTGTAGGGGTACCAAGAGAAATCAAGAACAATGAAAGCCGGGTAGGGATGACACCAGCTGGGGTTTTTGAGCTGGTAAAGAACAACCACACTGTCTATGTGCAATCAGGTGCAGGTGAAGGCAGCGGTTTTTTCAACCATGATTATCAACGGGCGGGGGCCACAATTTTGGATACGATCGGTCAGGTGTATGCCATGAGCGATATGATCGTGAAAGTAAAAGAGCCCGTTGCCCAAGAATACAATCTTATCCAGAAAGGCCAGATTGTATTCACCTACTTTCATTTTGCTTCAAGCGAGGCGTTGACGCAAGCCATGATCCAGCGTAAATCGGTTTGTATTGCCTATGAAACGGTTGAAGATCCAGACGGTAGCCTTCCGCTTCTCACTCCCATGTCTGAAGTGGCCGGACGTATGGCCATTCAGCAAGGAGCCAAATATTTGGAAAAGCCCGTAAAAGGCAAAGGGGTGCTTTTGGGAGGTGTTCCCGGAGTGTCGCCGGGCCGCGTTTTGGTCTTGGGAGCGGGAACAGTGGGCATTCAAGCTGCAAAAATGGCAGCAGGTCTGGGTGCCCAAGTGACCATTTTGGATATAAACATGAAAAAGCTCCGCTATGTGAACGATATCATGCCAAGCCATGTTATTACCGAATTTTCCAACGAGTTCAATATCAGAAAACATATCAAAAACCATGATCTTATCATAGGTGGTGTTCTTCTAAAAGGTGCCAAAGCCCCAAACTTGATCACAAGGGACATGCTCAAGGACATGCACCCCGGTACAGTGATCGTGGATGTGGCCGTAGATCAGGGGGGATGCGTGGAAACCACAAAACCAACAACCCATGAAGACCCTGTTTATATTATAGATGATGTGGTTCATTATTGTGTAGCCAATATGCCAGGGGCAGTGCCTTATACTTCTACAGTTGCCTTGACGAATGTAACACTGCCCTATGTGCTAAAACTGGCCAATTTGGGATGGCGTAGCGCATGTAATCTGGATAAATCACTGGCCAAAGGATTGAACATTGCGGAAGGTGAAGTAGTTTATAAGGAAATTATCGAAGCCTTTCATTGGGAGCCAGCGTTGGCATAACTTACATTTTGTCAGTAAAAGGACCCCGTCAATATTTGGCGGGGTTTTTGCTTTATTGTGGTATATTTAGTAGACCAAAACAGAAAAGCTATGATGACATATTATATATTGATTGGTGGAATTGCGTTGATCAGTTGGTTGGTCAGCAGCAAATTGAAGAGCAAATTCAAAAAATACTCCCAAGTACATCTCCGCAATGGGATGAGTGGAGCCGAAATTGCCAAAAAAATGTTGGATGACCATGGAATCAGGGATGTTAAGGTAATCTCCACTCCCGGAATGTTGACAGATCACTATAACCCAAAAAACAAGACCGTGAATTTAAGTGAAGGGGTGTACAACCAGCGCAATGCTGCAGCTGCAGCCGTTGCCGCACACGAATGTGGCCACGCGGTGCAACATGCCCAAGCCTATGAATGGTTGACGATGCGCTCCAAATTGGTGCCTGTGGTGAGTGTTACCTCAGGGATGTCCACTTGGATAGTCTTTGGAGGCATTATGTTGATGGCCGCTACCGGTGTGGCCGGAGGTATTGGGTTTTACATAGCCGTAGCCGGACTGATCATGATGGGATTTGCCACTTTGTTCAGTTTTATTACCCTACCTGTGGAATATGATGCCAGTAAGCGAGCCTTGGTATGGCTAAAGCAAAAGAACATGGTAAGCCAAGAAGAGTATGCCGGTTCTGAGGATGCCCTAAAATGGGCGGCCAGAACGTATTTGGTTGCGGCAATAGGAGCCTTGGCCTCCCTACTTTACTGGGCGGTTCAGGTTTTTGGCGGCAGGGATTAACAACACACACCTTTAAAATTTAATAGTAACCTGATTGAGCTAGTTCAATCAGGTTTTTTTATGGTGTGAAAAGAATTTTTCTAGACGCTATGAATTTAGTAGCTTTGCTACTAAAATAGTAGTTAATGAAAACACCTAAACCAGGAATTCCTGTTCGTGGCTCAAAAACAGGGCAACCCATAATGGCTCTGCTTGATTTATTGGGAAGGAGTTGGGCCATGGGCATCATTTGGCATTTGTACACTGGGCCAAATACATTTAGAGGGCTTCAAGACTATTGTGAATCCATTTCGCCCACAACCCTGAACACAAGATTAAAGGAATTAAGGGACTGCAATCTTATTGAGCGAACTTTGGAAGGCTATGCCCTTACCGAATATGGTAAGGAATTGTATGAGCTTTTGGAACCCATGGGAAATTGGGCCCGGCACCGTTGGGTGAATAGTTTTAAGGAAAATAACAACAAACCGTAAGACAATGCGATACATTAAAAAACCGATCAAGGGAGAGTATCCGGAATATTCCCATATTTATATGGATCTATTGGAAGATGATGGCAAGGTTTTGGAGCATCTCTGGGAAAATTTTCTCAAAATCAAAGATTTTGTGTATTCCCTTCCGAAGGAAAAATTAGAGTTTCGGTATGCAAAAGATAAGTGGACCATTAAAGAAATACTGGTGCATCTGATCGATGATGAACGGATTTTTGCCTATCGGGCCCTTAGATACGCCAGAAATGATGACACACCGCTCCATGGATTTGACCAAGACAGCTATGCGCAATATTCAGATGCCAATACGAGGAGTTTGGAAAGTATTTTTGATGAATATGAATCGGTCAGAAAGTCAACAATAACCCTTTTTAAATATTTACCTGAAGAGAGTTTTACACGGGGAGGCAAGGGAGTGGATTTTGATGGCAGTATCATAAACCATAGGACGGTGCGTGGGTTGGCCTACCATATTGCAGGTCATGAGCTTCGCCATTTCAATATTATTAAGGAAAGGTATATAAACTGAAAACGGGGCCGTTTGGCCCCATTTTATTTTGTATGAGTTGGAAAATCGTCATTCCGAACCTGCCTGCCGGAAGGCAGGTTAATTTCAGAATCTCGTCAAACTGATAAAAATATCACGATGAGAACCTGAAACAAGTTCAGGTTGACGAAAATCTGCCTCTTTTTGGTTATTGTGATTGGATTTATTTAATCAATCCAATCGGCTACTTTGTTATCGATCATTTGTAGTCCTACACCTTCTGTGCCGGTCACATTGATCATATCCAAAATATCACGGATGGTGTTTTCTTCCTCAACTTGTTCCAGAACAAACCAATCCAAGAATCGTTCTGTGGCCAAATCGCCCAATTCACGGGCTTTTTTCACAATATTGTGAATGGATTTGGTCACGGCCACTTCATGTTCCAACGTGTTTTCAAAGACATCCACAATGGAAGAATAATCATGGTTGATATCAGTAACTTCCGGTGAAACAGGGTTTCCGCCCGTATCCACCAAAAATTCAAAAATCTTCATCATGTGTCCACGTTCTTCCTCAGTTTGCTTGTAGAAAAACTTGGCACTTGTAAAAAACCCATTCTGCTCACACCAAGACGCCATGGCCAAATAGGTGGCAGAGGCATGGGCTTCCATTTTTATCTGTTGGTTGAGCAAATCCATGGATTCCACTTTAATGCTCATACTTTGTCTTGCTATATCCTTCATATCTATAGGGTTTATCGTCTAATTGTAACAAAAATACGGAATTTAACCGCGTTTTGGAAGTAACTTCCTTGTTTTAAGGCAGTTTAAGATTGAATAAAAATAAGAGGTGGTAAACGGAACTAAACCGATGCGGTTTCTGCTCCCACAGAAAGACCCAGTGCCACAAAGCTTTGCTCCACAAATTGCTTCAGGTCCAAAATTTCATAAGTGTTCAGAACAAAGAGATGTTCTTTGTTGCACAGCAGCAGAACTTCAAAGCCGTGCTCGTTCAAATCACCGTCAAAATGGCTTTCAATAGGTATGGACATCACTTTGTAGCGTAGGGATAGCAGCTGGCAAAGCGACATGCGGACCATCTTTTGGCCAAAATCCACATAGAAGGAACGCTCCTTTACGGATTGGTATAAGGTGTAATATGTAGACTGATATATTACATTCATGGGTACAAATGTAAAGTTTATTTAGATTGAATACAAATATCAGATCTGAATTTGTCGATCAATTTGTTGGTTGAGGGAGATAAAGGTTTCGGTGCGGGAAACACCTTCAATTTGCTGTATTTTTTTGTTCAGTACCTGCATAAGGTGCTCATTGTCGCGACAGAGAACCTTTATTAAGATGGACCAATTTCCAGTGGTGTAGTGGCATTCCAAGACTTCGGGAATTTTCTCCAATTCCTTAACGGCCCTTGGGTTGGCCATGGCCTTATCCAGAAAAATACCGATGTAAGCCATTGTGGAATAACCCAATACACGTGGATTGATGATGAACTTGGAACCCGCCAACAAACCGGAACTCTCCAATTTGCGAAGCCGTTGGTGAATGGCCGCCCCGGAAATGCCAATATTTCGGGCAATCTCCAAAATAGGTTTTCGGGCATCTTCCATCAAAAACCTTAGGATTTTTTTGTCTATGCCATCAATTTTGACCGAACTGTTATGGTTTTTCACGGAAACTGTTTAAAATCGAAGCTAAATATATAGAAAATCTTTATATATCAGCTCGCTACAGAGTCCGGATTGTAGCCCAAATAGGGCACTTCAAATTCCTTGAAAGCTATTCCATACGATTTTAGTTCCGAGAGTATCGGCGCATACACCTCTTTACGGATGGGAATTTGAACCCCAGGGGTGGTTATTTTCCCATTTAAAATTTGAAGTGTGGCAATGGCAACTGGTAGCCCAACCGTTTTGGACATGGCAGTATAGGTCCTGTTTTCGCCAATGACCACCATGTTGGCATCAATTTGTTTTTTTTCACCGTTCAATTCATAACCAAACTTGTGGTACATAACGATCATATCCTTTTCGTCTTCCTTCAAGGTCCAGCTATCTTCCAAAATGTGTTGTAAAATCTGTGCTGGGGAGGCATTTTTGAGGGGTATTTTTTTGGAATGGTCAAAAATGTTCAATTCCAAAAGTTTGTCCCAGCGCACATCATCTTGGTCAATTTTAAGGTAATGCCGCAGCTTCAATTCCACAGAATCTGTGGGGGAATAGGGTAAAAATAGGTTCACAAATTCCCTGTACGACATTCCTTCGGAATTTTCAATCGTATAACTGTCATCCGTCATACCAAGAATCACGAACATCTGCCACGCTTTGGAAAACCCAATCCTTCTCATAGTGCCCCTATAAAGCGTAAGGGCATTTTGTAGCCCATAGGCTTCTCGATAATTTAAGGAATCCCGGTTGGCATAGACCTCAAAAGTGCCATAGCCCTCAATCTCCAAAAATTCGGTGCGTCTGAACAATTTCTGGTAGGGAATGTATTTGTATGTGCCCTCCTGAATAAATTTGGCCACGCCCCCTTGGCCGGCCAAGACAACGTTTCTAGGGTTCCAGGTAAACTTATAATTCCAAAGGTTGGAGTCACTTTCCGGGGCAACCAACCCTCCGGTGAAGGATTCAAAGAGCAACATTTTACCGCCTTTGTCCCGAATACGATCTATGACCTCCATGGCGCTCATATGATCAATACCGGGGTCAAGGCCAATTTCGTTCATGAACACCAGCCCATTTTTTTTGACTTCATCATCCAAAGCCTTCATTTCTTGGCTCACATAAGATGCTGTGACCAAATTTTTCTTGAAATGGATGCAATCCTCGGCAATTTTGATGTGCAATCGGGCCGGAAGCATGGATATGACGATGGAAGCGGAATCAATAGCCTTCTTGCGGTCTTCATCGTTGAAAATATCCAACTGTACCACACTGCAATTGGGGTGTGACGAAAATTTTTCTGGAATATGTTCAGGTTGAAGATCGCCAATAATGAGATGAAGATTCTCCTCATCGGATTTTTTCAAAATATAATCTAAAAGATATGAGGTTGATTTACCAGCCCCAATGACCAAAATAGTGCGGACCATAGGTTTTGTGTAATTTTGTATAACGTACCGCTAAGGTATCAAAATGTTATATTTTTAAAAAAACAAGCCATAAAAGTTATGAACAGAACAATACTGTTGACCGGAACTGTATTTGGCCTATTGGCCATAGTTCTTGGTGCCTTTGGGGCACACGGATTGGAAAAATTGGTGGATGCTGATGCAGTTGATACTTTTGAGACCGGTGTGCGCTACCAGATGTACCATGCCTTGTTCCTGCTTTTTTTGGGAATGTGGAATGGTTTGGGTGAATCGGAAAAGAAAAGAATCTATGTGATGATCCTTATAGGGGTAATTCTGTTCTCATTCTCCATTTACCTATTGGCCTTGAACAGTTTAACGGCTTTTGATTTTAGAATCATCGGTTTTTTAACGCCAATAGGAGGGGTATTCTTAATTCTAGGTTGGTTTCTTTTAGGATACTACATTTTGACCCGAAAAGAACTCAATTAAGCTATAAATTAAAGGCTAAAAAAGGATATTTTTCTAGCTTTGTGTTATAACTAAAACAAAAAAATGAAGGATTCTGTCTCAACAACGAAAACGATTTCGTTGAAGCCCTACGGGATTAAGCACGACAATTTTCAGTACCAACTATCTCCAGATGAACTTCATGACATTACCATAGAAAAAGGGATGGGAAAGGAAGCTTCCTCTGGTGCCTTGGCGGTCAATACAGGTGAATTCACCGGAAGGTCGCCCATGGATCGTTTTATTGTAAAGGATGCCATAACCGAAGATAAAATTTGGTGGGGAAACATCAATATTCCTTTTGAAAGCGAAAAGTTTGACAAGCTCTACGATAAGGTGATTGATTACCTCAACGCTAAAGAGTTGTACGTTAGGGATTGCTATGCTTGCGCAGACCCGGCCTATAAATTGAATATAAGGGTGGTGAATGAATATCCTTGGTCCAATATGTTCGCCTACAATATGTTTTTGCGGCCCACTACCGAGGAATTGGATGATTTTGATCCGGAATGGACAGTTATCAATGCTCCTGGGTATATGGCCGATGCTGCTGTGGACGGAACCCGGCAACACAATTTTGCCATTCTTAATTTCACCAGGAAAATTGCGTTGATTGGAGGGACAGGCTACACCGGGGAGATTAAAAAGGGGATTTTTTCAGCCCTTAACTTTATCCTTCCCGTTTATAAAAATACGCTGCCCATGCACTGCTCCGCCAACGTGGGCGAAGATGGTGACACGGCTATTTTCTTTGGACTTTCTGGCACTGGGAAGACCACGCTTTCCACAGACCCGGACAGAAAATTGATCGGGGATGATGAACACGGTTGGACCCCGGACAATACCGTATTTAACTTTGAGGGCGGATGTTATGCCAAGGTCATTGACCTATCCGAAGAGAACGAGCCAGAAATTTATAGGGCCATTAAAAAGGGCGCAATATTGGAGAATGTGGTCATCGATAAAAAGGGTGTGGTGGATTTTTCAGACACGTCCATCACCCAGAATACCAGGGTGAGCTATCCCATCTATCATATTGAGAACATTCAGGAACCTTCCATTGGAAAAAATGTAAAAAACATCTTTTTTCTAACCGCGGATGCTTTTGGGGTATTGCCCCCCATTTCCAAGCTAACCCCGGCACAGGCGGCCTACCATTTTATCTCGGGATACACCGCCAAAGTTGCAGGGACAGAAGCGGGAGTTGTTGAGCCACAGCCATCATTTTCTGCGTGTTTTGGAGCTCCTTTTATGCCCTTGCACCCAGCAAAATATGCCGAAATGTTGAGCCGGAAGATGAAAGAATCGGGCGTTGATGTTTGGTTGATCAATACAGGATGGACCGGAGGACCTTACGGCGTCGGAACCCGTATGAAGTTAAAATACACCCGCGCCATGATCAGTGCTGCCCTTAGTGGGGAGCTGGGCCTTTACAGTTATGACAAGTACCATATCCATTCTGTTTTTGGTGTGGCACAGCCCAGGGAATGCCCAGGAGTTCCCACCAGTGTGTTGAGCCCAAGGGCCACTTGGAACAACGATGAAGCCTATTACAAGACGGCATTTAAGTTAACGAATGCGTTTCGGGAGAACTTTAAGAAGTTTGAGGCTTATGCCAGTGAGGAGATCAGAAGAGGAGGACCGCAGCGGTACGCCTTTTAAAAACAAAACACCCCCAATATGAATCGGGGGCGTTGATTTTTTTTCCAGTAAAATAGTTTACTTGTTCACACTGGTAATGTATTTCTGTAGGGCCATTGTCATGGATGGTGTTTCCGGTGTGGGCGCCTGAATGTCTATGCGAAGTCCGGCTTCCGTTGCTGCATTTACGGTACTGTTGCCAAAAACGGCAATTCTTGTGTTTTTTTGTTCAAAATCCGGGAAATTCTTCAATAGCGATTCAATTCCAGAAGGACTAAAGAAAACCAATATGTCATAATAAACGTTCCTAAGGTCCGATAGGTCACTGATGACCGTCTTGTAAAAAACACCGCGTTTCCAGTCTACGTTGATCTCATCCAAAGCTTGGGGCACGGAAGCCTTCAATGCATCGGATGATGGCAAAAGGAACTTCTCGTCCTTATATTTTTTGATCAAGGGAATTAACTCATTGAATGTCCTTTTTCCCACATAGATCTTGCGTTTTCTGTACACTACATATTTTTGCAAGTAATAGGCTACGGCCTCAGACTGGCAAAAGTATTTCATGGTGTCCGGAACTTTAAAGCGCATCTCCTCGGCAATCCTAAAAAAATGATCAACAGAATTTCTGCTGGTCAAGATTATCGCCGTAAAATTGTGCAAATCGATTTTTTGCTGCCTCACACTTTTGGCTTCAACCCCCTCAACATGAATAAAAGGCCTAAAATCCACTTTTACCTTTTCTTTTTCAATCAATCTTGAATAGGGTGAGTTTTCGACTTTAGGTTCTGGTTGGGAAACCAAAATTGTTTTTACTTTCATAAATTTTCAATCTTTTAGATAGCTTCCAATTATCACCAAGGGCGCAATTTCGAGTGCGCAAAGGTACAAAATAAAATACACAAAATACGGAAACATAGCTTTTTGATAGTTCTTCAAGAGCTTTATCACCCCTATGCCATTCACCAATAAAATTAGGATGATCGTAACGTAAATTATGATTTTTGAGTCCCTAAAAATGTACACCAGGATCACGTTGCTCATAAATAATAATATACTGCTATGGTTCAGATAAGAGGTTTTGCTGAACACCAATTCCGATATAAGCCCTTGGGTGTTAAAAACAAATCCTTTGATAAACTGCAATAGCAATTTTGCAACTTGAAAGAGCACCAAAAAAGCCAATACCATGAAGAAAGCGTTTGGTTGATTTCCGCTGGGTAAAGCATCAAAAGCTTTTAAGGTTAAGAAAATGAAAAAAGCGAGATTTATGGTTTGGAACACAGTGAGCAGAATGTGGAACCAATTGAACAATTGTCCTTTTTTGTTGTGCAACAGCACGTATTTATTGTTGAACGGAAGTATTATGAAATTCAAGAATTTCTGATGGTACAGGTATTTTCCCAAAGCAAAGATCAGCATGCTTACAAACAGCACTAGGGTCATCCAGTCCAGCGAATAAGCAACTTTTTCTATTGGGTTCATTCCGTTATCTTGATTGGTTTTCCGTTGAGTCCAGGACTTAAGCCATTTTCTGAGATTCCAATTCTATAATAGTCTGGATTTTCCATTTTTGGCAGCGGCAGCTCAAAGGTATAAAAAACCGTATCCTTGGCTTTCAAAATACGGTTTCCCGGATAAAGGTTTTTGACCTTGAGGGATTGTACTTCCTTTACTTGTTTATGTTCATTGGAATACGAAATGGCGTATTTCAGGTTTTCCAAAAGAATATCAAATTCATACGGATTATAGACTTTTAGCGCATGCTCGATGCCGGTTTTGGATTTTTCCACAATGCATTCCAACTTCCGGTACGATTGAAAATCTTCTATAAAATTTCCGTAAAAGACCGTACTGTCCAAATGCATGTATTTGATATCCCCACTTTTTCCGCCAATTGGAACATAAAGCACCTTTTTGCCCCGAACACGCTCTTCGGAATCATCTATGGAATACTGATTTTTTCGGTACCAAAGATTGTTGAGTGATATGGCGGGAACTCCCGAATAGAACTCGTACATGGAAGCACGCCGGTACGAATTTTCAAAAATGACGGGAACACCCCCCGCTTTTTGGGTAAGCTCCGAAACCCATTCGTTGTTTCCGTGGGTTTCGTATATCATTGGGAATAAGGGCTTATAAACCAACCAAACACGTGCATATAAAAGCAACACCACACTTACCAACCCAATTCGATATACCCATTTTCTGCTCTTTGCATTTTCCAAAATATGGTTAAAGGCAATAATGGCCAAGGGAATGGAAATGGCAATGGTCCATTGGGCTTGCACCCTTCGGTTAAAACTGGAGATAAAAAAGAATATCAATATTCCGTAAACCAAATAAATTAAGGCTTTTGAAAATGTATCGGTTGTTTTAAATTTGAAGAAGGCACTATAAACCCAGTAAAACAAGAGGCCAATAATTACAATATTGTTCAAGAAAAAACCAAGGGTAAACTCATCAAACTTGTAGGCTTGGTTCGGGCGTTCGTACAAATGGAACGTAATCGAAACAAAATCGTTTTCATAGAGCCACACAAAGTGTGGAGTGTAACAAATCAGCGCCAAAATCACCGCAAGCCATGCTTTTTTGTTGGTGATGAGCTTCATATTTGAGAGAAAAACAAAGAAAATCACCAAAACAGCGTGGTACTTGCTGTACATCAAAGCGGCCATCGTCAACCCCAAAAGCAGGGTGATTCCGGTTGATGGCTCCTCCAAAAAACGTTTGTACAACCAAAGAAACAGGGCCGTAAAGAACAGTAGTGCGGTATCGGGCAGGGTCAAAAAACCATAAGCGTTCATCAAGGTAAACGAGAACACCAAGAGAAAGAAATGAACCACATAGTCCTTTTTCTTGGGATTTTCCACCAGTAGCCAAAGGATAAGATAGGTGCCCGCGGAGAGCACGCAGCTCATAAAACGAACCCCAAGCTCCCCATCAAACAAAAAACTGCTGATTTTGATCAAAAAAGCCACCATGGAAGGATGGTCAAAATAGCCCCAGGCCATATTTTGGGCATAGTACCAGTAATAGGCCTCATCATAGATGAGTTCCGTAAAAGAGCTTTGAACAAGGTTCAGGACAAAGATGAGCACTAGTAAAAAAAGAAAAAGCCTGGGAAACTTTTGGGTCATCAAATGGATTTTAGCTGGCACAAAGTTACAAATATTGCCCAAGAGCATGCGAATCCACAGGGCAACATGTAGGGGCTAAATAGAAAACCGTATTTTTGCCCTCTAATCCAGTACGAATGGCAGACGGCTTGGTCATTATTCCCACTTTCAATGAAATTGAAAACATTGAAGCCATAACTAAGACGGTTTTCGACCTAAAAAAAGACTTTCATGTGCTTGTGGTGGATGACAATTCACCCGATGGTACGGCCGATGCGGTCCGGTCATTGCAGAAGGAATTTCCAGATCGCTTGTTCCTTGAGGTACGGAAAGAAAAATCCGGTTTGGGAACGGCCTATATCCATGGCTTTAGATGGGCCTTGGAGAAAGGCTATGAGTATATTTTTGAGATGGATGCCGATTTTTCCCATCGCCCCGCCGATCTATCCCGATTGCATAGGGCCTGCCTTAATGGGGCCGATGTGGCCATAGGTTCCCGGTACAAAAAAGGCGTGAATGTGGTCAACTGGCCGCTGTTTCGGATTTTGTTGTCCTACGGGGCATCCTTTTACGTAAAATTTATTACTGGAATGAAGGTGCATGACCCAACGGCCGGTTTTGTTTGCTACAAACGAAAGGTGCTGGAGACCATCAACCTGGACCGTGTTCGGTTTATTGGATATGCCTTTCAGATAGAAATGAAGTACAGGGCCTACCTCAAAAAATTTAAGATTGAGGAGGTGTCCATCATTTTCACGGATAGGGTCAACGGGAAATCAAAAATGAACTCCGCAATCATCCGTGAAGCCATTTTTGGTGTCATTGCCATGAAATTTAGGAGTATATTTTTCAAAAAAAGCTTTTAGAAATGCCGAAAACACTATTAAAAAATGCCAAAGTGGTCAATGAGAACAGCATTTTTGAGACCGATGTGCTGTTGGAAGGGGATTTTATCGCCCGGATTGACACCGACATTTCTGACACCAATGCCCATGTCATTGATTTAAAAGGAGATTTGCTACTTCCAGGAATCATTGACGATCAAGTGCATTTTAGGGAGCCGGGACTGACTCATAAGGGGACCATTGCCACTGAAAGTAGGGCCGCCATAGCTGGTGGGATCACCACCTTTATGGAACAGCCCAATACCGTTCCGCAGACCACTACCATAGAAAAATTGGAAGAGAAATTTGCCATTGCATCCAAGGATGCCTTTGCCAACTATTCCTTCCTTTTTGGAGGCACCAACGACAATTTGGAAGAGATGAAGCGCTTGGACAAAAATGCGTGTTCTGGGGTAAAACTGTTCTTGGGCTCATCCACAGGAAATATGTTGGTGGATGATGAAGCTGTTTTGGAGAAGATTTTCAGCAACACCGAAATGGTGATTTCTGCCCATTGTGAGGATGAGGGCACCATTCGCGCCAATTTGGCCAAATACCAAGAAATGTACGGTGACAACATCCCGATTGAGTTGCACCCCATCATACGAAGCGAACAAGCGTGTTATTTGTCCTCTTCCAAAGCCATAGCCTTGGCTAAAAGAACTGGTGCCAGACTGCATGTGTTCCATGTGTCCACCGGAATTGAAACGGATTTGTTCACCAATGCCATCCCGTTGGAGGAAAAGAAGATCACGGCTGAGGTCTGCATCCACCATTTGTGGTTTTCGGATGCCGATTATGCCGAAAAGGGCACCCTGATCAAATGGAACCCTGCCGTAAAGACCAAAACAGATCGGGAAAAATTGTGGAAGGCCCTTTTGGATGACCGCATTGATGTGGTGGCCACCGATCATGCACCCCACACCTTGGAAGAAAAGAAAAATCCCTATACCAAAGCCCCGTCCGGCGGGCCGTTGGTGCAACATGCGTTGTTGGCCATGCTTCAAAAGGAAAAAGAGGGGATCATCAGCTTGGAAAAAATGGTGGAGAAAATGTGCCACAATCCTGCAAAGTTGTTTGCTATTGACCGTCGTGGCTATATTCGTGAAGGCTATTATGCAGATTTGGTCCAGGTGAACCGAAATTCCCAAGAAGAGGTTAAAAAAGACAATATTTTCTATAAATGTGGGTGGTCTCCTTTTGAAGGTGTTACTTTTGATTCCAAAGTGGTGCGAACCTTTGTCAACGGTCATTTAGCGTATGATAATGGTGTTTTTTCAGAGAAGAAAAACGCAAAACGACTCACATTCAATCGGTAAACTATGAAGAAGGCTGTGCTGTTCTTTTTTGGAGTGTTTTTTCTTTCCTGTGGCGAGAAGGTGGTGGAACAACCCGAAAACCTTATTCCCAAAGAAAAAATGACCGAAATTCTCTATGATTTGGCCATATTGAACTCCGGCAAGTCGGCATTCTCCAGCGCTTTTGACAAAACCGGCATCGACATTATGGAGTTTCTTTATAAAAAACATG
Organism: Allomuricauda sp. CP2A; assembly: GCF_001683915.1. Lineage (GTDB taxonomy): Bacteria > Bacteroidota > Bacteroidia > Flavobacteriales > Flavobacteriaceae > Flagellimonas. The sequence continues at coordinate 68,511 of NZ_LXTT01000130.1, read as the reverse complement.
ATGTGGACAGCACCCAGTTTGCCCAAAGCGATCTCTACTATGCTTCCGTTCCGTTGGAATACCAATCTATTTACGAAGGTGTGGAAGCCTTGATCGAAAAAAGAAAAGATGCGCTGGAAGCAACCACACAAAAAAGAAATGATAGCATCCGGGAAGCACAGACCAATCGAAGAGATTCCATCCAAGACTTAAAAAAAGAGAGGGACTCCATTACCCCTTCTCCTTAAATTTGGCGCAACAAAAGGCGATGGCCGCATCCAAATCTTCAAATGTAAAGTCAATGGCATCCATCAATTTTGTACTACTGTACAGTTCTTGTTTGTAGAGTTTTTTGGCCATTGTTTTAGTCAGTCTCCTTCTTTTTCCACGCAGCTTGCTTCGCAACCAATCCAATCGCCAAAAGAGTTCCAACATCCAAAAGGGTACTTTTTTAGTGGGTGGGGCAACGCCCAATTTTGGAGCTATTTTTTGAAAAAGTTCACCGTACGAGAGATTTTGGTTGACCAAGATGAACCGTTCTTGGGCAATAGTTGATTCCATGAGGGCCACCATGGCGGAAACCACGTCATTTATGGTTACAAAACCCGTTCCGCCGGGGATAAAGGATTTCTTACCCTTTGCGGCATAGGTGAAAAATGAACCACTTCCAGATTTCCAGAACCCGGGACCAATGACCACTCCGGGATTAACGATGACAACATCCACCCCTTCTTGTGAACCCCGCCAAACCTCCAATTCAGCATCATGCTTTGTAATCCCGTACACCGAGGCATGGGTGTCGTTCCACTCATTCTCTTCGGTGACCACATTTCCTTTAATACTTGGCCCTACGGCGGCAATGGAGCTTACATAACACAGTTTTTCAATTTTGTACTTTAGGCAAAGGTTCACCACATTGGCCGTTCCTTCCACATTGGTTTTTGCCAAGGTTTTGTACAGTTTTGGGTCGAAGGAAATCAATGCGGCGCAATGGTAAACGTAGTTTATGCCTTCAAAACAAGCTTCCAGCTCCCCTATGTTGGTGATATTGGCCTGCACCCAATCAATGTGTTCCATCAGGCTGGATGGATTGTCGCTATAATACCCAAAGATCTTGACGACTTTATCAAGGGTATCCGCGCTTCTGTACGTGGCCCTTACGGCCTCTCCCTTTTTTACCAAATGGAACAGTAGGTGCGAACCAATCAATCCAGTGCCTCCAGTGACCAATATCATGCGATAAAAGTACCTATTTGTAACGGATTTATTCAGGGAAGTGCCAACTTCATTTTATATTTGCAGCTATTCTAAAAGACAATCATGGCGAAGAATTTTGTTCAAGAACTGCAATGGAGGGGAATGGTACATGATGTAATGCCCGGTGCCGAGGAACATCTTATGGAAGGGATGCGGGCCGCCTATGTGGGCATTGATCCTACCGCAGACTCCCTTCATATTGGGCATTTGGTGAGTGTGATGATGTTGAAGCACTTTCAATTGGCCGGGCATAAGCCGTTTGCCTTGGTGGGTGGTGCCACGGGAATGATCGGTGATCCCTCCGGGAAATCAGCTGAGCGCAATCTTTTGGATGAAAAGACCCTTCGCCACAACCAAGAGGCCATCAAAAGCCAGTTGAGCCGTTTTTTGGACTTTGAAAGTGATGCCGATAATGCAGCGGTTCTGGTGAACAACTACGATTGGATGAAGGATTTTACATTCTTGGAATTCATTCGGGATGTTGGGAAGCATATTACCGTAAACTACATGATGGCCAAGGATTCCGTAAAAAAACGATTGTCCTCCGATGCCAAGGAAGGCATGTCCTTTACCGAGTTTACCTATCAATTGGTACAAGGCTATGACTTTTTGTACCTCTACCAAAACCACGATTGCACCCTGCAAATGGGTGGTAGTGACCAATGGGGGAATATTACCACGGGAACCGAGCTTATCCGTAGGATAGGGGGTGGAAAAGGCTTTGCGTTGACCTGTCCGCTGATCACCAAGGCCGATGGGACCAAATTTGGCAAGACCGAAGGCGGAAATGTGTGGTTGGATGCCGAACGGACCTCACCCTATAAATTCTATCAGTATTGGTTGAACACTTCGGATGAGGATGCTGAAAAATACATCAAGATATTTACTTTTTTAGAAAAAGAAGAAATAGAAAATTTGGTGGCTGAGCACAAGGAAGCACCACATTTACGAATGCTTCAGAAGAAATTGGCCGAAGAAATCACCACCATGGTCCATTCCAAGGAGGATTTGGAAAATGCCATAAAGGCCAGTGAAATCCTTTTTGGAAAATCGACCTCCGCCGATTTAAAACAATTGAACGAAAAAACCTTTTTGGATGTGTTTGAGGGTGTGCCACAGGCCCAAATATCCAAGAACGAGTTGAATCCCGGTTTGGATATGATAGGGGCTCTGGCGGCCAAGACCAATTTCTTGGGATCAAATGGTGAAGCCCGTAGGGATCTGAAACAGAATTCCATTTCTGTGAACAAGGAGAAAGTAAAAGAGGACTACCTGATCACCGAAGCTGATTTGATCAACAACAAGTTTGTGTTGCTGCAACGGGGCAAGAAGAATTATTTTGTTCTGATAGTAGAGTAAAAGTCATGAAAGCGTCATTCTGAATTCCTGCCTGCCGGCAGGCAAGGTATTTCAGAATCGCATGATGTGGCTTATGTATGTGGCGATGCGAACCTGAAACAAGTTCAGGTTGACGAAAACCATGCTATTGTGTCTTATTAGATTTATAGGGCCATCAAATTACAGCCCCTGATGTCCGAATGATCAAATCGGCCTAAGACTTCAAATGAACCGTTGGAATGGGTTTTTCCCAAATCTTGGGTGGCAATAAAGGAACAGGAATACACATTGGCCAAATCAATAATATTGATTCCCCCGGTTTTGCCATGGGATTGGAGCGACAATGGATCTTCGGTATCGCGGGTGATAATTTTCATCCAAGGGGGTGTCCTGAAAACCCCATCGCCTTGGGAATAGGCTTGGGAGAGCAGTTCTGTCATTCCATATTCCGAATGAATTTCAGCAACTTGAAAGGCACTTTTCAGCATATCGTGTAATTCTTCCCTGATCAACTCTTTACGCCTTCCCTTCATTCCGCCGGTTTCCATGATGATGGTGTTCTTAAGTGGTATAGGAGCTTGCTCGGCCAAATCCAAAAGCGCAAAGGAAACCCCTATCAACATTGTTTTGATCTGGTTTTTTTCCAAAATGGTGAGTTTTTGGTGCAATTCTTCCAAATTGTAGAGATAAAAACCGCTATCAGGATGTTTGGATCGGGAAACCAGTTCGTTCACCATATAGACCAAAGAGGAGCCTTCGCGTTCCAAGTATGAGGGTAGCAGAGCCAGGATGCAATACTCATCAACTGGGCCATAAAATGAGGTAAAACCGTTTAGAAAGCTTTGTTCATATATCTTGAGATCAGGCACAAAATGCTTGCTTACTGATGCTTGGGTGGTACCGCTGCTCTCAAAAACGGCTTCGGGCTGTTTTGTGGAGGCGGTTATCTTTTGTGTTTTGAAAAATTCTATGGGCAGAAACGGAATTTCTGTCGAGTGAGCGACATTTACCGGGGATTTTCCCAAATAATCGCAATAGGTTTTGTAGACGGGGTTGTTTTTATATTGGAATTGGAACACCTCCAATGCCACATCCTCAAATTCGGTGGGATTTGAAATGGAAAAAATCCGTTGAATATCCATGTTGCTCATTGGGCATAAAAGTACCCAAAAATAAAAGTCCCTCTACGAAGGACTTTCTAAAACATCATGGTTGTTATTTAACGACCAGTTTCCGGGTCATGGTCTTTTTTTGTTCGGTCACCTGGAGTACATAGACCCCGGGGACCAATCTGGATATATCCAAGGTATTGGTTGAAATTCTATCCGTGAGGACCACCTCTCCAAAAACATCGTAAATTTTGATGGCTTTGTTGCCATTGGTCTCGGTGGTAATATAGATTTCCTCGCCATAGGCAGGATTAGGGTACATTTTAAAACCCTTTAGCTCTTGTACAGGTTCAGTATTTACACTGACCAACTCTTGACCATAGGAAATTAGAGGTAAAGACATAATCATAATAAGAACAAAGTAGATTTTCTTCATGTATGCTGATTTGGGATCATGTGCAAAGTAAAAGTAGGTCAACCTTGGCTCAGAGGCTATAAAATGTTGTGAAACAGAAAAATATGTAGGTAAAAGTGGAAAAAGTGTGGTTTATGGTGTAGAGGAAAGGCTTGAAAAGGGTAAACTACTTGACAATAAGCTTTCTAGTGGCGGCTTTGTTTCCTTCTAGGACCCTGAGAATATAAACGCCCTTGGTGAGTCTGGAAAGGTTGAGTTCGTTACCTAAAATTGTGGTTTGAAGGACCTGGGTTCCCAAGACATCAAAAATGAGAATTTGTTTGGGGGCATTTTTGGTTGTTTCAATGAAAACCTTGCCCTGGGTAACGGGATTGGGATACAGCTTAAACCCATCAATATCTGAGCTTGAGGTATTTTCTTGTGAAAAACCAAGCGTACAGACAAAAAAGAAAATGACAAGGTAAAAGTGCTTCATAAAATATTGATACCAAAGGCTATGCCACAAATATAAAAAAAATTGACCTTGGGGTGCGTGCAGTTTGACGAAAAGGCCTTTTAATTTGACGAATACTAAAAAAGCCCCCGGATATTTCGGAGGCTTTTAATATATAAAAGGTTATATCGAAACCATTATTCGATGCCAACGGTCCAATCTGCGGCCCAATCTGGTTGAGCGGCACCATTACCAGCACCAGTGTTGTCACCAACAGTGAAGAAATCCAAGTTCAATCCTGCATAGTTTGTATTTAAGAAGCCCATCGCAGGAGCATCAAATTGAATTGGGTTGATAGACAGGTCATCAGCTTCAATTCGTACAGCTGCTTCAGCATCTGTATCGGTTACGTTAACACCTAAATCAACACCGCTGGTGTAAAAGTTGGTGATGGTAAATACACCCCCACCCTCTTTAAAGAACAAGGCACCTTCAGTAACAGGACCTACTACGGTAATATTGCTCAAGGTAGTTGTGGTAACTGGAGTGGCATCGCCATCATCACCGTTATTGGAACCTTCAATACCGGCTTTTGCACCACCGGCAATGTACCAGTTGCTACCGTTTCCGGTCCATCCATCAGCAAAATCAATGGAATCATCACCACTTCCAATGGATACCAAGTAGTTTCCATTTACGGTACCGCCAAAGAACTCAATACCATCATCACCGCCATTATAAGACTGCACATACTCAAAAGTAGTTCCGGAACCTACACCAAATAGTGAAACCCCGTTGAACTCTTTGTCATTGGAGAAAGTAGCACCTGTGTACTCAACGCGTAGGTAAGTGATAGAACCAGAATCATCATCAGCAGTAGAACCACCATAGGTAAGGTCACCTACCTCAGTAGTTACATCCACACCTTTGTTGGTAGGGGCATCACCAGCGATTACCAAACCACCCCAATCACCTTGGGCAGGAGTTTCACTGGAGGAAGTCATAACAACAGGAGCAGCTGCAGTACCATTGATAAAGATTTGAGCACCTCTTTCAACGCCGATAAAGGCAGCTGTTCCACCAGAAGCTTTTATAACGGTACCGGCAGGAATGGTCAAAGAACCACCTTCTTTTACGATAAATCCACTAGTTAAGAAGTATTCTATTGAAGCATCCAACTCTACATCACCAGTAACTTCCCCAGCCAAGTTTTCCTGTGTAGAACCACTATTGTCCAAACCTGTTGTCCAACCAGAAGCCCAATCAGGAGAAGCAGCACCGTTGCCAGCACCAGTCGCAATACCTTCGGTATAGAAGGCTTGATTGGCACCAGCGTAGTTAGTTGCAGCGAATCCTTCAGCAGCATCAGCAAATTGGATGTTTGTAATTGCTAAATCACCGTTTTCAATACGAACTCCGGCAGGAGCATCACCGTCCGTTACATTAACTCCAAGATCAATATCGGAAGCATAGAAATTGTCAATGGTAAAACTACCACCACCCTCTTTGAAGAACAATGCACCTTCAGTAACAGGACCTACTACGGTAATATTGCTCAATGTAGTTGTGGTAACAGGAGTGGCATCACCATCATCACCGTTATTGGAACCTTCAATACCGGCTTTTGCACCACCGGCAATGTACCAGTTGCTACCGTTTCCGGTCCATCCGTCAGCAAAATCAATGGAATCATCACCGCTTCCGATGGATACCAAGTAGTTACCATCCACAGTTCCTCCGAAGAACTCGATACCATCGTCACCTCCGTTGTAAGATTGAACATACTCGAAAGTAGTACCAGAACCAACACCGAACAAGGAAACACCGTTGAACTCTTTGTCGTTTGAGAAAGTAGCACCTGTGTACTCAACGCGTAGGTAAGTGATGGAACCAGAATCATCATCAGCTGTGTTTCCACCATACGTAAGCTCACCTACTTCTGTAGTTACATCCACACCTTTGTTTGTTGGAGCATCACCAGCGATGACCAATCCACCCCAGTCACCTTGGGCAGGGGAAGCCGCATCTGAAGTCATAACAACAGGAGCAGAGGCAGTACCATTGACAAAGATTTGTGCACCTCTTTCAACACCGATGAAAGCCGCTGTACCACCCGAAGCTTTTATAACGGTACCGGCAGGAATGGTCAAGGAAGCACCTGGTTTAACAATATAACTACCTGTTAGGCTATATTCGTTTGAAGCATCCAACTCCGTGTCTTCGGTAACATCTCCAGAAAGTTCCACAGGAGGTTCAGGACATGCACTACAAGATCCTCCACAGTCAACGCCAGTTTCGTCACCGTTTTGGATATTGTCGGAACACGTAGCTACTGGGTCATCATCGGTAGGTGGGGTTGGGCCATTGTCGTCGCTTGCACAAGAGACTATAAAAGCCATTGCAGCAAAGCTCAGCAAAAATTTAAAAAGTGATTTTTTCATAAGTATAGTTTTAGATTAAAAATTCAGATTTACATTTTTATTGGTGAGTATTCAGATTTAGAATTTATAGGTTAAGGACAGACTAAAGTCAACTCCCTTTTTGTATGATAGCGCTGTAACAGGGCCATCTTCCAAAAATCCAGGGATAGCGGGGTTGTCCGTGTCCAAATCTCCTTCCGCGTTCTCATTTACCCGTTCAACGGTAGGATTTAGCAGGTTTCTCATGTTCAATCCAATCTCAAAGTGTTCTCCCAACTCAGCAGTGGTAATAAAGTCAAGGGCAACAAAACCTTTGTCCACTAAATGGCCCCTACCAGTGCTCCCCAAAGCGTAAATACGATCCGAGAAATAGTTGGCAGCAAGAGTGGTCCTGAGGTTCTTGTTTTCAGAAAATTCTGTGTAATAGCTGGCATCAGCATTAAAAATAAAGTCAGATGCGCCTTGCAAAGGAGCCTTTGTGTTGGTAAAAGCAGCCGCAAAAATTGTTTCGTCCGAAACTTTTTGATAGTCCAATTCTTGACTGGTGTTCAAATAGGAAACATTACCACCTATGGACAGTCTATTGGTCAAGATACTTTCTGCTGTTTCCCTTTCATTTTCTATGATGTCCAATTTCACTTCCAGTTCAGCACCAAAAGCTCTGGCGTTGTCACCTGTGTTTGCATAGCTTAAATTGTTGGCGGCTGATACAACCAAGAAAGTATTGATTGGATTTTCAATGTATTTTCCAAACACCGCCAACGATACCAACTCGCTTGATGTTGGGAACAGTTCCCATCTTAGGTCGAAATTGTAATTGGTAGAATTGGTTAGGGCAGGGTTACCTTGTGTATCTTGGTTGATTTCTTCTTGGAAAAGAAAGGGTGCCCTCTCCTTAAACTGTGGCAAAGTATACGTTTTACTGGCTGCCAACCGTAAATTTTGCTTTTCGTTCAATTCATATTTTAAAGCCAGTGAAGGCAAAAACTCAAAGGTGTCCAATTCGTTGCTGTCATCCCCTTGAATTACGGTGCTCCATTCAATGGTCTGATTGATTTGCTCTCCCCGGGCACCAGCGAACAACGTGAATTTTGGAGTAAACTTGTATTCCAAGGTTACATATCCAGCATTGATCTGTTGTTCTCCTCCATAAGTCTGCGGGTCTAGCGCACCTTCGGTGGATGCTGTTCCCCTAAAGGTTCTGATTTGCCAAAAACCGGAATCTGGGCCATACTCATCAAAATAAGCATCAATGTTATATGGATCTACAAACGGTTGGTTGGCAACGTTCAATATTTGGTAGTTAAACTGGGTGGCATCAAAATCAACATTTTTGAAACGGCCATTGTACCCCACTGTGAATTTTCCATCAAACCCGTCATCCTCATTTTTTTTGAATTTAAATGATGTGGATAAATTGGCGACAATTTCTTCTTCTTCCAATTCTTGAAAGAATCTATGGTTTGCCGATGCAGCAGAAACAAGCCTAAATGACTTAGGCCCTTCTGGGTCGTTATTGGTATATGGCAAAAGAATGTTTTGGCGACGATCTGGAATCAGGTTTTGGACAAAGTTGTAGCCCAAGCCCCAGTTCACCTCAAATTTTTCGGATAAATCATGACTTCCCAACAGTTGGTGTACAAGGAGCAAGGTCTTGTCAAACGTATTACGTTGAATAAAACCACCTCCGTTTGGCGCATCATCCTCCCTATCTAGAATACCGTTAAACTCCTCGTGCTTTTGCTCGCTATTATTGAGCAACAAAAAATTGTATTTGATATCATTTGCAGTACCCAAACGAAGACCAACGTTGCCCATTAGGGTTGTGGAGGTTTGGTAGCTGTATTTTTGATAATCGAAATCTGAATTGGGCAATCCGGTTCCCAAGTTGGGAGCTCCTCTGTTTACACCTTCTCTATAGGAATTACCATTGCTGAATGAACCAACAGCAAAGAAATTCAATCTTGAATTTTCACCTATATTGAAGGACTCTCCTCCCTTAAGTGAAATATTTGAATTAACTGGAGTACTTCGTGTCTCGCGATCCCAACTTGTGTCAAAATTGTTGTTGAAGGCACCATCAGGAATTGATTTATCGTAAAAACCACTAAAATTTGGGCCATCAAATAAGTAGAAATCATCAACACCAATGGCCTCGGTGTTTACCCCAGAACCTACACCGAGCTCCAAGAAACCAGATCCCGTATAGTTTCGAGATACAATATTAATGTTGGCGCCACCAAAATCACCATAATTTTGTGCATTATAGGTCTTATCTATTCCAATAGATTCAATGATGCTTGTGCCAAATATGCTCAGATCTATATTCTTTTTGGCTGTGTTGTTGGATGGCAGTGGAAGTCCATTGAGGGTGGTAACATTAAATCGGTCACCCAAACCTCGAACATAAACATTGTTGGAACCTTCTTCTCTAGAGACCCCAGTGACTTTGGTAACGGCTGTGGCGGCATCGCTGGCTCCTTTTCTGGCCAATTCTTCAGCTCCAATGGAAGTTTCCAAAGTAATGGCTCTTTTCTGATCTAAAAGCAATGCAATTTCCGAGTCTTTTCTAGAAACAGTTGTAACCACAACTTCGTCCAACGCTAATCCAGAAGAAGCACTCATGGGCACATTTACACTTGTTACCTTGCCACCCACTACTTCTACATTTGGAATTTCAACAGTTTCGTACCCCAAATAACTATAGGTCAATGTGTACACACCAGGTTCCACATTGGGGATTTCATATAAACCATCAAAATCCGAAGTTGTTCCGGTTGTTGTTCCTTTTATAAGGACATTGGCAAAAGCTAGGGGCTCGTCATTCAGCTCCCTGTCTGTCAGTTTACCTACGATGCTTCCCGTGGCATCCTGCGCTACCACTTGCACGGTTAATGCAAGGGTCAAAATCAATAAAAAATATTTCATTATCAGGTAAGTATTTGGCGCAAAGAACGCCACAGGCTGTAAAAGCGATGTTAGCTGTGTGTTAAGTGTTTATTTGGGAACCGTTACAATAATGTTATGAGATTAAATGAATGTTAAGCATTTATCCCGTTATAGTATTATCTTTACATTTGGGCGTTTAACTTAGAAATACCATCCCATGAAAACCAAGGACATTAAGATTTTACTTGTAGACGATGAACCTGATATTCTGGAGATTGTAAGCTATAATCTGTCTGCAGAAGGGTATGAGGTCTTTACCGCCAAAAATGGTGCTGAGGGCGTGGCAAAGGCCAAGAAAAAAATGCCACATTTGATCATCCTCGATGTAATGATGCCCGAAATGGATGGTATTGAAGCCTGTGAACAGATTCGGAATACCCCTGGATTGGAAAACTCGATCATTACCTTCTTAACCGCTCGTGGCGAGGATTATTCGCAAGTGGCCGGGTTTGATGCCGGTGCCGATGATTATATCACCAAACCCATAAAACCAAAGGTTTTGGTGAGCAAGGTGAAGGCATTGCTGCGAAGATTGAAGGAAGAAAAGAAAGAAGTTGAGGATATCGTCAAAGTTGGGAACATTGTCATCAATAGGGAAGAGTACAAGATCATCAACAACGGCGAGGAAATCATACTGCCCCGAAAAGAATTTGAGCTCCTGTCACTGCTTACCTCAAAACCAAGCAAAGTGTTCAAAAGAGAAGTGATACTGGACAAAGTTTGGGGGAATGAAGTCGTGGTCGGTGGCCGTACCATCGATGTCCATATCAGAAAACTGCGCGAGAAAATCGGGGACCATCACTTTAAAACCGTTAAGGGCGTAGGGTATAAGTTTGTTCTGTAATGGCCATTCAACTACGGAAATCCTATAAATTTGCATTTAGGTCTTCCCTTTTTATCACAGTGTTCCTAACCGGATTGTTCGTGGCCTTTCTTATGGAGGAAGAAAGGATAAACTGGTCCCATACCATCCTGTTTGCACTGATTTGCTTTGCCATTTGTTTTGTCATCCTCCAGATTCGGGTGGAACGCTTTATCTACCGGCGGATCAAAAAAATCTATGACGATGTCTCTCTCTTGGAGTCATCCTCTTTTTCTTCAAAACCCGTAACAACCGACATGAAGACCCTTACCGAGGAAATTGAAAAATTTGCGGAGGGAAAGAAAATAGAGATTGACACCCTAAAAATTCGGGAAGAATACCGAAAAGACTTTCTGGGAAATGTGTCCCACGAACTCAAAACCCCACTTTTTACCGTTCAGGGGTATATCCTTACCCTATTGGATGGTGCCATGAAAGACAAAAAACTAAGGAAAAAGTATTTGGAGCGGGCCAGTAAAGGGGTGGAGCGGTTGATATACATCGTAAAAGACCTGGATTTGATCACCAAATTGGAGGTAGGGGGACTCAAATTGGAGCGAGAGGATTTTGATATCATTGAGCTGATAAAAAATGTGTTCGACCTTTTGGAGATGAAGGCGGCAGAGAAGGATATCACCCTTACTTTTGATATGGAATACACACAGCCCATCTATGTAAATGCAGATCGGGAAAAAATACAGCAGGTGATCAGTAACCTTCTTGTAAACTCCATCAAATACGGATATCCCAACGGGACCACGGAGGTGAGCGTTGAAAACCTGATCAAGAACAAGGTCATTGTAAGGGTTACGGATAATGGTGAAGGTATTCCCAAGGAACATATTCCCCGACTTTTTGAGCGTTTTTACCGGGTGGACCAGAGCGGTAGCCGCAGTGAAGGAGGTTCAGGTCTGGGGCTGGCCATTGTAAAGCACATCATTGAGGTGCATGGTGAAAAAATCTACGTGGAAAGTGAGGAAGACGTTGGTTCCGAGTTCTCATTCACCTTGGAAAAGGCCGTAAACAAATCCGCATAATCAATTTCCGATTCAAACTGTGCCAAGCCTTCAAAAGCATCTATTCGGGATAGATCTTTCAATGTAAAATTATCTTGTTCACTGTAAGGCACCAAATTTTGTTTTTCCATACGTTTGGCCAGATATTCCTGCTCATATTGCCCCGGTGTCGGTATAAAAAAGGCCTTTTTTTCCAATTTGGCCAAATCCATCACCGTGGTATAGCCCGATCGGCATAAGACCTTGGCACTTTGGTTCAATGCCGTTTGCAGTTCATGGGATTGCATAAAATTGATGCGAATAATGGAACCATTTTCCGTTTTGATCTCTTCTGTGGTCTTCGAGGCCTCAATCTTGCCCCCCACAAAAAGAATGTTTCCCTCAAACGGCTGAAGTTCCGCCAAGAGTTTTTCTTCCAAAAGGGTCCGTTGCGGTTCGGGGCCTGAAAGCAAGACCATAAGATCATAGATCACAGGGACGTCCATTTTTTCAAATCGACTTAATGGCCCCAAATATTTGATGTTGAGTTTGGACTTTTTCAAATGCCCCAGCTTTCCCGTTAAATTGGGCTTGCCCTCAACATCGGGTACCCAACAGGCATTGAACTTTTTTATGATCTTTTGATGTGCCTGCGAACTCATCCACGTAGTGTTCCCCGAAAGCACATTGAGTTGGTGGGTGATAAACACACAGGGTACTTTTTTGTAATATACCCCCAGTCTGTTATCCGAAATGATACCATCCAATTGATGCTCTTTCACCAATTTTTTTACTGCCTTTTTTTCCTTGGCCATGGCCTTGATCACCTTGGGCGAATCCCAAATCATTTTGATCTTGAAATTCTTCCCCTTTTCGGCATAGGTGATTTTATAGGAAGGCAACTCAAAGGAAGGTAAACCTGGAAATTCCTTTTGCAAAAGGGCCAAGGCAACCCCATCCGAAGCAATAAAAGGCTGATGTCCATGTTCCAAAAGGGCATTGATAATGGGAATGCATCGCGTAGCATGCCCCAAACCCCAATTCAATGGAGCCACCAAAATGCGTTTCGAATTTTGCATAACCGTAAAAAAACAAAATCCAAATTGCTTTTAGATTTCCTTAGTTTTGCCAAAACATTAAATTTTTGCTCAAAAGCACAAGCGGTGGGAAGTAAGAACAAGCTAAAACGGTTTAAGGAGAACGAAACGTTTGCCAATGTGGTGCAACCCACAAGGGAGGAAGTTCTGGAAGGATTCAAACTAAAAAACAAGTGGGTCTCTTTTTTTAAAAATGACAATCCCATTGTGCTGGAACTGGGGTGTGGCAAGGGCGAGTATACTGTTGGATTGGCCCAAAGAAACCCTGACAAAAACTATATTGGGGTCGATATAAAAGGAGCTCGGTTTTGGCGTGGCGCCAAATCGGCCTTGGAACAAAAATTGGACAATGTGGCCTTCCTTCGCACCCAAATTGAACTGATAGATCATTTATTTGGCGAAAACGAGGTCGATGAAATCTGGATTACCTTTCCAGACCCACAGATCAAATACAAACGCACCAAACATAGGATGACAAATCCTGTTTTTCTGGAGCGATACAAAAAAATACTCAAGCCTAAGGGGATTGTAAATTTAAAGACCGACAGCGAGTTCATGCATGGGTATACGTTAGGGCTTTTACAGGGCTTGGGGCACGAAATTTTGTATGCCAATCATGATGTGTACAAAAACGAAGGAAGCCCCTCCGAAGTTTTGGAAATCCAGACTTTCTATGAAAATCAGTATCTTGATGCTGGAAAACCAATTACCTATATCCGGTTTAGGATAAACTAGCCAATGACCCATATCCTTATACTCTTCTTCGCCACATTCTCGGCTGCCTTTATGGCTACCGTACCGCCGGGTCTGCTCAATATGAATGCGGCCAAAACCAGTGTGGAAAAAGGAAAGCTGAATGGTGTCATCTTCAGTTTGGGGGTGTCCACAATGATCATGGTACAGGCCTATATTGCCGTTTTTATTTCAAAATTTCTATATAAAAATCCCGAGGTAATTGACCTATTGTTGAAAATAGCCATTGCGGTTTTCGCCTTTTTTGCCATTTACTTTTTTATTACCGCCAAGCGGAAAAAAGAACAAAAGCTAAAGGAGGTAAAAGTCAGTAAAAAGAACAGTTTTTATAAAGGTATTTTATTGGCGGCCCTAAATCTTTTGACCATTCCCTACTACAGTGGACTGAATGCCATGTGGAACGAGGCCGGTTGGATTAAATTTGAGGCCAAGGACATCACCACTTTTGTGGTGGCCGCAGGTGCTGGAACCTTCGCGGTTTTATACTTGTACACGTTTTATTTTGATAAATTGGAGACGAAGACCAATAGGTTCTCAAAGAATTCCAATTATATTTTGAGTGCTTTGATGCTTGTACTTTTAATCATTACCCTCATTCGAATCTTTTATCGCTAAAATGGAAGAGCAAAGCTTTTTTGATAAGGTCTACGAAGTGGCGCGACAGATTCCATATGGTAGGGTCACCTCCTATGGGGCCATTGCAAAGTATCTAGGCGCTGCCCGAAGCGCTCGAATGGTAGGTTGGGCCATGAACAATTCCTCGGCCAAGGATGTGCCGGCCCACCGGGTGGTGAACCGAGTTGGAATCTTGACCGGAAAACACCATTTTGGAGGGACCAATCTCATGCAACAGCTTCTGGAAAACGAAGGAATCAAGGTAAAGGACAATCAAATCGTGGATTTTCAAAAGCATTTTTGGGATCCTGCGAAAGAGCTTTAAAATCCTGGAGGGTGCAGCTCATCAAATGCCGTTTGCTCTTGAAAGGCCTTGGCCAATAACAAAATACTAGCTTCATCATATAAGTTGCCCACAAAGGTCATGCTGGTTGGATGATTTTCTTTATCCAATCCCGTAGGGATTGCGATCACGGGATGTCCCGTTAAATTGGTGGCCAGCAATTGGTCGTTGCCAAACGTTGGGGAAATGAGCACATCATAATCTTTCATCAGAGAGTGCATTTTTTCAATCAAAACCTGTCGTTGACGATTGGCCTGTAGATATTCCACAGCGGGGATAAATCGACTTTGCCTAAGGGAGTTGGCCCGGGAACGTTGGTCTTGTTCCACCATCATATCCACTTCCCCGGATCGCACCAATTCATCAAAAAAGGCACCCGCCTCTGCTCTCAAAATAATATCAAACCCTCTATAGGGAATCTCCTTTGGCATTTCCACTGGGATGGGATGTACCCCCATTTCTTCCAATTTTTTAAGTGCCGTTCTTAGATTGTCACCACTTTCCGTAGTATCTTTTTCGATGTCTTTTTTTAGATAAGCTATCTTTAGATGGGCAATATCCTTATCCCAATCCACTCCAAAAGGAAGATCCACTGTGGTTAAATCCTTTTTGTCCTTCCCCTGGATGACGCTAAAGACAATGGCACAATCCTCTGCATTTCGTCCCATAGGCCCTACTTTGTCCATGGACCAGCTCAAACTCATCACCCCATACCGACTGACACGGCCATAGGTGGGACGTAGTCCCGTGATTCCATTTCGGGTACTGGGCGAGGTAATGGAACCCAATGTTTCGGTACCAAGGGCAAAAGGGACCAATCCTGCCGAGGTGGCCGACCCCGACCCCGCCGAAGAACCACTGGCACCTTGCTTAATATCCCAAGGATTTTTGGTCTTGCCTCCAAACCATACATCGCCGCGGGCCAAGGCCCCAGATACCAGTTTGGCAACCAAAATTGCTCCGGCATCCTCCAATTTTTTTACAACGGTTGCCGTTTCATCCAAAACTTGATTTTGGTAGGGTGCGGCCCCCCATGTGGTGGTATAGCCGGGAACGGACATCAAATCTTTTGTTCCATAGGGGATACCATGCAAAATACCGCGGTAGATGCCATTTTTTAGTTCTTCATCAGCACGCTCCGCTTGGGCCAAGGCCAAACTATCCGTAATGCTGATGCTGCACTGCAAGGTGGGCTGGTATTTTTTTAATCGGGCCAAAAAGAACTGTGTCAATTCGGTTGAGGTGATTTTTTGGTGTTTGATCAATGAGGCCAATTGCGGAATGGTATAAAAGGCCAAGTCATTGTAAGGTTCTGGGATTTCCACATGATCCGGAATTTCCCAAGTTTGATTGTCCGCTTGCTCTGGCATTTCAAATCCAAAAGGAACGGGATCAAATCGAACAGCAGGGAAAACATCGTTGCCTAAGGGGAATTTACGGAGGGAATCGTACCCTTCGCGGTTTCGTTTCAAATACGGATACAGCGTATCCCGGCCCTCTTTTGGGAAATGAATTCCAATCAGGCGTTCCGATCTTTTGACATCCCTTTTTGTGAATTCCTGTTTTGAGGCACAGGAAAACAGAACTATCAAACTAAGCAAACAAACAAAATGGGAGAATTTAGGTTTGATAGACATTTTTGGTCGGTTGAAACACCTAAGCTACATTTTTTTCAAAAAAAAGTAAGGTGCCAATCCGTATTTGTGTCGATTTTATAGCCTGACTTTCTGAAAAGCCAAAGGATAAAATGGCTTAACCATTGATAAAATGGGACTAAATGGTACACTATAAATGCAAGTTGTGCTACTATATTGAATTTCAATGACCCAACTTCTTAATCTAAGCGCAACACCGTATCTTTGTAATTTAGAATCAATACAAACGACTGCATATAAAACTAGGATTACATGAAGCTGAAAAAGGCAGACATTCTTAAGGCATTGGAAAAAATATCCGCGCCAGGGGAAGGACAGAATATTGTGGAGAGTGGAGCGATTACCAACATCCAAGTTTTTGGCGATGAAGTGGAAGTGGATGTTACCATAAAAAATCCAAGTCTTCAGGCCAAAAAGAAGACCGAGGTGGAAATTTTAAAGTGTATTCACCGAGAGGTATATGAAAAGGCAAAGATCAAGGTCAACCTAAAGGTTGATGCTCCTGAAAAACCCAAGGTCAATCAGATTAAGGGTAACCCAATTCCAGGCATTCAAAATATCATTGCCGTTGCTTCGGGCAAAGGAGGTGTGGGAAAATCTACCATTACCGCAAATTTGGCGGTCACCTTGGCTAAAATGGGCTTTAAGGTAGGTTTGTTGGATACCGACATCTACGGCCCGTCCATGCCCATCATGTTAGATGTGGCCAATGAAAAACCATTGTCCATCAATGTGGATGGCAAGGCCAAAATGAAACCCATCGAGAATTATGGCGTCAAATTGTTGTCCATCGGATTTTTCACCCAACCCAACCAAGCGGTGATTTGGAGAGGTCCCATGGCGGCAAAGGCACTCAACCAAATGATCTTTGATGCCCATTGGGGCGAATTGGACTTTTTGTTGTTGGATTTGCCTCCGGGAACCGGCGATATCCACTTGAGCATTATGCAGTCCTTGCCCGTTACCGGGGCCGTTGTGGTGAGCACTCCCCAGGAAATAGCATTGGCCGATGCCCGAAAAGGGGTTGCCATGTTCCAGCAGGAGGCCATAAGCGTACCAGTGCTGGGCATTGTGGAAAACATGGCCTATTTTACGCCAGAAGAGCTGCCTAACAACAAATACCATATCTTTGGACAAAATGGGGCCAAAAACTTGGCGGAAGATTTGGACGTACCCTTTTTAGGCGAGATTCCTTTGGTACAAAGTATTCGGGAAGCAGGTGATGTGGGCAGGCCAGCAGCATTGCAAACGGCCACGCCAACAGAGGATGCGTTTGAGGAATTGACCAAGAATGTGGTCAGTGAGTTGGTAAGGCGGAATACGGATTTGCCCCCCACTGAAGCAATAAAGATTACAACTATGGCTGGTTGTGCCGCCGTTAAAAAGAAATGAGCATGACATCAGAAGAGATTAAAACAAATGTTGAGAAGGCTTTGGAGGAAATTCGACCCTTTCTTCAAAGTGATGGAGGAGACATCACATTGATTTCAATAGACAACGACAATTCGGTAAAAGTGAAGTTGGAAGGCAACTGTATTGGGTGCAGTGTCAATCAAATGACCTTGAAGAGCGGTGTGGAAATGACCATTAAAAAATATGCACCCCAAATCGAGGAAGTCATTAATGTGAGCTAATTGATGAAAATCATGAATCTTTCCATGGGTAAGCGGTAAGTTGCGCACCAAAACCATTGTTACATGATCAAGACCGACATACTTATTATTGGAGCGGGACCTACGGGTCTTTTTGCTGTTTTTGAAGCAGGCTTGTTACAACTCAAATGTCACCTAATAGACGCATTGCCCCAACCTGGTGGCCAATGTTCAGAAATTTATCCCAAAAAACCCATTTACGATATTCCAGGGTTCCCAGAAATTTTGGCCGGTGAATTGGTGGATAACCTTATGGAGCAGATTAAGCCGTTCCAGCCCGGATTTACCTTGGGCGAACGTGCCGAGACCATAGAAAAAATGGAAGACGGCTCTTTTGTGGTCACCACCAATAAAGGCACCCAGCATCAAGCACCTGTGATTGCCATTGCGGGGGGATTGGGAAGTTTTGAGCCCAGAAAACCCTTGTTGGACAACCTTGCTCAATATGAGGATAATGGGGTGGCCTATATGATCAAAGAGCCTGAAATCTATCGGGATAAAAAAGTATTGATTGCCGGTGGAGGGGATTCCGCACTGGACTGGTCCATTTTCTTGGCCGATGTGGCCGATGAGGTGACTTTGGTGCACCGAAGAAATGAGTTTCGGGGTGCTCTGGACTCCGTTGAAAAGGTACAGCAGCTCAAAAATGAGGGGAAAATCAATTTGATTACCCCTGCCGAGGTGGTTGCGCTTCATGGTGAAGACAAATTGGAAAGAGTCACGGTCAAAAACACAGATACTTCAAAAGAAACAGATGTGGCGGTGGATAATTTTATTCCACTTTTTGGACTTTCCCCAAAATTGGGGCCGATTGCCGATTGGGGTTTGGAAATCGAAAAAAATGCCATAAAAGTGGACAATTCGTTGGACTATCAAACCAATATTCCCGGCATCTATGCCATTGGCGACGTCAACACCTATCCGGGAAAATTAAAATTGATACTCTGCGGCTTCCATGAGGCCACTTTGATGTGCCAAAGTGCCTACCAACGCATCCATCCCGATAAGAAATATGTGATGAAATATACCACCGTAGGCGGCGTCACCGGATTTGATGGCAGCAAAAAAGAAGCACCAAAAGCTGTAGTAAAGGCAATTGACTAATCAGATCAATTAAAAACAACCCCTAATTCCTATTTCCTCAAAGAATGAGCGATATTAAAATAAAGATAACCGACCGAGAAGGCGTTTCACACGAAGTGGATGCCCCAACCGATATGAACATGAACCTGATGGAGGTGGTGCGTTCCTACGAACTGGCCCCTGAGGGAACCATTGGGATTTGTGGAGGAATGGCCATGTGTGCCTCATGTCAGTGTTACATACAATCCGAACATCAGCTTCCGGAAAAATCGGATGATGAAGAGGCCATGTTGGCCGAAGCTTTTTTTGTAAAGGACAATAGTCGGTTAGGTTGCCAAATCCGTATTACCGAGGATTTGGATGGTTTGGAAGTGGAACTGGCCCCGGAGGAAGCTTAAATCCGTGCTTGGTAGGTAAACAGGTTGAAATACCTTCCTTCGGAAGCTATTAATTTTTCATGTGTTCCCTGTTCCAGGATATGCCCGTTTTCAATCACTAAAATTTGGTCCGCTTTGCGGATGGTGCTCAATCGGTGTGCAATCACAAAGGTGGTCCTGCCCTTGGTGAGCTCTCCCAAACTTTTTTGAATAAGTGCTTCAGATTCGGTATCCAGACTGGAGGTAGCTTCGTCCAAAACCAAAATTTTTGGGTCGGCTAAAATAGCTCTCGCAATGGCAATTCGCTGGCGTTGACCACCCGAAAGTTTTACTCCCCGCTCCCCAATCAAGGTGTCCAAACCTTTGTCAAATCGGTCTGTGAATTCATCCACGTAGGCCGCTTTTACAGCTTCAAGCAGTTTTTCCTCGGTGGCATCAGGTCTGGGGAAAAGGATATTTTCCCGGATAGTGCCCTCAAACAAGAAATCGTCTTGCAGCACCACGCCCAAATGTTGTCTAAAACTGTTTAGGTTTACTTTGGACAAATCGTGTCCATCAATGGTGATGGTTCCTGAATCGGGATTTAAAAAACTGGCGGCCAAGCCTGCAATGGTCGATTTTCCCGACCCAGAGCTCCCTACCAAGGCGATTACCTGTCCAGGCTCCACATCAAAACTGATGTTGTGCAGCACTTCTTTATCTTTTTCGTATGAAAATGACACATTGGAAAAGGACATTCGCCCAACCACGTTGTCCAATACAATGGAACGGTTTTCCTCATCGGATTCTTCCTCCAAATTCATCAATTCCTCGGTACGGTCCAGACCGGCCAAGGCTTCGGTCAATTGACTTCCCACACTGCTCATTTGAACAATTGGGGCTATCATAAGGCCCAACAATACCGTAAATTCCACAAATTCACCTATGGTAAGGGTACCTTGAATTATTTTATAACCGCCAAAACCCATGACGCTTGTGGTTGCCACACCCAAAAGAAAAGTGGACGAACTCGTCATAAATGCGGTGGTGGTCAGGCTTTTTTTCACATTTTCATATAAACGCTCCACACCAACCTCAAAAACTTCTTCTTCCTGCTTTTCGGCATTAAACCCTTTTATAACGCGTATGCCTCCCAAAGTTTCTGTCAATCTACCTTTCACCTCGGCATTTATTTTACCTCGATTCCTGAAAATGGGGCGAATTATTTTAAAGGCTTTTAGCGCAATGATGGCAAATATGGTGAGGGGAATAAAGGTGAAAAGCGTCATAAAAACGCTGATGTCCATAAGCAGGGTGAGTGAAACCACGGCTGTGATGATGCCGCCTACCAACTGCACCAAACCTGTGCCGATTAAATTCCGGACTCCCTCAACATCGGACATAATACGGGATACCAAAGCTCCCGATTTGGCATTGTCAAAAAACCGAACGGGCAAAGCGAGTACTTTTTTCTGTACCTGGGCCCTGAGCTCAGAAATTAAATATTGGGCCTGTACGCTTAAAATCTTGGTCAATAAAAAGGAAGTGACAGCCTGTACAAGAATGGCCAGCATAACGCCTGCAACCAAATATTTGAGCATGTTCACATCTTTATTTACGATGACATCATCAATAAGGTGTTTTGAGGCAATTGGAGCAACAAAACTGGCCGCTTTGCTAATGGCAATCAAGAATAGGCCAATAAAAACGAGTTTTCGTTTGGGCCAAATTATGGTCTTAAAAGCAGTGAGGATGCTTACTTTTTTATCGGGCATAACAATTCTTAGTGAGAAGCTGCAAGTTACGGTTAATTAAAAAGAAGCTGGATGGATTGGTTTTTGAGTTTGGAAAGATTACAAATGCTATATTTAAATGCTTGAAAGACAAAAAGATTATGCTAAAAGCACGATGGTTCGGTTTTTTGTTTTTGGTTTTCTCATGGTGTGCTGCCCAGGAAGAATACCCAAAATTGACCGAGATTGTTACCGACAATGCCCATATTTTTGCGCAACCACAACTTGAAGGGCTCCGCAACAAATTGTATCAGTTTGAATCGGAGACCACCAATCAAGTGGTGATTCTTACCATAAATGAATTGGGCAACGAAACCATTGAGCAGTATGCCAATGGGGCTTTCAATCAGAATAAATTGGGTCAAGACGAAAAGGATAATGGGGTTTTGATTCTTTTCTCAAAAATGGACAGGGAAGTGCGTATTGAAGTGGGCTACGGACTGGAACCCTACATCACGGATGCAGTGGCTTCGCGAATCATTAGAAACACCATGATCCCGAGATTTAAGGAGGAAGATTATTTTGGTGGACTGGATGTGGCCACGGATCAAATCATTGAGTTTTTAAAAAATCCTGAGGCATTGGAAGAGTTCAAACAAGAAATAGAGGCAGAAGGAGAAATGCCTTGGTGGGCCATGTTGTTGTTGACCCTTTTTCTTTCCATTTTTATAGCTGCGGGCGGATTTGTTTTTTACAAAGGGTATTCCAATCTCGTAGAGATGTTCAGGGGTATATTTATTGGTAAACTTGGACTTGTTCCAGGGATATTTATGTTTATCCCTACTCTGATGATGGTTGCTTTTGGTTTGGTTTTCCTCCTAATGCCCCTGTTTTTTCTTGCTTTGGTCTATGGGTTCAATGTTGATCCAGACAGCTTGTTGGAGAAAGCTAACATTACATGGCTATATTTTGTGTTGATAGGCTTCTTTGTGTTTACCATTGTATTGGCCATCTTAAAAATTTTGATCAAAGGCAAGGACGACTTCAAAATCTCATGGGTCAAATCGGACAGCACGTATATGAGCAAGACCTTTTCTTCATCGGGAAGCCATTCGTTTGGCTCTGGCTCATCTTCCGGGGGCAGTTCCAGTAGTTTTTCCGGTGGGGGCGGAAGTTCTGGCGGCGGGGGTGCCAGCGGAAGTTGGTAATTGTTTTGGATTTCCCGTATTTTCACAAAAGCTAACTAAAACAAATCCCCAGATGAGAATTCCAATCCTAGCTGCACTTTTACTGTTCCTTTCTTGTGCGGAAAAACCTCAGACCGAAGTTGAAAAATGGAAGGCACAAGCTGAAAACATCACTATTATTCGAGATGATTTTGGGGTGCCGCACATCTACGGAAAGACTGATGCCGATGCCGTGTTTGGATTGTTGTATGCCCAATGTGAGGATGATTTTAACCGCGTGGAGCAAAATTACATTTGGGCCACAGGCCGTTTGGCCGAAGTTGAAGGAGAGGAAGCATTGTACAGTGACCTCCGTGCCAAACTGTTCATGACGGAAGAAGAGGCCAAGGCCAATTACGAGAAAAGTCCGGAGTGGTTAAAGGAGCTTTGCAATGCCTTTGCCGATGGCATCAATTATTATCTCCACACCCATCCAGAGGTAAAACCCAAACTACTGACCCATTTTGAGCCTTGGATGCCGATGTATTTCAGCGAGGGATCCATTGGGGGCGATATTGAGCGTATCTCCACAGAAAAAATCAAGGCATTTTATGAGAGCGGCATGGAACTTCCAGATATGAAGGAACTTCAACTCGAAAAAGAAACGGAGATGGCAGAACCCCAAGGTTCCAACGGCATTGCCATTTCAGGAAACTTGACCCAATCGGGAAATGCCATGCTATTGATCAACCCGCATACGTCGTTTTACTTTCGGGGTGAGGTGCATGTGGTCAGTGAAGAAGGGTTGAACGCCTACGGCGCGGTGACCTGGGGCCAGTTTTTTGTATATCAGGGCTTCAATGAGAAAACGGGTTGGATGCATACATCGACCTATACCGATGTGATGGATGAATTCAAGGAAACCATCGTTAAGAATGATGGGAAGTTGTTTTATCACTATGGGGAAGAATTGCGAGCTGTGGATTCCAGCTCCGTAACCATAAAATATAAAGATGGCGAAAGCCTGAAAGAGAAAACGTTCCCGATGTACCGTACCCACCATGGCCCCATCACCCATTTGGCGGACGGTCAGTGGACGGCTTCTGCCATGATGTGGGAGCCCGTGAAGGCATTGGAGCAGTCCTACATCCGTACCAAGCAGGACGGTTATGACGGTTTTAGGGAGATGATGGACATCCGAACCAATTCTTCCAATAACACGGTTTATGCTGATGCTGAGGGCAATATTGCCTATTTCCACGGCAATTTTGTTCCGAAGCGTGATACCATTTTTGATTACACCGAACCTGTTGATGGCAGCAATCCCAAAACCGATTGGCAAGGCTTGCACACCGTTGATGAGAATATTTTGGTACTGAACCCAGAAAATGGATGGATTCAGAATTGCAATTCAACCCCGTATACATCAGCCTTGGGATTCAGTCCAAAGCGTGAAGACTATCCAAACTACATGTCACGCGACCAAGAAAATTTTAGGGGCATCCATGTCATTGATTTGTTGACAGGGCGAAGCGGTTACACCTTGGACAGTCTTATTGAGATGGCCCATGATCCCTATTTGCCAGCGTTTAAAGCTTTGATTCCCGGTTTGGTTCAGGCGTATGATGACCAGCCCATTCCAGAATTGAAAGAACCAATAGAAGTGCTCCGGGAATGGGATTTTACCACATCCAAAGAATCAATTGCCATGACCTTGGCGCATTATTACGGGACCCATTGCTATGCAAATGCGGAAAGACCGGAAGGAATGTATCCCATGCAATGGGTAAATTATTGGGGGAGTGATTGGCCCAATTCCAGAAAACTGCAAGTGTTCCAAGAAACCATCGCCCAATTGGAAAGTGATTTTGGCACTTGGCAAATGCCATGGGGAGAGGTCAATCGCTACCAGCGATTAAACAGCGATATTCGTCAGGCTTTTGATGATGCCAAGCCGAGTATCCCCATTGGTTTTGCCAGTGGGCGATGGGGCGCTTTGGCCGCATACGGTGCCCGTTACGATAATGGCACCAAGAAAATCTATGGAACCCGGGGCAACAGTTTTGTAGCGGCGGTGGAATTTGGGGACAAAGTAAAAGCGAAGACCATATTGGCCGGGGGGCAGAGTGGTGACCCAGATTCGCCCCATTTTAATGATCAGGCACAACGTTATGCCGATAAGCAATTTAAGGATGCAGCGTATTACAGGGAAGATGTTTTGAAAAGAGCAGCGTGGACCTACAAACCAGGCGATTGATTATTCCTCTTCCTTAATAATGATCAGGCTTGCTTTTGAGCCTGTGGAAAGATTCCAGCGATTGTTATGGATTACTTGCCCTTTTTCATCTGCTACCACAACTTGGGCAGTATTGGGACCGGATGACCCTTGGTTGAGAGCCTCAAATTCAATCCGGTTGAATCCTTGTGCCAAATCCAGATTAACCCCTCTAAAGGAACCTGAGAGTAGTAAATTGTACTCAACTACTTCACCGTTGAGGTATATTTTTATTCTGTCGCCATCAACGTACTCATGATCACGGCACACAATCCCGACAAATTTTGCTGTGGTCTTTAAATCGCCCAAATATTGGTCGCCAAAATGCTCGTTGGAACCCTTTTTCTCTTTTTCGCCCACCTTGGGGTCTATTACCAAATCGTATCCCGCCTGAAGCAGTTCCCTATCGGGAAGCATTTGAACGCCTGGCTTTTCATTTTCGGAGGTTAAATTCTCATCGAGTACGGAAGGCATACGGAGCGATGTGCCTTGGTTGCTGGCCTTGACATCCAAATTGTTGTTGTCGCCAATCTGTAGGGGACGGGTGGTGGGCAGGTCGGAGGATTGTGCTTGTAGGGAAACGATTCCCAACCCAAAACCCATAAGAAGGAAAACAAGCTTTTTCATAGCAACTTGGTCGATTCGTAACTATAAAGTTAGCAAATACCTTGCCATGAATGTGATAAAACGGCGTTAAATCGTTAAGCTGCAACCATTCCTTTTTGTTTTCAATCCAAACAAAGGAAGGTGATTTATGGTTCCCTATAATCCACCAATTTTTCAGGACCCTCCAGCAACACTCGTACAATTTGCAATGTGCCATCTGCCTTTGTGGCGATATGCCATTTGATCAATGCGATTTTTCCATCTTCAATTTCAATACCGGTAATGCTTCTGGGGTGTACACAGCTTCCATCATTAAAAAAGGGAATTTGTCCCGGTTCGGGAAATCGGGGTCTGTGGGTATGCCCGGCAATGGTGATGAGAAGCTTGTTCTTTAAGATCCATCGCTTTATCCGTTTTTCTATTCGGATAAGTTCCTTGTAATTTTTGGCGGGACTGGTGGGGTCGGCTATACCCACTACTTGCAGGGGTTTCCATAAAACCCGAACCAGAAATCGACCAATGCGCCAGCACACATAGTTCCACCAATCCGCTTGGTGCCCGTGGGTGCAAAAAAGTTCTTGCCCAGTTTCCGTATGCTTTAAAACGATGGCTTCATGATAGGTGATGTCCTCAAAAAGTTCCTTGTCGGAACCATCAATGGGCTCAAAATAGCTGGAGAGGTGCTTGTCCACATAAGTTTTGTCCTTGTACACCATATCATGATTGCCCCAGAGCATATGCAATCGCCTTTCCAAATGAAATTGGCGCAGCAATTGGTATACATTTTTATGGGCTTCAAAAATTTCATCAAAACTGATGTTTTCCCATAGCTCATCCCCATCACCAAGTTCGCAATACTGGAAACCCTGGCGGTAGTAATAATTCAGGGCATGAAAATAAATATTTCGGTTGTTGGCAAAGTCATCGGCAAAGCTGTTGTCCCCCCGATGACAATCACTAAAAAAGATGAATTTGGAATCATCGTCAAAAGGAATGGTCTTGGCATTCTTGTAGGCCCGATCTAACCTAAAATTGGAGGACATGGCATAAATTTCACTAAATATCCTTAAAAATGGCGATTAATCTATAAAGATTACCATTATAAGACGGACATCCTTTCTTTTTGTAACTTTACATGCTAATCTACGACCAATATTGGTATGGAACAGAACTGTGATGCGGTAAGCCCAATGGTTCAGTTGGTAAGTTTCAACAAGCTATTGGAACATTATGAACAGCAACTGGGGAGCAAGGACAAGCACTATGCCGACTGGGCAAGGTATGTCTTGGATTCCCAAGCACCCTATCCTGAGCTACGAGATGGTTTCAGTGACCTTGGTTTGTTGGAGAAGCACAAGGATGTCATCAGTATCATCCTGAAGGAGACCTTTGCCCCGGCCTTAACCAAGAACGAGATAAAAACAGCCTCAACAGCGTTTGAAAGCATGGTGTTCAATTCCTCTGAACGCTTTCAAAAAATATTGAAAGATGCTGGTGAAGGCTTTGAGCTGCAAATCCAGAATATACCCGAAGATCTCAGCTACATCATGAAATGTACGGTGATCCTGAACTTTTATTATGGGTTTAATTTGGATTTTAAAAGACCCATTTTCTACGATATTCCTGATGCCAATGGGGTAATGCACCATTATCGCATATTGTACAATGCGGATTTTATGGAAATTCTTCCAACGGAAAAATCCAAGGAGTTGACCCAGGAAGATGTGGACGAGCTCTTGGATAATTTTGAAAATTTGGCACTTTGGAAGGAAAAAATACCGCCCAATAGTTTTATCGCCAAAGGCTTTGTCATTTCCAATATGTTCGATGTTACTACCGAGCATTCCATTTCTGAGATAAAGTCCACCCTTATTGGAAAAAAGAAGAGCGAAAGCGAAAACTATATGGACAGTTTTCAGGATACGTTCAGGTCGCTTTTTAAGCTTAAGAAAATCAACGTGGGTTTTGCAGGTTACGATTCCAATGCCAACAGCTTTTTCAAAATTTATGGAAGAGGCATGGAAAGTTATATCCTCAATGGAAAGGAAACAGAATCCTGTGATGTGATGCTCTGTGATTATTCCCATGGAAAACTTTTCAGGGAGAGCAAGTATTTTGCCATCTCCAATGTGGAAAAATACTATAAGAAGGAAAAGGCCCAACCCTATAAGAACCTTTATGACCAGGGAATACGGAGTGCCATATTGGCCCCTATTTCCAGCAATGGGGAGCTTTTGGGGGTTTTGGAACTGGTTTCGGACACCGTTAACGAGTTGAACAGCGTAAATGCCAATAAGTTGGATGATGTTATGCCGTACATTATATCATCCGTACTTCGGTCCATTGAGGAAGAAGAAAATTTGGTGGACGCCATTATCCAACACGAGTGTACCACTGTGCATCCTTCGGTGTATTGGAAATTTCAGGAAGAGGCCAAACGTTTTATGGCCGATGAATTATCCGGAAACCAACCTGTGTTCAGGGAAATTGTGTTCAAGGACGTATATCCGCTCTATGGGCAAATAGATATTAAGGATTCTTCCAAGGAACGAAACCTTTCCATTCAACGGGATCTAATGATTCAGCTTTCTGAAATCAATGATGTCTTGGAAAGGGCCATTGAGAAATACAGATTGCCCATTTATGAGGAGTTGATGTTCAGGGTGAACACCTATCTCGATGAGGTGAAAGAAGCACTTTATACCCATACCGAACAGGCCGTATTCGATTTTGTGAAGGAAGAGATCAACCCTGTTTTCAAGCATTTGAAAAAAGAGGATAGTGAACTTAAGGCCCTTATCAAGGTCTATGAGTCCAAAATAGATGAGACCACGGAATCCTATTACGATCACCGTAGAAATTATGATGATAGTGTGATGGAATCCAACATGCAATTGGCCGCCCTTTTGGACAAGAAACAATTGGCCGCCCAAGAAATGTTCCCGCATTATTTTGAACGTTACAAAACCGATGGCGTTGAGCACAACATGTACATTGGCAGTTCCATTGCCAGGGACAGAAAGTTCAATGAACTTTACCTGAGCAATCTCAGGCTATGGCAGCTTCAGGTGATGTGCGACATGGAAAACAAGTATTACGCACTTAAGCCCCATTTGCCCGTACATCTGGATGTGGCTTCGCTTATTTTGGTCTATAGCACCTCGTTGTCCATTCGTTTTCGGATGGATGAAAAGCGGTTTGATGTGGATGGTACCTACAATGCACGGTATGAGGTGATCAAAAAACGTATCGACAAATCCTACATCAAAGGAACCAATGAACGGTTGACCCAAAAAGGCAAGTTGTCCATTGTCTATTCCCAACGAAAAGATGAGCGGGAATATATGCGCTATATACGCTTCCTAAAAAACAAAGGTTACTTTACGGACAACATTGAAATTGTGGAGTTGGAAGGTCTTCAGGGGGTAACGGGCCTTAAGGCCATTAGAGCTGAGATTTTGTACAAAAAGGACAAAAAATCTGAGCAGACCTACACCTATGATGATTTAATGGAGGAGCTAAAATCCTAGTCTAAAAAATCAATCTATCGGGTCCAAAAAACCGGAAAGCTATACCAAAAGAAAGAACGGAGATAATCATTCCTATCATAAAAATGTTATAGGTAAGCCGTAATATCCGGTACTTTTTGTTCAATACCAGTCCCAAGTAGTACAAATCTTTGGTAAGTGAGGAGTACACGTAATCCTTATCCTTTACCAACTCCTTTAAGGCCCACTCATACTCATCCAACTCCATTTTGTGGAAATTACCAAAGAACAACAGGTTGACCCTTTTCTGCTCTACATCTTCCTTGGTGAACTTTCCGCTGGTAACATTGGGCCTAGTGGCCAAAACAGACAATACCATGGAAACTATACTAAAAAGGATAAGGATCATGGTCGGATAAATCAAGTAGGTGTTGGAAGGGTTGTCCAGCTTGGTGAGCAAATTGGCCAGCACCAAGGAAATGATAATGGCATTTACAGATAACAAAATGTTGGCCTTGGTATCGGCAATATCACTAAGCTTTAAGTGGTTTTTTAGGGTTACCCTATAGAGGGTCTGCACACTTCTATCTGGGCTTTCTTCTTTGTACTTGGCCTTAAGCGCTTCTTTTTTGGCGATGTTCTTTTCCGTTTTTTTCTCCTTGAGCAATTGTTTGAGATTGCGTTCCTTTCCTTCCTGCCAATTTTCTTTGGCATAGTCGGTGTAGAACGTGTGTTCATTTCGGAACATTTTAATATTTTTTTCCCTCCATTCTTTACCTGAATAGTTGGCAATGCCCAACTCTTTCAATTCTTTCTTTAAAAAATCCGTGGTTTCCCAATAACTCTTTTTGGCAAAGTGGGACATATCCGCATCCCTGATGATTTCTTCCAACAAATTTTTAGGCTCGTATCGTTTTTTGGTGGCCAAGATCAGATCACAGACTTCCTTGATATCCGATGTTTCATAACCATTGTCCATTAGAAAATCCGTGGCGATTTTGCAACTGGCCTCCTCATGCTCGTGCGGGTCCTCAATATAGCCCGTATCATGCAGCCAAGCGGTCAATAACAACTTTTCATTCTCCTCCTCCTTTAGGTCATAGAAATTGAGCAATTCTTTAGTACTTTTAACCACACGCTGGGTATGTCGCAAGTTGTGGTATAAAAACCTCGGGTCAAGCTTTTTATCTAAAAGTTCGGTGACAAAACGTTCAGTTTTTTCAACAATATCCGACATAACTGCAAGTTTGAATTATCCAAAGTACAAAATTTTGGATTCAACCTCATGGCTTATGAAGAAACATTACGCGTTCATTCTCTTGTTGGCAATGATGTCTGGCTGTGCCACCTATGAGGCAAAATATGCCGTTCCTTCCACTGATGAATATACTTTTGAAAACAAGGAAGTTGAGCATACCTTTTATTTGATCGGTGATGCGGGTTTGTCGCCCGCCGGGGAATTAAATCCAGCATTAAAGAAATTTAAATCGGTTTTAAGCAAGGCCGATTCAAACAGTACCGCCCTTTTTTTGGGAGACAATATTTACCCTGCCGGTTTTCCCGATAAAGAGAATGATCCCGAAGGGCACGAACAATCAAAACATTACTTGAATGCCCAATTGAGCAGCGTTGAATCCTTTAAAGGGCGGACGGTTTTTGTCCCCGGCAACCATGATTGGTACAGCAACGGGTTGGAGGGACTGGAGCGGGAGGAAAAATATATCCAAAAAGCATTGGACAGCAAGGATGTCTTTCTTCCCGACAATGGATGCCCCATAGAAGAAATCGAGATTAGCGACAATATCCTGGTGCTGGCCATAGACACAGAATGGTACCTGACCGATTGGGACAAGCACCCGACCATGAACGATAAATGCGAGATTAAAGATCGGGAACGTTTTTTTGAGGAGTTGGAAAGCGAGATCAAAAAAAATCTGGATAAGACCATTGTTATCGCCCTCCATCATCCTATGTTCACCTACGGAACCCATGGTGGGCAATATTCCTTTAAACAGCATATATTTCCCAGTGGGGGAGGTTTTCCGCTTCCTGTTTTGGGAACAGTGGCCAATATGTTACGGCGGACTGCTGGGGTTTCTGTGGAGGATTTGTCCAATAAAAAATACAATGAGCTCAGAAAACGCATTCTGACCCTTTCGCAATATTCAGACAAGGTGATTTTTGCTTCCGGGCACGAGCATACCCTTCAATATATTGTGGAATCGGGAAAACCACAGATTGTAAGTGGGGCCGGGGCCAAAACCGGGGCTACGCGACTATTGAACGGAAGTAAATTTTCCACAGGGGAAATGGGTTTCGCCATTCTCAAAGTATACAAGGATGGGTCGTCCAGTGTTGGTTTCCATGGAATTGAAGAGGGCAGAAATAAGGCAATGTTCACCACCGAGGTATTGCCGCCGGATAGATCTACCCAAAGTGTATCCCTGCCCGATGATTTTCCTGCCTACAAGGAAGCTTCAGTGTATACCGAGGAAGAAATTGATAAAAGCGGTTTCCATAAATGGTTGTGGGGAGAGCGGTATAGAAAATATTATGCCACCAAGGTGAAGGTGCCAACGGTTCGCTTGGATACACTTTTTGGGGGGCTTACGGTAGTGCGGAAAGGAGGAGGAAACCAATCCAATTCGTTGCGGTTGGCAGATAGGGAAGGTAGGGAATATGTGATGCGCGATCTTCGCAAAAGTGCCGAACGATACCTGCAGGCCATGGCTTTCCAAGACCAATACATTATTGGGCAGTTTGAAGATACTTACACAGAAGATTTGTTGCTGGACCTCTACACTGGGGCCCATCCGTATGCAGCGTTTACCATAGCCCAATTGTCCGATGCGGTTGATATTTACCATACCAACCCAAAGTTGTACTACGTACCCAAACAATCCGTTTTGGGCGATTTCAATTCCGATTTTGGCGATGGACTTTATATGATTGAGGAACATGTATCAGATGGGCACGATGATTTGGAAAGCTTCGGGAAAACCAAAAAAATTGAAAGCACATACGATCTCATCAATAAACTGCGGGAAGATGAGGAATACAGTATTGACCAGAGGGAATATATAAAGGCCCGCTTATTTGATATGCTGCTGGGCGATTGGGACCGTCACGTAGATCAATGGCGATGGGCCGAATTTAAAACCGAAGACGGCAATAAAATTTATAAACCCATTCCTAGGGATAGGGATCAGGTGTTTTCCCGGTGGGGCGATGGATTGATTATGGAATTTGGTTCAAGATCAGTTCCTGCATTACGGATTTTTGAAGGGTTTCATGATGAGATCAGAAGCGTAAAAGGATTTACCTCTTCACCAAGGACCTTTGCCTTGGATATGGCCCTACTTTCTGAAACCAACATGGAAATGTGGGTGGACGAAGCCAAGTTCCTTCAGCAGCATATTAATGAAAATGTCATTGATGAGGCTTTCATGGCCTTTCCCGAAGAAGTAAGGGACGAAACGGTCACCCTAATCAAGAATACGCTATTGGCCAGAAAGGAAAATCTGGTGGAAACCGCAAAAGAATATTTTTCCATACTCAACCAATACAGT
The DNA here is from genome assembly GCF_001683915.1 of Allomuricauda sp. CP2A. GTDB lineage: Bacteria > Bacteroidota > Bacteroidia > Flavobacteriales > Flavobacteriaceae > Flagellimonas. Next base: position 36,363 of record NZ_LXTT01000130.1, on the reverse strand, counting down.
GTGGTTACGGGAACGGACAAGGATGATTATTTCAGCATCAATTCCCTAGAAAATGGAAGCATTGAGGTGATGGGTTACCGTATTAAAGGTGGGGAAAATGCTGATATTTTCTTCCAAAAAGTCTACCGGCCCGAGTTCACCAAAGAAATTTGGGTGTATGGTTTGGACGATGATGATGTTTTCGATGTCAATGCCAAAAATTCCCAGATAAAAATCAGGATTGTGGGTGGACAGAACAATGATGTGTACAAGATTGGAGAGGAGTCGAAAAAAGTGCATGTTTATGATTTTAAGGCCAAAAAGAACACCTATGAAGAAGCCTTTGGAGGGAAAATTCACCGTTTGAACGATTACGAGACCAATACCTACGAATTTCTGAAAATCAAGGCAAGCAATAACCAATTTTTGCCCACCCTTGGGTTCAATCCAGATGATGGTTTTAGAATTGGACTGACCGATACCTATACCTTTAATGGCTTTCGGCAAAACCCATTTACACAGCAACATACCTTCAACGCGGCATTTTACTTTGCCACAAATGGATTTTATTTAGGATATAAAGGGGAGTTTGCCAATGTGATCGATAAAGTGAACCTAGAGATTCACGCTCGGTTCACCAGCCCTAATTTTACCTTGAACTTCTTCGGTTTTGGTAACGAGACGGAGAATAATGATGATGACGAACCCCTTGGCTTGGATTATAACCGGGTTAAGCTACGGACATTGAAATTGGCACCTTCATTGGTGTGGCGTGGGCATTTAGGTTCCAAAGTACGTGTTGGGGCTTCTTATGAAGATATTGAGGTTGAAGCCACGGGAGATAGGTTCATCAATGAGTTCTATGTTGAAAATGGCGAGGAACGACACCAAAGGTTCTTGGGTGTGGATGCGGAATATACCTATTCAAATACGGATAATGAAGCTTTTCCCACTTTGGGGATGAGTTTTGCATTAGAAGGAGGGTATAAAACCAATTTGCAGGAATCCGGTAGGTCATTCGGATATATCATACCCAGTTTGTCGGTGGACCATAAACTGTGTTCCAATGGAAGATTGGTCCTTGCCACAAAGTTAAAAGGGCACCTTAATATTGGGGACGATTTTGAATTTTATCAAGCCGCCAGTATTGGGGGGAATGATGGGTTGCGGGGCTTCCGATTTCAACGTTTCACGGGAAAGACCTCGTTTTATCAAAGTACAGACCTACGTTACAGTTTTAGGAGTCGTAAAACCGGATTGTTGCCCGTAACCCCGGGAATTTATGGTGGATTTGATTATGGCCGTGTTTGGTTTCCTGAAGAGGACTCGGACAAATGGCACAATTCCTACGGAGGGGGAATTTTTGTGAACGGAGTTGATGTGCTTACCGCCAATTTTGGGTTGTTCAATAGTACCGATGGTCTCCGGTTTGCCTTTGGGGTAGGGTTCGGGTTCTAGTTAGAGTTGATGGAAAACGAGTAAAGACTGCCTCCCCCGGTTCTCTTGTTTTTTTCATCGGCAATCAAAAGTGTGCTATCATCATAAAAGCAAACCGATTCGATCTGGGTTCGGGTTTGTAGATCAATGATTTTGATGGATGATTTAGTAAAATCGGGAGTACTGAAATCGGTCAGCATAAACACAAAACCATAAGTTAATAGGGCAATGGTTTTGCCGTCGGGTGAAATATCGGCCCCAGTTACCGAGCAGTGGTCTTGACTTTTGCATAAGACCATTGAACCCAAGAATTCAGCATCGTACTTGCCTTCAACATCAGGAACCCGATACATTAAGGTTTCACCGGTATAGGGCCGTGTGCGGTTCTTGGTAAAGATGTACAAATGACCATTCCAGTGAAAAACTCCCTCTGTATCAAAGAGCAAACTGTCTTTTTTGGGCGGAAAATCCTTTTGTTCAGGGTAATGGAACTCAATTTTTTCAGCGTTGGGTTCCTTTTTCTTTAATTCAGAAGCAGAAACCTTATATATGGTCAAGTTTTTTCTGGCATTGGCATTGTTTCCAAAATCGCCAATGTAGAGATTGCCATCTTTGTCCATGGCCAAATCTTCCCAATCCTCATTTTTGGCATGGTCAATTTTAAGGTCTTTGATGATATTACCCTTCTTGTCCACCTTGTAGATTTTGTCCTTGTTACCACTGTCCTCAATGACCCAAATGTCTCCATGTCCCATACTGATTCCAGATACTTCACGGAGCTTGGAAGGGAAATTGCCCAAATGGTTTAACTGACTGTATTGGGTTTTTTGTGCGCATCCCTGTGCAAAAACCAAAATCAAAACAAGAGCAAGTCTGCTCATTCGGATTCCTTTATGGGCATGTAAACCTCTGTTCTCCATTCTATTTCGTTCCCTCCCATGTTAGGATTGTTGAAAAAGACCTCAATGGGTTTTTTTTCTACAGGGATGTTGTTTTCTTCAGCATAGTTTAAAAGTGCGTACCATGCCCTGTCCGAGGTTACATAATTTCCATTGTAAACCGCTTTCAATGCCGGTTTGCCAAAGATTCTTTTGTAGGTAATGCTTGGGTGTATCGGTAATTTTTCGGAACGAATAATTGGGAAACAAAAATTATAGGATAATGTATTGGCCTTTAAGTCCCAATTTTCTACTTCCAAAAAAGGAGGCCCATTGGGTTCTGCACCATTTTCAAATATGGTAGAGTTTAGATAGGAATAATTAGCCATGATACCACCTGCTTTTTCCACTGGTTCTGTTGTCAATGAAACGCATGCGCAAAATGTGGAGAAGAGCTCTTCCTCTCCCACAATTGAAACTTTAAACTTTTGAAGATGCTCATTTAAAAACTGATTAAAATCCAATAAGGTCTTTCTGGAACCTTTCTCAAAATCCGTATCGGAAAAAGGAATTTTGATTTTGTTCATCAGTGAGTGGTCCCTATCCTTAATGTTCACATCGATTTGGCTCAAGGAATCATGGATTTTGGTAATGTTCCATTCATAGATGTGAACGGAGTCATTGAAGGCCAAAGTTTGGGTAAAATCCTGCAAGCTTTCAAATTGCACTGGTGCCACGGTATCCATGGTCTTGTTCCAAGCCTTAACCGTTTCAAAAATGGTTCCCGGAAGGGCTTTTGCCTTAAAGCTTACCTGATAATCCTGTGGTTTTAGGAATAGATACCAAAACAAGGCAATCAAAACCAAAATAAGGGCCAGAATAGAAATTTTTCTCATCATAGATGGCAAAAATAGAAAATTACCCTCTAGTCATGTCAAGTTTATCAACAACATATGCTCCAAGGTCACGCCCTTGCTTAACACCCACTTCTATGGCAGCGCGATAATGAATTCCGCCGTACATTCTGCTTATGGCCGCTTCATCGGCGGCTTGCTTGAATGATGTGAAGGAACGAACGGGCAGTCCATAAGGTACTTCGGTATCATCATCAAAGGAAAAGTTGTCGCCAAAGATATCCGTAAGGGCTGTGGATGCGGCACCGGAGACCACGCTGTGGCCACTGGTATATTCTGGGAAGGGAGGGGTCTGCAACACAGGTTCCCAACTATCATCAATATACTCGTTGATCAAGGTTTCCGGACGTATAAGGTTGCTTCTGTATTTTTCATCCCAACAGCTAATAAATGCATCGGCTATGGCAATGGAAGTCTTGGTATAGGCATACGTGGTGGTGGCAAAATCCGTATCATCCTTTCTGCATGCAATTTTGGTGATGCCTATCCAGTGGGCCCCTGGGGTAATTTTTTTTGTGGCGAACATCAAATGTCCCCTAGTGACGGAAACATAGGGATTGCAATCCCAGAATTGGGCAATAGCAATTTCTTCGGACTTATCGCCTTTGCCGACCATACTTTTTCTAACCTCATATACTTCCATCAATTCTTTGTAAAAAGGCGAATCTTCTTCCATGGAAAAAGGAGGGGGCGGTATGGGTTTGAACTGTTCGGCAGAATCAATGGCAAATGGGCGTATTTTGCTCCAATGTGGCTCAAGACCACTCATGTACGCAGGAGGAGTGGGTTGCCAACGTGAGGGTTCCTCTGTGTCTACCGTGAACTTGGGCATGGTTCGCGTCTGTTTGTAATTGTCTTTGTCCATCCAAGCCCCAATGAAATCTGCCACTTCCAATCCGTAGGCTTTGGATGCATTGAACATGGGCTCATTCTTATCTGCCCAAAGGGTATAGAGGCTATCGCGAAATGCTTTGACCCGTTCTTCGGAGAAAATGAGTCTTCTGCTCAAATCTATATGGGCCACCAAGGCAGCCATTTCATAATTGATGTTCTCATCTGTTTTGGGATTTGGAATGTTCCCTAAATCATGGATTTGTCCTGCCAATGACTTATAACGATCATCTTTTTTGGCTATGATTTCATAAGCCGCGATATTGGGATACGCAAAAATTCGGCTTGCAACAGGGGGAGAGAAGATATCATGAATCATGACCTCAATGACTTTGTCCACAGATTTATGATAGTCTTCAGATGTTACGGTTATGGGTTCCTGCTTTTTTTGACAGGAAACAAAAACCAACAGTAGTGCTACCAGTAAACTAATTCTTTCTTTCATGGCCTTTTTTAATTATTGATTCTATATACTTGTGCTTTGTCGTTATTAAAAATGGCAATTACGTACTTTTTGCCATTTAGGGTTAATGTGTTTAAATGTCTCAACGATTTTTTGGTGAAATCCAGACCCAGTCCAGTTCCCAAAAGTATTTCATTTTCATTTTTCAGGAGTGCCCCAGGAAAGGAATCAAGTCGTCCGTGATAGGGCTTTACCCCAAAAAAGTTACCGCCCATCAATACTTCTTGGACTCCATCAGCATCAAAATCATCCACCAAAAATACCATAATGGGGGAAACTTGGAGTTCATTTTTGAATGGAACAAAAGTGAAAATCCCATCATTATTTTTTAAATATCCAGATTCGAGGGTGCTCACCTCCAAAAGCGTTGATTCTTTCAAGGTTTTCTTTCCAAACAATTCTTCCATGGTCTTCCCGGCAAAAGATTTATAAGTGGTGAACTCCTTCCTCAAATATACCAATTGCGATGTAAGCCCATCCAAGGTTTCCAAGGGATAATAAAGGCCATCTTTTTCCAAGGCCGTCACGGTTTCGGTTTGACCGTTATTATCAAAGTCATTGAAGTACAATTTCATCGGATATTTTTCAGAGGCCCTGAATTTTGAGTTGGTGCCCCAATTACCAAGGAGGTAATCCGTGTCACCATCCCCATCAATATCAAATGCAACTACGCTTTGCCAAAGCCCTTTTATATCCAAGGGATTGGTTTCGGTAAAAGCTCCATTCTTAAATTGAAGAAATCTGGGAGACATCCATTCTCCCACCAAAATCAAATCTTTGGTGCCATCCCCATTAAAATCGTCCCAAATGGCATCAGTTACCATTCCTTCGGAAAAAGGCACAAACCCATCAAAAATGGAAAAATTCCCATTGTTGTTTTCCAAAATATAGGATGTGGCGGGGGCTCCAAACTTAGCCGTAATGGTATGTCCTCCCACAAAAACATCCAAATCTCCGTCGTTGTCAAAATCATACGGTTTTACCACAGAGGCATTTTGGAAAAATTTGGGCAGCTCTGTGATTAAAAAACTGGAGTCTTTCTGAACGTAATAGGTTTCCAGCAACGCTTCAGATTTTCCAAAAAAGTCACCGCCACCACCCGTTACGAACAGGTCATTTTTTTGGTCGTTATTGAAATCGGCAATGGCTGCCGAAATATCTTCGCGAATGGAATCTTTGGCAATAGATTCAAAGCGTTGAGGTACAAAAGTAGAATCTTGTTGTAGATAAACTTTTGAAGGGACAAACTTTGATCCTCCCAAAAAAATATCTTCTTTCCCATCGCCATTAAGATCACCCAAAGCAAGTGCCGGGCCCCTGTCTGAAACTTGATAGGGAATCAGTTTTTCCCGGTTAAAATCGGTGTAATTGTCCTCCACATGGGTAAAATCTATGCCCAGATTATTGTTAACAGGCTCAAAAAGTCTTTTGGCGTTCTTGTGAAGTGATTTGTAATTGAATGGCCTTGCGTCTTCCGGTTTTACGGTGAGGGTTTGGTTTGTGGCGACATCTTTTAAGGTTTGGTAAGTCCTATCTGGCCAGATAATCCTGATGGAATCCACCTTTTGGATGGTTCCGTACCCAAAATGGATCATCGGTTCTGATGAAGCTTGAAATCCGCGGGTAGGGAACAATTCTTTGAATTGAAGCCCTCCGTTTTGATAGGAATACACTTTTGTACCAATTCCAAAGGTGTTCTTTGGGGAATACTGAAACTTTAATTTGAGATAATTTCCTTTTTTGGCAGCCTTGTTAATGTAAAGGGAAGCGGGCTGGTTGATATTGTTGGTGACCAGGTCAAGGTCGCCATCGTTATCCAAATCCCCCATGGCCGTAGCCCCAGAAATCAAAGTGTCTTTGGTGATCCAATCGCCGGACCTATCCTTGAATTTTAAATCCTGACTTCCTTGAAACACATAATTGTGCACATTCCCAGAGGGCATAAGATTCAACGCTTTTTGATCTACCAGTTTGGTGTTGTCTATTTTTTTCTGGATTTCATCACTCGAAACAAATTTGATGAAATCCAAATCATTGGGTCGTTTTGGAATCCCATTTGAAATAAAAAGGTCTTGTTTGCCATCCAGGTTATAATCCCCGAAGAGGGCACTCCAGCTCCAATCGGTTGCGGCTATACCGCTCATGAAAGCTGTTTCCAAGTAATTGCCATCGGGTTGGTTCACAAAAAGCATGTTTCGGGTGAACTGGTAGTGATACCCAAAACGGTCTACCCGAAGTTTTTGTGTTTGAACATTGTCATCGCCTTCGGAAGATTTCAGGGCGACTTCATCCTCGGGTAACATATCCAACGAAATAATATCGGGGCGCCCATCATTGTTGATGTCAGTGACATCATTTCCCATGGAAAATCGGGTGGTGTGGCCAAAATATTTTTTGAGGCTTTCCGTAAACGTGCCATCACCATTATTTAAATAGTAGTAATCGTCTTCATGGAAATCGTTGCCCACATAAATATCCGGGTATCCATCCTGATTGAAATCCGCAACGGCCAAACCGAGTCCGTATCCATTGATGCCCCCGTAAATGCCAGCTTCCTCACTGACATCCACAAACCGACCATCATCATTACGAAGTAATTTGTCCCCAGTTTCATAGCGGCGCTCAAAGCGTAGATCAAATCGCCCAAACGAGTTTTGGGTGTGCACGGCATGGTTTAGAAGATACAGGTCCAAGTCTCCATCCAGATCATAATCAAAAAAAGCAGCATTGGAGCTGTACGAGTCGAAATCCAGACCATATTGGGCGGCACTTTCGGTAAAGGTGTTGTCGCCGTTGTTGATGTAGAGCTCATTGAACCCATTGAACCCGTTTATCCCCACCACGGCACAGACGTAGATATCCAAAAACCCATCTCCGTTCACGTCGGCCATGGTTACCCCAGTGTTCCAAGTGCTATTACCCTCAATTCCAGCAGCACTTGAAATATTTTCAAAATTTAAGTCGCCTTTGTTGAGGTATAACTTGTTCTTTACTTGGTTCCCGGTAAAGAAAATATCAGGGAGGCCATCGTTATTGATGTCGCCTATGGAAACCCCTCCGCCATTGTAGAAATAGAGGTAGTCCAAAATACTGAGGTCTTCCGTTGTGGTCAATGTATTGACAAAGTCCACACCTGTCTTTTTTGGCGAAGGATTTTCAAAGAGACTGCCTTCTTTCTTGCAACTGGCAAGAAGAAGTGAGACCAAAACTGCTATTTTGAACTTATTCATCAATGGCAAAAATCTTTGGTTTATTGTTATTGATGGCCACAATTACAAAAGTTTTTCCGTTTTTGTCCTTGAATTGTTCCAGATATTTTACTTCATCCCTGACCTTAAATCCACTTATATCATAATTCTGCCATTCAAATCCAAGGTTGCCGTCGCCCAACAAAATATTGCCATGACTGGCATCCAGTCTTGAGAATTGCGGCTTGTATTCAAAATTATTGCCGGCCATGATCAGATCCAGGTTTCCGTCCTTGTTCACATCGGTGCAGGTAATGTCACAAACACAGGAAAGTTGTACCCGAGGGGGTAAATTTTGAATGGTAAACTTTCCACCGCCTTCGTTTATGGCAATTACCGATGCTGAGGTTTCCACCTTTTTCATGATGGCATTCTTTACCAATTGCTCTGGGAAAAGTTCATGGATGGTCCTGTGGGCATAGTCCGAAGCTTTCAGGTTTTGTTTTTTTAAACCGGGCAACTGCTCGGTGAGCTCTCTTTTTTGATGGATGGGATAATCACCCCCATCTTGCCCCAGGGTAACGATCTGTTCAATGGTGCCATTGTTGTCGTAGTCGTTTATCCACATTTTCATGGGGTTTTCCATTGAGGGTTTGTAATGGAGGTTCAACCCTTGGTTGCCCAAAATTAAATCCATGTCCCCATCATTGTCCAAATCTGCACTTTCCACAGTATTCCACCATCCATAGAGACTGTCTAGGGAAGAGGGCATTTTGGTAAGCCTTCTCCCCGTATTTTTGTAGATTTTTGGAGTGTCCCATTCCGCGGTCACGATCAGGTCCTTTTTTGAGTCCCCATCAACATCTACCCATTTGGAATCGGTTACCATTCCTGCATCCTTTAGGTCATAGCCCAATCGTTCGGTAACATTGGTGAAGGTGCCATCGCCCATATTTTCCAAGAAAAGATGGTCTGGCGATATGCCATATACGCCCACCACACTTCGGGAACCAATAAACACGTCCATATCGCCATCATCGTCAAAATCAAAAGGGGAGATAGTTGATACGTTCTTGAATGTTGATGGCAATTTAGTCTCCGATTTGGTGAAATTCCCATTGCCATCATTTAGGTACAAGCGTGGGATGTAGCTACGTTGTTCGCCTACATTGTTGCCCCCCGAACCTACCATGAGGTCAAGGTCACCGTCCCCGTCTGCATCAAAAAAGGCCGCTGCAACATCTTCAAACATTTGGTCTTCTTCAAATACCCTTGATGTTTTTTGGGTGATTTTTCCATTTCCGTGGTGCAGATAGATGGTTCCGGGCTGATTTCGGGCTCCGCCAATAAAGAAATCCTCATTTCCATCCCCATTAATGTCGGCCACGGCCAAGGAAGGACCTTCTTGGGACAGTTTTTGATAGATAAGCCCCTCGTAATCAAAATCGTTGTAATTGTCCTCTTGGTGGGCCACCGTTGTGGCAGTTTCCAATTCGGTCAGCAAGGATTTTTTGTTCTCTTTTTTGACGGGATTATAGATTTCGGTGGCATCATCATAGTTTAAAGTGATGATTTGGTTGGCCTTGACATTTTGGAGCTTTTGGGTATGCCGATCGGGCCAGACAACGCGAATTGAATCCAGTGCTGCTGTTTTGCCCAATCCAATGGTCATGCCATATTCCATTGAGGATTGAAACCCTCTTGACGGAATCATTTCTTGGTTGATGATGTTGCCATCAAAATAAAACTGGACCAGTGCACCCACACCAAATGGATTGGTTTTGGGCCCCTTGAATTTTAATTGAACGTAGTTGTTGTTCAGTTGGGTATCTGTATTGTTCTTATAAACAAAAGTTTCTGTATTGACATTGTTGATGACCAAATCCAGATCACCATCGTTGTCCAGATCCCCATACGCGGCCCCATTGGATCGTGAAGGCAGGTCAAAGCCCCATTCTTTGTTGGCATTTTTAAAGGAAATGTCCCCGTTGTTCTTGTAGGCGTAGTTGGGTTGGGGCTTTATGGGCATTTTGCTGATAATGGAATCAATGGATTCCTTTTTTCCGGTCAGTGCCATTTTTTGGACAATCTCGTTGGCAAAAAAGTCCACGAAGTCCAAATCGGTAAGGTCGTGGTTAATACCATTGGTAACGAAGATATCTTTTAGGCCATCATTGTCCATATCAAACATGAGTCCGGCCCAACTCCAGTCCGTGGCATCTATTCCACTGTAATAGGCCACTTCGGAGAAAGTACCATTGCCATTGTTGAGCTGCAATGTGTTCTGGATATATTGCTGGCCAAAATCCTTGCTTTGTTTGAGGTTAAAAACAGTATAGCCCTCAAATTCCATCACAGATTTTACCCTGTGTTCTTTTTCTGGAAGCATATCGGTGATGAAAATATCGTTATGCCCATCGTTGTTGATATCTGCAACATCTATCCCCATGGCAGAAAGGCTCAAATGTGAGGTCCAATCCTTGATTTGCTCCTTAAATGTGCCATCTTTTTGATTGATATAGAGATAGTCCCGCTCATAAAAGTCATTGGAGACGTAAATATCTGGGTAAAAATCGCCGTTGAAATCGGTGACCATCACCCCTAATCCAAACCCGATGAGGCTTCCATAAATACCGGCTTCCTCGCTGACATCCACAAATTTGCCATCGTCATTACGGAGTAGCATATCGCCCACACCTTTAAAAATATCGGGAACACCTTCCCAGTCCTGTGCGCGCACTTCACGTTGTTCGGCATAACCGAGACTGCTTACGGGAATGTTGCTGTTATTGAGAATATAGGCATCCAAATCGCCATCCTTGTCATAATCGAAGAAAGAGGCGTGGGTGGTAAAGCCTGTTTTGGCCAAATTATATTCATTGGCTCTCTCGGTAAAGGTAAGGTCCCCATTATTGATGTAGAGATCATTGTCGTGGTTGTTGCCCTCCATGTTTCCTGCATTACAGACATAAATGTCCAAGAGCCCGTCTTGGTTCACATCAACCATGACCACACCGGTGGACCAAGGTTTGTTCCCGGTAACTCCTGCAGATTCCGATATATCCTCAAATTGGAAATTGCCCTTGTTCAGATACAGGCGATTAGCCACCATGTTCCCTGTAAGATAGATATCTGAAAGGCCATCGTTGTTAATGTCGCCAATGGCAACGCCGCCACCGTTGTAGAAGTTTCTATACTTGAAAATATTGAAGTTCTTTTGATTCTCAACGGCGTTGATGAAGGTGATTCCAGTTTCTTCTGGAGGAAGCAAGGTAAAGAGGGTTTCAACGTTTTCCTCTGTTGCGTTATTTGATTCCTTGTTGGTGCAAGCCGCAAGGTGAATCAGAAAAAGGCATAGGATTACAGCTCTAAGTCTCATTTGTTGTTCTGTTTTTTGATTAGAAAAACGGGAGAATCGTTATTTAACGTGATGATGAGTTCTTCATTCCCATTTCTGTTTACTTTTTCAATCTTTCGGGCAGCTCCGGAAATATTGAGGTTCTCTTTCCAGTATATGTTGCCCTCTTCATCATTTTGTAGTACCAACCCATGCGAAGCATCTAATCTACCAAGTTGGGTACTTATCTCAAAATTATTCCCGACCATTAATATTTCATTAGTCGTTTTTTCATCATTATTATCAATGTAGATGTCATTGACCGTGGAGGATTGCACGATCAAAGGAAGTTCCTTGGGGGAGAAATTACCTTTTCCATCATTTTCAAAGTATGACGTTTCCAGCAGGTACACCTTTCTTTTGGCAGCTTTTTCCAGATTTTCCCTACCAAAGAGTTCTTCCAGGGATGCTTTGGCAAAATCTTTATAGAAAAGGAATTTTTTATTGAGAAAGGGCATTTGCTTGGCCAGTTCATCTTTAGATGAAAAGGCAGTTTCCTTGTCGCCATGGAAATGTGTCATCACGGTCTCGATGGAACCATTTCCATCAAAATCGTTGATATAAAGTGTAACAGGTTTGTCCAGGGAAGCATTGAACTTTGTGTTGAGGCCCCAATTGCCCGCCAAAATATCTTGATCTCCGTCATGGTCCATGTCGGCCAGTTTTATGCAGTTCCACCAGCCGTTGGTGTTGTCTAGTCCGTTCCCCGTTTGTTTTACCAATTGTTTTCCATTGTTCAGGAAGATGGTAATGGGGGTCCAATGTCCTGCAATGACCAAATCTACAAATCCGTTACCGTCCAAATCCGTCCACACAAAATCTTTTACATTGCCTATGGTTTCAAAATCGGGAGCGTAGGATGATGTAATGTCAGTAAAATTCAGGTTTCCATCATTCCTTACGATGTATTGCCTGGAAATTTCCCCAAATTTGGTGGGAACGGCATTGGAGGAGATACAAATATCTTGGTCTCCATCATTGTCAATGTCCACAGCCTCAACTTTGGACGCGTTGACTTCAATGGTGCCGAACAGTTTTTCTTTTTTTGAAAAGACCCCATTTTGATTGAGATAGATTCTAGGCTGCAAGGGTTTGCCTTTTGCGAATTCATTGCCCCCGCTGACCACGATTAAATCCAAATCACCATCCATATCGGCATCAAAAAACGCTTGGTCAATGTCTTCATTGATTTCGTCCAATTCAAACAATTCTTGCTGGGATTGACTAAAACTGCCTTTTCCATCTTGTAGAAAGAGAGCTGAAGCTTGTTTTTTTGCCCCACTGATAAAAAAATCATCGTAGCCATCTTTGTTGACATCACCTACTGTAAGTGAAGGCCCTTCATTGGAATAGGAAAAGGGAACCAAGGGATTTCTATCAAAATCCAGTGAAGGCTGCTCGTCGTGGACAAAGTCCAGTAGTTCTGTTTTGGCCAAAAATTGGGAATTACTTTTGGCAGGGGCCTCCTTATAATAGTTGCCGGACGCATCTTTGGAGGATACGGTCAAGGTTTTGTTTGCATGAACGTTGCGCAGGGTCTGAAACCTTCCATCTGGCCATATAACCTGGATGGAATCTATGATGCTGTCCTTGCCCACGCCGAAGTTTAGCCGGTTATCCTTTGCAGAGAGGAACCCCCTAGTGGCAAAATTTTCTTGTAGGGCCTTGTTTGATTTTTGATATACAATTGCTTTTGCTCCAATACCAAACCTGTTTTTTGGGGTGCCATCAAACGCTATTTTGATAAAGTTTCCCTCATTCAGCGTGTTTTCCAGAACAAAGGCCGATTCGTTGACGTTGTTCACCACCAAGTCCAAATCACCATCATTATCTAGGTCGGCATAAGCACATCCATTACTGAAAGATTCACTTTTTTGGCTCCATATATCGGTGACATTGGAAAAGGTCATGCCTCCATTGTTTTTATAGAAATAGTTTTGGACTTTTTTTGTGGGCAAATGGTCTATGAGTTCCATATCCTTGTCCGACAATCCTTTTTCGATGGTTTTTTGGATCTCTGTATTGGATATGTAGTTGATATAATCCATATCGTTGGTGACCCCTTGGATTCCGTTTGAAATAAAAAGATCTTTATACCCATCATTGTCAAAATCCGCAAACAGTGCGCCCCATGACCATTCGGTGGCATCAATGCCGCTCAAGTTGGCAATTTCCCCAAAATTTTCGCCATCCAAATTTATGTGTAGGGCGTTCTGCATGTACTGTGGGGCAAAGCCATTTTTAAGGTATTGTTGGTACACTGGATAAGGATATTCCAACCCCGATGTTTTGTAGGTTTCCAGATTTTCTGGGAGCATGTCAAGGGACAAAATGTCGGCAAGCCCATCATTATTGACATCTGCTATGTCATTACCCATGGAAAAGTGGGTGGTATGTCCCATTTTCGTAGGGTCTTGTGATATGGTTTCTTTAAAGGTTCCATCTTTTTGGTTTATATAGAGGTAATCGTTCTCAAAGAAATCATTGCCCACATAAATATCGGGATAACCATCATTGTTGATATCGCTTATGGCCAATCCCAGACCATAGCCAATGCTGCCTTGAAATATGCCCGCTTCTTTGGAAACATTCACAAAATATCCATCGTCATTTCTAAACAGGATATCGCCAGACATTGCATCTGTCATCTTTCTTTTGGTTCCTTTGCCATAGGAGCGGTTTGGATTTACTGAATGGTTCAACAGGTACATGTCCAAATCACCATCCAAATCGAAATCAAAGAAGGCAGCTTGTGTGGAGTAGCCTATAAAATCAAGCCCATATTTGACCGCGCTTTCCTCAAATGTGGGCACACCATTTGCATTTGTTCCTTTATTGATATAGAGCAGATTTTGCCCCCGAATGGAACCATGGTCCCCTACTTTGCAGACGTATATATCCAAAAGTCCATCATTGTTGATGTCGGCATGGGTAACTCCCGTGGTCCACCCAGAATCATTCTTAATATTGGCTGGGGCGGTGACATCCTTAAATTTAAAACCGCCCTTGTTAAGATATAGTTTATCGGGACCTTGATTGGATGTAAAATACAGGTCGGGCAAAGAATCGTTGTTAAAGTCTCCTGAAGCAACTCCGGCACCATTGTAGAAATACAGATAGTTGAGAATGTTGAGTTCGGGGGACGATTTCAGTGCATTGCTGAACGTTATTCCTGTTTGGGTTGGCTTTTTTTGCACAAACAAGGTTTTTGGTTCGTTCGAAGAACAGCTGAAAATCAATAAAACAACACCATAAGTTAACAGACGCAATCCTCTCATTTCATGTATCAAAAGCTAGGTTTAATATAGTTATTTCCATAGGAAACAGGGATATTACAACGACTAATGTTTGCCAAAAAAAGGGTTAATTTTTGACTAATCCGATATTGGATACAACGGCCATGCTTAAACAGAAAAGGCCGCCAATTGGCGGCCTTTCGTTATGTATAAACAGCCTAAACTTTGATTGCTTAGTATCCTGGATTTTGAACCAAGTTTGGATTGGAAAGCAAAGCATTGTTTGGAATTGGGAACAATAGTTTTGTGTCATCACCTACGGCAGATGGGTCTTTAAACTCCCAATCCCTGGTGTATTGACCAAAACGGATCATATCACCTCTTCTAACAAACTCAACATATAGCTCCCTTCCTCTTTCGGCCAAAAGGTCTGCTTCTGAAACAGTGCCCAGAGGAGTGGCTTCCCTAAGGGTTCTTAGCTCATTGACCATTGCAGTTGGGTCTCCGCCACTACGCATCATGGCTTCAGCTTTCATCAAGTGGGCATCGGCATATCTAAAGATGATCTCATGGCTCAAGAATTCTCCATAGCGGGGACCATACTTTATAACACGAATACCTGTTCTTTCATTGTTGCCCACCAAACCAGGAAAATCTTTTGTGAAGATAAGATTGTTGCCTGGTCTATCTTTCATTAGACTACCATTAGGAGTATATTGTTGTCCGATCAAGAAACCAAATCCTACATTGGAGCCATCTTCGAAGCCATCACTGTTATCATCTTTGGTTCCGGCAGCACCTGTAAAGGGAGTCCCTGCATTTGGAACCCATCCACGACGTTCTTCTTGGCCATCCAATGGAGTACCATCCAATTCACCTCTGTTGCTATTGGGGTCTCCCTCGAACATATCGTAAAATTCTGCAAGCGTGCTGAATCCGTTCCAGCC
Source organism: Allomuricauda sp. CP2A (assembly GCF_001683915.1). Lineage (GTDB taxonomy): Bacteria > Bacteroidota > Bacteroidia > Flavobacteriales > Flavobacteriaceae > Flagellimonas. The sequence goes on along the minus strand of NZ_LXTT01000130.1, from coordinate 21,033 downwards.
ACCACCACCCAATTCGGTGGAATTGTAGTGCAATCCGTTAAAGATCCGGTTACCGACTGAAGTGGGAAGGTACCAAATGGTTTCGGTATCGGCAGTATCCCTGAAGATGTCAAAATACCCCCCTTGAAGTTCATATCCTTCGGCAGCGATTTCATCTACCAAAGAAATAACACGGGTCATATCTCCTGAATCTGGAGTGCCAGAACCATTATAAATATGCTTGTTCAAAAGAACACGTGCCAAAAGGAAGCGAGCCGCAGCTTTGCTGGCACGGGCATTATCTTCACTGCTTGGTGCAGCTACTGCAGGAAGCCCCGTAATGGCAGCTTCCAAATCCGTGATAACAAAATCCACTGCTTCGGTCCTTGACAAAACACGAGGATTGATTTCTGGGCCTTCATCCACTTCCCTAAAGGGAACCTGTCCATATAGATCCAGAATTACCCACATACTCAAGGCGCGGATAAACTGGGCTTCTGCCAAGGTTTCGGCAGGGGCGTTACTTCTGGAATCGATAACCTCGGAAGCTCTAAAAACGTTTTGATTGAACTGGTTCCAAGTATTTAGGATGTATTGGTGTGATGCATCCCAAGTATGTTGGTGCAAGGTTCTCCAGATACCGTTGTCCCCCCAGTCAGTACCTCTAGTGGGCACTAACTGCTCATCAGTGGAAACTTCTGTAAGCGCATAATAGTTTGCTTGATCTCCAAAATGGCCATTAAGATCGTTGTAAAGACCATCTACCTGACTGGCGGGATCACCCACCCCAGAGAATCCTTCGCCGGTATCCTCAGGAAAATTCGAGTCTGTCTCTTCAATTTCCAAATTTGTACAGGAAATTATGAGTGCTATGCTTAACGCAATTGGCGTGAATAGTTTTAATCGATTTCTTTTCATTGTCTTCAATTTTTTTATTTAAAAAGTAGCGTTTAAGCCGAAGGTAATGGTTCTTGGTCTCGGGAAAGATGTATAATCAATTCCGGCAGTTGGTATACCGTTGAGCAAATCGCTAACTCCATTGTTTGGAGTACCGGGCTGTACGCTAACTTCAGGATCTAAACCACTATAATCTGTAATCAAGAACAGGTTTTGTCCTGTAACAGAAAGTCTAAGGCTTTTCAACGCACCGTCACCACTAAGGGGTACAGTATAACCAATGGATGCGTTTTGTAGTCTGACAAAATCGCCATCTTCCAAGAATCTTGTGGAAACTGGTGCAGAGGCCAAGTTGCTTTCACCGGCTGTAAGTACATCTGGAGTAACATTTCTGGCGTTACCAATGGAACCAGCGGTAAAGAATGCGTTTCTGGTGTTGTTGTAGACCGAGAAACCGAATTGACCTGCGAAATAGGCTGAGGCATCCCAATTTTTATAACCAAAATTCAAAGATAGACCAGCATTTACATCAGGTAGGGCATCTTTACCTACAAAAGTTTGAACGTCCCCAATAGGTAGTCCATTCTCATCAAATCCTTCAAACTCACGGAGGAAGTAAGAGAACAGTGGTCGGTCCCCTGCCAAAATCTGGGCAAAGGCCAATGAAAGTCCCTGACCACGTATGGTACCTGCAGGAATCTGTCCAGCAAAATCCTGCAATTCGTTTTCGTTGTATGCAATATTGAATGAGGTGCTAAAGTTTACATCTTCAGTAGCTACCCAATCCACATTCATTTCAAATTCAACCCCTTGGTTGATCAAGGTTGCATCCAAGTTTTGGAAGAAACGTGGTTGTGGCGATGGTTGTGCCGCCTCTATGTTCAACAGTAGATCTGTTGTCTCCTTGCGGTAAACGTTGATGCTACCAGAAACTTTATCTGCATTGAAACCAAAGTCAATACCTACGTTGAAATCCAATGTTTCCTCCCACTTCAAATCGGGATTGGCAAATGTAACGGGTGAAATACCAGGTGGAATAAACTCTCCTGCGTCATTAATGGAGGGGCTTCCAAACCTTTCACGTCTAATGAACTGTCCATATCCAAGACCTTCTTGGTTACCAGTGATACCTGCACCCAATCGCAATTTAAGGGTGGAGAAGGTGTCTCCCATAAAATCTTCTTCACTGATTTTCCAAGCAAAGGCAGCAGAAGGGAAGTAACCATATTGATTGTTGCCTCCGAATCTGGATGATCCATCAGCTCTAATGGTTGCGGTGAACAAGTACTTGTCCATCAACGTGTAGTTGACCCTTGCAAAGAATGATTGCAATTCATCTGTGTTATCAAAAGTGTCCGCTGCAATAGATCTTACGGAGCGTGAAGATGAACCTGGTGTTAGGCGGTCTGCAGCAACAACTGTTGGTAAAAGTCGGTTTACCACAATATCACTGGATCTTGGGTCATAGCCAAATTGTTGGAAAGGACCATCTATTTGGGCTTGCGTGCTATTTACAGATGTTCTTAAATTGTCCTCCATGACGTTAAAATCTGAAGAGGAGAAACCGAACCCTTCAACGTTACGGCCACTGGTGCCGAAGTCTTGGAAAGAATAGCCCACGATGGCATCCAGATAAGAATTATCAAACTCTTTGCGATAGTTCAAAGTTGCTTCAATAAGTCTGTTTTCCAGATCAAGGGTGTTAAAGTTTCCTCGACCATTACCTTGAACGTTTCTTCCGGCGTTTATAGCATCTCTTGTGGTAAGTGCTAGTGTTTCACCATCCGATTTATCGTATCCCAAGTTGATTTTACCCGTCAATTCTGGAGTAAACTTGTACTCCACGGAGCCATTCAATAGAACTCTGTTTACATTACTTGTTGTTCGCACTTCCTCTATTAAGGTGGCTGGGCTAAGAAGACCTCCAGCTGCTGAAAAAGATGGACTGGTTGGCCAAGTTGGGTTGGCAGAGTAAGCTGCACCAAGCAAGTCCCCGTTAAAACCGGCACTACCACTTAATGGGGCCCTTTGTTCATTGACTCTTGAGATCGTTCCCTGTAAATTGAGGGTAAGGTTGTCATCCAAGAACCTATGGGTGGCGTTTATACGGCCAGTGATTCTTTCCAAATCGGAATTTTCAATGACCCCAAATTGTTTTCCGTACCCAAAAGTGGCCCTAATGTTACCTTTGCCATAGTTGTTGGAATAGGAAAGGTTCTGGTTTTGGGAAGCCACCGTACGGGTCACATAATCTTGCCAATCTGTATCATAGCCAAAATCTTGTGCATCACGATCTCCCCCAAACTGTTCCACGGCATCCAAGAAATCTTCCCTGCCCAACAAATCGTAATCGTTGGCCGGGGATGAAATGCTTAGGTTTGAAGAAAATTCAAACTTTCCTCCTTGGCTACCTCTACCTGTCTTAGTGGTAATGATCACCACACCGTTCGCTCCACGTGAACCATAGATGGCTGTTGCAGAAGCATCTTTAAGAACACTTATACTTTCTATGTCGCTCGGATTCAAGAAATTCAAAGGGTTTGAAGAAGTAGATGTACCGAGACCTGTATCACCACTGGAAGGAGAAGTATTTGCCCCTGAAAGTGGAACACCATCCACAACAAAAAGTGGATTGTTGTTGGAACGTACAGAGTTTGTCCCCCTAATCCTAATGGCAACCCCATCTCCAGGGGCACCACTTGCCTGAGTAATCTGGACCCCGGCAGTTTTACCTTGGATCAATTGTTCCGGTGAAGCAATGACACCTCCGTTGAAATCTTCCGAGGTTACGGCTGCCACGGCACCCGTTGCATCTTTAATAGTGGTTTGACCATAACCAATGATTACCACTTCATCCAATGCCTGGGTATCTTCCTCCATTGTGATGTTAATGGTAGATCTTCCATTAACGGCAGTCTCAATGGTTTTGTATCCAATGTAACTGAACACAAGTGTGGCCGATTCGCCGATACCATCCAAAGTGTAATTACCATCAAAGTCGGTTTGCGTACCATTGGTCGTTCCTTTAACCAATACGCTTGCTCCCGGTAATGGTCCGGTAGCGTCCGAAACAGTACCAGATACTGTCTGAGCTTTTGCCAAACTGAAGCATAAAAAAGCTCCAAGCAGCAAAAGGCTTCTAAGTAGCGTAATCTTCATAAATAGTTAATTTTAAGTTTAGTTAATTTTAATTCAAGTGTTAAACATATATAAAAAAAATGTTAATCTAAATTTATCTATATTACAATATGAAACGAAAACGGTTTCGTGTTGATAACTTTAATTCTTTAGAAGGGTGATAAAATTAATGTGTATTCAACACTTATATCGTAATATAAATACAAATAATTAAGAAATATGCAATTTTACCACTAATATAGTGTTTTTATTTTTTAGCGGCCATTAACATTTTGATAAGAGTTTTTTTGATCTGTCACCTTCTTTTTGTTAAAAAGCATGGTTTTGACCAAGTCGCTTTTCCATTTTCCGTAATTTCCTGCCGTATACAGTGAAACCAAATTAGCCTTATTAAAAAGTGAAGATTACCCTAAAAGATATAGCAAGAGAACTTGAAGTGTCCATTTCCACAGTTTCAAAAGCACTAAAGAACAGTGAGGAAATCAGCAGGGATACCAAGGAAAAAGTACAGGCTTTTGCTAAGCTTTATAATTATAAGCCCAACAACATTGCCATTAGCCTCAAAAATAAAAGGACCAAGAACATAGGGGTGGTCATCCCAGATATTGTGCATCATTTTTTTACCACTGTTATCCGGGGAATCGAAAAATATGCAAATGCCAGAGGATATAATGTGATCGTTTGCCTTTCAGAAGAGTCCTTTGACAAGGAAGTGATCAACATGGAGATGTTGGCCAATGGAAGTATAGATGGATTTATCATGTCACTGTCCTCGGAGACCCAACAAAAAGCAGACTACAACCACCTAAAGGAAGTTACCGAACAAGGGATTCCCGTAGTACTTTTTGACCGAATCACAAATGAAATAGACTGCGACAAAGTCATCATTGATGACGAACTGGGCGCTTATATGGCCACCAAAAGACTCATTGATGAAGGAAGAAAAAAAATAGCTTTGATCACAACGGACGATTACCTGAGCGTGAGCAAGGCCCGTACCATGGGGTATAGAAAAGCACTGATTGAAAGTGGTTTGGGTGTGGACGAATCCAGAATACTCAAGCTTTCTTCCATGGAAATGGATGAGGAAAGAATCAAGGACTTTTTTGAAACCCAGAAAGTTGATGCTGTTTTGTGTGTCAATGAAATATTTGCGGTCTATAGTATGCGCTTGGCCCAAGAAAAGGGGCTCAAGATACCTGAAGACATTTCATTTATTGGCTTTACCGATGGCTTTTTGTCAAAATACGCCTATCCCAGTTTAACGGTAGTGGCCCAGCACGGTGAAAAAATGGGAGAGATTTCCGCTCAAATGTTGATTGATAAGGTAGAAGGCGAAAAAGAAGAGGAGGAAACCTTCCAGACCAAAACTTTGGAGCCTACCCTGGTCATCAGGGACTCCATATTTCACTAAGTTTATAATGTCCTTATCATAAAGCTACCTACATTTGCTTAACAATTTTTGGTATAAGCAATGAATCAGGATTATATAAAAGCACACCCTTGGTCCATTATAGAGGAAGGGTTTAGCAACGAACAGGTGGAATCCTCCGAAAGCCTTTTCAGTATTGGCAATGGGGCCATGGGACAACGCGCCAACTTTGAAGAGCAATACTCAGGCGAAACGTTTCAAGGCAGCTATATTGCTGGCGTGTATTATCCGGACAAAACCCGTGTGGGATGGTGGAAAAATGGGTATCCCGAATATTTTGCCAAAGTGCTCAATGCCCCCAATTGGATCGGGATTGACATCACCATTAATGATACCCCCCTAGACCTGAACACCTGTAAAGAAGTGGACCACTTCCGTCGTGAGCTCAACATGAAGGAAGGTTGGTACAAACGCAGCTTTGTGGCCACCATGCCCAACGACTTGAAAATTGCTGTAGAAGTCGTCAGGTTCTTGAGCTTGGATTTGGATGAAACCGGGGCAATTCAATATAACCTGCAGATTCTGAATTCGGATGCCGAAGTGGTCATGGTCCCCTATTTGGATGGAGGCATCAAAAATAAGGATAGCAATTGGGATGATAAGTTCTGGAACATCACCGACATTGCTTCGGAAGGAAACAGGGCCTTTGTGGCTTCCCACACCATGAAGACCAATTTTTCCGTCTGTACCTTTATGCAGAGCGAACTATATGTTGATGGCGCCAAATCCGATGTAAAGCCAACTACCCAAAAAGATGATACATCCGTAGGCCATTCCTATATAACCAAGGTCAACAAGGACGAAACCTTGACCTTGATAAAATTCGGGGGCTACACCGTGGACAGAAACCATCCCAAGGATAAATTACAAAAAGCAGCCCATACCGTTTTGGATAAAGCCTCACAATTGGGGTTTGATGCCCTCCTACAAAATCAAAAAGAGGCTTGGGCCCAGATTTGGGAAATGAGCGACATTACCATTGAAGGCGACGTAAAGGCACAGCAAGGCATCCGTTTCAATATTTTTCAGCTCAACCAAACGTATTTGGGCAAAGATTCCCGTTTGAATATCGGCCCAAAGGGATTTACGGGTGAAAAATACGGGGGGAGCACCTATTGGGACACCGAAGCCTATTGCCTGCCCTTTTATATGGCTACAAAAAACCAAGATGTTGCTTGGAACCTGCTGAAATATCGGTATAACCATCTGGAAAAGGCGATAGAAAATGCCCAAAAACTGGGCTTTTCAAATGGGGCGGCCCTCTATCCCATGGTAACGATGAACGGAGAGGAATGCCATAACGAATGGGAAATCACTTTTGAGGAAATCCATAGAAATGGGGCCATTGCCTTCGCCATTTATAATTACCATCGCTTCACCGGAGATTATAGCTATATCCCAAAAATGGGTTTGGAAGTGTTGGTCGGGATAGCCCGATTCTGGCACCAACGGGTCAATTTTTCCGAAGACAAGCAAAAATATGTGATGTTGGGCGTTACCGGACCCAATGAGTACGAAAACAACGTCAACAATAACTGGTACACCAACTATTTGGCCCAATGGTGCATTGAATATGCCTTGGAACAGCTCAAAAAAGTACAGGAATCCCATCCAGAGGAGTATAAAAGAATAATTGGCAAAACAAACTTGACCCAAAGCGAGACCGAAGATTGGGGCAAGGTGGCCAACAACATGTATTTTCCATATACAGAAAAACATGATGTATTTCTACAACAAGATGGATTTTTGGACAAGGAAATGGTCAAGGTTCAGGATTTGGACAAGTCCGAACGACCCATCAACCAAAAATGGAGTTGGGACCGAATTTTGAGGTCGCCCTACATTAAACAAGCAGATGTGCTTCAAGGATTCTATTTCTTTGAGGATCATTTCAGCCAAGAAGAACTGGAGCGCCATTTTGATTTCTACGAGCCGTTCACGGTGCATGAGTCTTCGCTATCACCTTGTGTGCACAGCATCCAAGCTGCCAAATTGGGGAGAATGGAACAGGCATACACCTTTTATTTACGAACCTCAAGATTGGACTTGGACGATTACAACAAGGAAGTCAAAGAAGGGCTTCACATTACTTCCATGGCCGGTACGTGGATGAGCATTGTGGAAGGTTTTGGGGGCATGCGGGTGTTGAATGATCAACTGTGCTTTGCACCCCGAATCCCAGACCAATGGAAATCCTATGCCTTTAAGATCAATTTCAGGAACCAAATTATCACCATCCATGTTTCCGCAAATGGCAGTTCATTTGAAATCAATGGAAATAAGCCATTGACCATTCAGGTGGATGGAAAATCGGTCAAGTTGATTCCCGGAGAAACCACAAAGGCATGAAAACTAACCGCCTCATCACTTTTTTGATTGTGTTGGGCGTAGTATATTCATGCAAGCAGAACAGCAACCAAAAGCCCACCGAGCCACCTATGAAGAAAAAAGCTGTAGTCTATCAGGTTTTCACCCGACTTTTTGGAAATACCAATACCACCAATAAGCCTTGGGGTACTATCGAGGAAAATGGGGTGGGTAAATTTGCGGATTTCACGGATGGAGCTTTGGGAGAAATCAAAGATTTGGGCATTACCCATATTTGGTACACTGGGGTGCCGCACCATGCTTTGATCAATGACTATACCGCCTACGGCATTTCCAATGATGACCCCGATGTGGTCAAGGGCCGTGCCGGCTCCCCGTATGCCGTCAAGGATTATTACAATGTAAACCCAGATCTGGCGATTGATCCTGCAAAGCGATTGGACGAGTTCAAAGCACTTATAGATCGCACCCACAAAACGGGTATGAAGGTCATCATCGATATCGTGCCCAACCACGTGGCCCGAAATTATGAGGGAGTCACCAATCCAGAAGGGGTGGAAGATTTTGGGGCCAGTGATGATACCAGCAAGGAATATGATGTCAACAATAATTTCTACTACATTCCCGGAGAAGCCTTCAAAGTCCCCGAATGGGATAATGTGTATTTGCCGCTTGGCGGAGAGGAAAACCCTTTGGTTGATGCCAAGTTTGAGGAAATTCCTGCCAAATGGACGGGCAATGGTTCCCGATTGGCCCAACCGAATTTCAACGATTGGTACGAAACCGTGAAGGTCAACTATGGCATTCGCCCTGATGGCACCAAAGATTTTGAGGAGCTGCCCGGAGATTTTTGGACAAAGGATTATAAAGCCCATTTCGAATTTTGGAAAGACAAGGCCCTGCCCGATTCGTGGTACAAGTTCAAGGATATTGCTTTGTACTGGTTGGATTTTGGAGTGGATGGTTTCCGGTTTGACATGGCCGAAATGGTTCCAGTGGAGTTTTGGAGCTATCTGAATTCCAATATCAAAATGAAAAACCCAAATGCCTTTTTGATGGCTGAGGTCTATAATCCAGATTTATATAGAGCATATATCCACTTGGGAAAAATGGATTATCTGTACGACAAAGTGGACCTTTATGATAGCATCAAGCATATTATGAAGGGCTATGGTTGGACAGATCATATTCCCGTAGTTCAGAAAAAAATGGCGGATATTGAACATCACATGCTCCATTTTTTGGAAAACCATGATGAACAGCGTATTGCCAGTCCCGATTTTGTGGGCGATGCCCAATTGGCCAAACCTGCGATGGTGGTTTCGGCCACGATCAGTACGTCACCCACCATGATTTATTTCGGACAGGAAGTTGGGGAGCCCGGTGCCGAGGATGCCGGTTTTGGCAAACCCACCCGCACTTCCATTTTTGATTACATCGGAGTGCCCCATCACCAACGATGGATGAACAACAAAAAATTTGATGGTGGCCAACTTTCAGAAGAGGAAAGAAATTTACGTGATTTTTACCAACGCCTTTTAAATTTTACCATTGAAAGCAATGCGTTGATGGGAGACTACCAAGAAATCCACTATTACAATAAGGACCACACCCAAGGGTATGACCATCGCGTATTTTCCTTTGTACGATGGTCGTCTGATGAAAAACTCATCATCGTTTCCAATTTTGATGCCCATAAAAGCTATGGCTTCCAGCTAAGGGTTCCGGAAGACGTCATCAGTAAATGGCAATTGGAAAATAAAGGATATCAACTCGAAGAGCAACTCTACGGAGAGGTAAATAAGGTGCTTTCTATCAGTAATGGAAGGGGAGAAATACAAATGGAACTAGAACCCCTGCAATCCTTTATTTTTTGTTTGAAGCCATAAAAAAGAGAGTGTCTAAAAGCAACAAAAGGTTGAGTTTGTCAGGTTGAGCTTTTTAGACACTCTCCCAAGTTCAAGGTGGTTAGTGACCTTATTCCTTTTTGGCTGTTTTTTGATAAACAAGGGAAATTACAATTCCAATGATGCCATAGAAAACAATATCAATCACCGCTTCCACAATATAAGCGGTCATATCCATAAAATTTGCTGTAGCGTATTGTAGCAATCCCATTCCAATTCCGATAAAAACACCGATCCAAGCTCCAAATTGAAAACCTTGTCCCATTGAATGGTGACCTCTGGCCCATTTACTGTAAAGTGTGCATAAGGCAAAAACAGCAATTAAGTTTGCCAATGCAATGAGCCCTAAATTGGGAACTTCCTTCATAACATTGACAATAGTGTGCTCTTCAAAAAAATCTACTGTGGCTATACCCCAAATAAGGTATCCCAAGAAAAACATGACAATTGCGCCGACCAAGGTGGCCAGCAAATTAGATTTTGAAAACATGTTGGTTTATTTAATTGATTATTAATATGATAAATGTATTAAATAAAAATTGTCAAATGCATAAAATTTTACTCATATTATTATCAATATTGTTTTTAAGGCTGTTTTGGGCATACTTTTCGGTTTCTTAAAAGGATTCCCTATTTCGTTTTCAAATTGTATTTTTAGCTTACTTAAAGAAAAAATAGAATGAAAAAAGGTTTGCTCTTGGCCTCTTTGGCCATTTTACTTCTAAACAGTTGTGGTATGAAAGAATCAAAAACCCTGGTCATTGGTCATAGGGGAGCCATGGGTCACGAAACCGAGAACACCTTGGCTTCGGTACAAAAAGCATTGGATTTGGGTGTGGATATGATCGAGATTGATGTGTTTAGAATAGAAAGTGGGGAAATTGTGGTCTTTCATGATAAAACGGTGGATAGGTTGTCCAACGGTATTGGCATGATTGAGGATTACAATGTGTTCACCATGAAGCAGCTTACTTTGGAAGGTGGCCATAAAATTCCACTGCTCCAGGATATTTTGAAGCTGATCAACAATCAAGTGGCCCTAAACATTGAACTGAAGGGATACAAAACGGCAGAGAAGGTCAACCAAATCATAAATTATTATATATCGGATAGAGGCTGGTCTCCGGAAAACATCATCATTTCCAGTTTTATATGGGATGAGTTAAGGGATATGAGGAAGTTTAACAAGGATGTGAAAATAGCCATCCTTACAGAAGAAGACCCGTTGCAGGCCATTGAGGTGGCAAAGGAACTGAATGCCGTGGCCATAAATCCCAATTTTAAAACGTTGACCGCAGAAAATACGGCCAAGATTCACGATGAAGACCTAAAAATCTACACATGGACCGTTAATGAACCCGAAGATATTCAAAAAATGAAGGATTTTGGGGTGGATGGGATTATCACCAACTATCCTGAGCGGGTACACTGATGTTTGATGTCATAATTGTGGGAGGTGGTGCCGCCGGATTCTATGCGGCAATCCATATTGCTGAACAGGCACCACATCTTAAAGTGGCCATTTTTGAACGGGGCAAGACGGTACTGTCCAAAGTAAAGGTCTCCGGTGGTGGGCGCTGTAATGTCACCCATGGAGCGTTTGACCCCAAGGAACTGGTTGCCAATTACCCACGCGGCGAAAAGGAACTTTTGGGGCCGTTCCATTCCCACGCCCCCATGGATGTCATGACGTTTTTTGAAGAGCGGGGCGTTTCGCTCAAAATTGAGGAAGACGGCCGTGTCTTTCCCAAAAGTGATTCTTCCCAAACCATAATCGATTGTTTTGAAAGCGAAGCCCAACGTCTTGGGGTAAAAGTATTGAGGAATAGTGCTGTAAAACAGTTTACAAAGCATGGTGATGGGTGGCAGGTCACCACCATGAACAAGCACTATCAAACCAAAAAACTGTTGCTGGCCACGGGAAGCAATACCAAAATATGGAATCAGTTGAAAGATTTGGGGCATACCATTGTTTCTCCCGTTCCCTCACTATTTACGTTCAATATAAAAGATGAACGGATTAGGGGAATTCAAGGCATTAGTGCTGATGTTTCCGTGGAAATTCCCCCCAAACGAATTTTTTCTACCAATACGAGCGACTTGGGGTTGAAAAGTGTGGTCAAGGATGAGCCGGTACTTCGTTCTGAAGGCCCTATTTTGATTACCCACTGGGGACTGAGCGGCCCGGCCATTTTAAAACTTTCCGCATGGGGAGCCAACATTCTCCATGAGTACAATTATGCATTTCGAGTGATTGTCAACTGGACCCCGGAATATACCACCGGATCTATGGAAGGCTTTCTAAAGAAAGTGAAGGAAGTGGAATCTAAAAAAACGGTAGCGCGTACCCAAGCCGTTAATCTTCCAAGGCGGTTGTGGGTCAAACTGGTGGAAGCGGCACACATCCAAAAAGATGAAAAATGGGCCGACATCACCAAAGAGAAACTCAACAACTTGGCCAAGCAACTTACCGCCTGTTCCTTTCGGGTGGAAGGAAAAAGTACGTTTAAAGAAGAATTTGTCACGGCCGGTGGGGTGGACTTAAAGGAAATCAACTTTAAGACCTTCGAGAGCAAGTTGCATCCCAACCTCTATTTTGCTGGGGAAATCATCAATGTGGATGCCATTACCGGAGGGTTCAACTTCCAAAATGCCTGGACCGGAGCTTTTCTGGTCGCACGTGCCATTGCATCTCAAGAATAATATCAATTCAAAAGCATCGCAATTCCTGCTGCCAAGGCCGCCCCTAAAATGGGCCCCACAACCGGAATCCAAGAATACGCCCAACCACTGGACCCTTTATCTTTTATGGGCAATAAGGCATGCACAATTCTTGGTCCCAAATCCCGCGCTGGATTTATGGCATAACCGGTAAGACCTCCCAATGATAGACCTATGCCCCAAACAATCAGGGCAACGGGAAGGGCTCCCAAAGATCCCAAACCAATAATGGTATTGTCCGAAGAAATTGTAGCATCGGTAAAATAAAGTACGGCAAACATCAGCACAAAAGTGCCCAAGATTTCAGTAAGGAGGTTCAAAAAAGTATTTGGGATGGCAGGGCCAGTACAGAAAACCGCTCTTTTGGTGTCACCGTTGGGAGTGGCATCAAAATGATCCTTGTTGATCAACCAAACTGAAAAAGCAGCCAACATGGCACCGATAAATTGAGCGATGATGTATGGTGCAATGTCATGTACGGGAAATTCACCGGCAACGGCCAAGCCAATGGTAATGGCGGGATTGATGTGTGCGCCACTATAAGGCCCCGCTACCACCACCCCAGTGTAGACCGCAAAGGCCCATCCTGTGGTGATGACGATCCAGCCCGAACCCGAACCGTAGGTTTTTTGTAATGAAACATTGGCATTTACGCCGCACCCCAAAAGCATGAGCAAAAAGGTGCCTACAATCTCAGCAATAAAAGGAGTCATAGAAAATGAGGATAAAAGTTAATGGTTTGGTTATTATTTGTTCGATTATTTGGGATTCTCTGTCCAATATTCCAATGCTTTTATGGCCCTGTACCAACCTTGAATGCCTTTTTCAATCGTTTCCCGGTCAGTTGAAGGCTTAAAATGCACATCAGCCTGCCAAATATCCTGGATTTCATCTGTGCTTTCCCAATAGCCAACGGCCAATCCGGCCAAATAGGCAGCGCCCATAACAGTGGTTTCCACAATTTTTGGTCGAACCGTAATGGTATTCAATACATCAGCCTGAAACTGCATCAGCATATCATTCACCGTGGCCCCGCCATCAACCCGAAGTTCCTTGATGGAGATGCCCGAATCCGCTTCCATGGCCTTTAAAATGTCCATGGTCTGGTAGGCAATGGACTCCAGAGCGGCCCGTGCAATATGGGCATCAGTACTGCCCCGCGTAAGTCCAAAAATAGTCCCCTGGGCCCGTTGGTTCCAATGTGGAGCACCCAATCCTGCAAAAGCAGGTACAAAATAAACTCCTTCGGAACTATCCACCGAACCGGCCAATTTTTCCACGTCGGAAGACTTTTTAATGATGCCAAGACTGTCCCGAAGCCATTGTACCACCGCTCCAGCGATAAAAATACTACCTTCAAGGGCATATTGGGTTTTACCGTTGATTTTCCAAGCTACCGTGGTCAAGAGTTTGTTTTCGGAAACAATGGGCTTGTCACCAATGTTCATCAACATAAAACAACCGGTGCCATAGGTATTTTTTACCATCCCCTTTTTAGTGCACATCTGCCCGAACAAGGCAGCTTGTTGGTCCCCTGCAATTCCGGCAATCGGTATTTTGGAAGCAAAGAAATTGGGACTGGTATACCCATAGACCTCACTGGATTGCTTTACTTGCGGAAGCATGCTTTTGGGTATGGTCAAAAGATCCAGAAGCTCATCGTCCCAATCCATGGTATTGATGTTGAACAGCATGGAGCGGCAGGCGTTGGTAACGTCTGTGATGTGGAGCTTGCCCTCGGTCATTTTCCAAATGAGCCAGGTGTCGATTGTGCCGAGGACCAATTCCCCGGCCTCTGCTTTTTTTCGAGCCCCGTCTAGATGGTCCAGAATCCATTTCACTTTGGTTCCAGAAAAATAGGAATCAATGACAAGTCCGGTCTTTTCCCGAATCATTTGGGATTTCCCCTGACTTTTCAATTCATCGCAATAATCCGCTGTACGCTTATCTTGCCAAACAATGGCATTGTAAACGGGTTCCCCAGTGTTTCTGTCCCAGACCACTACCGTTTCCCGTTGATTGGTGATGCCAATAGCGGCCATTTGTTCCCCTTTTAGCCCCTTTTTGCTCACAGCTTCGGCTGCCATTCCTGCTTGGGTGGCCCAGATTTCACTGGGGTCGTGTTCCACCCACCCTGGTTGGGGAAATATTTGGGTGAATTCTTTTTGAGCAACGGAAATTATGGTTCCCTTTTGATCAAAGACCACAGCGCGGGAACTCGTAGTACCTTGATCCAAGGCAAGGATATATTGATCCATTTTAGTTAATTTAATGCGTTTGAATTTACTAAAATTAATCAGAGTAATTTATTTAGAGAATACGGATGAAGACTTTTATAGCACTTTTACGCGGAATAAATGTGAGCGGCCAAAAGAAAATTAAAATGGCCGAATTGCGGGAAACTTTGACCCAAAACGGATTGGAAAATGTGCAGACCTACATACAGAGTGGCAATATTATCTTTGATAGTGAAGTTTTGGAGACAAGTACCCTTGAACATACGATTCATAAAGCTATAGCTCAGGATTTTGGCTTCGAAGTGCCTACTTTGGTGGTCAGCGGGAGTGCTATTCAAAAAGTTTTGGAAGATAATCCCTTTGCCAATAAAGCGGAGGAAAATAGATTGTATTATGTATTGCTCAAACAAGCTCCAGAGAAGGATGTGGTGGCACAATTTGAAGAACTCAGTTTTACCAACGAAGATTTTCATGTTACGGAAAAATGCGTCTATTTGATGTGCAAAAAAGGGTATGGCAATGCCAAACTCAACAACAATCTTATTGAACGAAAATTAAAGGTGGAGGCCACCACCCGTAACCAGAAAACCATGCAAAAGCTCTTGGAAATGGCGCAATAAGAGTTGTACATACCAAATTCCAAATCTTAAACTTGCACTTTCTAAGGATTCAGCTCCCAAATTCTATAGTTGAGAACCGCGGCAAAACCAACCCAAAGTAAATAAGGAACCATCAAAATAGCGGCGGGTTTGCTCACGACGTTAAACCATTTTATGGTCAGTATGATCAATGTCATTAACACCAAGATGACCAAAAGTGCGGCAAACGGATTTTTCAGTCCAAAAAAAACAATGCTCCATAACGCGTTCACCAGCAGTTGAAATACAAAATGGTACAGTGCGGTCTTTACCCAAACATGGTGGTATCCCTTGGACCAAACAATCCCTGCCGCCACTCCCATGAGGATATACAGCACTGTCCAAACGGGTGCAAAAAGGGAATTGGGAGGTGTAAACTCAGGTTTGTTCAAGGTAACGTACCAATCATTCACGGAACTTTGCGTAGCAAATCCGGCTAAAAATCCTATCAGAAGACAGACAGCAACGCTTATGGCAATGTAAATGATTCTTTTTTTCATGGTTGGTGCAACTCCGTCTAAAATAAGAATTTATTTCAATCCAATTTCCAATACGTGTGTTCCAACCGTATATTTGCCCAAATAGCTTTCCCATGACGGAAAAAGATTTTCTGCCCACACCATACCAACATTTTTCAGATAAGGGAAAAGTGACATGGAAAGCACCCAGCAATATTGCTTTGGTGAAATATTGGGGCAAATTGGCCGATCAAGTCCCGGCAAACCCTTCCATCAGCTTTACGTTGGATGCCTGTGCCACCACAACCACCGTTTCATATCAAAAGAAAGAGAGCAATACAGAAGGATTCTCTTTTGATTTGCTTTTTGAAGGAAAGCCCAAGGCCGATTTCAAGCCCAAGATCAATACTTTTTTTGGTCGGATTGAGGCCTATGTCCCCTTTTTGAAGGAGTACCATTTTACCATTGAGACCTCAAACTCTTTTCCGCACAGCAGTGGCATTGCATCATCGGCAAGTGGAATGGCAGCACTGTCACTTTGCTTGATGGAGATTGAAAAACAATTGAGCCCGGAAATGGATGACGGATTTTTCAAAAAAAAGGCATCGTTTTTAGCCCGATTGGGTTCTGGAAGTGCCTGCAGGAGCATAGAGGGCGATTTGATCCAGTGGGGAGAACACCCCCATATTTCCAATAGCTCAAACCTCTTTGGAATTAAATATCCGTTTGAGGTGAATCCGGTTTTCAATAAGTATCACAACACCATTTTATTGGTGCACAAAGGTCAAAAACAGGTGAGCAGTTCTGTGGGGCATGATTTGATGCACGGCCACCCCTATGCCCAAAACCGTTTTCAACAGGCTTATGATAATTTGGACAAGCTGAAATCCATTTTTGCCGATGGGGATTTGGAAAATTTCATCAAAATAGTGGAAAGTGAGGCGCTGACCCTCCATGCCATGATGATGACCAGCATGCCTTATTTTATCTTGATGAAACCCGATACCTTGGAAATCATCAACAAAATTTGGAAGTATAGGAACGAGAGCAAGGTTCCCATTTGTTTTACCTTGGATGCTGGGGCCAATGTACACGTGCTCTATCCAGAATCGATAAAGGAAAAAGCGATACAATTTATTCAGGATGAATTGGTTGTACACTGTGAGAAAGGGCACTATATTTGCGACCGAATTGGCGTAGGCGCCAAAAAAATAATGGGTAAGAAATAACAGCAAAGCTGTTTTTTTGCGTTATTTGTCCCGTATTACAAAAGAAATCAGTGATTTCAAGGAGAAAACCGTTTTGTTTATCGGAATGTATTGAAAATTAAACAAAATTGTTTGTATCTTGGTAGAAGCATATGAAAGGTCCATTATTTTATTCTAAGATTCTGCTTTTCGGAGAGTATGGTATCATCAAAGACTCCAAAGGTCTTTCAATTCCCTACAATTTTTTTAAAGGGGCTTTAAAGCGGGACAAAAATGCCTCTGAGTTGGCCAAAAAGTCCAATGAGAGCCTCAAAGCCTTCGCTGAATACCTAAAAAATATAGAAAAACAGGAAAAGGGATTGGTCTCTTTTGACATGGAAACCTTGGAAAAGGACATCGCCAATGGCATGTATTTTGACAGTTCCATTCCGCAGGGGTATGGCATTGGAAGTAGCGGGGCCTTGGTGGCCGCCATCTACGATAAATATGCCAACGACAAGATTACCGTTCTTGAAAATCTCACCCGGGACAAACTGTTGAAATTGAAGAAAATCTTCGGAAAAATGGAATCTTTTTTCCATGGAAAATCTTCTGGATTAGATCCGTTGAACAGTTATCTCAGCCTGCCCATACTCATAAATTCCCAAGATAATATTGAATCTACCAGTATTCCATCCCAAAATACCAACGGTAAAGGCGCCGTGTTTTTGTTGGACAGTGGAATCACGGGAGAAACCGCTCCCATGGTTCAGATTTTTATGGAGAAAATGAAGCAGGAAGGTTTTCGTAACATGATCAAGAACCAGTTTGTAAAACATACCGATGCCTGTGTGGAGGATTTCTTGAACGGAAATGTAAAATCCCTCTTTGGCAACCTAAAACAGCTTTCCCATGTAGTTTTGGACCATTTTAAACCCATGATTCCGGCCAAGTTCCACCAGTTGTGGAAACACGGAATTGAAACCAATGACTATTACCTAAAACTTTGCGGCTCTGGCGGTGGCGGATATATTTTGGGCTTTACCGAGGATTTGGACAAAGCCAAAAAAGCACTCAAAGACTACAATTTGGAAGTAGTGTACAACTTCTAAAAGCAATCCCATGCTTAGCAGAAAAAACAAACTCTTGCTTTTTAAGCTATTGAGTCTATTCTCTGTGGTGCGCGGGTACAATATTCTGGTGATTACCCTGGCCCAATATTTGGCCTCGATCTATATCCTGTCTCCAAACATTCCCCTTCGGCAAGTGGTTTTTGACCTCAATCTTTTTTTGATCGTTACCGCTTCGGCACTGGTGATTGCCAGTGGGTACATCATCAATAATTTTTATGATGCCGAGAAGGATTTGATCAACAAACCTGCCAAAAGTATGCTGGACCGACTGGTGAGCCAGCGGTTTAAGTTGACCACCTATTTCATCCTGAATTTTGTGGCGGTGTTGGCCGCCAGTTACATTTCGTTTCGGGCGGTTTTGTTTTTTTCGGCCTATATTTTTGGAATTTGGTTCTATTCCCACAAACTAAAACGGATTCCGTTTATTGGAAACTTGGTCTCGGCCACCTTGGCCATAGCTCCCTTTTTTGTGGTGTTTGTGTACTACAGAAACTTTCAAACGGTCATTTTTGTGCATGCCCTTTTTCTGTTTTTATTGATTTTGGCCCGGGAGATGATCAAGGACTTGGAAAACATGGCGGGCGACATGGCCCAAAACTACCGGACCATTCCCATAATTTATGGCCCAAAAGTTTCCAAATTCATTATTGCGCTCTTGATTGTTTTGACCTTGATTCCCGCCTTGTTGCTCATCAAAACCTTTGATGTGGGCTATATGTACCTCTATTTCATTGCCTGCATTGCCCTTTTGATCCTGTTTTTGGTGCTTTTATGGAAATCCAAGGACAAAAGACACTACGTGTGGCTTCACAACATATTGAAATTCATTATTGTAGCTGGGGTTTTCAGCATTCTGTTGATTGATGTGGATTTGGTGTTGAACCGGATTTTATAAACAATGAACGTATCGGTCCCAACCTTGGTTTAGCCCGTGCATTACGCCATATCGGGTCTTTTTCCAAGTTGCCACATCAAGATTCCCCCAGTTATGAACATCCATATGGCATACGCACCTGTGGGAATGCCCATTTCCACATTCTTCAATATGGAGGTAGCAATCACAAAAGCCAATGTTCCGTTCTGTATACCACTCTCCACAGTTATGGAAATGGCGCTTTTTAAGTCCAATTTGAACAATTTATAGGCAAGATAGCCCAATCCCATGGTCAAGACGTTCAGCAATAAGGTTACAAGCCCAACTTCTCTCAATCCCCTACCGATGATATCAATATTTGCCATGATTACGGCTATAAAAACTAAAATAAAAATTACAGTGGAAGCGATACGCATGGGTTTTTCCATACGCTTGGCAAATGCGGCCCTATACCTTCGGATGATCATACCAATTAAAATGGGAATGGCAGTGATTACCATAATTTGAATGATGGTATCTAAAATGGGCAGTTCAATGGTGATATCGGTACCCGCACCAAAATATTCCAACGCATATGATAGGATAAAAGGAATGGTGAAAACCGTCACTAAACTGGAAAAGGCGGTCAATGTAACAGACAATGCAATATTGCCCTTGGCGACTTGGGTGATCAAGTTGCTGGTGGGCCCTCCGGGGCAAGTGGCTAAAATCATAAGTCCAACGGCCATTGTAGGACTTAGATCAAAAGACACGGCAAGAAGAAAACCCACAATGGGCAATAGGATGAGTTGATTGGTCAAACCGATCAGAATGGCCTTTGGGTTTTTTAAAATCCTGGAGAAGTCGGCAGGTACCAAACTCATTCCCATACCTAACATAATAATGGCGAGGGACAATGGTAAGAACAGCTTGCTTATAATTTCAGTAATTGTCATAGGCTAATCAGTAGTTTTGGTGAATTCAATACCTAAATGGTAAATTGATTAAGGGGTTAAAACATATTTAGTACCCAACACGGGAAGTTCTAAAATCCATTCCAAAAAAGCCGGTTCAAATTGATGGATTGGCTCTAACAGTTGATGGTTTTGGGTTTTGTGGATCCAAACAAGAAATTTTTTAGGTTTCCCTTATCCTTTACAGCCTATCCCAAGATTGGAGATTATCAAAATTCAGCGCGATTTCATCGTATTTTGCCTAAAAATAATGTATACCTTCGCCAAAATTTTATGACTGATGAAGAAATCAGACAATGACCGAAAGCGGAAACCTTCAAAGAACAACAAGGGCAAATACGAGAGAAAGCCCCATTCCAAAAAGTTCAATTCCGCCGAAAAGAAAAGCACCCCCAGAAAACCATCAAATCCAGATGAGATTCGGTTGAACCGCTACATTGCCAATGCGGGAATCTGTTCCCGAAGGGAAGCCGATACGTATATCGCGGCGGGCAATGTTACCGTGAACGGAAAGGTCATTACCGAAATGGGTTTTAAGGTAAAACGTTCCGATGATGTTCGTTTTGACGGCAAACGCCTGAATCCCGAAAAGAAAGAATACATTCTCTTGAACAAACCCAAGAATTTTATCACTACCACCAGTGACGAAAAGGGGAGGCGCACGGTGATGGAACTCATCTCCAGTGCCAGTAAGGCCCGCTTGTTGCCTGTTGGCCGTTTGGACCGAAACACCACAGGGCTTTTGCTCTTTACCAACGATGGGGATTTGACCAAAAAATTGACCCATCCCAAACATGGGGTCCGCAAAATCTACCATGTGCATTTGGACAAAAGTTTAAGTTTGGCCGATTTGCACCAGATTGAAGCCGGTTTGGAACTGGAGGACGGAACCATTGATGTGGATAGCATCAGCTTTATCCAAGGAGCACCCAAGCGTGAGGTTGGGGTGGAAATCCACAGCGGACGCAACCGTATTGTACGCCGCATTTTTGAACATTTGGGCTATGAGGTCACCAAACTGGATCGGGTTATTTTTGCCGGACTCACCAAAAAGGATTTGCCACGAGGCCATTGGCGCCACCTGACCGAGCAGGAGGTGATTAATTTAAAGATGATACAGTAATCATTTTTAGTGGCATATACTTGTACTT
>NZ_LXTT01000118.1 GCF_001683915.1 Allomuricauda sp. CP2A | reverse complement strand
AAGGGCCAGGAAAAACAATTTTTTTTGTGACATAATTTCTAAAGTTTTATCATTAAATCCACAATTTCCCAAAACCCGGACAAACTTTTAGGTGCGATCTGACGGATGGCGTTTTTGGGTTGATGTAGGCCGTTTTTGGTTTGTTACTGCCTGCCTGCCGTAGGCAGGGGTTATTCAGTTATTTTGTTACTGAGTTACTGGGTTACTGGGTTATTGAGTTACTGGGTTATTGAGTTACTGGGTTATTGAGTTACTGGGTTACTGAGTTATTCAGTTATTTTGTTGTTGGAAGTTGGAAGTCGCCTGCCCGCCGCAGGCGGGGAAGTCAGAAGTTTGAACTTGAACTTTTACTTGATGGACGGTCTCTAGTCTCTAGTCTCTAGTCTCTAGTCTCTAATCTCTAGTCTCTAGTTTCTTGTAATAGGTTATTCAGTTATTTTGTTACTGTGTTATTTGAATTTGATACTTGGGCTTGAACTTGCTCTTGCTCTTGTCTAGTCTCTAGTCTCTAGTTTCTTGGTTCTTTGGTTATTATGTTAT
Source organism: Allomuricauda sp. CP2A (assembly GCF_001683915.1). Classification (GTDB taxonomy): domain Bacteria; phylum Bacteroidota; class Bacteroidia; order Flavobacteriales; family Flavobacteriaceae; genus Flagellimonas. The sequence continues at coordinate 48,105 of NZ_LXTT01000118.1, read as the reverse complement.
TTGAACTTGATACTTGGGCTTGAACTTGCTCTCGTCTCTTGTCTTTGGATTATTGGAATTTGGTATCTGGTGCTTGGAATTTGGAGTTTGTGATTTGGGATTTGGTCAGAAGTCGGAAGGCAAGACGGGAAAGTCTTTGTTCTTGTGTCCAGTAGCGAAGCGGTCTTTACTCTTTTATCTTAATGCCCACACCCTGCATATCTTCAAAAAGATGTTGCGTTTTTTCCGCTTCACTTTGTCTTACGGAGATGACCAACTCGCAATCCATTTCCATTTTTTGGGAGACAATGTTCAGGTTTTTTTGTTTGATGGTGCGCATGACCTTGTCCATTTCAGGGTATTCAAATCGGAGTTCAAATTTGGATGCAATCACCCGCTCCACAATTTTGGCATTTTCAAGGGCCATTTGCGCCGCCGTGCGGTAGGCCTGGATCAACCCGCCGACCCCTAATTTGGTGCCGCCAAAGATTCGGGTGACGGTCACCAGCACATTGGTCACATCAAAAGATTGAATTTGCCCATAAATGGGCATTCCGGCAGAATTGTTGGGTTCCCCGTCATCATTCGCGCGATAGGAGCGGTTCTGTTCTCCCAATTGCCACGCATAGCAAACATGATTGGCCGTGTGGTATTTTTGTCTCAACTCCTCAACAATGGGCTTTACCTCATCTTCCGAAGTAATAGGAAATACTTGGGCAAAAAACTTGCTCTTCCGGTCTTTGTAGAGGATTTCTTCCGAAGGTTGGGCAACGGTTTTGTAGACATCATTTTTTTGCATCAGAGCAAAACTACCTATTCAGAATGAGATGGGAAGCATTTTGGACTGTCAGAAGTCAGAAGTCGCCTGCCCGCCGCAGGCGGGGAAGTCGGGAGTCAGAAGTCAGTATGCAGTATGCAGTGCACAGTCAACAGTAATTCCTGTTTTTGGTTTTGACTCAGGCAGGAATTAGCATGAAGGATTGTTTGTTCTTGTCTCTTGTCTCTTGTAATGGGTTATTTTGTTACTGAGTTACTGAGTTACTGCCTACTGATCTACTGCCTACTGGAAGCCTGCCATAGGCAGGGGTTTTCAGTTCTTCAGATATTGGAAATTGCTAATTGTCCATTGTTATTAGAAAAGAGCTACCAATATAGTGCTCAATTGCAATTGTGATCAAGTCCATCATCATAAATGTCCCACCCTTTAGTATTGATCAGTTCACCCCTAGCATTAGCTCCATTGCAGTAAGTAACATTGTTCGTTCCCAATGTTAAATTTTCTGGGGTATTGGGATTAGCAGCCCACCCAATCAAGATATTATCATAATTGGTAGTGGAAAGCCCTGAATTATTGAAAATACCATATAGATGTCCTGAACTTGCAATGTTCCATGTCCCAAGGTTTTGGTCAAAGGAACTTGCATATTTGAACATATATCTCATATCTGTGACATTGCTCACATTCCATCCACTGATGTCTTGGTTGAAGGAGGTGGCACTGGCGAACATTTCATACATTTGTATAGCACTGCTTACATCCCATCCTCCAATGTTCTGGTTAAAGGAAGAGGCACTGGAGAACATAGAGGACATTAAGCCAACCTGACTCACATCCCAACCGCTTATATCTTGGTTGAATGCATGGGCGGAATGAAACATAAATATCATATTCTGTACCTTACTTACATTCCATGCGCCAATATCTTGGTCGAAGGAACCTGCAAAATGGAACATACTTGACATATTCAATACATTGCCCACATTCCATGCGCTGATGTCCCCATTAAAGGCAGAAGCACCTGTAAACATATTCGACATATCCGTAACCGTGCCCACATTCCACTCATTGAGATTTTGGTTAAATACTTCGGCACCTTCGAACATCGCTGCCATATTGTTTACTTTGCCTACATTCCATCCACCTATGTCCTGATTAAAAGAAAGGCATCTGTAAAACATGCTGTTCATATTGACGACATTGCTAACATTCCATTCACTAATGTTCCCATTAAAGGCAACCGCATGTGCAAACATGGAATTCATAATTTGCACTTTCTGCACATTCCAATTGTTGAGATCCTGGTTAAATGAACTGGCATAATGGAACATGGCTGTCATATCGATTATATTTTCTGTGTTCCAATTGCCGATTACTCCATTAAAGGAACTTGCGCCCCAAAACATATATGAAAGATTGGTCACTTTGGATAGGTCGGGAACGTCCGTGGCATGGTATTCCATTTTATTACATGCTTTAAAGGCAGATCCCATGCTCTTCCATTCAATGGTACCCCATTGCTTTACACTTACAAGTTTACTTGCATGTAGTGGCTCATTGCTCATTTGAATCGCAGGAAAATCCCCCTGTATGGCCACGGTATAGGTGCCTGCCGTTGCGTAGGTGTGCTGTGGGTTTGAATTGGTGGCTATTTCCTCGATAGTACCATCACCCCATTCAATTTTGTAATTATAGGAATAGAAAGGGTTCACCCCAATGGCAATGGTCTCGTTGTCCGTTTCGGTCTTCCAGGTTGTCACAAAAGATTCAGACTCCTCAGCGAGGGTGTCAATTACATTGCCCACAGTTATGGTCACTTGGGCTTCTGCACTATGGGAGCCATCAGAAACACTAACAGTTATGTTATGTTCCGGGGCAGTCTCAAAGTCAAGGTTCTGCCCACTGGTCAGTTTTAACTCTCCCGATTCCGAGATTTCAAACAAGTCGTTGTCATTGGTCGATATGGAAAACACAAGAGCATCCCCATCGAGATCATTTGCCATAATGGATCCGATGATTGAGGTATCAGCAATATCTTCGGTTGCTTCAAAGGTTTGGGCTGCTATTGTTGGGATTTGGTTCTCCGTAACATTGATGATAATCTCTGCGCTGGAACTGATGGTATTATCGCTCACGCTCACCTTTATGATGTGGGTCTGGGCAGAAGCAAAGTCCAACTTTTTGCCGCTGGCTAGGCTCAGGACACCGGCAGGGGTTAATTCAAACAGATTGTTGCTGTTGGTCTGAATGCTGAAAGTTAGGGCCTCTGAATCTGCATCTGTGGCCACGACTGTGCCAATTATCTCCCCATCAGTGATGTTCTCATGGGCAGTAAATGTTTGTGTATTGATTACAGGGGCAATGTTCGTGGATTGTTTGGGACCATCATCTTTACTGCAAGACAATACGATGCATGTAACAAATATTGCATAGAGTAGGTTTTTCATTGTTGCCCAATTTTGGTTAATAAGTGAATTTATTTTTTAATAATGGAAGCTGGGGGCATGAATTGACGAATACTCCTTTTGAATTGACAGATGTCAAAGTATTGGATTTTAAAAGACAGGACAAGAGATGTTTTTGTGGCTTTTTAAGGGTAGATTTTGAATCATGGAAAGGGTGAAAACCGAGCAAAGCTCTTAATGAACAATCTGCCTTGATTCATTAAAATAATGCGACAAGGACGATACTCAAAATGGCCAAGATCACCCCGCCCCAGTTTTTCATGCTCAATCGTTCTTTGAACAGCAGAATTCCCATTAAAGTGGAGAACATCACAATCGCCACATTGTTCAAGGTGAAAATGGCGGCACTGTTCAACAAATCTGAACGCAAAGCCCGAATGATAAAGTAAATGGAGAAATAATTGGGAATCCCCAAAGCGATTCCGCCCAAAATATTTTTAAAGTTGATTTTGAGAGGAGTTTTTTTAGACCGAATACCAATGAATAGTAATCCAGATAATGCGGCGCAACCAAAAATCATGGAAGAAAAAATGGGAATTTCTTCGTCCGTCAGATGCAGTTCCTCAAAGTATTTGATGCTCGTGTCAATAACCCCGGAACCCAAGAACACCAAAAAAGGAAGTAAGAGGGTTTTTCTGTTGATGACAATATGCTTTTCCTTCAAGGATGCCAAGTACACGGCTACCAATGCCAGTGCAATCCCAATTACCTGAATCCATGTTAAACTTTCATTGTACAGCCATATTCCAAAGATCACGGGGATCACCAACGACATTTTTGTGGCCACGGAGGCTACCGATACCCCGGATACTTGGGCCGTCTTGGCCATAAGGTTGAAAATGGTGATAAACAGGACACCCATGGCAACCGGTCCCCAAAACCAAGAACTGTGCACCAATTGGCCCATTTCCACAGAGCCTTCATAAAGAAAAAAACCGGTGATGCATGCAACGATGTAATTGACCACAATGGCATACAGGGTTTGCACCTTGTAGGTATCGTACAATTTAAAAACCACAAAAATCAGGGTGGAACTGAGAATGCTAAGGATCAGGGCTATCATTTATAGGTATCGGTTTAATTGTGTGATGTCTTCTTCCCCCACTTGAAGGTTCCAAACATGGATGCCCAAATTGGCGGCCGCATCGGTATTTTCCTTTACATCATCCACAAACAAGGTTTCTTGTGCGGATAGCTGGTTTTTTTCCAACACGAATTCAAAAATCTCCGTATCCGGTTTGCGCATGCCTATTTCGTAGGAGAGATAAAACACCTCAAACGCATTTTTAAACCGACTGAACCGCATCCTGCCCATTTGTTCCTTTACACATTCAATATGCAGGTCATTGGTGTTGCTCAACAAAAAGAGTCGGTGTTGGTTGGCTTGGGCCAAATTTTCAAGAAACCGTAATCGCTCTTCAGGAAAATCCTGCAGAATGGCATTCCAAGCGTTTATCAAATCGTTCATGTTGGCTTGTGGAAATTGATTTGAGATCGTATCTAGAAAATGATCGGAAGTAACCAACCCCTTTTCGTAGTTTTTAAACAAAATATCCAGTTCTGGGGTGATGCCCGTAAACCCAAATTTCAGCATTTCCCTAGCCGTGGCCGGTTTGTCCAAATTGATGAGCACATCGCCAAAATCAAGGATAATGTTTTTAATCATGGGTGTAGATGGATAAAGTGTCCGACAAAATACGTTCCTTACTCAGGAGCTTTCCTTTTATACGAGGTGCTGCAATACCTCCTTTAAAGGTTTTTTGAGCCGTAAAAATTCGGGCTTCATCCCATAAACCTTCATCAATAAAAGTTTGAAGCATCTTTGAACCTCCTTCAACAAGCACACTGGTTATGGAATGCTTGTGCAGCACCTCACAGATTTGGGCAGCCACGGGTTTTGCAAAATCGATTACTACGTAATCAATACCCTCCAAATATTTAGATTCATCTTCGATTTGGGTCAGAATACTAGTTTTTACTGATTGGTCCATCACATGAAAATGAGAATCGATCCTAAGATTTTTATCCAAAACCACACGAATGGGATTCTTTCCGGCCCAATCTCGAGTGTTCAATTTAGGGTTGTCCTCCAAAACCGTATGTGTTCCCACCAAAATGGCTTGTTCCTGATTCCGCCATTGGTGCACCAATTGTTTGGAGTAGGGGTTGGTGATCCAAAAAGGTTCAGGAGTGTTTTTTCTGATTTTTGGGTCTGGGGCGATAAAACCATCCTCGGTTTCGGCCCATTTTAATATAATGTAGGGTCTTTTCTTCTCCTGAAAGGTCAAAAAGCGCTTGAGGTGTTTGCGACACTCATCCTCAAGTACGCCCACGCTAACTTTGCAGCCGGCCGCCGCCAATTTTTCAATCCCTTTTCCGGCCACTTTTTCATGGGGGTCCTTAATGCCAATGACCACCTCTGGAATTTTATGTTTTATGATCAAATCGGCACAGGGCGGTGTTTTCCCATGATGTGAACAGGGTTCCAAGGTGACATACAGCGTAGCTTCGCTCAGTATATGTTTATCCACAACAGCATTGATGGCATTCACTTCGGCATGGGGGCCGCCGTAGGGACTCGTATATCCTTCCCCAATGATTTTGTCCTTATGGACAATAACACAGCCCACCATGGGATTGGGAGCTGTGGTGCCCAGCCCTTTTTTGCCCAGTTCAATGCTTCTGAGGATGTATTTTTGGTGTATATTCACCCCGCAAAAATAGAACAATAAACGCAACATGAAGGATATGGTGATTCGTGAAATCACACCAGAAGATAATGCCCAAGTGGCCCAAGTGATCAGAAAAGTTTTTGAGGACATGGGAATACCAAAGGTAGGTACAGCGTATGCCGATAAAGCTTTGGATGATATGTTTGCGGCCTACGATGTGCCCAAAGCGGCCTACTTTGTAGTGGAACACCAAGAAAAGATCATTGGGTGCGCCGGAATCGCACAGTTGCAGAACTATGATGGCAATGTCTGCGAGCTGCAAAAAATGTATTTTTTGGAAGAGGCCAGAGGAAAAGGAATTGGTTCTGAGATGATTACCGTCTGTTTGGAGAAAGCCAAGGAATTTGGGTTTGAGGAATGCTACCTGGAAACCATGCCCTATATGAAAGCGGCCCAAAAACTGTATCAAAAGAACGGTTTTGACTATATCGATGCTCCCATGGGCAACACAGGACACTATTCCTGTCCCGTCTGGATGCTTAAAAAATTGTAATGCTGCTGAGGGAAATCAAGAACATATTCCATAAGGAGTTGGATGAGATTTATCCCATTGAGGAGGTAGATGCCTTTTTTTACCGATGCGTGGAGCACTATTTAAAGCTGGAACGGTTCGTTTTGGCGGTGCAACCCCAACTGACATTGGGCAAAGAAGAAGAACAGCCATTGTTTGAAGCCCTTTCCCAATTAAAACAGGAACGCCCCCTGCAATATATTTTGGGCATGGCCCACTTTATGGACATGGAGTTAAAGGTCAATGAAAGTGTTTTGATCCCAAGACCGGAGACCGAAGAATTGGTACAATGGATTTTGGAGGATTTTGAAAAACAGAGTAATCAGGACGCTGAGCGGAGTCGAAGCGTCATTTCGACTCCGCCCAATGACCGTTCTTTGCAAATTCTTGACATCGGCACCGGAAGCGGCTGCATTGCCATTGCCTTGGCCAAACATATTCCAACTGCAAAGGTGTTTGCTTTGGATGTTTCCGAAGACGCATTGGAAGTAGCGCGGGAAAATGCCCAAAAAAATCAAGTGGATATCACTTTTCTTCATCAAGATATTCTTGCGCCGAACCCAGAACTTGGTCTTGACCTTGACCTTGCACTTGCACTTGATTTTGACATCATCGTTTCCAACCCACCCTATGTCAGGGAGTTGGAAAAGGGTAAAATCAAAAACAATGTAAAGGAACATGAGCCTGGAACAGCACTTTTCGTCCCCGATGAAGACCCTTTACTATTCTACAAGGCCATTGCGCAATTTTCCAAAGCTAATTTGAAGAAAGGTGGCAGCTTGTATTTGGAAATCAACCAATATCTGGGAGAGGAAACCAAAGCCCTTTTGAAAGCCCATAATTTTTCGGAAATTGAACTGCGAAAAGACCTTTTTGGCAACGACCGAATGCTTAAAGCACGTAATTCATGAACATCAAAGAAAGAATAACATCCCTGCGGGATGAGCTCAGGGAACACAATTACAAGTACTACGTGCTGGACCAGCCTTCCATCACGGACTTTGAGTTTGATATGAAGCTGAAGGAACTCCAGAAATTGGAGGCCGAACACCCAGAGTTTTATGACCCTGCATCGCCCACCATCCGGGTTGGGGGCGCAGTGACCAAGAATTTTGAGACCGTAGTGCACGAACATCGCATGTACTCCTTGGAAAACTCGTATTCCAAAGAGGATTTGGAGGATTGGGAGAAGCGTATCCAACGTATTTTGGGCGATGTTGAGGTTGAATTCACTTGTGAGTTGAAGTATGATGGCGCTTCCATTAGTCTCACCTACGAAGATGGAAAATTGGTCAAGGCCGTGACCCGTGGTGATGGTTTTCAAGGCGATGATGTAACCAACAACATCAAAACGATAAAATCCGTTCCCTTGCAATTGAAAGGGGATTATCCACCCAAATTTGATATTCGTGGGGAGATTATTTTGACTCTCGAAGGTTTTGCCAAAATGAACCAAGAGCGAATTGAGGCTGGGGAAGACCCTTATATGAACCCCAGAAACACAGCTTCCGGAAGTTTAAAATTGCAGGACAGCGCCTTGGTGGCACAACGTCCTTTGGAGTGCCTGCTCTACAGTATTGCTGGAAATAATTTGGGCATCTCCTCCCAATTTGAAGTCTTGGAAAAAGCACGCTCGTGGGGCTTTAAGGTCCCAACCGTGGCCAAACTCTGCAAGAGTATGGAAGAGGTGATGCAGTTTGCGGATTATTGGGATATCCACCGTCACGATATGTCTTTTGAAACCGATGGGGTTGTGGTCAAAGTGAACAGTATCCAGCATCAGGAAGAGCTGGGCTATACGGCAAAATCCCCACGTTGGGCCATGGCCTATAAATTTAAGGCGGAGCAAGCTACGACTGTCCTGAACGAAATCACCTACCAAGTGGGGCGTACCGGGGCCATTACCCCTGTGGCCAATTTGGAGCCGGTATTGTTGGCGGGCACCACGGTAAAACGGGCTTCTTTGCACAATGCCGACCAAATTGCCAAGTTGGATGTTCGGGTTGGGGACACTGTTTTTGTGGAAAAAGGAGGAGAGATCATTCCCAAGATCATAGCCGTGGATTTCACCAAACGTGCTGTGGATTCAGTTCCCACCCAATATATTACAAACTGTCCCGAATGTGGCACTGAATTGATCAGAAAAGAAGGTGAAGCGCAACACTTTTGCCCCAATGATACAGGTTGCCCCCCACAGATTACTGGCCGCATTCAACATTTTATCTCACGGAAGGCCATGGATATTGAAGGCATGGGCAGTGAAACTGTGGAATTGCTGTTCAAGGAGGGACTCATTTCCAATTATGCCGATTTATACGAATTGACCAAGGAGCAAGTCATGCCCTTGGAGCGCATGGCCGAAAAATCCGCAGAAAATCTGGTCAATGGCGTAGCGGCTTCAAAAACCATTCCTTTTGAACGGGTATTGTTCGCATTGGGAATCCGTTATGTAGGCGAGACTGTCGCCAAAAAGTTGGCCAAGGCCTATAAAAATATTGATGCATTGATGGTGGCGAGCCATGAGGAGTTGGTGGCAGTGGATGAAATTGGGGAACGCATTGCAGAGAGCGTCATCAAATTCTTTTCGGAACCCACCAATTTGGAAATCATAGACCGATTGAAATCCTACGGATTGCAATTTTCCCTCTCCGAAGCACAATTGGAAAATCAGACCGATAAATTAAAAGGGCAGACCTTTGTGGTTTCCGGGGTGTTTGAAAATATCAGCAGAAACGACCTTAAAAAGTTGATAGAGGACAATGGGGGCAAAGTGGCTTCTTCCATTTCCTCAAAAACGTCGTTTGTGGTAGCTGGTGACAATATGGGACCCAGCAAAAAGACCAAGGCGGAAAGCTTGGGGGTCCCCATTATTTCGGAACAGGAATTTATGGAAAAACTGAATGCATGAGACCAAGTTCCTATATTGAATTTCAAGAAACTTTGCAGGAAAATGAACCTTCCCAAGAATGGCCGGAAGCGCTTCAAGCGTTGTGGTATGATGCCAAGGGCGATTGGGAAGCTTCGCACAACATTGCCCAAGACATCCACTCAGCCATTGGCAGTTGGATTCATGCCTATTTGCACCGCAAAGAGGGTGATAAATGGAATGCAGGCTATTGGTATCGGCAGGCTGGAAAACCCTTTCCCAATTATTCTTTGGAAGAGGAACTCAAAGTTTTGGTCAATGCAATTATCAATGTGCAATAAGCAGTTGGCAGTAAGCAATTCTTAAATCCCAAACTCCAAATTCCAAACCCCAAGCACCAACATACCAAATACCAATAACACAGTAACAAAATAACCGAATAACCCCTACCTACGGCAGGCGGGCAATCTCAAAATCAAAAACGGGATTTACTGCTGACTGTCTACTGACTCCTGACTCCCCCGCCTGCGGCGGGCAGGCGACTCCCGACTTCCAATAACTGAGTAACCAATAACTGAATAGCTGAACAACCCATACCCTCCATCAGCCAAAGGCGGCCTACATCAACTCAAAAACAGTATCCGTCAGATCGTCCCAAAAAGTCAGCCCGGGTTTTGGGAAATTGTGGTTTCAACCCTTTAAATTTTAAGAAAATGATACAAAAAAAAGGAAAAAAGAAAATTAGAAATCTTTTTTTGGGTGTCTTTGCCATGGTTGCCCTATGGTCATGTGAGCCCAATGAACCGGATTCCATTTATGTGAACACCGCCCCTGTGATAAAGGCATACACCTTCAGTGTAGCGGAGAACATTAACGATACTTCTGTGATTGGAACGGTCACTGCCACCGATGTCGACGAAGACGCCCTTGTCTTTAGCATCGCTGCCAACAGCGACGACCTGTTCGAGATTACCAAGGCCGGCGCCCTGAGCCTGGCCTCTGGCAAAACACTGGACTTTGCCACCAAAAGTCAGCATGTGCTCAGTATTGGCGTGTACGACGGAACGGTCACCGCAAAGGCCGATGTCACCATAAATGTCACTGAGGTGACTGAGGTGGTGGATCCGGAGAACCAGTCCCCCGTGATCCAGGCCCAAGGCTTTGAAGTGGCGGAGGACATTGCCGACACCGATGTAATCGGTACCGTTGTGGCCACAGACCCGGAACAGGATGCCCTTACCTTCTCCATAACCACAAACGACGACGATATTTTTGAGATTACCACAGATGGCGAGCTGAGCCTTGCCCTTGGCAAAACATTGGACTTTGGGATTGCCGAAAGCCATGCCATAACGGTGGGCGTATCGGACGGGAACAGCAGTGCCACGGCCACGATCACCATAAATGTGGACGATGCCCCCGTGATCCAGGCCCAAGGCTTTGAAGCGGCGGAGGACATTGCCGATACCGATGTGATCGGTGCCGTTGTGGCCACCGATGCCGAGGACGATGCCCTTACCTTTTCCATAACCACAAACGACAACGACCTTTTTGAGATCACCACAGATGGTGAGCTGAGCCTTGCCGAGGGCAAAGCCCTGAACTTTGAGACCGCCGAAGGGCACACCATTACGGTGGACGTGACCGACGGTGTCAACAATCCGGTTTCCGCAGAGATCACCATCACCGTGACCAATGTCATTGAGACCTTGGCCGAGGACCCCGACTCCTTTGTCACGACATGGGTGACCACGGCCAACAATGAAACCATTGTAATCGGGGTGGATAATACCTTTACCTACGACTATACCATAGACTGGGGCGATGGCACGGTGGAGAACATCACCGATAACAACGACCCCCAGCACCTATATGTACTACCGGGTGCCCATACCGTGGCCATAAAGGGCGCTTTTCCGGCAATACGGATGGTTAATGGCAATCTCGTTCAAGCAGACCGGGATAAATTGGTAAGCATAGAGCAATGGGGCACCAACCTGTGGGCCAGCATGGCTGATGCCTTCAGAGGTTGTCAAAACTTGGCGAACTACAACGCCACTGACGTGCCAGATCTCTCCCAAGTGTCCGATATGACTAATATGTTCAGATTTGCCGAAACCTTCAACGGGGACCTTAGCGGTTGGGATGTAAGCAATGTCACCGATATGAGTGATATGTTCCATACTGCGAGAGTCTTTGAAGGGATCGGCCTTAGTGGTTGGGACACAGGCAATGTCAGCAATATGTTTAGAATGTTCTATGAGGCCTTTGCCTTCAACGCAGACCTCAGTGGCTGGGATGTAAGCAATGTCACCAATATGGGTAGTATGTTCGCTTTTGCCGTTGATTTTAATGCAGATCTCAGCGGTTGGGATACAGGCAATGTCACCTACATGGTTGGAATGTTCTTTTCTGCCAATGACTTCAACTCGGACCTTGGGGCATGGGACATCAGCGGTGTCACCGATATGACAGTGATGTTGAATGGAGCAGCACTTAGCCCCAACAATTACAGTGCTACCTTACAAGGTTGGGCAACCCAAGTGCAGAACAATAATGGCCCGTCCAATGTTGTGTTGGACGCTGAATTCGTCTATTATTGCAATACACAGCTAACGCAAAATGCACGTAATTTGTTGTTGAACAATTTTGGATGGACCATCACTGATGAGGGGGGCACCAACATGTGCAATTGATTCATACGGCCAAAGGCTGCTTAAACACCTAGTTTAGTATATCAAGAACGCCGGGGGATGTTGTCCCTCGGTGTTTTTTTATTCTGACAATAGACTGGAGACAAAATCAAGAGCAAGTTCAAGTTCAAGTTTCAAGCACCAAATCCCAAATCCCAATAACCCAATAACCCCTGCCGCAGGGAGGAGCTTGCTCTTGATTCCTGAACTTTCCGCAGGAATTAAACCGAAATACTCACTCCGTTGGCTGAAGTATTCTTGTCAGCATCAAAATAGAAGTCAATTCGGCCTAGATTAAGGCCATAGCAGCCCACTTGGTTTACCAAAACGGAGTCCCCATTTTTATTGATGCGTACATCAGGTCGCTCCAAAAAGGTATGGGTATGCCCACCAATAATGAGATTGGTATGGTAAGTTTGTTGCGCCAATTGTGTATCTGAAGGGCGTTGGGGGTTTTCATAATCGTATCCCAAATGCGAAAGACAGATGATAAGGTCGCACTGCTCTTCTTCCTTGAGCTGGCGTTCCATATCCAAGGCAATCTCAAAGGGATTTAAGTATCGGGTTTCCTTGTACAATCGTTTGGTCACCAGCCCGTCCAAGGCAATCCCAAGGCCATAGACCCCAATTTTTATCCCATCCACAGTATAGATTTTGTATGGTTTCACATGACCCTCCATCACGGTATTGGAAAAATCGTAATTCGCGGAAAGCATATCAAATGTCGCATGGGGCATTTGCGCCAACAGGCCATCAATCCCATTGTCAAAATCGTGGTTGCCAATGGTGCTGGCATCATAGTTGAGCTTGCTCATCAATTTAAACTCCAGTTCCCCACCATAAAAATTGAAGTAGGGGGTACCCTGAAAAATGTCCCCGGCATCAAAAAGCAAGGTGTTTGGGTTTTCATTTCTGATTTGCTGCACCAATGTGGCCCTACGGGCCACGCCACCCAAGTTGGGATATTGGGAATGTGATGTGGGAAACGGGTCAATATGGCTGTGCACATCGTTGGTATGCAAGATGGTGATATGTTTGGAGCCCAAGCCCGAGCAGGAGTTCAAACTGAGTCCGCCCAAACCAATCAATGTGGAAGCGGCCGTAGTGTTTGTTATAAATTTTCTTCGATTCATTACTTCAATTGAATAAACCGATCATCTACCGCGGCTTTCAGTGTATCTGCTTTTTTGAAATGATCTATAATGGCATTTCGCAATAGATAATCAATATGGGTTGTTGAAATGGTATCCTTAAAAAAGCCAACACTGGGGCCGCCCTGCACCAAATAATCGGAAGTGCCCACAAAATAATTCCGGTTTTCATCAAACGGTTTCCCTTGAATGTTCACGGATTCCAAGGAACCATTCTTGTCCAAAACAATTTGCATTCCCGCAATAGGGTGGGCATCCCGAGCAGAAGCCAAGAATGTAATGAGTTCCCGAACAGCAGTGCCGCTCATTTCCACGATGGCGATATAATTTTCGAACGGCATGACCTCGTAGGCGTTTCGGGCGGTAACATTTCCCGCAGAAATAATGGAACGGACACCCCCGTAATTGAGCGCCACAAAATCCAGATTGTTTCCGGTGCGTGACTTAAAGATGGGAGCGGCTTCCTCAAGAACAATATCGGCCATAAGGTTTCCCATGGAGGTATTGTGCGCGCCATCATCCAATAAAAAAGGTTTCGGCGCATAGGCCAGGGAGCTGTCCAGAACTTGATTTATTCTATTTCGGTAGGGTTCTACAAAACTGGAGATAGAATCCATTTCCTCCAAAGAAGCATCAATGGGTATTTGCACCCCATCAATTTTGGAGAGCTTTCCGGTTTCCTGTTTGCAGGAAAATAAAAAACAAAGCGTTGTAAATACAACAAATTGTTTGAATTTTAAACCAATCACGTGCGTATCTTTGTTAAGTATCTTGGTAGAATATTTACCTTTGTAAAAATGCATAAAAATATGTTTATAAAGGGGCTCCAAGATAAATTTAAGGTTAAATCAGGGCTTAAATATTTAAAGGAGGAAATGGAAAAACCCTCCTTGCCCATAGCCCGGGAAAAGGGAATTACCAGCGTTGGCTGCATTGTTGATGTGGATAATTTCCAGAATGCGGAGGCCTTTTATGAATTGATCGATGAGTTTTCCCTGCGACCCAATGCCATTAAGATCATTGGTTATAAGAGGGAGTACGACAAAAACTCACCGTATGCCATCCAGATATTTTCAGATAAAGATCTTGGGTGGAAAGGTCAGATCGAGAACAGTTATGTTCTGGAGTTTTTGAGTAGGGAGTACGACATGTTGATCAATTATTATGATGAGGACAATTTGATGATGAAATTGTTGTCCGTTAAGACCCCGGCCAGGATAAAAGTTGGTTTGGGGAGTCAAGATCCCAAGGTTAACGATTTGATCTTAAATACCAATATGAAGGATTTCACACTCTTTAAGAGTGAATTAAAAAAGTATTTAAAGGTTTTAAAAGAATTGTGATGGAGAAATTGGTAGGCACGGGCGTTGCTCTGGTGACCCCTTTCAAAGAAGATTTTTCGGTGGATGTGGATGCGTTGGTAGAGATTGTTGAGCACAACATTCAAGGTGGGGTGGATTATTTGGTGGTATTGGGTACTACGGCAGAATCGGCTACACTTACAAATACAGAAAAGCAATTGGTGATGGACACCGTGATCAAAACCAATGCAGGAAGATTGCCCTTGGTCTTGGGCGTGGGAGGCAATAACACCATGGCCGTTGTTGAGGAGTTGAAAGCATTGGATCTATCGGAATTCGATGCCATTTTATCCGTTTCGCCCTATTACAATAAACCTACCCAAGAAGGCATTTACCAGCATTTTAAGGCCATAGCCAAAGCTTCCCCTAAGCCAGTTATCTTGTACAATGTACCATCCAGGACCGGCAGCAATATGTTGCCCGAAACCACACTTCGCTTGGCACACGAGGTTCCCAATATTTTGGGGATCAAGGAAGCCTGTGGGGAAATGGTTCAGATTGATAAGATTATCAAGGAAAAACCAGAGCATTTTATGGTGATTTCCGGCGATGACCCAACAGCATTGCCCACGGTTTTGGCCGGTGGGGCAGGGGTAATTTCCGTTTTGGGACAGGGATTGCCTTCCCAATTCTCCAAAATGATAAACTTGGGGCTCCAGGAAAGTGCAGATGAAGCGTACAAAATCCATCATAAGCTATTGCCCCTGATGCAATTGATTTTTGAGGAGGGTAACCCGGCCGGAATCAAAAGTGTTTTTGAAAACTTGGGACTTTCCACGGCAGTGGTGCGTTTGCCCTTGGTTGAAGCGACCCCTTCCCTGAAAAATAGAATTGCTGGTTTTTTGAGGGCACAGAACACAGCGCACGCCTAGATTTCGTTAAAACTTGCCCAAAACCTTGGGAGGATGGTTTTGTACCCGTTACTTTTGGATGGTAAAATGTTTTTTTATATCCGTTCATTATCACTAATTTTGCAAAATGTTTTTGAAAATGAGGTCCATACTCCCTTTAACAGCCGTGCTTGTATTGCTTGTGTCTTGTAGTGAATACCAAAAAGTACTCAAGAACGAGGACATTAAGCCTAAATATGACATGGCGGAGAAATTCTATGAAGAAGGGGATTATAAAAGGGCAAAACGATTGTACGAACAGATAGCCCCAAAATATGTGGGAAAACCTCAAGGCGAAAGGGTCATGTTCTTTTTTGCCGATTGCTATTTTAAAACAGGCGATTATTATTTGGCGGGATATCAATTTGAACGTTTCATTAAATCCTATCCAAGGAGTGATAAGATTCAGGAAGCCAGTTTTTTGGGTGCGAAAAGCTATTATGAGCTTTCCCCAAGGTATTCGTTGGACCAAACCGATACGGATAAGGCCCTGGCCAAACTCCAGACGTTTATCAACACCTATCCAGAATCGGAATATTTTGAGGAGGCCAATGCCATGGCTCGGGAATTGACCACGAAAAAAGAGAAGAAGCAATTGGAGATAGCCAAGCAGTTCAATAAATTGGGGAAGTTCAATTACCCCATTTTAATTTCGGCGATCACTGCTTTGGATAATTTTATTTCAGACAATCCAGGCTCCATTTATAGGGAGGAAGCCTTGTATTACAAAATAGAGGCAACCACCAATTTGGCACTCAACAGCACCGAAAACAGAAAACAAGAACGTCTTGAGAATGCGCTTGATTCGTACAACACCTTATTGCGCTACTTTCCGGAGACACAGTTTAAAAAAGAAGCGGATGATTTATCAGATAAGATTCAAAAAGAATTGAGTGCATACACCGTTTCCAATACTACTACTAAGTAAAAAGTTTTTTAAAACAACTGCATATGCAAGATTTGAAAAATACCAAAGCCCCGGTTTCTACGGTTACCCTTAACCGGAACGAATTCGATCAAAAAACCAACAACATCTATGAAGCCATTTCCATAGTGTCCAAACGTGGTATCCAAATCAACTCCGAGATAAAAAAGGAGTTGTTGGAAAAGTTGGAAGAATTTGCCACCTACAGCGATAGTTTGGAAGAGGTTTTTGAAAACAAAGAACAGATCGAGGTTTCCAAGTTCTATGAAAAGTTGCCAAAGCCACATGCGTTGGCCGTTCAGGAATGGTTGGATGATAAAATCTACTACAGGAACACAGAGAAAGACGCCTAAGAAATGCTTGGCGGTAAACATATTCTTTTGGGCATTACCGGGGGAATTGCCGCCTACAAGACCACATTTTTAGTAAGGCTATTGATAAAAGCTGGTGCCCAGGTCAAAATTGTAATGACCCAGAGTGCCGGCTCTTTTGTTTCCCCACTTACCTTATCTACCTTGTCCAAGAATCCGGTGTTGCTGGATTTTGTCAATGAAGAAGATGGCAGTATCTCATGGAACAACCATGTGGAGCTTGGTCTTTGGGCCGATTTGATGCTCATTGCCCCGGCAACGGCCAATACGCTCTCCAAAATGGCCAATGGCGTGTGCGATAACCTGCTGCTGGCAACCTATCTATCCGCAAAATGTCCGGTATATTTTGCCCCGGCCATGGATTTGGATATGTACCAACACCCATCCACCAAAGCTTCCCTTGAAAAATTGGAGTCCTTCGGAAATAAAATGATTCCCGCTGAGTCTGGGGAGTTGGCCAGTGGATTGCATGGAGAAGGTAGAATGGCAGAGCCGGAGAACATTGTTCAGTTCATTGAGGAAGATTTGGCCCAAGGCCTACCTTTGACGGGCAAAAAAGTGCTCATAACGGCAGGGCCCACCCACGAGGCCATTGACCCCGTCCGATTTTTGGGCAACCGTTCCTCGGGCACCATGGGTTTTGAACTGGCCAAAAAAGCTGCCGGACTGGGCGCAAAAGTCGTTTTGGTTTCCGGACCGACGCATTTGGATGCCACCCACAGTTCCATTGATTTGATTCGGGTGACTTCTGCCCAAGAAATGTATGATGCTTGCCAAAAACACTACGCTGATACCGATGTTGCCATTTGCGCAGCCGCTGTGGCCGATTATCGCCCCAAGCATGCCGCCAAGGAAAAACTGAAGAAGAAAGATGGTGATTTGAACATTGAACTGGAACGAAATCCCGACATCCTGTTTTCCTTGGGCGAAAAGAAAACCCATCAGTTTTTGGTGGGATTCGCTTTGGAGACCGAAAATGAATTGGAAAATGCCAAAGGCAAACTACAACGCAAAAATCTGGATGGTATCGTTTTGAATTCCCTGAAGGATGAAGGGGCCGGATTTGGCCGCGACACCAATAAAATCACCTTCATTGATAAGAATTTGAAGATTAAAACGTTTGGATTGAAGACGAAGCCCGAAGTGGCTTCCGATATTTGGGAAGAAATCATCTCCAGAATTCATGCGTAACACTCTATTGCTCACCTTTTTGTTTGTCTTCATTCAGGCGGTCTCCGCACAGGAACTCAATTGTGTGGTTACCGTGAACTCCGATCAAGTAGGCCAGACCAATCAGCAGATTTTCAAGACCTTGGAACGTTCCTTGAACGATTTTGTGAACAATAGCAAGTGGACCAATCGGGTGTATCGGGAAAATGAACGGGTCAATGCCCGAATGTTCATTACCGTTACCCAGTATGAATCCGACCGGTTTGAGGCAAATATCCAAATACAGTCTTCTCGTCCTGTTTTTAATACGTCGTATGAAAGTCCAGTGTTCAATTACAAGGATGATGCTTTCAATTTTCAGTATCAGGAATTTCAGCCGTTGGTATACAATCCCAATTCGTTCGACTCCAATTTAGTGGGGGTCATTTCCTATTATGTGTATCTTATTTTGGGTCTGGATGCTGATACCTTTTCTCTGGAAGGCGGCGATGATTATTACAGAAGGGCCCAGAACATTGTCACCCAAGCACAAGGTTCCAACTTTAGCGGATGGAGCCAAGAAACGGGAGAGCGCACCCGTTTTGAGCTGGTGGATAACCTGTTGAGCAATTCGTTCCGGGAATATCGCATTGCCATGTACAACTACCACCGAAAAGGGTTGGATGTTTTGGCGGATAACAACAGTACCGGAAAACAGATTATTGCCGGGAGTCTTCGGTTATTTGAAACCTTGATCAGCCGAAGGCCGAATGCTTTTTTGATTCAGACCTTCTTCGATGCCAAGTCAGAAGAAATCCAAAATATCTTCTCCGATGGCCCCAAAGTGGACATCGTAAAGCTCAAGGAGACCCTGAACAAGGTGGCTCCATTTTATTCCAGTACTTGGAATGAGATAAATTACTAGTGCAGTTCTATAAAGAGATTTATCTTTACGGATAAAATCTTTAGAATTGCTGGCAAATCTTTCCATCCAAAACTACGCTTTAATTGATGACGTAAAAGTTACGTTCTCCAATGGTTTTACCACCATTACGGGCGAAACAGGGGCAGGAAAGTCCATACTTCTGGGCGGTCTTTCCTTGGTATTGGGGAAACGGGCAGATTTGTCATCCCTTAAAAACACGGAGCAGAAATGCGTCATTGAAGCCGAGTTTGACATTTCCAAATACGATTTAAAGCCTTTTTTCGCCGAAAATGATCTGGATTATGAGGACAGGACCATTCTTCGGAGGGAAATCCTTCCCAGCGGGAAATCAAGGGCCTTTGTAAATGACACCCCTGTCACTTTGGATGTGCTGAAGGCTTTGGGCGATCAATTGGTGGATGTCCACTCACAGCATCAGACCCTACGCCTTACCGAAAACGATTTTCAGTTGAAGGTGGTGGATGCCCTTGCTGATAATTCAGGGAACCTAAAGAACTACAAAACGTATTTGGGGCAATACCGAAAAGCCTCAAAAGAATTGCAGGACTTGGAAAATTTTCAATCCAATGCAGACAAGGAGCACGATTACAACAGTTTTTTGTTGAAGGAATTGGAGGATGCCCAACTAAAAGAAGGCATGCAGGAAGAGCTGGAAGCCGAATATGAGCAGTTGAGCAATGTGGAGGAAATCATGGTGCAGCTAGCGGCTGGGTACCAGTTGTTGAATGATGAACAATTGGGCATTTTGGGCCGTTTGGCCGATTTAAAACGCGCTTTCCAAAACTTGGCCGATTTTGGCCCGGCCTATGCTTCCCTCAACGATAGAATTCAATCCGTGCTCATTGAAACCGATGATATAGCCTCCGAACTGGAGCAACTAAAGGATTCGGTTGAAGCCAATCCAGAGCGATTGGAAACCGTGAACGGTCAATTACAGCAACTGTACGACTTGCAGAAAAAACACCAAGCCGCATCTGTTGGTGAACTTATAAACATCAGGGAAGAACTGTCCCAAAAAGTGGAGGCGGTGGCCAACATCGAATCAAAGATTACCAAAAAGAAAGTGGAGGTTTCGCAGTTGGCTGACCAAGTAGAAGAGCGTGCGAAGAATATAAGGCATGCAAGAAATACAGTAATACCCAAACTCAAGAGCATGCTTCAGGAAAATCTGTATGCCTTGGGAATGCCTTCGGCCAGTTTCAAAATTGAGGTGAATCCCTCAGAAACCTTTAAACCCAATGGCAAGGACGATTTGGTGTTTTTGTTTTCGGCCAACAAAGGTTCGGAGTATGGCGAATTGAAGAAAGTTGCTTCGGGCGGGGAACTTTCCCGTATCATGCTGACCATAAAATCCATTTTGGCCACGTATGAGCAATTGCCCACCATGATGTTTGATGAGATTGATACCGGGGTTTCCGGGGAAATTTCCAACCGAATGGGCGAAATCATGCAGCAGATGAGCCAGACCATGCAAGTGTTTTCCATTACCCATTTGCCCCAAGTGGCCTCCAAAGGGCAGCATCAATTTAAAGTATTTAAGCAAGAGAGTGGGGAAGGCACCAGCACCCACATGAAAGAGTTGAGCGGAGACGAACGCGTACAGGAACTTGCGGAGATGTTGGGTGGGAAATCGTTATCGGAATCTGCTTTGGCCCATGCACGGCAGTTGTTACAATGATGCTTTCGTCCGTTACCCTGAACTTTCCTGCATGCCGACAAAGGCAGGTTTCAGGGTCTCATCCTCATAAGATAAAAATAGGAAAGGGGTGCTGAAAAATAAGCCTGTATGTACCATTCGGGAAGATTCAGCATGGCGTAAATCTATACGGTTATCCATAACGAACAATCAAAATAGAATAAATATCTTTGCAGTTGAACCAACAATAGCACAAAAACTATGGCATACAATCTTTTAAAAGGTAAAAAAGGAATCATTTTTGGAGCTTTGGATGAAAATTCCATTGCATGGAAAACGGCAGAGCGCGTCCATGAAGAAGGCGGGGAGTTTGTGTTGACCAATGCACCCATAGCCATGCGTATGGGTCAGATTAAGGAATTGGCGGCAAAGACCAACTCTGAAATTATTCCTGCAGATGCCACCAGTGAAGAGGATTTGCAAAATTTGGTCAGTAAGTCCATGGAGATTTTGGGTGGAAAACTGGATTTTGTACTGCATTCCATCGGAATGTCCGTGAATGTCCGTAAAGGAAGGGCCTATACTGATGAGAACTATGATTTTACAGCCAAAGGATGGGACATTTCCGCACTTTCATTCCATAAAGTATTACAGACGCTGTACAAGGCCGATGCCATGAACCCTTGGGGCAGCATCGTGGCTTTGACTTATATGGCTGCGCAACGAACCTTCCCAGATTATAATGATATGGCCGATAACAAGGCCTATTTGGAATCTGTGGCCAGAAGTTTTGGCTATTTCTTCGGAAAAGAGAAAAAAGTACGGGTGAACACCATTTCACAATCCCCAACACCGACCACGGCAGGCCAGGGCGTAAAAGGATTTGGCGGATTCATCAACTATGCAGAGAAAATGTCACCGCTGGGCAATGCCACGGCAGATGAATGTGCAGATTATACCGTGACCCTATTTTCTGACCTCACCAAAAAAGTGACCATGCAGAACCTGTTCCATGATGGTGGGTTCTCCAACACAGGGGTAAGCCAGGAGGTAATTGATGAATTTACCGAGTAAACAGACCGAAAAGTTTTAAAGGGGCTTTTTGATTGTCACATCGAGCGCAGTCGAGATGTGCTGCATTGATGCCAATTTAAAGCGTTCTCGACTGCGCTCGAACTGACATTCAACACTCTCCATGAAAACATCATTCTCCATAATAGTCCCTGTTTACAATCGACCTGAAGAAATACGGGAACTGTTGGAGAGTTTGGTGCACCAGGATTTCGCTGCTCCTTTTGAAGTGGTGATTGTGGAAGATGGTTCTTCCGAAAGTTCAGAGGACATTGTTAAGAAGTTTCAAGGCCAGCTCCAGATTTCGTATTACTACAAGGAAAATTCCGGTCCAGGCGATTCCCGAAACTACGGAATGCAGAAGGCCCAGGGCAATTATTTTATCATTTTGGATTCGGATTGTATCCTTCCCCAACAATATCTCACGGAGGTCAATAAGGAACTGAATCAGGCATTTGTGCATTGTTTTGGTGGACCAGATGCGGCGGATTCCTCATTTACCGATGTTCAAAAGGCCATAAATTATGTGATGACCTCTTTTTTTACGACAGGAGGGATACGTGGGGGCGAAAAATCTGTTGGAAAGTTCCAGCCGCGAAGCTTTAATATGGGAATTTCCAAAGAGGCTTTTGAAAAAGCAGGTGGATTTGGACGGATCCATCCCGGAGAAGACCCGGATTTGACCTTTCGCATCTGGAAGGCCGGATTCGATACGCGATTGTTCCCCAAGGCGTTTGTCTATCACAAAAGACGCATCGACTGGAACAAATTCTACATCCAAGTAAACAAGTTTGGCATGGTGCGCCCTATTTTGAACAAATGGCATCCCGGTACAACACGACCCACATACTGGTTTCCAACGTTTTTCATGTTGGGACTGGGCATATCAATTTTATTGGCGGTGGTGGGCTTTTTATTGCCATTGTGGTTGTATGTTGCTTACTTTTTGGTGTTGTTTTTGGATGCTTGGCTCAAGAACAGAAATGTAAAAGTGGCCTTTTTGGCAATTTTTGCGGCCTTAACGCAGTTTACAGGATATGGAATAGGTTTTCTGAAGTCTACGATCTTGCTTAACTTTAGTAACAAGGAGCCAGAAGAGCTGTTCCCCAAACTGTTTTTTAAACGCAAGTAAGAGTGTTCAAAAAAGTATTGCACGGCCTCAATCAGAAGAAAGTGAAGGTATTTTCACTGTTCTTGGCGTGTTCTTTTTTTGCTTGGTTTTTAAGCAATCTGTCAGAAACATACGAGTCAAGGGCCAATTTAACCCTGAATTACAGAAACCTTCCTGATTCACTTTTATTGGGGAAAAACTCCGAAGACATTATTGAGGCCAAGTTGCGAACCAGTGGGTTTCAGTTTTTGTTCTACAATTTTGTCAAAAAAAGGATTGACGTTGATGTGTCGCAAGTGGCATATCAGAATGGGCAGTACATTCTGACTGATGATGCATTGAGAAAACAGATAGACGCCCAACTCTCACAAAACATTTCACTGTTGGATCTTGATCGAAGCCAATTGGTAGTGGATTTATACCAAGTCGCTTCCAAGGAAATACCCATTAAGGTAAATCTGGATTTGCAGTTTCAGCAGAATCACATCATGGATGGCAGGCCACAGGTTACCCCAGACCATGTAGTGGTGAAGGGACCTGAAAGTGAAATTGATACCTTGGAAGAAATCCAGACCGAACCTGTACAATTGACCAATTTGTCCACAGATTTTTCAAAAGATGTGTCCTTGGTTTTCCCAAAGGGGTTGGACAACAGTATTTTTTCTGTGGGAAGAGCGAATGTTTCGGGCAAAGTGGTCAGGTTTTCGGAAAAAGTTTTTCAAACACCCATAACTGTGGTCAATCCGCCCGAAGGATATCAGGTAAAAACCTTCCCCAATGCCGTGACGGTGCTTTGCAAGGCCACCGTAGAGCGATTAAAGGGGATATCCTCGGCAGATTTTGAGGTGGAAGCTGATTATGCGCAATTAAACGGCACCAATAAAAATACCTTGCTCCTGACCATTACCAAAAAGCCAGAAAATGTATATGATGTTAGGCTCTCAGAGAAGTCCGTTAACTTTGTACTGGAACAGCAATGAAAATAGTTGGTTTAACAGGTGGAATAGGCAGTGGTAAAAGTACCGTGGCCGAAATGTTCAGGGAGCTTAAGGTTCCTGTCTACGATTCGGATGAGGAAGCCAAAAGATTGATGAATTCCTCGGAAGAGGTCAAAGATGCCATTATAGCTCTGTTGGGCAAAAACGCATACAGGGACAATGTTTTAAACCGGTCCTTCATTGCCGAAAAGGTGTTCAAAGACCCAGAATTGCTAAAAAAATTGAATGCTATTGTACACCCAGCGGTAAGGGAGCACTTTTTGGAATGGGCCCAAAAAAAATCCGTACCTTATGTAATACAGGAAACCGCACTGATCTTTGAAAATGGGGCACAGGACAAATATGATTTTACTATACTGATTACCGCTCCAAAAGAGATGAGGTTGCAGCGTGTGATGGATAGGGACGGAGTAGGGGAACAGCAGGTGGTGCAACGTATGGAAAACCAAATAGAGGACAACAAGAAAATACCCCTGGCCGATTTTTGCATAGAGAACGTTGATTTGGAAACCACCAAGCAAACGGTAAAGGACCTCCACACCAAACTAGTAGCCTTATCCACCTCAAAATTTTAACATTTTTGTTAAGGTTAGGTTAAACGGTAAAAGGCCTAAATGTTAAATTTTTAATTTTGGTTCAATGAACAAGAAGCTATTCGTTCTTCTCGTCATTCTTATGAGTTTGTCCCTTACTGGGATAATTTTCGTTCAGGTCTATTGGATTAGAACATCCATAAACGACAAGGAGGAACAATTCTCAAGGACGGTCACGGACATATTGGACAAAGTGGCGAGCAGGGTAGAGAAGAGGGAGATGAAGGATTATTCCGATCGTTTGGCTTCGCTTGTGGACAGTATTGGTCAGCCCAAAAGCACACAGTTCAGGAATTTTTTGTTTGTAGACCGGGATTTAAACTCCGATGAGATTCTTTTTTACTCCCATGGAATTCTGGAAGAAGACTACAATATAACATCTACGTTCTTTGATAACACAGAAACAGGAGAGGATACCACCACGTTTAAAAACTATACCAGTAAACGTACCAAGGCCATTTACAAGGAAGAATATGGTCTGGACGGCAAAAGTTATAGTTTAACCCCCATCCAAAGGGCTGAAAAGATAGGTGGACTGTCCAGTATTGATAAAGCTGCTTGGGAAGATGTGTTCATGGAGTACGCCAAGACCAGGCCCATTCACAAGCGGGTGTCCAATCATGAATTGGAGTTACTGCTCAGTCAGGAGTTGAAAAACAGGAACATTGATATTGACTATGAATATGGGGTGTACAGCCAAGGGTATCCTACCAAGGTCAGGTCGAAAAAGTTCAAATTTTCAGGAACCAAAATGTACAAGGCCCCCATATTTAAGGATAGCGAGGGAAACAGCAATTTTTCATTGCTCTTGACTTTCCCCAGCATGAAAAAATTCCTGTTCAGCTCCATTATGGGGATGGCATTGCTGTCTTTGGTCTTTACATTGGTGATTATGATAGCATATTCCAGTGCCATTTATCAGTTGATACGTCAAAAGCAGATATCCGAGATAAAGTCGGACTTTATCAACAATATGACCCACGAGTTCAAAACGCCCATTGCCACCATAAATTTGGCTGTTGAGGCCATACGAAATCCAAAATCCATTGAAGACAAGGAAAAGGTGCTACGATATTTGGGAATGATCAGGGACGAGAACAAGCGTATGCACGCCCAAGTGGAAAATGTACTTCGGATCTCGAAGCTGGAAAAAAATCAGTTGGACATCACCAAGGACAGGGTCGATATCCATGATATTATTGGAGATGCCACGGCCCATATTGAACTGATTGTCCAAGACCGGGGAGGTTACGTCAACCAGCACCTGGATGCGGAAAGATCAGAAGTGTTGGCCAACGATATGCACATGACCAATGTAATTGTGAATATTCTGGACAATGCGGTAAAATACTCACCTGAATCACCGAAGATTGATGTGTACACGGAAGTGGTAAAGAACAACATCATCATAAAAATACAGGATCACGGGGCCGGAATGAGCAAGGCTGTCCTTAAAAAGGTGTTTGAGAAGTTTTATCGGGAACATACCGGTGACATACATAATGTAAAAGGCCACGGTTTGGGATTGGCCTACGTAAAACGAATTATAGACGATCATCAAGGCGAAGTTTATGCTGAAAGTGAAAAAGGAAAAGGAAGCACTTTTTACATTAAACTCCCTTTAATTTAAACAAACTATGGAAACAGAAAAAAAGAAGATATTATTGGTAGAGGATGACCCAAATTTTGGGATTGTCCTAAAGGATTATTTGACCATGAACGACTTTGATGTGGTTCTGGCCAAAAATGGTATGGAAGGTTTTGAGAAGTTCAAAAAGGACAATTATGACGTTTGTATCTTGGATGTTATGATGCCTTATAAAGATGGATTTACCTTGGCCAAGGAAATCCGGGAAAAGAACGAGAACGTTCCGATCATTTTCCTTACTGCCAAGACCATGAAAGAAGATGTGCTCAAAGGATATAAGGCAGGTGCCGATGATTATTTGAACAAGCCCTTCGATTCAGAAGTGCTTCTCATGAAACTTAAAGCCATACTTCAAAGAAAGGCCTCCAGTACCTTAGCGGACAGCAAACAATTTGAGTTTCAAATCGGTAACTTCCATTTAAACTCAAAACTCCGTTTCTTAAAATATAAGGAAGAGGAACCCATTAAATTATCACCCAAGGAAAATGAACTTTTGCGTTTGTTGGCCTTGCATGAGAACGACTTAATGCCGCGCGAATTGGCATTGACCAAAATATGGAGGGACGACAATTATTTCACTTCCCGTAGTATGGACGTGTATATTGCCAAGTTGCGAAAATACCTTAAAAAGGATGATTTGGTAGAAATCCTGAACATTCACGGAGAAGGGTTTCGATTGGTGGTCAAGGCCGAAAACCAATAAAAACTTTTCCATAAAATATAAAGCCACCTTTTTGGGTGGCTTTTTTATGTCTTACTATTTTATCTGCGCAACAATTTCCTTAATAATTATAGCAGGCTCCTTGGTTATGGAAACCGAGATGGCCCTTGTGGGCGGTTCCAAGGTCGCAAATTGTGACTTAAGCAATTCAATGGGCATAAAATGGTCTTTCCGTGCCTCCAAACGGGATTTGATCAGCTCAAAAGAACCATTCAGATAGATAAACTCCATACAGGACCCCACACCGGCACGCAAAAGGCTTCGGTAATTCTTGCGTAAGGCAGAACAACCTATAACCGCCCCCGTATGTCTATGTTCGCGAGCAATTTGGTTTAAACGTAGCAACCATTCCTTTCGGTCCTCATCGTTGAGGGGTTGGCCCGCTTTCATTTTCTCAACATTTTCCTTGGGGTGGAAGTCATCCCCATCAAAAAAGGGATACTTTAATTTGTTTGCAAGAAGTTTTCCCACGGTTGTTTTCCCGGTACCGCTTACGCCCATGACCACCAATACTTTTTTACCGTTGGGCATGGTTCAGGGCTTTAAGGTGTTCGTTTAGTTTTTTCAAAATTTGTTTGGTGTTGGTTTTATGATCCACCCAAAGGATATTGTCATTCTTTCGTAACCAGGTCAATTGTCGCTTGGCAAAACGCCTCGTGTTCTTTTTGATTTCCGAAACGGCAACATCCAATGAACAGTGTCCGTCAAGATATTCAAAAAGTTCTTTGTAACCAACTGTTTGTAGTGCATTCAAATTTTTATGGGGAGGCAATCTTTGGGCCTCTTCCAACAATCCGGCCTCCATCATTTGGTCCACACGTGCATTGATACGCCCATAAATCACTTCCCTGGGGGCATCAATGCCCATGTAGAGATGCTTAAATGGCCTTTCAGGCCTGTTTTGGGACAAAAAAGAGGAGTAGGGCCTGTTGGCCGAAATGGAAACCTCAAGGGCGCGAATCAACCGATGGGGGTTGTCCAAATCCACCCTTTTGTAATATTGGGGATCCCTGAATTTGAGTTCTTTTTGGAGGTGTTCCAATCCCTTTTCCTCTAACTCTTGGTTCAAGGATTCCCGAATTTTTGGGTCAACTTCAGGAAACTCATCAAGTCCAGAGATCACGGCATCCACATAAAGCCCGCTGCCCCCCACCATGACCGCAATGTCTTTTTTTTGGAACAGGGTGTCCAACAGCTTCAGGGCATCTTTTTCAAAATCACCAACGGAATAGGGTTCAAAAATGCTTTTATGCTGAATGAAATGATGCTGAACGGCTTTTAATTCCTCGGGAGAAGGCACCGCTGTACCGATTTTCATTTCCTTAAAAAATTGTCGGGAATCTGCGGAAAGAATATCTGTATCAAAATGTTGTGCCAAAAGGATGCCCAAAGCTGTTTTTCCTATGGCAGTTGGCCCCACAACGGCTATTAATACCTTGTTGCTCATAGCAAATGACCACAGTTATAACAATGGGTGGCATTGTCCCGGTGTCCCTCGGCAGAACAATTGGGACAGGCTTGGGTGTTTACATGTACCGTATGGCCGGAGTTTTCACCTTCTTTTTTGCTTCGGGTAAACTCAGCGGTGACAATTCCAGTTGGGACAGCAATGATACCATATCCCAAGATCATGATCACCGTGGCCAAGAACTGCCCCAAAGGGGTTTGCGGGGCAATATCGCCATACCCTACGGTGGTCAGGGTAACAATGGTCCAGTAAATACTTGTGGGAATGCTGGTGAACCCAGCTTCATCCCCTTCAATCAAATACATCAAGGTCCCAAGAATCACAGACAAAATCAAGACCACATAAATAAACACGGCAATTTTGGTTCGACTTGCCTTTAAGGCAGCTTGCAGTTGTGACGCCTCACCAATGAATTTTACCAATTTCAAAATCCGGAAAACCCGCAATAAGCGAAAGGCCCTTACCGCCAAAAGCACTTGGGAGCCTGCGAGAATATAGGAGAGATATAACGGGATCGTGGAAACAAAATCTATGACGCCATAAAAGCTGAAAATATATTTCCAGGGCTTTTTTATACTGATGATTCGGGCAATGTACTCCAACGAAAAGAAAATGGTGATGATCCACTCCAGCGTCAGTAAAACCCTGTGATGCTCCTCATCAATCTGGTCTACACTTTCCAGCATGACCAAGATGACACTCAGAATGATCAGCACAAAAAGAACAATGTCAAACAACTTTCCGGCAGGGGTATCGGCTTCATAAATAACCTCATGAAGTTTGTGTTTCCATCCAGAATGTGGCTTTTCTTGCTTCAAGGGGCAGAATTTAAGGGAATAACTTTGAGTCTGTTGTTTTTTCTGAGATAGGACTCAATGATAAAAGTGGTGTTTTCATCACCCGGTATTGAGGTCATTATCGACTCCAAGATATGAATATTATTGACTTGATGGTTGAGTTCCACAAATCCAAATCCTTGAAGCCTACCCTCTTTGATAAGAACAAAACTTCGTTCGCCGGTTTCTCTTCCTTGATCTAAAAGGGCAATGTTTTTTCTATGGATGCTGTACTTCTCAAAGGCGGACAATACCTTTTCATTGCAATCCAAGGTGTCGGTTTCCTCATTATTCTGCAAGCAAGGGGCCTTGGGATGAAGACAAGAAGGGCAAATCTCAAATTCTGAGCGAATCTTATTCAAAAAGTTTTTGGCAGAGGGTATACCGTTGAACCCAATCTTTTGGTCAGCTTTCGATTTGCTATGTTCAATATCCAAAATGATGTGTGCCTCACCATTCTGCTCAAAATTGATGATATGGGAAAAGAGTTTTCTTCGGGCAATGTTGTTGTGTTTGGGTTTGGTCCTTCGCAATTCCTGATATTCCTTGAGCAGGGCCACCAATTCGCTTCCAGTTTCCTCAAAAGTGACTTTTTTGGTCTCCTTTTGGAGTTTTCGGGCCAAGCTCCCCACATTGGTGAAATGTTGGTTCACCCTTTTTTTAATGTTCTTGGTCTTTCCCAAAAAAATGATTTCACCCTCTTTGTCGTGCATGTAGTACACCCCCGTTTCCGAAGGAAGGCTACAGACCATATCCAGTTGGGTGGGGGAGAGTTCACCGTGGGTTTCTTCCCGCACCACATTTTTGATGATGTTCTTGTCCGAGTCTTTCCCCAGCAACATTTTGAATAATTTTAGGGTAGCGATGGCATCACCATTGGCCCTGTGTCGGTCACTCATGGGAATGCCCAAGGAGCGAGCCAATTTCCCCAAACTGTGCGATTCAGCATCAGGAAGCATTTGTTTGGAAAGGTCAACGGTGCAAAGGGTCTTGCGTTGGAAATCGTAGCCCAATCGCCTAAATTCAGTGCGAAGGATGCGATAATCAAATTGGGCATTGTGCGCTACCAAAGTGGTGCCCTCGGTGATTTCCACAATGCGTTTGGCCACTTCGTGGAATTTTGGAGCGGAACGCAGCATTTTATTGTTGATTCCGGTGAGTTTGGAAACAAAAGGCTGTATCTCACGTTCCGGATTGATCAGGCAAATGAACTTGTCCACGACTTTACGTCCATCAAACCGATGAATGGCAATTTCCATGATGCCCTCTTCATTGTATTTTCCTCCGGTACTTTCTATATCAAGTATGGCGTACATGAAAAATTTGAATCGGTTTACTGATAGTTTCTTGCCCCAAATATACTACTTCCTATGCGTACCATGGTACTGCCTTCGGCAATGGCCAATGCATAATCCCCACTCATACCCATGGAGAGAATGGAGATTTCGGGCAATTTTTGTTTGAGTTTATCAAAAATGGATTTGAGATGGACAAACTCCTTCCGTACCTGGTTTTCATCCGAAGTAAAGGTGGCCATGCCCATCAACCCCACAATTTTTACGTTCTCCATGGCCTTGAATTCTTCGGATTGAAGGAGTGCCTCCAATTCGGAATCATCCAGACCAAATTTGGTGTCTTCCTCGGCAATGTGCATTTGTAGCAAGCAAGGAATAACGCGATCATGCTTTTTGGCCTGTTTGTCAATCTCTTTCAACAATTTGAGGCTGTCCACCCCATGAATCAATGAGACAAACTCGGCCATATATTTGACCTTGTTGCGCTGTACATGCCCGATCATGTGCCATTCAATGTCCTTGGGCAACTCTTCCCACTTGGCAACCATTTCTTGCACCTTGTTCTCCCCAAAGTTTCGGTGTCCGGCTTCGTAGGCTTCCAAAATATCCGCATTGGGTTTCGTTTTGGACACCGCGACCAGGGTTACCCCTTCAGGCAATTCATTTTTGATGGATATAAGATTATCTTTTATCGACATAGAAATTATTACAATTCATAAATCGCCAATCCACTGCGTAATTTAGGTTCAATATACGTGCTTTTTGGGGGCATTACCAAACCGGCATCGGCTATGGCCTTGATTTCTTCAATGGTGATGGGCAACAGGCTGAACCCTACTGCGAACTTGCCTTTGTCCACACTGTCCTTCATTCGGATAAGGTTGTTTTTCCCATAGCCGTAGGCAATTCGTTCGTCGTTTCTAAGGTCCGTAATGCCCAAAATGGGCTCCAGAATGGTTTTGTACAGGATTTGGGTGTCCAACTGACTCAGTGCATCGGTAAAGGTGTAATTGGTACTTCTAAGGTAGAGCGAATAGAAGCACCCATCCAAATACATGATGAACTGATGCTTTTTTGTAGGCCTCAAAGGTCCTTCTTCCTGTTTTTCGATTCGAAAATGTTCATCGAGTTGAATTAGGAACGCCTCTTTGGAAAACCCATTCAAATCCTTGACCATGCGATTGAATTCGTAAATCCGGATTTGGGATTCGGGAATGAGGTAGGCCATAAAATAGTTGTAGGCCTCTTTTCCCGTGTGGACCTTATTTTCCGATTCCATTTGTTGCGCCAACAGATTGCTCGATGCACTTCGGTGATGGCCATCGGCAATATAGAGCGCATCCATTTGGGCAAAAGCAGCTTCAAGTTTGGTTAGGGCCTTTTCGTTTGATATTTTCCAAAGACTGTGGTTAAAGCGGTCCGTGGTGGTAAAATCATACACTGGTTTCCGTTGAATTTCTTCCTGAAAGACCTCCCAAACGGCATCGTTATCCGCATACGTCATCAGCACAGGTTCTGCATTGAATCCCACTGTTTGCAGGTAATCCGCAAACAATTCTTCCCGGTGTTTTATGGTGTCCTCATGCTTTTTGATGATATTTTTTCGATAATCTTCCACGCTGCAGGTACAAAAGAAGCCAAGGCTTTTAAAATCATCTTTTTCAATCTGATAGAGATAAAAACTTGCTTCTTCATCTTTTTGGAGGGTGTTTTCTTCCAAAAATTCCAAATAGCGATTGTGCACCAAATGAAACCGTTCTTTCCCAGTAATGTTTTGATGGAATTTGAACCCGGGATTGATGATGTGCAAAAAGGAAAACGGATTGTATCGGAGCACCGCTTTGAGCTCCTCTTCGGAATATTCCTCATACGAACGCGATGCCACAAAGGAAACCTTGTCTTTTGTGGGGCGGATTGCCTTAAACGGTTTTATGAGGGCCATACGGTTCTATTTGAATTGCGAAGAAACCTGTTCAGCTTTTCGGGATTCGGAATAGTCATAAAACCCTTCTCCCGATTTTACGCCCAATTTTCCCGCCATGACCATGTTCACCAGTAATGGGCAAGGAGCGTATTTTGGATTTTTAAAACCGTTGTACATCACATTCAAAATGGAGAGACAGACATCCAACCCGATAAAATCCGCCAATTGCAGTGGACCCATGGGATGGGCCATGCCCAATTTCATCACCATATCGATTTCCTGCACACCTGCAACTCCATTATAAAGCGTCTCAATGGCTTCATTGATCATGGGCATCAATATCCGATTGGCCACAAAACCGGGGTAATCGTTGACCTCGGTAGGGGTTTTGCCCAATTTTTTGGAAAGTTCCATGATGGTTTCGGTCACTTTATCCGAAGTGCTGTACCCGCGAATGATTTCCACCAATTTCATGATGGGCACCGGGTTCATAAAGTGCATCCCAATCACTTTTTCGGGCCGTTGGGTGGCTGCCGCTATCTGGGTAATGGATATGGAGGAGGTGTTGGTGGCCAAAATGGTGTCGGCTTGGCAAGCCTCGTCCAAATCCTTGAAAATTTTAAGTTTGATGTCCAAATTTTCTGTGGCGGCCTCAACTACCAAATCCACTTGAGAAACGCCTTCTTTCATGTTTGTGAAGGTGGAAATATTGCCCAGTGTGGTATCTTTTTTAGCTTGGTCAATGGCCTCTTTGGCCATCATTCGGTCCAAATTTTTGGTGATGGTGGCCATGCCTTTGTCCAAGGAAGTTTGGGCGATGTCAATCAAATGAACTTGAAATCCGTTTTGTGCAAAAACGTGGGCGATTCCGTTGCCCATGGTTCCAGCACCGATAACTGCTATTTTTTTCATGGTATTTTGAATTTTGCCGTTCTCGACTGTTCTTTCGACTGCGCTCAAGATGACAGCTCGAACTGACAGGCACACTACTTTTTAAATGACTCTATAATCTGAAGGGCTACTTGCAATGCTTTGGTGCCTTGCTCCAGTGTCACAACAGGTTCAGTATTGTTATTGATGGCATCCGCAAAGGTTTCCAATTCATCCAGAATGGCATTGTTGACGTCAATTTCGGGATTTTCAAAGTAAATCTGCTTCTTTTCCCCTTCAGCATTTTGCAAAATCATGTCAAAATCACCGGGCTGTTCCGGGGCATCCTTCATTTTGACCACTTCCACTTTTTTTTCCAAAAAGTCCACAGAGATATAGGCATCTCTTTGGAAAAAGCGTGATTTCCGCATATTCTTCAAGGAAATTCTACTTGCCGTAAGGTTGGCGACACAACCATTTTCAAATTCTATTCGCGCATTGGCAATGTCTGGAGAGTTGCTGATTACGGAAACCCCACTGGCATTGATTTGTTTCACTTCTGATGGCACTACGCTCAAAATAACATCAATATCATGGATCATTAAATCCAACACCACAGGAACATCAGTGCCCCTTGGGTTGAACTCGGCCAACCGGTGGGTTTCAATGAACATAGGATTTTCAATTTTGTCCTTGACGGCCAAAAATGCGGGATTGAACCGTTCCACATGGCCCACTTGGCCTTTAATGCCATGCTTTTGGGACAATTGCAACAGCTCTTGTGCCTCTTCAAAAGTGTTGGTGATGGGTTTTTCAATAAAAATATGCCTTCCTTTTTCGATGGCCTTTTTGGCACAATCGTAATGGGAAAGAGTGGGGGTGACAATATCCACTACATCCACGGCATCCATGAGGGTATTGATATTTTCAAAGTAGGTGTAGCCAAACTCGGCCGCCACTTTTTTGGCATTGATTTCATCGGGGTCGTAAAAACCAACGAGTTCGTAGTGTTCAGATTGGTTCAAGAGCCGAAGGTGAATTTTCCCCAAATGTCCTGCACCGAGGACACCAACTTTTAGCATAATATCTGTTTTTTTCAAAAATACGGATATGACGGCACTCTTCATAAAAATAAGAAGCGAACTGGTCGTAAAGTTTTAGGGAACTTTTTAAATTCGTGTACCAGACCAAAACCATGAAAGACACACATAAGCATAGAGGAATGCGCAACAAATTGGCGGAATTGTTGGAAGCCAAGGGAATACAGGACAAACGGGTGCTCAATGCCATAAGGACCATACCCCGACATTTGTTCTTGGACAGCAGTTTTGAAGATCATGCGTATCAGGACAAGGCTTTTCCCATTAGTGCGGAACAGACCATTTCGCAGCCCTATACGGTTGCCTTTCAGACCGAATTGCTCCAAATTAAACCCAACGACAAGATTTTGGAGATTGGTACGGGCAGTGGTTACCAAACCGCAGTGTTGTTGCATTTAAAGGCCAAGGTCTACACCATAGAACGGCAGCTGGAACTTTTTAAAAAAACCCGGTTGTTTTTCAATAAAATGAACTACCGACCCAAGAAAATGATTTTCGGGGACGGCTACAAAGGCCTGCCAGAGGAAGCTCCTTTTGATGGCATCATAGTCACAGCGGGAGCCCCTGAAGTTCCAAAACCCTTGATGTCTCAGCTCAAAGTAGGGGGTAGGCTGGTGATTCCCATTGGCGAAAATGAGCAGATAATGACCCTTTTTGTGCGAAAATCTGAAAAGGAATTTGAAAAAAAGGAATTGGGTGCTTTTCGCTTTGTTCCCTTGCTGGAAGATAAGAATTGATGGGGTTTAAAAAAACAAGTACAAGTGCAAGTTCAAGTGCAAGGGAAAAGTTTCAAATCCCAAATCCCAAATCCCAAATCCCAAAAACCAGTAACTAAGTAACCCAATAACTGATTAATCTAATGCTCAATCAGTTGTTGAAGCTTTTCTTGATTCGGGCTAGGTTGCGCTTGCTGGCCCGTTCTTTAATGGTCTCCCGTTTGTCATACAATTTCTTACCCTTGGCCAATCCAATTTTCAATTTGGCAAGGCCACGGTCATTGATGAAAAGGTTCAGGGGGATAATGGTGTTTCCCGTTGTGGTGACTTCTTTCCTGAGTTTTTTCAGTTCCCTTTTGTTGAGAAGCAGTTTTCGTTCTGCCTTGGGCCTGTGGTTATAGTGGCCTCCGTGACTGTACTCATCTATCTGCATGTTGATGACAAAAAGTTCTCCTTTGTCATTGAACTCACAAAAACTTTGGGATATGGAAGCTTTCCCCAAACGAAGCGATTTAATTTCGGTACCCCCCAAAACAATTCCAGCGGTGTAGGTGTCCAAAATCTCATAATCGAATCGGGCCCTTCTGTTCTTTATGTTGATGTTTTTCTGCATTGAGGGCAAAAATATAAACTCTTTGCCGAGAAAATTGTAATGTTATGCCAGATTTTACGATTATCTATAAAACCAGACCCATGAAAAGAATCTTTGTTCCCCTACTGTTGCTTTTGTCCTTGGCCTGCAAGGAAAAGCAGAAAGCCCCACTTACAGCACAGGAAATTGTGGATAAATCCATTGAGGACAGTGGTGGAAAACTATACGAGGACCATAAAACCTCCTTTCAATTCCGAGATCGAAAGTATGTTTCTGAAAACAACAATGGGAAAAAGGTGTTGAAACGTATTTTTCAGGTGGATTCGGTTACCATCACCGATGTAAAAACGGGAAACGATTTTCAACGTTTTATGAATGACTCGCTTGTGGCTGTTTCAGATTCCATTGCCACTAAGTATGCCAATTCGGTGAATTCTGTGCATTATTTTGCACGGCTTCCGTATGGTTTAAATGACCCAGCGGTGAACAAGGAACTTTTGGGCAAGGAAACCATTGAGGGAAAGGAGTATCACAAAATCAAAGTGACTTTTGACCAAAACGGCGGAGGTGAAGACTATGATGATGTGTACGTGTATTGGTTTGATGTGGAGACCTTTAAACCGATGTATCTGGCCTATAGCTTTCATGTGGATGGAGGTGGGCAACGTTTTCGGAAAGCGTATAACGAACGGTTTGTAAACGGAATCCGTTTTGTGGATTACGACAATTACAAACCAAAAGATAAGGATTCCGACATTTTACAGATCGGACAACTTTTCAATAAGGGGGAACTGGAACTCCTTTCCAAAATAGAACTGACCGACATCAAAGTAGAGCAGGATTAATCCATTTTCAATCGGATGTCCGTGGGTATGCCATCAATGATCCGTACAATGAACAAACTGCTGTTGTCATCGTCGTCCATGGCGTTGTATTTTTCAATATTGATGATCTTGTTCACAAAATCAGGGGTGGTATTGCTATGGCCAACCACCAAAACATTGAGTCCTTCATTTTCAGCTTTGAACCGCTCAATATCGATGGTGTCTGGGTCATAATATTTAACATCAATATTTTTTTTGACCGAAGTGGGAGCCGCTGTCATGGAGGTACGCTCGTAATTTGTGGAATAAATGACATCAAGGTCAATGGGATCAAAGACTTCTGCCCATCGAATGGCCCGGTCCAATCCATCTTGGTTCAGCTCTGGGTCAGGGTTATCCGGGTCGGTTCTGTCTTTTTCGGAATGTCTGATAAAATAGTAGGTGGAAACCACGGGATCTTCCACAATTTTCGTATCTTTTTTGCAGCTGATACATCCAATAATAATTGCAGAGGCAATTAGGAGTTTGGTTATTCGCATAGTATTGGTCTAAAGTTTCCCTTAGTTTATCGTATTCGCTTTTAAAAGTAACGTTTAATTTTCATTTTCTTGTATACATTGGAATTTGGATTGTATGTTCTGTAAGGCTTTCAAAATGCTAAATGCAATGGAAAGCTGATATGGCTTTTATCAACCAAACAATTACAACGTAATTTAATCCTTGTTTATAGATCTCCTAGGTCATATTATTTTTCCGTAGGAATCGGATGTTCATTGTGGACTTGTCCTTTGTCCTAATAAGGTCCAGCTTCAATACTGGGGCAAACAAAAATGCTATACTGGTATGCTATACTTTTCAGGCAGGTAGCGTCAGTGGAATCAAGAACAGCTGATAATGATATCTTTATAAAACCTAGTTTCTTAGGACGTAGAATTGAAAATACATATTCTTGATTTGATGGGATTTTTAGGTGGTTGACCCCACAACGATTATTTTTTTATGAAAATTACCATCCCTAAAGCCTTCGTCCATTTTAGAATCGACCCAAAAGTTCATGTTGAAGCCTCCATAGTTGGTTTCATAGCTAAAGAAGTGGAATTGATTGGGTAGCCATTTGTCAAATTGGTACATTAACTTGATCCATTCCTCGAAATCATCCTCATGATCATTTGGATCTCCTAATACATCATAAGCCTCGCTCACACCTTCCTGTTGGTAATTGCCCAATCCCAACAAATGGATTCTGGAGGGGTGTTGTGAGAATCCTGGGATATCACCCATGAGTTTAATCCAGTCTTCTTCTGTTAGAACCCTATCCTTTGGATAGAACATGTCGTTGAAAGTCAATTTAGGTGTATATGAAATTCGCACTTCCGTTTCAAGCTCTTTCTGAAGTTGCTCATCTTGTGACAAAACACTGTTGAGATACTCCCTTGGTTTCAATTGATCCATGGGGCCATCATAAAAGAGGGTCTTTCCACAATCAATCGAAGAGAACAAGTAAATGATACCCTTATCCGGAAAAACATTGTTAATGTCAAATTGTTTAAAATCTGCAATGTTGAATTGTCCGATAAAGACATATTTTTCAGGGAATTCCAGTTGTTCCGGTAAATCGGGTAGCCCGCCAAGTTTTGAGCATCCGAGGGTGACGGGTTGATTCTCATGGGTGTCTATTTCTAAAAAGTAGACGAGGGCATTTTGAAATCCTTCTTTGATATTTTCTGGATAGACCATATCATTTTTGGAGTTCGTTTCCTTATACTGTTCCAATTGTTCTTCCGTGAAGTCAAAACGTTCAAAAAATACTTTTGCGATTTCCAATAAATTCATGCTCAGTTTTTGATGGATGGGTGTTTATATTGTATTGTTCCAGATTGCCAAATCTAATTGAAACCATAAGACAGATGGGGGCAAGAATTGATGAATGAGTTATTTGATTTGATGGGAATCCTATCTGGATTGATAAGATATATGCGTTCGGAAAAAATGTATATGTTTGACTATCAAATAATTATTGTAATTGTTGTGAAATCCTAAAAATGAGTCCCAGCTCGAAAAATGGGCTTTTTTAATTTTCAAGTCGGCAGATTCCGGCCGCATATTGTAAGAACATCTGAACAGGAACCTGGAATGGCAGCTCTTCTGTGAAATTTATCCGGGTCGGTTCTGTCCTTTTCGGAATGTCTGATAAAATAGTAGGTGAAAACCACGGGATCTTCCACAATTTTCGTATCTTTTTTCAGCTGATACATCCAATAATAATTGCAGAGGCAATTAGGAGTTTGGTTATTCGCATAGTATTGGTCTAAAGTTTCCCTTAGTTTATCGTATTCGCTTTTAAAAGTAACGTTTAATTTTCTATTTTCCCGTATGCTTCGATTTTTGGTTTGTTTACTAATGGGGTTGATATCCATGGTTGGATGGTCACAAGAGCCTACTTTACCTTCGGATTTTAGGCAGCATGCCCTTACCCAATTCAATGCCAATTTGTTGAACGCTACCTATGCCTCAGACTGGAACAATCCAAACTCTTTTTCCATTTGGACCCGTTGGCAATGGCAGTCCGTTGACGGTGACCCTACCACTATCTTTGCCAATTATTCACATCAAATCAATACAGCATCCTCTGTTGCCCTGGGCTTTCTTCAGCACAATACTGGAGTTTTTTTGAACACAGGGGCAAACCTAAATTATGTGCATACGTTTCCATTGGATGAAGGGATTGCGCTTTTGGCGGGGATGAACCTATTTGCCTTTCAAAATAGCTTGGCGGATGATCGTTTTTTGCCTGATCAGGACATCGACCTGCCCCAATTGGAAAACAGCAAGGATTTTATATTGCAATTTTCCCCGGCGGTTCGGTTAAAAGTCAACCAATTTAGTGTTGGTGTTGCTTTTGAAAATGGTTTTGGGTTCAACCTGTCCGATAGTGGGAATGGTCCGGAAAACTTTAAAATATTCACAGGGATCCTGAGCAACGATTTTAATGTGGGGTTGTTTCCCAATTGGGGTGATAGTTTTGTGAGACCGATGTTTTATGTGAAGTCGTTACCCGATGCGGATACCCAATTTGGTCTGAATACGCTCCTCTCAACCCCTAAATTTTGGGTGCAGGGTGGCTATAATAGTTTTTATGGCGCATCCGGAGGAGTAGGGGTGACTTTTGCCAACACATTTTCCATTGGGGGTTTGATGGAATTTGGAGGGGATTCCTTGTTGAGTGATGAAGACCCTACCGTCGAGTTGGTCGCCTCCTATCAATTTGGTAAAACAGATAGCCGAGCAAAAGTTGTCGGTTTTGATGTGGACAAAGCAGATGGCCTGGCCCAAGAACGAATGGCCGAAGAGGCGAGACGAAAGGAATTAAGGGAAAAAGAAGCCCAACAAGTTCAGCAGGATGAGGAGATGCAACAACAACGCCTGATTGAAGCACAGAGAGCTCGAGATTCAATTGCCCAAGCACAAATGGCGGCCCAAAAGTTAAAGGAACAAAGGGTACAGGATAGTATTGGCCAAATACGAAAACAAGAGCAGCAAGATAGCATAGCACAACTCCAAAAACAGGAGGTGGAACTAAGACCCAATGAAAGATATGAGGAAGTAAGCAGTGAAAATGGTCTGGAACCGGGCTTTTATCTGATTACCAATGTTTTCGGGACCAAAAAATACTACGAAAGTTTTATGCTCAACCTGAAACAGAAAGGCCTAAACCCAAAATCGTTCTACCGAAGCGTAAACAAATACAACTACGTATATCTAGAACGGTACAACACCATGGAAGAAGCCCGAAAGGCCAGGGATAGTCAGTTTAATGGAAAATACACAGACAAAATCTGGATTTTTAGGGTACGGAATTAAACATGTTCAATGGACGATCAAAGGTGTTTTAAAATGCCTTTCAGCTCAACATCTTCCAATATGATTTTTTTGTCAAACCCCAGTTCGATGGACTTATTTAGCAGGCTGACCGCTTTATGGGGTTTATTGGTTTTAAGATAGAAAAGAGAAAATTGATAATAGTTCCACGAATAATATGGGTCAGCGGCCATGATCTCATTAAAGACACGTTGTGCTTCATCAAATTTTCCTAAATTGATATAGGGGCGGATCAAATTGGAGTAGGGCACTATCCATTTTTGCAGATTAAAACTTTTCCAAAAAAAGGCAATGCCTTTTTCATACATTCCTATATCATTATAACAACACCCTTTTAAATTATAGATCCAATAAAGGTTGTCGCTTGCACTGTCAAGTGATTCATATTTCTTTAGGTACAGCAGTGCTTTTTGGTAATATTTTTGTTCATAAAGTTTTAGGGCTATATGGGCATAGGGCAGATGTTCCGGGTTTACCTCAAGTTCATCCAGTTTTTTTAAATTTTCTTCCAGTTGGGCATCGTCCTTTAATTGGATCAAGGAATAAATTATTTGGGTATTGATGGTAAGGACATAACTTTTCTGGTAGGGGTAGTTTTGGTAAAAGGACCAACCCAACAGTTCTTGCCCCCATAATCGGGCCAGCTCATAATCTTGATGATTTTCATACAGATCAGTAAGTAAGGAGACCGCATTTGCCATGCCATTGGCCGCCAGGACTGCTTTTGTATTGGGCAAGTCACCCAAACATAGATGACAGAAGGCAAGTAGCCTAATGTATTCGTCCGTTAAGGTTCCTTTTGGGCAATGGGAAACATCTATGGCCAATGCTTCATTAAAACATGATATGGCCTTTTTGTACTGTTTTATATGGGCATGGGCTTTTCCTTTGGCGCCAAGCAGCGACTTTCTGGAAGCATCATCACCGCTGGAAAGTGTATCCAAAGCCCGGTCAATATACTTTATGGCCAGTGGGTAATTGGTGAATTGTTCATGTTCTGTAAGGTAATGGATAATGGGCATGGTTGTTTCATGATGGTCAAGGTCACTGCTTTTCAGCAACCGTTCCAAAACAACATGGACGGTTTTTTTGTCCCTCACATCCAAGAATTTGCCCATGAATTCGTGAAGGGCTTTCGTGCTATCCAATTTTGGGGAAGAGCTTTCACAAAAGGCCATGATATTTTTGACCGCAAGATTTTTAGCCAAGATTTTTTCTGTTCTTTCATCCAGCCAAGCATTGTACCAGTCAATAAAATTTTCTGCCAAGAGGGAAAGCCCGGCATCAGTTGCCGTCAAATCTATCCATATTTGCCCTTTATGCTTGCCATTGATAACCAAAAGGGCGGTGGTGCCGCAGCCCATATTGGCAATGGGGAGCACGCCATGGTCTTTGGCATTGAACAACTGTGATTCTTTGGAGCCATTATCTTTCAGAAGATCATCGACTCTTTCATCAAATTCATCTTCGTCTTCCTTGTCGTCGTCATGCAGAAAAAGGGCATTGTATATTTTTGGATTGGTCCAAGGCAAATGCAGGTCATTATATTTTCGGGTCAAATCCAGTGGAAGAATCCCAAGTCCAGGACCCAGCCCACCATTGCCCATGTGCAATAAAAACGCCCTGTAATCCATTGGCAGTTCAATTTGATGATTTTCTTCAAACTGAATTAGTTCTTCATTTTTTAGGGGGAGGTATTGATGGTTTTCAATGGTTGCGAGATATTGTGAATGTTCAAATATCAACGCTTTCATTTTTTCTATTTTGTCTTTGAGCTGCTCGATCATAATACTATGCGTGTAGGTGTTGTTCTTGTTTCAAAGGGCATGGAGCGTAAGTTTTTTGGGGCGATAAGGCTGTTAGATCCGGTCTTTTTTTCGGCAAAATGAGTTTGTTCTTCCAAAAGGGCAGAGATGTCAGTTTACAGTTACTTATTTGGGTAAATCTATAGTATATAAAAGCGAAGATGTTGTGCCAATTGATGGATCCCAGATTTCACTTGAAGATAGCGTGCTTCTGGTTGATAAACTTCTAAACTGTGTTCTTATTGAAAATGATCCATGGGGGTAATGAAAGAACTTATTTTTTAATCTCCCGTTGTACCAAATGTTCCAAATAGGAAATAGTATTGATGAGATATTTACGGTCCCGGGTCATGGTGCTCATGGCAATGGCCCCTTGGATCATGGTGAACAATTGCCTGGCAAATTGTAGGGGAGGAACAGGTAAATGGATTTCGTTTTGGTTTACCCCATTTTCCAAAACAAGGGCAATTTTTCCTTCTATCTCCTTAATGGTTTCCTTTACGGCAGCGGCAAGAAGACTGTTGTTGCTCTGGGCATCCACCCCCACATTGAGTATGGGACACCCGCCCATGGGAAGGGAAAATATATCGTACTGTTTATAAAACTGCATCAAGGAGTAAAGTTTGTCCAAAGCATTTCCCTCAACATCCAACTTTTCATCAATCGTCGCCAACAATTGTTTTTGGTTATACTCAAAAGCGGAAAGAGCAAGAGCTTCCTTGTTTTCAAAATTGCCATAAATGGCACCTTTGGTAAGTCCCGTGGCTTCGGTGAGATCGCTCATGCTGGTGCCTACATAGCCAAACCTGTTGAAAATGGGCGCTACGGTCTCAATGATGTATGCTGTGGTACGTTCTGCTTTTTTGGTCATGGTGGCTGGTCGGTGTTGGGTAGAACTAAGATATAAAAAAACAGATACTGTTTGGTATGATAAGGACCTAAAGCCACTATTTTAACAGTGTTGCAACTTTTTAGCGTCTAAATGATTGGGCACAACAGACGTTTTTTTGAAAGATATACTGTTTATCCCCAGACCCTTTTCAAGAATTTGATAAAATTTTGGCTTGTGATGTTTTCAATATCGGATATGCCATACCCCCTTTTGGACAGCAATTCCGGGATTTTCTGTAAATCTGCTATGGTGTCCACATCATAAGGCCCCTGCTCTGTACCAAAACCACCATCCAGATCGGTACCGATGCCAACGTGGTTCGTGTTCCCGGCCAGTTGACAGATATGGTCAATATTGTCCACCATAATGTCCAAGGTGACGCCCATTTCTTTGGGGTCGGATTTTCCCCTGACCCAATTGGGGACCATCATCCAAGCATCCAACGCAATCCCAATTACGGCATCCCTGTTGATCAATTCCTTGAGTTGCTCATCCGAAAACTGCCTATTGTGGTCCACAAATTTTCGGCAAAGGTTATGACTGGCCCACACAGGACCGTTATAGATTTCCATAGTTTCCCAAAAACTCACATCGCACAAATGCGTAGCATCCAAAATAAGGTTGAGCTCCTCTATCTTATTGAGGAGTTCCCGTCCTTTGGCTCCTAGACCACCAACCGAATCCGTGCCATGCGCATAAACTCCCGGGCCATAATGCGCCGGCCCGATGGCTCTCAAGCCGGATTCATACGATTTCTCCAAATAGCCCATATCCACAATGGAATCGGCGCCTTCTAGACTTAAAATGTAGCCAATGGGCTTTTTTCCGTCCTCGCTTTCCCATAGTTTGAGATGCTTCTCCAGACTTTCCGTATCCGTAATCTGAACCATTTCCCCAGCTTCTTCCATAGCCTTGTACCATGCCAATTGTCCTTGGGTATGGGCCCACGCTTGGCGTTGTGAGTGCCAGCCGGGAAGCGGATTGTCTTTTTTTACGAAGCGTGCAATTTGTGTGGCCACACAAAGCCCAACATTGCCCTTGCGCATGGCAGGGAGGGAAACCGTATTGTTCCCACGGTCTGGTTTGTCCGTTTTTCCCTTTTCCCGTTCCCGTATTTCAGAAACAGGGAGGGTAAGGTCACGGTTCCATTCCATGGCATTCATGGCGAGGTCTAAATGGACATCAAATAGAAACATACAATTGGTTATTGGTGAAGTTCAAACATGGCCTCAATTTCCACAGGAATGTTTTCAGGGAGCATCATGCCCACGGCACTGCGAACGCCAATGCCATTTTCTTCTCCAAATACATCGGCCATCAACTCACTAAAACCATTGATGACATAGGGATGTTTGCCAAAATCGGGTGTGCAGTTGACCATTCCCAATACCTTGACCACCCTTTTAATGTTGTCCAAATTGCCAAAATGGGTAATGATGGTGGAAAGCATGGTCAGTCCTACTTGCCGGGCCGCCAATTTAGCCTGGTCAGCATCCAGGTCATCCCCGGCGCGCCCTTTCATGAGGGAACCGTCCAAATTAACGGTGCCTTGCCCGGATACATATAAAAAATTATCCACGACCAATATTGGCCTATACACCCCTGCAGGCGGTGGAGCAGGTGGGAGTTGAAGATTTAATTCCTCAATACGTTTTGAAGGTGAACTAGTCATATTTTATTAGATTATTGTACTTAATACCAAAACGCCAAGCAGTCCCATAATGCCGACCAAGGTTTCCATA
The DNA here is from genome assembly GCF_001683915.1 of Allomuricauda sp. CP2A. Taxonomy (GTDB): domain Bacteria; phylum Bacteroidota; class Bacteroidia; order Flavobacteriales; family Flavobacteriaceae; genus Flagellimonas. Next base: position 3,567 of record NZ_LXTT01000118.1, on the reverse strand, counting down.
ACGGTCCAGGTGGAAAGCGTCTCTTTTACCGAAAGGTTGAAATATTCCTTGAACATCCAAAATCCGGTATCGTTGACATGGGAAAGCATCAAACTTCCAGAACCTATGGCCAAGACCATCAATTCCGGGCTTGTTCCCGTTCCTGACGCCAAGGGAAGTGCAATTCCGGCCGCCGTTAGCCCTGCTACTGTTGCTGACCCAACACTAACCCGAATTGCCGTTGCGATGAGCCAGGCCAAAACCAACGGTGATATGCTGGAACCTTTGAGACTATCGGCAATGTAATCGCTTACATGGCTGTCAATTAAAACTTCTTTTAGTGCCCCAGCTCCGGCAATGATCAATAAGATCATGGTAATGCTGGAAACCGAAGATGAAATGGAGTCCATGAGCGTGGACATTTTTTTGCCTTTGGCAATCCCCAAGGTGTAGATGGCCAACAGCACGGAAATCAACAAGGCAATCACAGGGTTTCCTATGAACGTAAGGATGTTCCTGAGCAGGCCTTCTTCCAGAAATTGTTCGGCAGCAATGGCAACACCGATCAACAATATTGGAGAGAGTGCTGTAAAAATACTCGTAAAGGTCGATGGCAGCTCTTCCTTGGGAATGATATTGGGATTGTAAAATTCTTTTAAGGGTTTGGCTTCAACATTTTTTATGGTTCGGGCAAACAGGGGGCCGGCCACGATTATGGCGGGAACCGCAATGATAAGCCCATACAGCAATGTTTTGCCAATATCCGCATTGAACATGGCCGCTATGGCCGTGGGAGCAGGATGGGGCGGGAGATAACCATGCGTTACTGATAGGGACGTTAGCATGGGAAGCCCTACATAAAGCAAAGGAAGCCCGGTTGAAATGGCGACAGTAAACACCAGAGGAATGAGAATAACAAAGCCTACGGAGTAGAACATGGGGATTCCCACAATAAAACCGGTGACCACCATGGCCCATTGCACGTGCTTTATCCCAAATTTGGCCACCAATTGGGTGGTTATCTGTTGAGCGGCCCCACTATCGGCGACCAATTTGCCCAACATGGCACCAAGTCCAAGAATCAAAACCAAAAAACCTAAGGTGTTCCCAATACCCCGTTGAATGGATTGTACCAAATTGGCCAATTCCATCCCTTGAAAAATCCCTACAAAAAGGCACACGATGATGAAGGCTAGAAAGGCGTTGAGTTTGAATTTGGCAATTAAAAGGAAGAGCAGGAGAATACCTAGGACGGCAATTACGATTGGCATATTTAGGAAATGTGTTTGAAGCTAAAATAAGGATTTAAACCAAATCACCTGTGATTGTTTTTGATTTCAATCAGCTTATTTGAAGAAATGGGGACAAATAAAAAACCTTCCCCAATATGCTGGGAAAGGTTTTTCTAATATAAGTTATACTAAAATTATTCTATCAACTCACCTTGATTCCTGAACACCAATTCATCATCAAAGGAATCCAAGAGGACCACACTGTCGGATTTTATATTTCCGGAAAGCAGTTCCTTGGATAGATTGTTCAGTACTTCTTTCTGAATCAATCGTTTTACGGGTCGTGCTCCATATTGTGGGTCGTACCCTTTTTTGGCCAAGTATTCAATGGCTTCTTGGGTTGCATCCAAAGTGATGTGCTGTTTGGACAACATTTTCTTCAAGTTGTTCAATTGAAGCTCCACAATGGCTTTAATATCAGCCTTGTTCAACGGAGCGAACATGATGATGTCGTCTATTCGGTTCAAGAACTCGGGACGAATGGTCTTGCGCAACAATCCCATGACTTCCACTCTTGCTGCTTCCGAAGCACTTTCCATATCCACGGCATCTTCAAATTTCTCTTGGATGATATGGCTACCCATATTGCTCGTCATAATGATAATGGAGTTCTTGAAATCCGCCACGCGACCTTTGTTGTCGGTAAGCCTGCCTTCATCCAAAACCTGTAATAGAATGTTGAAGGTGTCCGGATGCGCTTTTTCAATCTCATCCAACAGGATTACGGAGTAGGGTTTTCTACGTACCGCTTCGGTCAACTGACCTCCTTCATCGTACCCCACATATCCTGGAGGTGCTCCTACCAAACGGCTCACGGAGTGGCGTTCTTGGTATTCGCTCATGTCTATCCGGGTAATGGCATTTTCGTCATCAAACAGATAGGCCGCGAGCGTTTTGGCCAACTCAGTTTTACCTACCCCGGTGGTTCCCAAGAAGAGGAATGAACCAATCGGCTTTTTCTCATCCTGTAATCCGGCCCTACTTCTGCGAATGGCATCCGAAACAGCAATAATAGCCTCATCCTGACCCACTACGCGTTTGTGGAGCACATCTTCCAGTTTCAATAGTTTTTCACGCTCACTCTGCATCATTTTGGTCACGGGAATCCCTGTCCATTTGGCCACTACTTCGGCAATGTCCTCATAAGTAACTTCCTCCTTGATCAAGGTTCCAGCGCTTTGTTGCTCGGCCAGATCGTCTTGGAGCTTGTCCAGTTTTTCCTGGGCTTCCTTGATTTTACCGTAGCGTAGCTCGGCCACTTTTCCGTAATCTCCGTTCCGTTCGGCACGTTCGGCCTCCAATTTAAAGTCCTCAATATCCTGTTTGGTCTTTTGGATATTGTCCACCACGGTTTTTTCACTTTCCCACTTGGCGAAGATGTCATGGCGCTCTTCTTTGAGATTGGCCAACTCCAGGTTCAAGGTCTGTAATTTGGCCTTGTCGTTTTCCCTTTTGATGGCCTCAATCTCAATTTCCAACTGCATGATCTTTCGGTCCAACACATCCAGTTCCTCGGGTTTGGAGTTGATTTCCATACGAAGCTTGGATGCGGCCTCGTCCATAAGGTCAATGGCCTTATCGGGCAAAAACCGGTTGGTGATATAGCGTTGTGAAAGCTCAACCGCACCAATCACAGCCTCATCTTTGATACGGACCTTGTGGTGATTTTCATATTTTTCCTTGATACCCCTAAGGATGGAGATGGCACTTTCGGTATCGGGCTCGTCCACCATTACCTTTTGGAACCTACGCTCCAAGGCCTTGTCCTTTTCAAAGTATTTTTGGTACTCATCCAAGGTAGTGGCTCCAATAGCTCTGAGTTCACCTCTTGCCAAAGCAGGTTTCAAGATGTTGGCGGCGTCCATGGCACCCTGTCCACCTCCAGCACCTACCAAGGTGTGGATTTCGTCAATGAAGAGGACAATATTGCCATCTGAGGAGGTAACCTCCTTGATCACGGCTTTCAATCGCTCCTCAAACTCGCCCTTATACTTTGCGCCGGCAATCAAGGCACCCATGTCCAAAGAATAGAGGATCTTATCTTTGAGGTTTTCAGGGATGTCGCCTTGCACAATTCGATGCGCCAAGCCTTCAGCAATAGCGGTTTTACCCACACCGGGCTCACCTACCAGCATCGGGTTGTTCTTGGTTCTACGGGATAGAATCTGCAAAACCCTTCGGATTTCCTCATCACGACCAATAACGGGATCCAATTTGCCGCTATCGGCCAATTTGTTGAGGTTTTTGGCGTATTTATCCAAAGAATTATAGGTTTCCTCGGCACTTTGCGAGGTCA
>NZ_LXTT01000110.1 GCF_001683915.1 Allomuricauda sp. CP2A | reverse complement strand
CTGACACGATGTCAGCATTCCAATTATTTTTTATAAAATCTTGTATACCAGTATTTAATAATAGTTTATTCAAACTAATACTATAAATTTTTGGTCAACTTTTTCACAAAGGAATTTTCGGCCAAAAACTCCTTTAAAACCACCTTTATGGCGGTATATCCGGGTACGGCCACGACCATTCCAACCACTCCAAAAAGCAATCCTGCAATAATGATGATAAGAAAGATTTCCAGAGGATGCGATTTTACACTTGTGGAAAAAATAAAGGGCTGGGAAAAGAAATTATCAATGAGCTGGCCAACCACCAAACCGATGAAAACATAGAGCGCTTTTGGCAAAATTACAGTGCTAAAATCCGCCCCCAAAAAGCTGGTCATGGTGAGGGTGATCATAATGGCTCCACCTATGATTGGACCTATGTACGGAATAATGTTGAAGAGTGCACAAAGGAAGGCAATCACTATGGCATTTTCCACCCCAACAATCAACAGTGAAATTGTATAAATTATAAAGAGGATGAACAGTTGGAGCAAGATCCCGGCAAAGTATCTTGAGAGCAATCCGTTGATTTTGTCGATGGATTTTACCAAGTTGCTTTCCTTGTTATCGGGTACAAAAGTGAGCATCCCGTTTTGAAAAAGTTTGCTGTCCTTCAAAAAGAAAAATGAGATAAAGAGTACCGAGAAAAAACCGATGCTGAAATTGCTCAGCGTATTTACAAAGGTATTGAGAAAGTTGGGTATAAATCCAAAGTTTAAATCTTTGATCATACTCTCTTCCAGTTGGGATTCCTTGATCAGGTTCTCCACATTTCCCGAAGTGGCACCAAAATATTCCAAAATTTGAATGTACAATGTGTTTATGTCGGCTTTTAAGGCCTCAATGTCCAAGAGGGATAAATTCCTGCTTTGCTCCGTGATCAATGGAATGAACAATGCCAATATCCCCAAAAAAATGGCCAGCATAAACACCATGGTCACCACTACGGCCACGGTATTGGGAAACCTCAGTTTATGTCTTAAAAACAATACTACCGGCCTGCCCAATAAAGCAATTACCACCGCTATGGCCAAATAGGCCAAAACAGACTGGATTTTGTATAGGAAATAGCACAAGAGCACCACACCGACTATAATGCTCACTGCCCTTAAAATTCCGTTGGCTATTGTTTTTGAAGTCATTATATCAACTTTTAAAAGCGTATTCCACAATATTGGCTCCCATTTGCAGGGCTTTTAACCGCACCTCTTCAGGGTCGTTGTGCACAGAGGGGTCTTCCCAACCATCACCAAGGTCACATTCAAAGGTGAACAAAAGAATCAACCTTCCTTTTTCAAAAATACCCATGGCCTGGGGTCTTTTGCCATCATGCTCATGGATTTTGGGAAGCCCATCCGGGAACTTAAATTTCTGATCAAAGATGGGATGATCCGCGCCCAATTCCTCCAACTGTTTTTCGGGAAATACTTTTTTCAGCTCCCTTTCCAGGTAAGGGGCCATGCCGTAATTGTCATCAATATGCAAAAAGCCACCGGAAAGCAAATAGGTCCTTAGGTTTTCCGCTTCCTCATCGGTAAAAAAAACATTTCCGTGCCCTGTCATGTGCAAAAACGGGTATTTAAAAATGGTGACACTGCCCGTTTCCACAGTTTCAGGTTCTGGAGTGATCCTTGTCCCCAGATTGGCATTGCAAAATTGAATGAGATTGGGCAATGCCGTGGGGTTGGAGTACCAATCACCACCACCGCCATATTTAAGGATGGCTATTTCCTGGGCATCCGCCATCGTCGTCATAAAAAAAGTTAAAATGTAGGTAAATAGGGTAAGTTGTCTCATGAAAATCCGATTAACCAACTAATCAAAAGTACAGTATTCATGTTTAAAAAGATCATGTTTTTCTCATTTGCCTTCTTTGGAATGTCACTTATGGCATTGTATACCGTTAAATATGAGAATGACCATATGTTGGAAATGGTCAATACTATTGACGGGCCATTTGTGGTGTTGGAACTTTTTACCTCACAGGGTTGTTCCAGTTGCCCTCCTGCCGATAGGGTATTGGAAAAGGTGAAGAAAGAGTTCCCTGAAACGGTTTTTGCCTTGTCCTATCATGTGGATTATTGGGATTATATTGGTTGGAAAGACCCTTTTGCCAAATCGAGCTACACCAAAAAACAAAGTAATTATAATAGAAAGTTTGGTTCACCCAACAATTACACCCCACAACTAGTGGTAAATGGCAAGGAACACTTTGTAGGGTCCAATCAATCCAAAGCCTATTCCAAAATAGGGTATTATACATCCCAAACCACAGAAAATTCAGTTGCAATTTTGGATACCCAAAGGTTAAGGGACAAAATTTCGTTTAAATATTCCACTACTGGGGATTTAAGCCATAAACTGCTTCGGGCCGTTTTAGTGATTGATGAGCACACTACCCAGGTTAAACGGGGAGAAAATAGAAATAGAACACTCAGAAACTCAAATATTGTGGTCAATGAACGCTATATTGATTTGGAAAGTCAAACCGGAAGTTCGTCCATTGCCATTCCAGCTTTGGTGACCCCAACCGATGATTTGACCCTGATGTTATTGATGGAATCGGAAAGTTTGGACATCACAGCCGCAGCCAAGATCCAAATAAACAACTAGCTATTGATAATGGCCACCGTTGCGCAAGCCACAACGGCAGCAGTCTCCGTGCGTAAACGGGTATTTCCCAAGGAAATGGGAACAAATCCCCTTTGCTTGGCCAAGTCAATCTCTTCTTTTGAGAAATCACCTTCCGGACCAATGAGAATGGTGATGTCCATGTCCGCAATGACCCTTCTTTTTAATTCCATTTTTTCACCATTGTTACAATGGCCGATGAACTTTAATCCCATATGCTCTCCTTCAATAAAGGTTTTTAGAGGGGTTGCTGGGTTGAGCTTGGGCAAAACGGTTTGCAGGGATTGTTTCATGGCGGATTGCAATACCCGTTCCATCCGCTCCAATTTTAAGGTCTTTCGTTCTGAATTATCACAGATGATGGGCGTGATTTCATCCACGCCAATTTCAGTGGCTTTTTCAAGGAACCATTCATAGCGGTCGTTCATTTTGGTGGGAGCCACGGCAAGATGTAGCTTGTACCGTTTGGGAATGGACTTTTGTGTAGAGATGATTCGCGCTTTGCATTTTTTTTGGTCCGCCACCATGATTTCCGCCTCAAACGTATACCCTTTTCCGTTGGTGATGTGCAGAATATCCCCTTCCTTTTTTCGCAATACCCGAGCAATATGTTTGCTCTCCTCTGGTGAAAAGACAAACTGTGTGGCACTGTGATCAAGGGAAGGGTTATAAAAGAGTTGCATGGATTCTAGTTCTATATGATTATTTGCTCCCAATGGCATAACGGGCCTTTGCGGCAACACTCTGGTCCGTAAAATCACCTTTCATAAATTTAAAATACCCCACAATGCCGATCATGGCAGCGTTGTCGGTACAATATTCAAATTTAGGGATATAGGTTGTCCAACCAAGGGTTTCCTCGGCTTCTTTTAATCTATTCCGAATTCCAGAGTTGGCCGCAACACCACCACCAATGGCAACTTGTTGAATACCTGTTTGTTCCACGGCAAGTTTCAGTTTATCCATCAAAACCTCCAAAATTGTAAATTGTACCGAAGCGCAGATATCATTGATGTTTTCTGAAACAAAATCGGGATTGTTTCTGGTCTCTCGCTGCAAAAAATACAGGATGCTCGTCTTTAACCCACTAAAACTGAAGTTGAGGCCATCCACTTTGGGTTTCGGAAAATCAAAGGCCAAAGGGTTGCCCTGTTGGGCATATTTGTCCACCAACGGGCCACCGGGATAGGGCAGTCCCATGAGTTTGGCACTTTTGTCAAAGGCCTCACCTACTGCATCATCCAGGGTTTCGCCCAAAACTTCCATCGTAAAATGGTCGGTGACCTTTACAATTTGGGTATGCCCCCCGCTTATGGTCATGGCCAAAAATGGGAATGTAGGCGCTGTTTGGGTTTCATCTTCAATAAAGTGGGCCAGAATATGGGCCTCCATGTGGTTTATCTCGATCAAAGGAATGTTTAGACCTAGGGCCAACGACTTGGCAAAGGAAGTGCCCACAAGTAATGAACCCATGAGTCCCGGGCCGCGCGTAAAGGCTATGGCGGATAGTTGTTTTTTGTCGATATTTGCCTTGGCCAAGGCTTGGTGTACCACAGGGACAATGTTTTGTTGATGGGCCCGCGATGCCAACTCTGGGACAACACCTCCATATTGCTTGTGGATTTCTTGTGTGGCCACCACATTGCTCAGTACTTTTGTATTGCAGAGAATTGCGGCGGACGTATCATCACATGATGATTCAATTGCAAGAATGTAATTTTTTGAATTTGCCACTGGTTTGGAACAAAAATTGGACATCAAAGGTAAAACATAAAGCCCTATCAAAAAACTTCGGAAAATACTGCTTCGTTTCCTATTGGCTATTTTGCTGATATTGGTATTGGGCTCTTTGATTTTATCCATGCCAGCGGTACAGACCAAAATAGCCAAATATGCCACGGAATCCATCAACAAGGAATTTGGCACCAATATTCAGATTGATATGGTCAGTCTATCCCTTTTTAATCTGAACGCAGGAATCAAGGGCATTTATATTGAAGATTACAAAAAAGACACCTTGGCTCATATCGATAAACTGACCACCTCAGTATTGAATATTAGGAATATGGTCAATGGCAAATTAGAGTTCGGGGATATTGAGATCGATGGTCTTTTCTTCAACCTGAAGACGTATGAGGGGGAATCCGATACCAATCTGGATGTTTTTGTTGCCAAACTGGACGATGGGAAACCCAGACCTCCAGGAACCCCACCTTTTTTTATGTCATCGGAAGGGATAGAGATCAATGAAGGACGGTTTATGCTCAGCGATGAAAACCTGGAGTCCGCAGAAGTGCTGAATTTTACCGATTTAAAAATAGTGGCCAACGATTTTCAAATTTTGGGGCCACAGGTCACTTTGAATATTGAGGACCTTTCCTTGGATGCGAAAAGAGGGCTTCGGCTTAAAAAATTGGCCACGGATTTTACCTATACCAAGCAGCAGATGCGGTTTGATTCATTGCTCATAGACACGGAGCAATCAGAACTTAAAGGGAATCTCGTTTTCAATTACAATCGTGAGGATTTTGCACAATTTGTGGACCGTGTTCAAATTGATGCCAATTTCACGGAATCTACGGTGGCCCTCAATGAGGTGAACGCATTTTACGATGAATTTGGGCAGGACAGGGTGGTCACCCTTACCGGTGATTTTGGAGGAGTACTCAATAAGTTAGAGGTTGACAATTTATTTCTTTACACGGACAACACGGGCGTGCGCGGTGATTTTGAGTTGGACAACATGTTCACGGATCAGGCACCGTTTGTGATTCGAGGTGATATTGACAATCTCACGTCCAGTTATTACCAATTACGAGCACTTTTGCCCAATATTTTGGGCAGGAACATCCCGGAATCCGTTCAGAAATTGGGACAATTTACCGTTCGCGGAGATGCAGAGGTAACCGAGACGTCCCTTGATGTAAAAGCCAATCTCAACACCGCAGTGGGGAGCAGTTATTTGGATGTGCAAATGACAAACCTCCAAGCAAAAGATGATGCTTCGTACATTGGTTTTATCTCACTTATAGATTTTGATCTGGGAGAATTTACCGGTGACGATGAACTGGGACTCACCTCTTTGGATATGAATGTTGAAGGAAAGGGTTTTGTTGCTGAAAATTTGAATACCGAGGTCATTGGAGAGGTATATAAAATACAGTTCAATGGGTATGAATACAACGACATTAAAATTTCAGGGATACTCAAAGATCAGTTGTTTGATGGCTCCTTGCTCTGCAACGATGAAAATTTCCGGTTCGATTTTAAGGGGTTGGCCGATTTTGGGGGTATTGAGAACAAGTTCAACTTTATTGCAGCGGTGGATTATGCCGATTTAAAGGAGCTCAATTTTATTGATGACAGCATTTCCATTTTCAAGGGGCATGTGAACATGGATATTGAAGGAAGTACCTTGGACGATATGGCAGGGCAAATGCGCTTTTCCAACACCACCTATCAAAACCAAAATTCCACCTACTATTTTGAGGATTTTTCGGTGTATTCCTCTTTTGACCAAGACACGGTCAGAACGGTGGAGATCAATTCTCCAGATATCATCACCGGATATGTAAGAGGAAAATTTAAAGTCAATGAAATTGGAAAATTGGTACAGAACTCGGTGGGGAGCATTTATACCAATTACAAACCCTATGAAATTTCGGAGGGGCAGCGTTTGGATTTCAATTTTAAGATATACAATAAGATTGTCGATGTCTTTTTCCCGGAAGTGGCCTTTGACCCCAATACTTTTATACGGGGCAACATTATTGCGGACGAAGGAGACTTTAAGCTCACCTTTAAATCGCCCAGTATTGAGGCCTTTGGAAACGAGTTTGATAATATTGAATTAAAGATTGACAATAAAAACCCCCTTTTCAACACCTATGTTTCTGTTGGCGATATGTCCACGCCCTATTATGATGTAAAGGATTTTAGCTTGATCAACACCACCTTGAAAGATACCCTGTTCTTTAGAACAGAGTTCAAAGGAGGCAGTGAATACAATGACAGCTACAACCTCAATTTCTATCACACGTTCAATGAGAATAATAGGTCCGTTATTGGGCTAAAGAAATCCGATGTTAGTTTTAAGGGCAACACCTGGATACTGAACAAAGATGGGAACAGCCAGAACAAGGTCATCATCAACAGAACGTTGGACAGCATTCGCATAGAGGATGTGGTGATGGACAATGACAACAGCGAGCAGATTCGCCTTAGGGGTGAGTTTGCCGATTCAACCTATAAAGATTTGGATCTTCAGTTTAAGATCGTTTCCCTGAACAAGATCACCCCTGCCATAGATAGTTTAAAACTAAATGGCTCTGTGGACGGTTTTCTCAATATTTTGCAGAAAGATGGAAAGTATTTGCCCACATCAAGCTTAAATATCAGCAATTTCACTGTCAACGACATTCGTTTGGGAGATTTGGAAGTTGGAATATTCGGAAACAATGACCTTACCCAGTTTGGGGTGAGCACATGGCTCAACGATAATGGAAAGGAGAAGATGAGCATAAATGGAAAGGTCACCAATATTAACAACAAGCAGGAACTGGATCTATCCGCAAATTTCACGGATTTTAATTTGGAACCGTTTGCCCCTTTGGGGGAGGATGTCATATCCAATATCAGGGGGAGCATCATTGGAAGCGCCAAGGTCACGGGAAGTGTCAATAACCCTTCCATTAACGGTTCGCTCAGTTTGGTAAATGCTGGGATTGGGATTCCCTACCTGAATGTGGATTATAATTTTGCACAGTATTCCCGTGTGCGTTTGTTTGATCAAACCTTCTATTTTGAGAACGTGGGACTTTCAGATGTTGTTGAAGGCACAACCGCCACCTTGGACGGCACCATTAGCCATACCGGTTTTGAGGATTGGTATCTGGGGCTGGATGTGGACACCAAGAACAATCGGTTTATGATCCTGAACACCGAGTTTAATGAAGAATCACTGTATTACGGTACAGGCTTTATCAACGGAACAGGGAGTATATATGGCCCAACCGATGCCCTTACCATTTCTGTGGATGCCACAACCGCCAGGGGGACGTCCCTAAAAATCCCTTTGAGCGATGTTACCAGTGTGGGCGATTATTCCTTTATCAATTTTATTGAAAAGGGAGAATCGGAATCCTTTACGGATGAGCGTGTATTGCAGGATTATCAAGGTTTGGAAATGGCCTTTGACTTGGCCGTGACCCCAGAGGCCGAGGTGGAGATCGTGGTGGACCAAAGCACGGGAAGCTCACTCAAAGGGACTGGAGAAGGAATTTTGCTGATAGAGATCAATACCAATGGGAAGTTCAATATGTATGGGGACTTCGTTGTGGTCACCGGGGAATACAACTTTAAGTATGGTGGGGTTATTGATAAAAAGTTCAAGGTGCGCCCGGGGGGCACCATTCTTTGGGAACGAGATCCCTTGGCTGCACAATTGAATTTGGAAGCGGTGTACTCCCTGAATGCCAATCCAGCACCGCTGCTGGACAATCCCGGGTATACGGGAAGAATTCCCACCGAGGTGGTGGTTCGTTTGAATGGGGAACTGGAGAGCCCCACCATTGATTTTGGCATTGATTTTCCAGGAACAAATTCAGTGGTACAGTCCGAGTTGGAATACAGATTACAGGATCCCACCGTAAAAGAGCGGAATGCTTTTTTCCTTTTGGCACAGGGAACTTTTGTGAACCCACAATCAGGCATCAACCAACAAGCGGTAACAGGGAACCTCATTCAAACGGCATCGGGCCTGCTCAATCAGATTTTGGCAGGGAACAATGATAAGTTCAATCTGGGGCTGTCCTATGAACAAGGCCTTATCGATCCCAATGCGGACATTCAAACCGAAAACAGGATAGGGGTCACCGTTTCCACACAGATATCAGACCGCATTCTGGTCAATGGTAGGGTAGGAGTTCCCGTTGGAGGCGTTTCAGAAACCGTGGTGGCGGGCGATGTTGAGGTTCAAGTATTGCTGAACGAGCAAGGAACCCTCAGTGCCAAGATTTTTAACCGGGAAAATCAAATACAGCAGTTCCTGGCCGAACGGCAGGGCTATACCCAAGGCTTGGGGCTTTCATACCAGGTCGATTTCAATAGTTTTAAGGAGTTGATGCAAAAAGTTTTCAATAAAAAAGAGGAAAAGGCAGCCCCCCAAAAACAGGAAGAACCTCAAGAGCCTGTGGAGACCATGGGGCAAGATAGTTTGATACGTTTTTTGCCCAAAAAAGAGTCGCCTCTTAAACAACCCTAGACAAGCATAATTTTTTTCACTGTTTTTGATGAAATTCTTACGAAAACGTTTGAAGTTTCAAGTGAAAACAAATAAATTATCAAGGCATTCATAAATTAAATAAAGTTTCCTAGTTTTGACCCTTTAAAATTTTGAATGGCCTCAGAAATTAAGAAAATAGGAGTTTTTACCTCCGGTGGAGACTCTCCAGGGATGAATGCGGCAATCCGCTCTGTTGTGCGTACATGCGCATATCTAAAAATTGAATGTGTAGGGATTTACAGAGGGTACCAAGGAATGATCGAAGGCGATTTCAAGACATTGGATGCCCGTAGTGTAAATAACATCATCAATAAAGGAGGGACAATCCTAAAATCTGCACGTTGCCAAGAGTTCCGTACAAAGGAAGGAAGAAAGAAAGCTTACGACCAATTAAAGAAAGAAGGTATTGATGCTTTTGTGGTCATTGGAGGAAACGGAAGTTTTGCAGGAGCCATGCTCTTTAATGAAGAATACGGTTTCCCCATTATGGGAATTCCAGGCACCATAGACAATGACATTTTGGGATCTTCATATACCATTGGTTTTGATACAGCCATCAATACGGTTGTTGATGCCATTGACAAGATTCGGGATACGGCCAGTTCGCACAACCGTTTGTTCTTCGTGGAAGTGATGGGTCGGGATGTGGGCCATATTGCCTTGAACGCTGGAGTTGGTGCCGGAGCCGAAGAAATATTGATTCCCGAACAAAATTTGGGACTGGAACGTTTGTTGGATTCCTTAAAACGCAGTAAAAAGTCTGGAAAATCATCCAGTATCGTTATTGTGGCCGAAGGTGACAAAACGGGTAAAAATGTATTCGAACTAAAAGAATATGTGGAGGAGCACCTACCCATTTACGATGTTAGGGTATCCGTGCTCGGCCATATGCAGCGAGGAGGAAACCCCAGTTGCTTTGACCGCGTTCTGGCCAGTAGGATGGGTGTAAAGGCCGTTGAGAGCTTATTGGAAGGTAAATCAAACTATATGGTGGGCATCCGCGATACCAAATTGGTGTTGACGCCCATCGCCGAAGCCATCAAGGCACATACAGAAATTGACGAAGAGCTCATCAGAGTTTCCGATATAATGACAACTTAATGTAAAAACTAAAAAAGAGAACATGTCAAATTTAAAAATAGGAATCAACGGATTCGGTAGGATTGGAAGGTTGGTATTTCGTGCAACCGTTAAAAGGGATAATGTGGATGTTGTGGCCATCAACGATTTGTTGGATGTGGAACATCTTGCGTATTTGTTGGAGTACGACTCTGTACATGGTAGGTTCGATGGGACTGTTGAAGTTAAAGACGGCCATCTCGTTGTAAATGGGAAAACCATCAGAATTACCGCGGAGCGCGACCCCAAAAACCTAAAATGGGATGAGGTAGGTGCCGATGTCGTTGCCGAATGTACCGGTATTTTCACCACTTTGGAAACTGCCCAATACCACATTGATGGTGGTGCCAAAAAAGTGGTTATCTCCGCTCCATCCAAGGATGCCCCCATGTTTGTAATGGGTGTTAACCATAAAGATGTAAAGGCAACGGACACTATTATTTCCAATGCTTCATGTACAACCAACTGCCTTGCCCCATTGGCAAAGGTATTGGATGATGAATTTGGTATCGAGGAAGGATTAATGACAACCGTTCATGCCACCACTGCAACACAAATGACCGTGGATGGTCCTTCAAGAAAAGATTATAGGGGTGGTAGAAGTGCACTTCTCAACATCATTCCTGCATCAACTGGTGCAGCCAAGGCCGTTACAAAAGTAATTCCAGCTCTGGAAGGAAAATTGACAGGGATGGCCTTTAGGGTGCCCACTGCCGATGTTTCTGTGGTTGACTTGACCGTTAGATTGGAAAAGGAAACCTCCTATGAAGAAATCAAGAAAGCATTCAAAAAAGCGGCAGATGGCGAGTTGGCCGGAATTTTGGGGTATACTGAAGAAGCAGTGGTTTCCCAAGATTTTGTTGGTGATGTCAGAACGAGCATTTTTGATGCCGGTGCTGGAATTGAACTGAATTCCAAGTTTTTCAAGGTTGTTTCTTGGTACGACAACGAAACTGGGTACTCCAATAAATTGGTCGACTTGGCTGTGCACGCTGCTAGCCTTTAATTTATTATCTTACTATACTATGTCCTGAAAGGGGGGCAACCCTCTTTCAGGATTCAATCTAAACACTGACGTATGATATTGATTGTGGATAGTGGCGCCACAAAATCCGATTGGATTGCCCTGGACGATAAGGGGGAACAACTGTTTCTTACCCAGACTTTGGGACTTAGTCCCGAGGTGCTTACCCGTGAGGTGATCGAAGATCGTTTGGCCAACAATTTTGAGCTTTCAAAGAACAAGGCAGATGTTCGTCAGTTGTATTTCTATGGTGCTGGATGCGGAACGGACAGAATGAAGAATTTCTTGAAGGAAATCTTCAAGGACTTTTTCCCAAACGCCAAGACGGAGGTTCGTGAAGATACCTATGCGGCCATCTATTCCACAACCAAGATTGGTCGTCAAGGTATTGTTTGCATTTTGGGTACAGGTTCTAACTGTAGCTATTATGATGGCCACCAATTGTTTCAAAAAGTGACGTCCTTGGGCTATATTTTAATGGACGATGGCAGCGGTAATTTCTTCGGAAGAAAACTGCTGCGGGATTATTATTTCCATAAGATGCCGCAAGATTTGGGCATTAAGTTTGCCAAGGAATATAACCTTGATGCGGATGTCATCAAGGAAAACCTATACAAACAGCCCAATCCAAACACCTATTTGGCCACTTTTGCCCGTTTTATCATTGAAAATAAGGAACACCCCTACTGCAAAGGGGTCATAGAAAAGGGGCTACAGCAGTTTGTGAACAACTATATCATGCAATTTGAGCTCGCCACAAAAGTCCCAATAAGCTTTGTGGGCAGTATTGCCCATTTTTTACAAGATGAGCTAACGGCCTGTTTGGAGCGAAATGATTTGATTTTGGGTGTCATTCGCAGAAGACCCATAGAAGGGCTGGTGGAGTTTCACAAAGAAACTATTTAACCGCGATCATAGAAATCTCCACATTCACGAACTTGGGAAGGTTCGCTACCTCTACTGTTTCCCTGGCAGGTGCGGTCTCCGGGTCAAAATAAGTACTGTACACCTCATTTATTTGTGAGAACTGGTTCATGTCCTTAATAAAAATTGAGGTCTTTACCACATTCTCAAAAGTCATGTCAGCAGCTTCCAAAATGGCCTTCAGGTTTTCCAAGGATTGTTTGGTCTCTGTTTTTACATCTCCTTTTACCAGCTCCCCTGTTGCCGGGTCAAGGGCAATTTGCCCCGAAATATATAAGGTATCCTTGATAAGGACCGCTTGATTGTAGGGGCCTATTGGGTCGGGTGCTTTGCTGGTATTGACTATTTTTTTCATAGTTATGGTTTTTATCCTTTAGGTGAGGTGTATGTGAAGGTATTCAAAATTATCGCCTGCCACTAAAAGGTTGGCTTCTATTTTCCCATTTCAGGTCACTGAGTATGGAACTCTTTATTCCAATAAAGAAATACCACCGTTCGAAACGTCCAAAGGGAGTCCAATCAAAACTGAGCCTAAAACTGTTCAGGTCACGCTTAAAATTAAAACGGGTGTCGGCGAATCCCTTGTTCTTCAAATCATACCCAGAATTGAAACCAACCTCCCATTTAGGGGAAAGCTGGATGTTTCCGGTAAACATTAAGGAATGGTTGGTGATTTCTTTCTCGCGATTTCTATTGCTATAGGTAGCCACATAGGTCAGTCGCATATCCCATGGGATTTTTGTCCCATAAACAGGGTTCTCTTCACCCGAGCCCTCTTGGCCATCGCGTTGAAAATGGGGCTGACCATCCTCGGCACCTCTTAGTTCAAAGGGGTTGGCACCATAATCGGTATCCTGTGCGGCTTGATCATCTGACTTCTTTTTGCCCCCTTTTTTGAACATTTCACTGTCAATGGAAAAACCCGTGTTCAACCGGGCTGAGGTAAGCCGGGCCAACCCACCTCCATTCTTAATGTTCAAGGTGTTTATCCGTCTGCCGTTGTTGTCGATGGCATAGGGATCAAAGGTAGCGGAGAAGTTTATGGGGACGTTTTTGATTATTTCTGTGGCCCCACTCATGTTGATAGGGCTCAATTTTAGGGAATCTGCTTCAAAATTGTAACTGGTTGAAAAGGTCAGGTTGCTTAAGATGCTTACTTTTTTGGGTTCCGTGGCGGTGGAATCCTTATCACGTACCTTCGCCTCAAGCGTATTCTGCAAGGAAAAGTTAAGGGAGCTTCCCCGTGTCAAGGATGGACGCCCATAGATACTGGTCTCAAAAGGGGTGTATTGCACATCTTCCCCATCCTCATCGGTATAGGTTTCATAAAATTGCTCAAAGGAAGGGGTGTAGCTATACCCAATGGAAGGCCGCATTACATGGCGTATGGCCTGGATTTTTTTGTCCTCACCAAAATTGAAGGTACCGTAGACAACGGTTCCCAAACTTGCCCCTAAGTTATATCGGTTGAACCTATCAAACCCAGGAATGGTATCGGTGACCACCGCTTCTTGATCAGCATCATACCTACGGCGCAGGGTTTCCAAGGTCCAAACATCTTCATAACTACCATTTAAACTTACGCTGAGGTATTTTGCCACTTTAAAGTTCGTGCCGATTGGAATCCGATGTCGGGCTCCAACACGGGCATCCTCGAACATTTTACTGGTAAAAAAATCCTCTTCGGTTGTGGTAATGCTGTTTTGTGCGTTTACATCATATTGAAAGTTGATGTTCTGTATAATCCCTTTTTTAATCCCGTCCCTTTTGGCAAATGGGAAAATTCGCTCCATACTGGCTTGTAGGGTAGGCAATGACATGTTGATGGACTGTGTTCTGGAGTTTTGGGTATGGCTCAGGGTTAAACTCGCATTTACCGATGGATAGGCCGGAAACGTTTTGGAATAACTTATGGATGAAGCAAAAGTGTTCGTCTGCGAATTATTCCGGTTGACCTGATTGAGCGAGTTGGTATAGTACTGACTGCTACCCAGGTTCACTGAAGCGGAAAAGCGGGAATAGGGACTTGCCTTAGTGTCTTGTGAGTGGGATATTCTGATATTGTAGTTGCTCGTTCGGCTAAAATCATCAAACCCCTTTTGGCTTCGGATGAGGTTCTCGTAACTCAAATTAACATTCCCCCTAAATTTATAGCGTTTGGCATATATGGACTGTGCACGGAAGCCGTAGCTGCCATTGGTATAAAAATCACCCATGACACTTAAATCCACATTGTCGTTTATGGGCAGATAATACCCTCCATTTTGCAAAAAATAGCCACGTTGGGGGTCATTGCCAAATGTTGGGAAAATAAGCCCGGCCACTCGCCCCGTGGTCAATGGAAAATAGGCAAACGGTAAAGCAACGGGAGTGGGAACATCCACAATATACATATTGCTAAAACCGGCAATGATTTTCTTTTTGGGCACAAACTTGGCTTTGCGCACCCTAATGTAATAATCGGGATTCGCCGTATCCTTTGAGGTGGTCAATTTCCCTTCGTGTAAAAAATAGACCGAATCGTTTTCCTTTTTGGTAATTTCGGCATAAACGTTCATGGCATCGCTGCCCAATGGCCCTATGCCTGCCTGTTGTTCCGTTCTGGAGTTCCAGATGAGCGCTTTTTGGGTGTCAAAATTAAAGCGAATGGAATCCGGTCTAACCTCATTGTCACCTTGTTTGAAGAAGGGCAACTGTGTAAAATTGCCTTCCTCATCTTTTATCCGTCCGGCGTACACTTCATTCTTCACATAATCCATTACAATGATGCCTGCCTTGAGCTCGGTATCTTGATAATAGATCTCGGCTTCATCGTACAGATAGATCTTATTGTCTTTTTGGCTCAATCGTACATAATCCTTGGCCTTATATTTAATTTTATCCAGCAGCAGCGGTTGGTTGCCTTGCACAGAATCCACAGCTACAGAATCCACGGAAATGGAATCATTAAGGATGTTGGCCGGCATCAACGGAGCGGTAATGCTATCCTGTACAGCTTTGATGGGCAAAGGCGTAATAGGGTCTTCCTGAGCTGTTATGGTATGGCTGCCGCAAAGAAGAACAAATAGGAAAACTAAAAGATGTTTGTTTGATTGCAACGTGATAAATCCTATTTTTGTGCTGGGTTGGCTCAGTTTTTGTGCTCAAACTTACATATATTTTTTGTTCCGCTTATTGGGGATTACGATATTTTTAACCAATATTGGGGCACTATAAATAAACAGTTCTTATGAATAAAAGTTGGATTACATTTTTCGTTTTATTATTCATAACCCCAATACTGATTTCGTTTACCATTACTGATTTACAAAAAACACCCAATGATAAATTCATTGTGGTTCTTGATGCTGGACATGGCGGACATGATCCGGGCAATATAGGTAATGGGTATTTAGAAAAGGATATTGCCCTAAACGTAGTGCTCGAAGCTGGTAAGGAATTGGAAAAGGACCCCTCCATCAAAGTCCTTTATACCAGAAATGATGATACTTTCGTGGATCTCTTCAAAAGAGGGGAGATTGCCAATCAGGCCAATGCAGATCTGTTTGTGTCCGTACATTGCAACTCCCACAATTCCGATGCCAATGGCGCGGAAACCTTTGTTCTGGGACTGCATGCCAATCAGCGTAATTTTGAAGTGGCCAAAAAAGAGAACTCCGTAATTTATCTGGAGGATGATTATGCACAGCGTTATGCGGAGTACGATATCAATTCTCCAGAGTCCATCATTGGCCTGACCATTATGCAGGAAGAATTTTTGGACCAGAGCATTCTTTTGGGCAAGAAGCTTCAGGACAACTTTACCAAAAGGCTAAAAAGAAAGGATAGAAAGGTAAAACAGGCTGGTTTCATTGTATTGCACCAAACCTTCATGCCCAGTGTTTTGGTTGAGACCGGCTTTTTGACCAACAAAAGTGAGGGAGGTTATCTAAACTCCAAAAATGGCCAACGTGAGATGGGCAAGGCCATTGCAGATGCCATTTTAGCCTATAAGTCGGAAATCAATACCGGTGTCAATACCAGTACAGTCTCCACTGAAATAGAAGATGCCGAGGTTGCAGTCAATATTCCGGAGGAAACCAAGAGTGAAGGAACACCCCCCGATAAAGCCGAAGAAACTCCCAAAAAGGAAGAAACAATTGTTTCATCCACCCCAAAAGAAGAAACTACGCCACCTGTTGTATCAACAAATTCGGGAGTGGTTTTTAAGGTACAGCTTTTGGCAAGTGCCAAGAGTATTCCCTTAAAAGGAGAGAACTTTAACGGGTTGGGTGAATTGTCCAGGGAGCCGTATAAAAACCTTTACAGATACATGTATGGCAATGCCAATACATTGGATGATGCAAAAAAGCTCAAGGCCAACGCAGACGCCAAAGGCTACACAACCTCATATATTGTGGCCTATAAAGATGGTAAGCGAGTGCCTTTGTCACAAGCAACCAACTAGATGAACATCTTTGACAGCCTTGTCAAAATTATTCCTAATTTTGTTTGAACCATAAACCGAATCCTTTGAAGCTATCCAGGGAAGTAAAAACCGGGGTTATTGTACTTGTAGGAATTTTGGCCTTTATTTTTGGGCTGAGCTATTTAAAATCCTCCCCACTTTTCGAAAACAATAAAACTTTTTATGCCGTGTACGAGAATGTGGGCGGTTTACAACCAGGAACACAAGTATCCATAAATGGATATAATGTTGGGAATGTCACCAGTATTGGCTTTAAGGATAGTTCCGGAAAGTTGTTGGTGGCCTTTACTGTGAGCAATGAATTTGATTTTTCCCAAAACAGTATCGCCGAGCTTTTTGACACCGGTATCATTGGAGGGAAGGGAATTCAGATCGTTCCTGTTTTTGATGGGGCCCCCAACGCAAAATCAGGGGATACCTTACAATCCAAGATAAAACCGGGTATCACCGAGCTGGTACAGCAAAAGCTCACCCCATTGCAAATGAAGGTGGAAGGGGCGGTTTCCAATGCAGACACCCTGTTGATGAACGTTAATCAGATATTGGACGATCCCACAAAAAAACAACTGAAGGAAACCATTGTGTCATTGAACCAATTGGTAAAAGCGTTTAAGGGCAGTGCCGATAAAATAAATGTATTGTTGGAGAACAATCAGGAACAATTGGACAGTTCCCTCAAAAATGTAAGCAAGATCACCTCCAATTTTTCAAAACTCTCCGATTCCTTGGCGAGCGTGGATTTGGCAGGAACCCTGACCAATTTCCAGACCACCGTGGATAAATTGAACGCCATACTCGGAAAAATTGAGAAAGGTGAAGGGTCTTTGGGCAAACTGCACCAAGATGATGCCCTGTACAACAATTTGTCAGCAGCTTCAAGGGAGTTGGACCTCCTGTTGCAGGATTTCAGGCTCAATCCCAAGAGGTACGTCAATGTATCCGTTTTTGGAAAAAAGCAAAAGGAATATACCCTTCCGGAAAATGATCCTGCCGATTCAACCCAGACCCAGAACTAGCGCATGATGGAATATTTGCCCAATATACTTTTTGTGATAGCCCTAATTGTAGGTATCGGTTTCTTTACTCGAAATGTAAAAAAGCTGACCCGAAACATCAAATTGGGCAAGGATGTGGATGTTAGTGACAACAAGCCCCAACGCTGGAGAAATATGGTCCGGATTGCTTTGGGACAGACCAAAATGGTGGTTCGCCCCGTAGCAGGGCTCATGCACATCATTGTGTATTTGGGCTTTATCATCATCAACATTGAAGTGTTGGAAATTATTTTGGATGGAATTTTGGGAACCCATAGATTGTTTGCTCCCCTAGGTACGGTATATGATGTCTTGATCGCTTCTTTTGAAATTTTGGCCTTGTTGGTCATTGTGGCCGTGGTTGTTTTTTGGATCAGACGGAATGTCATCAAACTCAAGCGCTTCATCAAACCTGAAATGAAAGGTTGGCCAAAAACCGATGGAAACATGATTCTTTACATAGAATTTGTACTGATGATCCTGTTCCTCACTATGAATGCTGCCGATTTTCAACTACAGCAAATGGGTGCTGCCCATTACACCAAGGCAGGAATGTTTCCTATCAGTCAATTTATAACACCTTTGCTGGATGGGCTTTCCATGTCCTCCTTGATTTTGATTGAACGAACAGCGTGGTGGTTGCACATTTTGGGCATCTTGGCCTTTTTGAACTATCTCTATTATTCAAAACATTTGCACATTCTTTTGGCTTTTCCCAATACGTATTATGGTAGGGTGAAACCACAGGGGCAATTCAATAACTTGGAATCCGTTACCAATGAGGTCAAATTGATGATGGACCCTAATGCGGACCCATTTGAAGCACCTACGGAAGATGATGATGCAGGAGAGCCTGAAAAATTTGGGGCATCCGATGTCATGGACCTGAATTGGGTGCAGTTGTTAAGTGCCTATACCTGTACCGAATGTGGAAGATGCACTTCAGAATGTCCGGCCAACCAAACCGGAAAGAAATTATCGCCCCGAAAAATCATGATGGACACCCGTGACCGGTTGGAGGAAGTTGGGAAGATCATGGATGCCAACAAAGGCGAATTTGTTTCCGATGGCAAACAATTATTAAATGATTACATCACCCCGGAAGAACTTTGGGCCTGTACTACCTGCAATGCTTGTGTAGAAGCTTGCCCGGTAAGTATAGACCCCTTGTCCATCATTGTGGAGATGCGTCGCTACTTGGTCATGGAACAATCTGCGGCTCCCATGGAGTTGAACAATATGATGTCCAACATTGAAAATAATGGTGCACCTTGGCCCTACAATCAAATGGACCGTTTAAACTGGGTAAACGAATAAATCTACAACTATGAGCGAGCAACTGAAGGTTAAAACCATGCAGGAGTTTATGGCAGAAGGAAAGCAGCCCGAAATTTTGTTTTGGGTAGGCTCTGCGGGTAGTTATGATGATCGAGCCAAAAAAATTACCAGGGCGTTTGTGAAGTTGTTGAACAAAGCCGAAGTCGATTTTGCTGTTTTGGGCACCGAAGAAAGTTCCACAGGAGATCTCGCAAAACGGGCCGGGAACGAGTTTTTGTTCCAGATGCAGGCCATGATGAACATTGAATTGCTGAACGGCTACGAAATAAAGCGAATCGTTACCTGCGACCCGCATTCCTTCAATACGCTTAAAAATGAATATCCAGGTTTGGGGGGCAATTATGATGTTGTCCACCATACCCAATATCTAAAAGAACTGATAGACCAAGGTCGTTTAACCGTAAAAGGGGAAGGGTACAAGGGAAAACGCATTACCTTCCATGACCCCTGCTATTTGGGCAGGGCAAATTCAGTTTATGAGGCACCCAGGGAATTGCTCTCCAAAACCAACGCGGAATTGGTGGAGATGAAACGGCACAAAAAAACAGCCTTGTGCTGTGGGGCCGGAGGTGCCCAAATGTTCAAAGAACCGGAAAAAGGGGATATGGACATTAACGTAATGCGAACCAAAGATGCTTTGGAGACCCAACCCAATATCATTGCAACGGGTTGCCCGTATTGCAATACCATGATGACGGATGGCATCAAAGCACATGAAAAAGAAGACAGTGTTACTGTTTTGGATGTAGCCGAAGTATTGGCAAACTCCCTAAATTTGTAAGAATAAAATTGTCCCCTTGAGGCCTGACTGCCGCAGGCAGTGGACTACAGGGGTGTTCCACGAAAAAAATAAAACATGCTAGTAGATTTTAATGAATTGCCAGACCACTCCCGAATTTGGATTTATCAGGCCAACAGGAGTTTTACGGATGAGGAACAGAAAGAATTGGAGGAAAGCCTAACGGGTTTTCTAAAGGAATGGACGGCCCATGGCAGTGATTTGCATGCCGGTTTTGAGATAAAATACAAGCGATTTATCGTAATCGGATTGGATCAGACCAATGCAAGTGCATCGGGTTGTTCCATTGATGCATCGGTACATTTTATCCAAAGTTTGGAGCAGAAATACAATGTGGAACTGCTGGACAGGATGAACGTTTCCTTCAAGCAAGGAGAATTTATCGCATACAAATCATTGAAGGATTTCAAGAAGATGGCAAAGGCCAAGTCTGTTTCTCCAAATACCATTGTATTCAACAATTTGGTGGCCACAAAACAGGAATATTTGGAAAATTGGGAAGTACCCGCCAGTGAAAGTTGGCATGCCCGATTTGTATAGTCACCAAAAGGGTTGAATTTCAGGTAGCAACAGTTCTCGCTATAAAATTCTTTTAGAATTTAACCCGAACTGACAATTATCCCCAAAAATTGACTTACTCTTAAATAATCTTAATTTCTGTGCATTCTTCGACGAAATGCAATATTTTTATCAGCAATAAGTTCATGTCCTAGACAAGATATTTATGCGCATAAAGCTATATCTCCCCATTTTCATACTTTTTACTTTGCATGCACTGGGCCAAACTAACCCATTGGTCACCAAAGATTCCCTTGTCCAAGCCAATTGGGTGAAGGGCCAATACAACAGGATGACCCTGGAAGAACGGGTGGGGCAGCTGTTTATGGTGAGCATTGCATCCAATCAAGATCAAGCCTCAAAGGACAAAATCAAAAAACTTGTGCAGGAACAAGGCATTGGAGGGGTGATTTTTTTGGCAGGGGGACCTGTTCAACAGACAAAATTGACCAACGAATACCAATCTGAATCCAAAGTACCATTACTCATTGGTTCCGATGCCGAATGGGGCATGGCCATGCGGTTGGACTCCACCTTTGCGTTTCCTTGGAACATGACATTAGGGGCCATTCAGGATAATTCCCTTGTGGAAAAAGTGGGCTATCAAATAGGAAAACATGCCAAGCGGATGGGGGTTCATATCAATTTTGCCCCAGATTTGGATGTGAACAATAACCCTCAAAACCCCATAATTGGCAATCGCTCCTTTGGGGAAGACCCTAAAAATGTAGCCCAGAAAGGGATAGCATTTATAAAAGGAATGGAACGAGCCGGTGTTTTGTCCTGTGGAAAACACTTTCCGGGACATGGCGATACGGCCACCGATTCCCATAAGGCGTTGCCCATAATTAATTCAACACGGGAACAATTGGATTCCATTGAACTGTATCCTTTCAAAAGAGCCATTGAAAGTGGGTTGAGTTCCACCATGATTGCCCATTTGGATGTACCCAGTTTGGAAAATAGGGAAGGGTATCCGTCATCACTTTCCAACGATATTGTCTACCAACTACTGCAAAATGAGATGGGCTTTAAGGGACTGGTTTTTACGGATGCCTTGAACATGAAGGCCGTATCGCAGTTTGCACCGGATGGAGAAGTGGAACTACAAGCATTTTTGGCAGGGAATGATATGCTCTTGATGCCCGAAAATGTATTGAAGGCCAAGGAAAAACTGATTGAAGCCTATAACACAGGTGTCATTTCAGAAGCACGATTGGCCCATTCGGTCAAAAAAATATTGATGGCCAAGTACAAAGCAGGTCTGTACAGCTATCAGCCCGTTGATTTGGAAAATCTTTACGAGGATTTAAACAGTATTGAAAACGATGTGGTGTACGAGGAGGCCATTGAAGGAGCCATAACAGTGGCCAAGAACAATTTTTCCCTGATGCCCATCAAAAAACTGGACAACAAGAAAATTGCCTATGTGCATTTTGGGGATGATTCCGGTTCCACTTTTATTGAAACCCTGAACAAATATTTTAAGGTTACAGAGATCAAGGCAAGAGACATAGCAGGGTATAAAAAAGAGCTGGCCAATTATAATCTGGTGATCATCGGGTTTCACAAGAGCAATGAAAGCCCTTGGCAAGGATATAAGTTTTCCAAAAATGAACTGTTTTGGTTGGAAGAGATTTCAAGATTGCGGACCAGCAACACCATCTTGACTCTTTTTGCAAAACCTTATGCATTACTGGATGTACTCAATTTTGGTACTATGGATGGTGTGGTTGTTGGGTATCAGAACAGTAAAATAGCCCAAGAAAAAGCGGCAGAGGTCATTTTTGGGGCCATAGGCGCCACCGGAAAGCTCCCTGTTTCGGCCCATGGTGAGTTTCCCGTGAATACAGGGATTGAGGTAAAACCCATACAACGATTGGGGTACAGCATCCCAGAAAGGGTTGGGATGAGTTCCTCACAACTGGCCATGGTGGATACGCTGGTGCAAGATGGTTTGGATTCGTTGATGTTCCCGGGCGCACAGGTGCTTATCGCCAGGAAGGGCAAGGTCATTTACAACAAGAATTTTGGCAAACCCACCTACAACGCTGAAGAGCACATCAATGAAGAATCCATTTACGACTTGGCCTCATTGACCAAAATTCTCTCCACACTCCCATTGATCATGAAAATGGAGGAAGAGGGCAAAATTGCGCTGAACAACACCTTTAAGGAATTGGTCCCAGAGTATGAAGACACGGAACTGAAAGATGTAACTGTACTAAAGGCATTGTCGCATTATGGGCGTTTGCCAGCGTGGATCGCTTTTTATTTGGATACCTTGAACAAGGACAGAAAGCCCTCCAATGATTTTTATCGGAACAACCCATCCGAAGGTTTTTCATATCAGGTGGCAGACCGTTTATATCTTACCAATGCCTATAAAGATTCCATTTATGAGCGCATAGGCCGCCAGAGCTTAAAATCCAATCGGTACCGCTATAGTGATGTAGGCTATTATGTGTTCAAAAAATATATTGAGGAGACCTATGGAAAACCCATAGACAAACTTATCAACGAGTTTCTTTACGAGCCCATGGGTTTGCAGCGAACGGCCTTTAATCCGCTGCATAAATTTCCCAAAGATGAAATTGTGCCTTCGGAGGAGGATGATTATTATCGATACCAAACCATACAAGGCTACGTGCACGATATGGGCGCTGCCATGCAAGGGGGAGTAGGGGGGCATGCAGGCTTGTTCAGTACGGCCAATGAAGTGGCCAAGATCATGCAGATGTATTTGCAAGGCGGTTATTATGGTGGGGAGCGTTTTTTGAGCGAGCGGACCATAAAAAAATTCAATACGTGCTATTTCTGCAATAATAATGTTAGACGAGGGGTTGGTTTTGACAAACCCCAATTGGAAGAAACTGGCCCCACCTGTGGGTGTGTATCCCCCAAAAGCTTTGGCCATAGTGGCTTTACGGGCACCTATACGTGGGCCGATCCTGATACAGATCTGATTTATGTGTTTTTGTCCAACCGAACATATCCATCGGCAACCAATACGTTGCTGATCAGATCTGGATTGCGCACCAGGATCCAGCAAGCTATTTATGATTCCATTATAAATTAGACAACAAATATTGGCTTAGATTTGTAGTCATGAAAATTGCAATTGTTTGTTACCCCACATTTGGTGGTAGTGGCGTTGTAGCCACTGAATTGGGTATAGCCTTGGCAGAGAGGGGCCACGAAGTACATTTTGTCACCTATCGGCAGCCGGTGCGGTTGGGACTTTTGGGAAATAACATCCATTTTCACGAGGTGCATGTACCCGAGTACCCGCTGTTCCATTACCAACCTTATGAATTGGCTCTATCCAGTAAGTTGGTGGACACCATAAAGATGTACGGCATTGAACTGCTTCACGTGCATTATGCCATACCCCATGCCTATGCTGGGTATATGGCGAAGAAAATGCTTCAGGAATACGGTATTTTCATTCCCATGATCACCACTTTGCACGGGACCGATATTACTTTGGTGGGCAAGCATCCATTTTACAAGCCTGCGGTTACCTTCAGCATCAATAAATCTGATGTGGTCACGTCTGTTTCCGAAGCATTGAAGAAAAGCACCATGGAACTTTTTGATATTGAAAAGGAGATCGAGGTCATTCCAAACTTTATCGAAAAGTCCAAATACAGCACAGAATACACAGATTGCCAACGCACTTTGATGGCCAAGGAAGATGAACGCATCATAACCCATATCAGTAATTTTAGGAAGGTAAAGCGGATTCCGGATGTCATCAAGATCTTTCATAAGATACAAAAGGAAATCCCCGCAAAGCTGATCATGGTGGGCGAGGGGCCTGAAAAAGAAAAGGCGGAGCAAATGTGCGAGGACCTCGGAATGAAAGAAAAAGTGTTGTTTTTGGGCAATAGTACCGAGATTGATAGGATCCTCTGTTTTTCTGACCTGTTCCTCTTGCCATCGGAAACGGAAAGCTTTGGATTGGCCGCTTTGGAAGCAATGATCAACAAGGTTGCGGTTGTTTCCAGCAACACAGGTGGAATTCCAGAAGTGAACAAAGACGGGATTTCAGGATTTATGTCGAATGTAGGGGATGTGGACGATATGGCGTCAAAGGCATTGCAAATCCTGAGGGACGATGCGGTTTTGGAAAAGTTCAAACAAAATGCCTATAATGTCGCTTCCAAGTTCGATATTGTGCATATTCTGCCGCTTTATGAGGAGCTTTATGAAAAGGCTTTCAAATCCCGTTTTAAAAACACTTTTTGATGAGATTTTTGGCACTATTATTACTTACATTTTGTTTGTTTTCATGCAAAGCACAAAAGGAATTGGCCGGGGAAAAAATGGAAGATTTGGAGCTTGTGGTGCAGGATGGGTACAGCGGTATCATGGAATATGAGACCATGGTGATTCAGGATACAAAATCATTGAACAAGTTCTATTCCCAAGTCAATAAGACCCGAAAACCGGGGCTTCCCGTGCCTATGGTGGATTTTTCGAGGGAAATGGTCATTGTGGTCTGTTTGGGGGAACAGCAGGGTGAAAAGGAGCCTTTCCTTTCCAAAATCAATGAAACTGAAGATGAACTTACCATTGCGGTTGAGCTCTCGGACCCGACAAAAACAGATACGGCACAAAGTCAGGCTATTTCCTATCCATTTTACCTATATAAAATGCCACTTTCCCCCAAAACCATAGGCTTTCAAAAAGTGGGTTGGTAAGAGTTTTTCGATTCTTGTTTTTACTTCTCATCGAAAATAAGCGCACTTAAAAGTGCAAAATTCTCCTTTTTGACCTATTGACATACCTTTGTTCTTGATAACCTCAAATCATAAATAATGAATATTTCAAAACCAGCTCTTGTGGCTTTGGCCTGTTTCTTCACGGCATCAATCTTTGCCCAAGACATTGAATTAACGAAGAAGGATAGCATAGTACAGAGTTACTGGCTCGTATCACTGGGAACCAATTTTGTGGATGATTCCGGTGATGAGTTTGGCGAATTATTTGACTTTAAGGAGGGCTGGAATTCGGTTCCTTACCCTTCACGGATTAGTATAGGACGTTATTTTAAGAGTGGTCTCGGTCTTGAGGCCATTGGTACCTATAACAAGTATAAGGAAGGAAAAATCATTGATAAACAAGTTAACCCAGAAGATATTGATTATTTCGGTCTAGACTTTAGGGTTAGCTATGATTTGAATATGATTTTGGGGGAAACCGGTTTTTTTGATCCCTATATTGGAATTGGTGCAGGTTATACAGATGCCAATAACCAAGGTAGAGGTACCTACAATGCCGTTTTGGGTTTTAGGACTTGGTTTTCCGATCATTGGGGATTGGACGTGAATACTACCGGTAAGTGGGCCATGAGTACCGAAAATGCCACCAATCACATCCAACATGCGGTTGGCGTGGCCTATCGCTTTGAAGTTGAAAAGGGGCTTTCACGAAAAGGGGAGGAAAAGCTTGCTTTGTTGAAAGAAATGGAAGAAGAGCAGCAACGAGTTCAAGATTCCATTGCAAAAGCAGAGGAAGAAGCCCGTTTGTTGGCCGAGCGTTTACAAAGAGAAAAAGAAGCGGCTGAATTGGCAGCCGCCGAAAAGGCCAAAAAAGATGCCGAGGATGCCAGACGAGCTGCCCTTCAGAACAAAATAAACGGATTGGGCAATGTGTACTTTAAACTGAACTCTTCGTACCTGACCTCCAAGGACAAGGAGTTGCTGGACCAATTGGTGGCCATCATGCAAGATGAACCAAACTTGATCATAAAAGTAACGGCACATACCGATTCCAGAGGAACGGACCAGTATAACCAATGGCTATCAGAGCGCAGGGCGGAGCGTACCGTGGCCTATGCAATTTCAAAAGGGATAGCTGAGGATAGGATCAGCCAAGAAGCCTTTGGAGAGACCCAATTGGTGAACGATTGTGAGGATGGGGTGTATTGTACCGAGGAGAAGCATTCAAAGAACAGACGATCAGAATTTGAGATTGTTGAATTTTAAAAGCGAGAACACCACTTATTTTAAGAGCCATAGTGAAAGCTATGGCTTTTTTGTTTGCATGTGCAAGATGGATTAGTTGTTGTTGGAGGATGGCGTATGGAAAGCTGAATGACCCGTATTACGGTGCAACTATTTACTTTGATGGATGAAAGTAAGAGAAGGTTGTTCTGTTGGATTCATTGGCCACAATCTTGACTACGGTTGGCAGTATGCAGTAAGGCAGTGTGCAGAAATCCAAGAATCAAGAGCCAAGAGTCAAGAACAAACAATCCTTCATGCCAATTCCTGCCTGAGTCAAAACCAAAAACAGGAATTACTGCTGACTGTGCACTGCATACTGCATACTGATTTCTGACTTCCGACTTCCAGTAACCCAGTAACAAAATAACTGAGTAACCAATAACTTAATAACCCCTGCCTACGGCAGACAGGTACTCCTGTGGCTTGCCCTTGGAATCGTCGGTCTCAAGAAATTCTTTATTGCCGATGTTTAACGGGAAGGGATGAGCTTCATAAGCCCCATACCCAGATAAAGACACGTTTTATTATTAAAAGCCGGAACAAAGGTCATATTGTAAAAACGACCGGAACTGCCCTCACCGATGCCTCCAATTTTGGGATCCATGGGATATGCTTCAAACGTATTCAGCTTGGACAATATTTTTTTCAATTCCTTAAAACTGAGAAGACGATATTTCAAGGTTCTAATGATAAGGGCAAAGACAAAGGCCTGCTGTTTGCCTTTCAAGTTGTTGACCACTTTTCCGTAGTATGGATGTGAAGGCTCCAAACTTTTGATCAAACCGTGAAAATGTTCAATGGCGTTGACCATTCCATGGATGAACTTAAGGTTGTGCGCCCGGTCCTTGCTGGTCACAATGGAATTTTCGACCACAATGTACCGATGCACATCCATATCCACTTTGGCCATCCTTTTGGCTTTAAAAAAGAGACTGGCGGTAAAAATGGCATCTTCATACAAGGTGCCTTCTATAAATTTTACCCCGGCATCCACCAAAAGACTTCTTTTAACGATATAGCGCCAGGCTTCATTTCTAAAACCGTATTCGGCAACATAGGTGATACCATCCATAACATCCACAGATAGATTTTGAGGATTTTGTGTCAAAGATTCAAAATCAAGCTCTGAACTTTCCTTTTTTTCCTTGGTATTGAACTCGAGTACATCAAGATCGTGTTTTGTGGCCAATTCAATCAAGGTATTTAGGATATTGGTGGCCAAGTAATCATCTGCATCCAAAAAATAAACATAGTCGCCCTTTGCGGCTTCCAGACATTTATTTCGGGCTACACTTGGGCCTTGGTTTTGTTGCTTTATGAGATGAATGTTGGAATGCTTTTCAGCATATTCCGCTACTATTGCAGCTCCTGAATCTTTTGAACCGTCGTCAACAATAATGATTTCATATTCATTGGGCGACAAGTCCTGGTCCAATAGACTTTTGAAGCAGCGCTCAATATATTTTTCCTTATTATATAGTGGAATAAGTATGCTTAATTTCATTGCAATCTTGATTGGCTTGTGTTGTTGTTTTTGATCATTGAAAAATGTTGAATAAGGGGCACCAATGCTAATAACGCAACATTTGATTTTTTCTTATTACCCTCAAAATCAACATAAAGCTATGGCATTCCCCAGCATAGACAAATAAAATTGATTTAGAACAGTTTTATGGGGTGAACTACTTCTGTATGCTCAAGTGAAAGGTGTTCTCTCCGGTTTAGTAATCATCTTCGTTGAAGGGCTTCAACCATTCCAAAATCATGTTTTCCCCATGAATATCATTGATCTTTAATAAATTTTTGAACGCAATGATCTTGCTGTTTACTTCTGAAATGGAATCGGCCGAAAGGTAAATTCTAGAATATACCTGTCTCTCGGTTCCCAACCATTCTTTTTGGACCGTATCCCCTTCTTTAAATCGCTCCAGAACAAATACCACATCCTTATCGGCTTTAATCTCATCCATCCCCTGAATTGAACCGATTTCACCACCGGTCAACAGTACCCAAATGGTGCAGGCAATTTTTCCTTTGAACGTATAATCATTTTTCTCAGCAAAATCGTCTTCGCCCAAGACCCCAGTAAAGGCATAGTCCACCAACATTTCCCTATGATCGAACCCATTTATGTGGGCAATGTGAATATGGGGTGCCTCTCCTTGCAATCTAAATCCGGGGTCATAGGCGTAGACAACACCATTTTCAACAAAAAATTGAATATTCAATACCCCGTTTTGGATTTTTAAACCTTTAAAGAGTTCGCATAATTTTGGATGAACCTGATCGATAAACAGCTGGGAGTGTTTGGACGGGTAAACAGCCCCGATGCAAACCGGACTTGCATCGCCTTGTTTCTTTGTGGTGATTCTATCAGATATTGCCGAAATATAGGGAATTCCATTTCTGAAGGTGTAATAGGCTGCCATATCATCGCAGTCCATATATTTTTCGACCAGCACAACTCCTTTTTTTGAAAACTTCAATGCAGTTTTCACCGATTCATTGTAATCGTTGTCGTCCCTGCAAATTTTCATTCCAACCCCACCACCGCTATCCACGGGCTTGATCATTAGGGGGTAGTCCAGGTTTTCTGGCTTGCCAATGTTTGATGCATCCAAATAAATTCCCGGGATGTCTTGTATGTTGTATTCGTGGCAGTACCTTTTAAAACCGTCCTTGCTACAGAACGCTTCCACAGCTTCTTTGGTGGCATAGCAATGTACGCCCAGCTTTTCGCAAATCTCCCTGTACGGCTTTACCAAGATGTCCGCTACGCCCACCAAAACGGCATCTACATTACGATCTTTGGCCAATTGAACTATTCCATCAACATCAAAACCATCAATGTCGTGGGTCTCTGCGGCATTCTTCTTGGCTGGTGCATTGGGGTTTGGATCTACAACAATGGTATGGATACCCATGGAGTTTGCCACATCTACCAAAGCGGCCGTTTCAGGGTTTCCCCCCAGTATTATTAGTTTCTTCATAAGTTATATTATTACATCAACGCATCAATGCTCTGGTCTTTTCAATGGTAAAAACCGGGCCAGTTAGTTTTTTTGAAATTCAAATTGGTCATTGAACCCCAAATCCATCAATATTTGCTTGATGTCAGCTATGTTTGTGTTTATTTTTACAATTTTGTTTTCATCAATGCCCATAAGTCCCAGTTCCTCTTTGATTTCATCATGATTTGTGGGATTGATGGTAGCTATGATCAAATAATCAAAATCACTATTGCTCACAGCACTGATCGGTCTCACATGGTTTTCGCCAATACTTAAGGGGTGGTAATCCAAATCTATCCATTTGACCACTTCAAAAAAGTTGGCTTTTGTATTGGTGGATAAAATATGCTGTCCAAAAGAACCTGAGCTATAGACTACAACCCTTGACTTGGGACCAACATTTAAAAAAGGATTGAAAATCAAATTGCTGTCCTTATCAAGAATCAACCCTCCGGAACGGACCAAAATTTGGGAATAGAGGTAATAGGTAATCTGTTTGTTCAGGTTTTCCGCATCCAATACCTTGCCGAGTTTTGATTTTAGAAAGCTCATCAACAATCCCAGCCTGTAATATTCCATCTGCGGATTTTCTATGGATTTTACAATGGAATCATGTCGTTGCCTGTAATAATAGGTAGGAATTTTGCTAACGGTAAGGCTCTTTGAAATGGCCAAATAAGCATAGGTAATGGCGGCATCTTCTCCCATGATTATATCATTGGGAACATCGTAAAGTACTTGGCTCAAAAGTGATTTTTTGAACAATTTGTTCCATACATAGGTTGATACGCCATGCTCACAGAAGCGACCATTATAAATGGCATTGGGTAGAATTGAAGATTGTAGTTCCTCAAGGTCATAACTACCTGCTGATTTTGGCTTTATGGTTTCTATTTTTCCATCAAATTCCCTGAAATGGCCCGTGACCACAAGGTCCGAGTCATTTGCCACAGCAAGCTTGTGCAGAATGTCCAAATAAAATTTATCTACCCAATCATCACCGTCAACATATGCTATATATTTTCCCTTGGCATTGTCCAACCCTGCCTTTCTCGCACTCAAGAGTCCGCCGTTTTCCTTATGAATGACTTTTATCCGAGCATCTTTTTTGGCATAATCGTCACAAATTTCTGGACAATTGTCCGGACTTCCGTCATCCACCAAAATCAACTCAAAATCTGAATAGGATTGATCTAAAAGGCTATCAATACATTGTGGTAAGTACTTTTCAATACGAAAAATGGGCACAATTACGCTTATTTCAACAGTATTCAATTGACTCATAGTTTATTCAGTTCAATATAAAACAAACCTCCACCATAAATATTGTTTTCATCCTCCGATTTTGCAGTGGTAACATATAAATTGGCCTTATCATCAAAACAGCAGGAGGTAACGTTGGTGCAGGGCAACTTTTGCTCTTCAATTTTCTGCCCATTCAAAGGGTTCCATCTAGACACACATGCGCCTCCCCATTCGGCTACCCACAGCATTCCTTCAGTGTCCATGCACATGCCGTCCGGGCTTCCTTTTCCCTTAAATTCGATTACATAAGAATCAAAAGAAACTTCACCGGTTTCCATATCATAAAAATACTTTGCAACCTTTTTTGTAGGCGTATCAATAAAGTAAAGAATAGTATCATCTTTTGAAAAAGCCAAGCCATTGGAAATGGTGGTTCCCTCAATTATTGTTTTGTATTGTCCGTTTTCATAGGAAAACACCTTGCCTGCTTTTTCCCTTACTTTGGGATACCCCATTGTTCCAATAATGAACCGTCCGTTGGAATCTTTAATGCCGTCATTGTATCGGACTGAATCTTCTACATCAATTTGAAAGGCAAATTTCTTTTGCAGTGTATTGAAGTCGATTTCGAAAAAGCCATTTTTAGCAGCGGCCATTATTTTTTTCTTGTCTAAAATAAAAACACAACTCACCGGTGAATCCAGATACATGCTGAGGATTTCTTTGGTTTTTGGGTCATAACAATATACCAAACAATCCAATATGGAAACAAAATAGAGAAGGTTGTTTTCTTTGTCAAAAACTGGGCCTTCCAAAAGTTCTGAATTAGAGTGAAAAATTAAAGATGGGATCATGCTGCTTATATAAATTCTCCTCCTGTAATTCTCATCAATGAACCCGTTGTCATGGCGGATTCGTCTGAAATAAAGTACATTATTGCGGGTATTGGGTCTGACGTATTGAGCATTCTGCCCATTGGGATGATCCCAGATGCTTTTTCCTTCAGTTTTTCCTCACTTACACCTTCTTTGGTGCGCAGTTCAAGTTCCCCTTCGGTATTGGTCCAACCCATGACCAGATAGTTTGACCTCACCCCATATTTTGCGTAATGGTGGGCAATATGGTTGGATAGGGTATACAGGCTACTTTTTGTAAGGGCATAGGGCGCCCTGTCAATTTCCCCATAATCCATGTGTGCCGATCCAAAAAAGAGGATGGATCCCGATTGTTGCTCAACCATGGATTTTAAGACATGCTTCAATAAAAAGAACGGGGCTTTCAGGTTGATGTTGAACACACTGTCAAACACATCCTCTTCAGCATCAAGTATGGATGCAACAGGAGTGATTCCTGCATATAAAATAAGTGCATCTATTTTATGGAACCGTTTTAGGGTCTGCTTGTAGAAATTTTCTATTTCTTCAATGCTGTTCAGGTCCAGTTTATGAAAATAGAGTTGGTCTTCGGCTTGTGTGGATTGGATGATCTGTTCGCCTTCCTCTTGGTTGCGGCCACAGAAGGCCACGTTGTAGCCCTTTTTCAAGCAGGATTTGAGTATTTCCTTGCCTACTCCCTTAGATCCCCCTAAGATCATTACAGTTTTCATGGTTATATCAGCTTGCCTTAATTTGTCCATTGCCCAAATCTAGGTATTTATTGGTATGGGTTTGATTTTTATCTACAAAGTTGTTCAAACTTTCTTTGAATTGTACATAAGGAACGCTACAATTCTATTGGAACCTTACAGATGTATTGTTGAAATGTATCCCAGGGAAGGGATTTACTGACTCTTGGTGCCCATGAACCGTTCCATGGTTTGCTCTTCACTGGCCGATATCCCATCGCGCTGCACTACTTTTTGGACGGTTTTCACCAAGATTTTTACATCAGTGGGAAAACTTATGTTGTTGACATACCACACATCGAGCTTAAACTTTTCTTCCCAACTTATGGCATTACGGCCGTTTACCTGAGCCCAACCTGTAATTCCCGGTTTTACATCATGGCGTTTGGCCTGTTCTTCATTGTATAGGGGCAGATAGTCCACCAAGAGGGGCCTGGGCCCTACAATGGACATGTCCCCCTTAAGTACATTGACGAGTTGTAACAGTTCATCCAGAGAGGCCCCACGTACAAATTTGCCCACTTTGGTAATGCGTTCCACATCAGGTAGAAGATTGCCGTCCCCGTCTTTTTTATCATTCATGGTCTTAAACTTGATGATGGTAAAGATTTTCTCATTTTTCCCCGGTCTTTTCTGAAAGAAAAAGGGTTTTCCATTATTGGCCAGTGCAAGTAAAAAGGTCAATATTAAAATAATGGGAGATAACACCAGGAGTGCCACCAATGAGGCCAAGAAATCAATTATCCTTTTAAAAAATCGCGAATAGATCATGCTGTATTTTGATTTATAATCTTTAATAAATCTGCATTTATCAAACGGACATCGAATTTCTGTTCCGCAAGTTTCCGACTTTCCCTTCCCATGACCTCAATTTTATCTGGATTATCCAAAAAGAAGTTTACCGCTTCTTGTAGTGGGGCCAATTGTTTGGGGGGGATCAAAAATCCATTTTTTCCTTCCACTACGGTTTCCCTACACCCGGGTGTGCGGGTCGTTATAATGGGCATACCTACGGACAACGCTTCCAAAATAGATCTTGGTACGCCCTCCCTGTAGTAGGTGGGCAGCACAAAGATATCCGCATTATATAAAAAGGGCCTAACATCTGTCTGTGTGCCATGGTGAATGATCACACCATTGTCATGCAGTTTTTTGAGCCTTGAGGCCAACTCCGTTAAATCTTCGGGTGGGCTGCCCACCACATGGAATTTGGCATTTCTATTTTTTTTATGGACCGATAGTGCGGTATCAAGAAACAGTTCTATTCCCTTTTCAACCATCAATCTGCCAATGATTATGAAGTTTACGGTGCCGCCTGTATTGAATTCATCAGCATTCTTTATGCGAAATCTATCAATATTGATGCCCGAACCGTTTACAACAAATGATTCTTTGTTCTTGGGCAGAATGCCTTGTTCCAAAAAAAGATTCTGGTCGTCCACATTCTGAAAAATGGCCACATTGTTTTTTCTCAGGGCAAGCTTGTACAAAAGTCTGGAAACCTGACCCAATAGCCTTGCCTTAAGGGAAACCCCACTAAAGGTAAACCCAAGTCCGGTAATAAGTGAAAAAGTCTTGATGTTTAACTGTTGGGCCGCAAAGGAGCCATAAATGACCGGTTTAATGGTGTAGGCAAAAACAAAATCGATCTTTATATCTTTCATGATTTTCTTAAGTGCTCTCACACTTTTAAAATCTTTGACAGGGTTTAGTCCCTTCCTTTGCAGATCAAATTCTATGGGAGTGGCGCCCATGGCCTTTACTTTTTCAATACTGTCCTCATAGAAATCTGGAGCGGCGCACCAAACATCAAAACCTGCTCGAACAAGTTCTTCAATAAAGTCTTTCCTGAAGTTTAGTAGGGAATAGGAAACAGAACATATAATTAAGACCCTTGGCTTTGTCATTGATTTTGGCGTTTAGTGTTCTTCCTTACTTTTTAAGGCCTTGGTATAGCTTTGCAAATACCCTTTTACCATATCTTCGATATCGAAATCTTTAGATCGCGCCATACATTTTTCGACCGTGGTTTTATAGTGTTCTTCGTTTTCCAGCAATTTGGTAATGTTCAAGGCCAATGATTTATGATCTCCTTTTGGGAAAAGAATACCATGCCCTTGAACCACCTCTGTAAGTCCGGGTACGTCAGCGGCCATAAAAGGTTTTCCTGATGCAAGCCCCTCCACACAGGAAAGGGACAGGCCTTCAAAGTTTGAAGAGAGGATAACCACATCAACGGTTTTTAAAAGACGGGGCACATCATTGCGCAGCCCATAAAAATGAACTCTATCCGATAGTTTCAACGAGTCTGCCAGTTTCTCCTGTTCTGTTCTTAAAGGGCCATCTCCCACCAGAATTAGTTGTGTTGATTCTGGAAGATGCAATAAACTCTGAATCAGGGTTTTTTGATCTTTTTGGGGCGTAAAACTAGATACTTGCAGTAAAAGGATTGCATTTTCATCAAATCCCAATTCAGGCTTGTCATAGGGCTTCGCTGAGTTCACTTCTTTTAAATCTATCCCATTGTTGATCTGAAACACCAAATTTTTCAATCCCCCAAGATGTTCTTGCAAGTTTTTGTGCACTGCATCCGATATGGAAATGATTTTCGTGTATCGCTTATAAATAATCTTGTCAATGTGCTTTAACAAGGTATGGTTTCTACGCCGGTTTGTGGTGTTATGTTCCGTGTAGAAGAGTTTAGCCCGTGTATTCCCCAAAAAAGTGGCAAAACCAACCCAGTAAAACGATGGAAAGAGGTGTACGTGTACTATATCGTATTGGTTCAACAATTTTCTCAGTTTAAAAATATGCTTTGGACTGTACATATCTCCGCCATCACCCAACACATGGATCTTGATGTTGGGATCAATGCGCACCAAACGTTCCATGAATGCTGTTTGTTGGCCGTTCAGTAAAGCCAACTCAACATCCACGCCTTGTTTTTGATAGGCTATGCAGAGGTCTGTGACCAGTTTTTCCGCCCCACCCGAACTTAAAGAATTAATTACCTGTAAAACCTTCATTTAATTAAAATTCTCTACTACATAACGTAGGATACAAGATTATTTTATTTTCTTCTTAATTTTTCTTTGG
>NZ_LXTT01000101.1 GCF_001683915.1 Allomuricauda sp. CP2A | reverse complement strand
TAGATTTAATTTATTTTTAAAGTGGTGCTCCATAGATTTTCCTTTTTGCATAAATAGACCCATAATTTGGCGCATTTACCCCCTAAAAGGGTGCTTATTTACACTATCTTTAGTATGGATTGTAATTTCAATCCAAAAACACTGTCACAACAAACTTAAAAACCACACAAATGAAAAAATTTATTCTACCCCTGGTAACCTTGGTGTTTTTTAGCTTTAGTACGGATACTGCCGAGCTTACTGAAGAAGAGCGCCAAATGATAAACAAACACTTGACCGAAACCCGGGACCACATGTTGAGCGTCTTGGATGGCCTAACGGATGAACAACTGAGCTTTAAACCTGATGAGGGCACTTGGTCCATTGCGGAAGGGGTTGAACACCTTGCTATTCTAGAAAGCACTTTTGGGGATTTGGTCCACAAAACCGTTGCCGCTGGTCCCAATCCTGCGCTGAAGGACTCCCTTGTCTTTACCGATGAGCAGATTATGCCCATGGTCACTGACCGAAGCAACAAAGTGAAAACTTCAGAACCTTTTGAGCCCAGTGGCAAATTTGGCTCTTATGAGGCAACTCTCCAGGCTTTTTTGGATAAAAGAAGTGAACTCATTGATTATGTAAAAACCACAGACGACGACCTCAGGAACAGGTACAACAAAGACCTTCCTTTTGGTGCCGTGGATGGCGTTCAGCTCATCGTCTTTACGGCGGCCCATACCGAGCGCCACGTATTGCAAATGGAAGAGGTGATGGCCCATTCAAATTTTCCGGAATAAGGCAACAAAACAATACGATTTCATTAACATTAATTGGCAAACCCTTTCCATTTCGGAAGGGGTTTGTTTTTTACCTTTGATAGAGATAAACACTATAAAACAGGAACACCATGAAAATATTAAAATCATTGATACTGGTAGCCTTGGTCACTTTTACCACCACTGCCATTGCACAGAATGCAAAAGATAAAAGAATAATGAACGATGCCCAGAAAGCAAAACAAACGCTTTTAGACGCTGATTCGGGGTTGGAGAGCTTCTTTGAAAACTCCGCAGGCTATGTTATTTTTCCCAATGTCGGGAAAGGTGGTTTCATCATTGGTGGCGCCTCTGGAAACGGGGTGGTCTACGAAGACGGTGAGGCTGTAGGCATGGCCGACCTTAAAAAATTGAACATTGGTCTGCAAGCCGGTGGGCAGGCCATTATAGAGGTCATCTTTTTTGAAACTCCTATAGATTTACAGCGTTTTAAGGAAGAAAAGTTCCAATTTGCCGCTGAAACCTCAGCCGTTGCCCTTAAATCTGGTATTGCCTTTGAGGCCAAGTACAAAGATGGGGTTGCCGTTTTTGCACTTCCGAAAGCTGGTCTTATGGCCGATGCCTCCGTAGGAGGACAAAAATTTGGCTACAAACCCTTTTAAAAATTTAATCCCTAACCCCTGGGGAGAAATCCTCGGGGGCGTTTTGGGGTTGTTTAATGGTTCCGGCATCTCCGGAATCGTTGTAAATGGTCCATTCAGTAAACGTGTAGACCGGGTTGCCTTCAATCACATCTGGATTTCGAATGGCACGTCCATCCTCAAATTCGTGGTTGGTCCCCGTACCATCTTCCCCGATTGCTCCAAACATATCGATCACGGTCCCGAAAGGATCCACGAGTTCCAGATTGTCATCCCCATTGGAATCGGCCGGGCTGTTGGTGGAAACACCCAAATCTGGAGGAAATCCGTAGACCAACTCAAATTCTTCGGCGTTGGGTGATATGACCAAGGTGCTCTCAGCACCAATGATCAATCCGGATAAATCAATGGAAGAACTTACCTCGGTATTGGCATTGGTATACCGCCGAAGGGTCCATAAGTTTAAATCAAGGGGTTCGGAAGCTGAATTGTAGAGTTCCACAAATCGCGCTCCAGAATTATTGTCCGGATCCGCCAATTCCGAGATAAAAATTCGGGTCGATGTGAATTCGGTAATGATCTCTGGGCATCGATCATTGGAAAAATCAAGGTCTTCCAAATCCCGAATCACCAATTGAGGGTTTTTCCCGTCTTTAATCAAAATTCCTGTAACAGAACCATTGTTTTCTGGAAGCAATTCTGCTTGAAAATCAGCATACCCACTGTTCAGCATTCCAATTTCATTTTCGGCACAGTCTTTCAAAGTCCGTTCCGTTTCTTCTTGAGCAATGGCAAAAGGCTGCCCCAATTCATCTTCCACAAACTCCAAACTATCTATCTGTATCAAAGTGTTCCAAGGCATGTTTTCTATTTTAGAAATAGTGGTTTGGGTCGGTAGAACCGCACTGTTTTCATCACAAGACAAAAACACATGCTCTGGAACCTTCAATCCCGGCAACCGACCTACGGAAATATTGCCAAAAGAGGTGAAAGTACCCCCAAGTTTTAGATTTTCGCCACTTTTTCCGAGGTACAATCCTTTCAATTTCACCAAAATTTTGCTGCCTTCGGGGTAAAACAAATGGGATTCCCTAAAATCAATTTCAATCTGAATGCCCATGGTGGGGTTTTCTGGAGCGTCTTGCAGGTAGAGCACATTAAAAAAGTTTCCCGCTTGGTCCGAAGAAATCACATAGCCTTCCAAAACCAAATCGTCATGAATCTGCATCACCTCATCACCGACCAATGAATCCAGTTCAGCAAAAGTCAGGTTGGGTTCCAAGTTTGCATCACATTGCTCTTTGGGAACATCAAAATCTACATTTCCAACACAGGAAGCTACCAAAATCAAACTAAAAAGACATGAATAACTGCATATTTGCTTTCTCATAATTCCATAATTAAAAACTGATTGCCAGATTCAAAAAATAGGTTCTTCCGTAGCTATACCAATACTTTGGGGCGAAGGATGGGGTGCCGCTCAGATTATCTTGTTGCAATTGTCCAAAATTTCCATTGCGGCTTTGCTCATAGCCGCCGGTCCTGAACACTGAATCGAAAAGGTTATTGATGCTCACAAAAGCACTGATGTATTTTTTGCCCCACAACCACGATTTTCCACCAATGAGGTTGAGCAGATACATATCATCCAGGGGTTGCTGCCGCAACAGTTTCGCGATGTTCTCGTCGGTAGCATCAGGGAAACGTTCGCCAGTGTCCGGATCCAAAAGAAAACTCGGCGTGCGCGTGATGGTAGATATGTTAACGTAGCTATGGGTTAGGTAATTTGTGGTGGCGCCTACCCACCAATACTTGGGCGATCTGTATTCAACTCCCAACGCCAGTGCGGTTTGGGGGCCTTGGGCCAATTTAAACTCCTTTAGTTTGGCAATGCCCAAATCTATGGTTCCCTCCGGGTCTATGAGTTCCTCTTCGGCGCCAGCAGTATCAAAATTTATCTGAACAAATGGGTCGCTGGCATACACATACTGCCCAAAATTACCAACTGCGGATATTTTTACATTGGAGGATGCCTCGTATTCCAGCCCAAATTCTATCCCTTTATGTAATTGATCCAATCCCGTGATGACTTCCTGTACAAAGTCCGAACCCAAACCGGAGTCCACAAAAAAGAAATTGATGTCCGTCATATTCTGAAAGCGGGTGTAGAAAGCACTGATTCGTCCTGTCAAATCTGGCAATCTGATGAAATAATTCAAATCCACCGTGGTGATGGTCTCTTTTTGGATATCGGGAACAACTGCATTGTTTTCCCTAGGATTGATGAAGGTGTTCTGAAGTGTGGGCGCACGCTCAATTTTAGCTCCATTTGCAGTAAACCAATGCCTGCCCGTAAGAAAGTAGCTCACCCCTCCCTTTAGCCCAATAGTGGAGAATGAAACTTTTTCACTTGGACCAAAGGAACTTTCCGAGAAACGTTCATTGGCAAACAATCCATTCCGTTGCACAGCAAAGCTGGTCATGGAAGCCGATGCAAAGCCGCTCCATTTATTAGCTGACACTGAAACTTGCCCAAAAGCCTCAAATTGGGAGGCATCCAAGGTGTAGTGGTAATTGAAGATTTCCCCTTCCGTTTTTTCCAAATTTCCATTGCTGTCATTGAGCGTATTGGAAAACGCATCAATATCCTCATGGAAACTTGCGCCCAACAAATCCTGAATTTCCGCATAGTTGTCTGAGGACATTTTTCTGAAATTGCCCCCCAAACCCATGCTGATGGTCTCATTGAAATCATAATCCAAACTGGTTGAAAGGGTCAATTGAGTATCGCTGGCCACATCATTATAAAGTACATAGGCAGCTTTGCCATTGGCATTTGGGTTGGTGTTCGCAGTGTAAAGCTGTTCCCAATCCATTTGCGGGTTATCCAAAAAAGCATCTTTAGCCAGATTTGCATTGATGAAGTCCGCCCCAATGGAACTATTGATGTAGTAGCTGGGCAAATATCGGTAGTAGGTAGGGTCGGGATTTGGGGCATTGAAATAGCCCAAACGACTTCTGGAATTGGAGCCAAATTGATAGGCTACCCCTAAATTCCAGTCCAATTTGTCCAGTTTTAATCTATAATTCAACAGAAACAGGGGCTCAAAAATATCGCGTTCCCTTGAATTTCTGATTCTCCCATCTTGGCTTCCCCAATACGGGTTGTACTGATTTCCCATAAGCCCAAAAGCCTCTTCCGTAAGGGCTGAGGAACGTCCCCTTCGGTTGCGCGCCATAATGGACGTGAGCATTATGCTGTTCTTTGGGTTGAATTGGTATTCCAATGAGCCAAAAAAGGAATAGGCATCATACAAGGTGCCTTGTACAAACCCTTCTTTGGCCCATCTTCGTGACGCTGAAAAGGTATAGGCCAAGCCATTTTCCCGTAACCCGGAATTATAGGTGGCCATCAGCCTTCCTCGGTAGGTT
Source organism: Allomuricauda sp. CP2A (assembly GCF_001683915.1). Classification (GTDB taxonomy): domain Bacteria; phylum Bacteroidota; class Bacteroidia; order Flavobacteriales; family Flavobacteriaceae; genus Flagellimonas. The sequence continues at coordinate 119,108 of NZ_LXTT01000101.1, read as the reverse complement.
CGGTTGGATGCAGAACTGGACAAACGGATACCGGGCCGCATCCCCGAGGGGCTTGTATCGATATTTGTAGTGCCCAGAATCCCTCCAAAGGCATACGGGTTCTCGGTCAACCCATAGGTGTATTCCTGATTTCGGACCACATCATTGAGTCCGCCCCAGTTGTTCCATTGAGGCCTCCCATCAAAAAACTTGTTCATGGGAATGCCGTTGATCAATACATTACCGTTACGGGAATCGTACCCACGAACCTTAAAAAACGCTTGGCCAAAATCAAAAGCGGCCCTATTGAGAAATATGTCCCTTGTGGATTGTAGCAGCCCCAAAGTGCCCGAAACGGTTTCCCCATCATCCAAAAGATCTCCGTCTGTGAGGGTAATCAAGTTGTCGGTCTTTTCCCTTTCAATGTCCCTTTCCAATACAATGTTTCCTAAATCTATGGTCTCGCCAGAAAGGTGAAGGGAAAATCGTTTGGGAAGAAAATCCAAGCCGGAAATGGTCAACAAAATATCACCAGAGTGTTGAAGATGTGCCTGAAAGCGCCCGTTTTCGTCCGTAAAAAATTCTTGCGAAAAGTCTTTACTAGTAATTGTGGCATTGTGGATGGGTACATTGGTTCCCCTTTCCTGTACGCGCCCCAGAATGGTAGTGCCCTGTTGTCCATAATGCATGGCAACACAACAGAACACAGCCCAGAACATCACTGTTCTCATAGCTGTTGAGTAGGTTAATTAATAAAAAGGGGTTGTAATTGCCTTACAGACTGCGCGAAAATTTCGCAATCTTACTTATTTTAGTAGCAAAATCAAAATAAAATGCGATTATTAATATGCCTACTTGTATTAATATCGACCTCACTTTATGGACAAAAGTCCAAAACATATACCCTAAGAACCATAGCGTTCTACAATGTTGAAAACCTGTTTGATACGGAGAACGATTCACTCACTTTTGATGATGACCGTACTCCTGAAGGCCGTTATCACTGGACCGAAGAACGGTATCGGCAAAAGATCGAGCACATTTCAAAGGTGCTTTCCAAAATAGGGGAGGACACTTCCAAGACTTCGCCAGATGTAATTGGATTATGTGAAGTTGAGAACCGAAAAGTTGTGGAAGACCTTATCCATCACCCAAACTTGAGGAGCAAAGATTATGGCATTGTACATTTTGATTCTCCCGATGCCCGGGGAATAGATGTTGCCTTGCTCTTTAAAAAATCCTCCTATTTGCCTACTTCCTTCAAAAGCCACCGGCTTTTATTGTTTGATGATCTTGGTGATCGGGTCTATACGCGTGACCAATTGGTGGTTGGTGGGCTAATGGATGGAGAGGCTATTTATTTTGTGGTGAACCACTGGCCTTCGCGACGGGGCGGTGCCTCCAAAAGCAATCCCAAACGGGTACGGGCCGCATTGCTGAACAAACGGATCATCGATTCCATCCAAAGGTTGAACTGGAAGGCCAAAATCATTTGTATGGGAGATTTGAACGATGACCCACGGGACGACAGTTTAAAGAGTATCTTGAAGACCAAGGGCAAGACAAAGCAACTGGACAGTCTGGGGCTTTTCAATCCCATGGAGCAATTGTACCGAAAGGGAATTGGTTCCTTGGCGTATCGGGATAAGTGGAACCTTTTTGACCAGTTCTTTATGACCGCCAATGTGGTCAATAGTGAAAAGGAGACCTTATCTTACTGGAAAGCGGGCATCTTTTCCCCGGCTTTTATTAGAACCAATGAAGGAAAATACAAAGGCTATCCGCTTAGAACCTATTCCGGGGGAAGTTATACGGCAGGGTACAGCGATCACTTTCCGGCTTATTTGTTTTTGATTAAGGAAGTTATCCATTAAGCACATCAAATGTCAACTTGAGCGCAGTCGAAAGGTGGCGAAACATCTCGACTGCGCCTGTCTGCCGACAAAGGCAGGCTCGATGTGACAAAAAACTTAAAATATATAAGAAACTATTTTTTCTATCTTTAGCCTATGCCCTTAAGACTTCCCAAAGACGAGGACAAGCATATTTCAGGATCGCAGGACATTGCCCTTATCATGCAAAAAGTCCTCTGGCGACAAAACAAACTGCATCGTCAAAAGGAATACTTTTGGACCATTGGCCTGAATGCGGCCAACGATATAGAATATATTGAACTGGTCACTATCGGAACTGACAACAGAAATATTGTCTCTCCTGTTGATGTATTAAGTTTACCTGTTTCTAAAAAGTGCAAAAAGATTATTCTTTGTCATAATCACCCATCAGGTAAGCTTGAACCGAGTGATGCAGACCATCGTTTTACGGAACGGATACATGAAGCCGAAGCTATATTAGGCATACAGCTGTTGGATCATATCATCATTACAGAGACAAATTATATCGCTATTTAATTATTCGATTATGAGATTCCCGCCCCTGTCTGCCGACAGGCTGGTGCGCGGGAATGACACCTTGGTAGATTAACTAAACCACTGCCCCCACGGAATACGGCTCAAGATCAATAATAGCCCCAGGCCATAGAAAATGGTAATGGTCCTGAACTTTTTGTCGTTTTCCATAAACTTTTTGTGACGGGACCACCCTATAGTGATCAACACCAAGGCTATAATGTTGGTAAAGGGGTGCTCCACGGCCAAGAGACGTGCAGGGGCATTTAACCCTCCCATGCCCAATGTTTGGATGGCCTTAAGGCCATTGGCGGAGACAAAATACAGAATAAGCCCCACCAAAAGTTGAATGTGGCTTAAAATGAGCGCGAAGAGGCTTATCCGCAGGTCTTTTTGAAGGGTAAAATCCTTTTTGCCCAACCAACCTAATAAGGCATTGACCACAGCAATGATAAGTACGGCCAATACAATATAGGCAAGATACGAGTGAAGGTTCTTGATAATTTCCATTTTGAGTATAGTTTTGGTTCTAAAAATACGGATTTTGAAAATAAAAAAACCCTGCCAATGGGCAGGGTTTTATATATTCTTTCAGTTATGTTTAAAAATCGTAACGCAAAGTAACGTTCCAGGTTCTTCCCAAACCAAAGTATCCTTGGTTTGAAACTGCAATGCCTTCGTATAATTCATCACCAGCTTCAGCAAAATTGGCCGTAGTCAATCTAGAGATGTATTCCTTATCCAATACGTTGTTCATATTGGCCCTGATTTTCAAATTCTTGGTTTTATCAATTCCCAAGGGAAGATTGAAAGTTACCCCGGCATCCAATAAACTGAAGGATGGCAACTCAAGATTTTCCTTGATGGCCCCCACATCAGCATATAGGTTGTCGTAATATCTAAAATCAGAGTCAATGGAGAACATATTGGTAATTCTGTACGAAAATCCAAGTCCACCGGAAAGTTGGGCCGCGCCACCTACTTTCCCTCCATCAATATCTTGGTTCTCAGTGCTGATAACATTGCGCTCCTCATCGGTAACTTGGGTCACTGTCTCACCCTTGTACTGCCAATCGCCAATAGAGGCAAAAGCGTTCAAGCTAAGTCCACTAACCGGTCTTACCTTTGCATCCAGCTCAATACCAGTGTGCAATTGCTCTGCTCCAAAGTTAGAAGTATAGGTAACCACATCATCCACAACATCAGAGCTGGTAACCACACGATCTTTCCAAGAGGTACGGTATAGGTTCACATTACCGGAAAAAATGGAACTAGAGTATCCATAACCCGCTTCCAAACCAAAAATCTTTTCGTTTTCAGTCAACGGATTAATTTGGTTAGTGAAATTCAAATAAATGTTGTCATGATACGGTTGGCGGTTGTAGTATCCTGTATTAAAGTAAAAACTGTGCTGCTCTGTTGGGCTATAGCTAAAACCTGCTTTGGCATTATATCCAAAGTTGTTCACTTTTTCTGAATCCACACCAGGCTCTATTCCAGCAGGAAGAGGCTCTCCAGTCCATTGGGAAGAGGTGCCATCAATCAAAGATTGGTCTGCATACTGATAAGGGTCAAATCTTTGGTGATATTGATTGGAAATAGATCCTTGGAAGAAAGCAGAAAATTGATCGGTTGCATACTCCAATTGAGTGAACAATCCTCCATAAGAGATTCGCTCATCATTGCTATAGGCGATTTTTTGATCTTCGGGATAGCTATTAAAAGCGGCCTCCCATCCTGATGGTCTGAAAGACTCAGTTGCAATTACTTGTTTGTAGGTTCCAAATGTACCATAAGTTTGATGGTCATTATTTTGGTCTCTCAAACGAATATTTTCTTGCCAAGAGTTTAGACCGTGAAAATCAGAAACTACCCTAAAGTGTTTTCCGTAGTAGGTTCTTAAATCGAACCCTACGTTCCAGCTAAGATTGTCAGACAATTGCTTTTCGAAGTTTGAAATCAACCCATACCAGTTGTGCAGGTTCATTGACGCTCTGGTAACATATCCACCACCGGCGGCAAAATAACCCCCAGCTCCATTGGGCACACTGTTGTTGAATGCATAAATGGCATCGTAATCAATATAACCATCTTCTGTTCTAATACGGTTACCACGGTCCCCGGTACCACCACCGTTACCCCAAGAGGCATACAATACGGTTGACAAACTAGAAGTGTCATCAATAGTCCAGTCCCAGTTCAAGTTAGCCACGGGCTTGTGGTAGAAGTTTCTTCTTTCCGTCAAATACTGACCATTGTATGTTCCCCAGTTGTTATTGTAACGCATCCCATATTCTAGGTAATCGGAGATGGGTTTGGTAAAGTTTTGATCGTGGAACTGAGGTGCACCAGTAATCAAAAAGTTGAAGTTATGACTGTCACTGGGCCTATACCCCACAGAAATAAAGTAGGTTTGGCCTTCTCCAAACATTCCTTCATTGTAGCCATCTCCTTGCCAGTGGGAAAGCATAACACTTAGGCCCCATCCTTTATCGGAAACACCAGTATTATACCCGGCAGAAGTTTTAATATAATTGTTATTGGCCACTGTGGCATACCCAAAACCACCTTCATTCATCTCGGTAGCCTTGGTCACAAAGTTCACTGTACCCCCTACAGAGGAAATAGCCAATTTAGAAGACCCTAGACCCCTTTGAATTTGTACACCAGAGGCAATATCGTTCAATCCAGACCAGTTTGACCAATACATTAAACCATCTTCCATACCGTTGATGGGTTGCCCGTTCAAAAGGAATGCTGTGTTGTCTTGATCGAACCCTCGAACCCTCATATTGGTGTCACCAAATCCTCCTGCCTGTCCTGAAACATAAACAGATGGAGTGTTCACCAAGGTCATGGTAACATCTTGAGTCCCTATTTTCTCCTGTATAGTCTTTATTGGTATAGAAGAAACTGCGATTGGGGTTTTTCTATCAGCAGCAAGGTCAATGATACCCGTACCTACAACCACTACACCTTCCAATTCTTCGGCGTCGGGCTGCAAAGAAATTGTCCCTACGTTCCCAGTGGTGCTGAAAGAAACATTCTGCTTAACAAACCCAATATAGGAAACCACCAAAGTCCCGGAAGCTTGATCCACTTCCAAAGTAAAGTTTCCGTCAAAATCTGTAGAAGTACCTATGGAAGTACCCTTAACTACCACACTGGCTCCGGGAAGCGGGCCGCCAAGCTCGCCATCCACCACAGTACCAGTAATCGTTCCTTGTGAAAATGCCATTGCGGACACAAAAATTGCCACAAAAGCCAAGTAAATTTTTCTCATTTTTTAGTGTTTAAGTGTTTAATTTGCCCTGCAAAAGTGCTTCATTTTTGACATACAGCGATTAAGTCAAAGTTAAATGAAAGTGTTACAGTTAACACAAAATTAACAAAGAAAAGCAGTTGACAAACAAATGCTTAAGGTTTTTCCTTACAAATCAAAAACTGCCTGTTTAGCTCTTAAAAAAATGGAGAAGATTCAATGTGGAAGCGTCATGTTTGCCAATTTCTGAATTTTCAATGTCGGCCAAAATGGTCTTGGCCAATTGCTTGCCCAATTCCACACCCCATTGATCATAACTGAAAATGTTCCAAACAATTCCCTGCACAAAGATTTTGTGCTCATAAAGGGCAATCAAGGCCCCTAAGTTCTTGGGGGTGAGTTTCTGAATCAAGATGGTGTTGGTAGGTTTGTTGCCTTCAAACACTTTGAACGGGAGCAACGATTTTTGTTCTTCTTCGGATATATTCTGTGCTTCCAATTCCTTTTTGACCTCATCAGCGGTCTTTCCGTTCATCAATGCCTCGGTCTGGGCGAAGAAATTGGCCATTAATTTATTGTGATGGTCCACATCGCCATGCAATGATCTCTTGAAGCCGATAAAATCGGTAGGGATCAATTTTGTGCCTTGATGGATCAATTGAAAAAAGGCGTGTTGGGAATTGGTTCCCGGCTCTCCCCAAATAATGGTCCCGGTCTCGTGCCCCACTCTATCTCCAGCTCGGTCCACACTCTTCCCGTTACTTTCCATAATGCCTTGTTGCAAATAGGCCGAAAAACGATGCAGGTATTGTGTGTAGGGAATGATGGCCTCGGTCTCTGCACCATAAAAATTGTTGTACCAAATGCTCAACAAGGCCAAAATAACAGGAATGTTTTCTGAGAAAGGGGTTTCTTTAAAATGATTGTCCATGGCATGGGCACCGGAAAGCAGGTCATCAAAATTTTGATAGCCTACCGAAAGGGCAATGGAAAGTCCAACGGCACTCCAAAGCGAAAAACGGCCTCCAACCCAATCCCACATGGGGAATACATTGTCATCCGCTATGCCAAACTCCTCAATTTTTTCAAGATTGGTGGAAACGGCAACAAAATGTTTGGCAACATCTTTTTGCGATGCGTGTTCCAAAAACCATTTTTTAATGGTGAGGGCATTGCTCAGCGTTTCTTGGGTGGTAAAGGACTTGGAAACGATAATGAACAAGGTGGTCTCTGGATTGAGTTCTTTCAAGACCTCATGCACATGATCACCATCCACATTGCTGACAAAATGGGTTTTTAAGTGGTTCTTGTAGAATTTCAAGGCTTCGGTGACCATCGCGGGCCCTAGGTCTGATCCCCCAATACCAATATTGACCACATCGGTGAAGGCTTTTCCAGTAAATCCTTTTTTATTTCCAGAGATTACTGCTTCGGAAAACGATTTGATCTTTTCCTTTACTTCGTAAACCTCCGCAACAATATTTTCACCATCCACATAAACTTTATCATTCTTTTTTGCCCGAAGTGCAGTGTGGAGTACGGCCCTTCCCTCAGTCTGATTGATCAATTTCCCTCCAAAATAACTGGCCATGGCTTCTTTGAGCTTTACTTCTTCGGCCAAATCCAGTAAAAGGGAAAACGTATCTGCTGTGATCCGGTTTTTTGAGTAGTCCACCAAAAAATCATCCCACTGAATGCAGAATGTTTTTCCCCTATCAGCATCTTGGGCAAAAAGTTGTCTTAGGTGGGTGTCCTTGTTTTCGTTATAGTGTTCTGAAAGTTTTTTCCAAGCGTGGGTAGTAGTTGGGTTGATTTTGGGTAAGGCCATTACTGGTTATAGGTTATGAGCGTTTCTTCGAGTTCGGGGGTTGGTTCTATTAATTCGATACAATCTAATTGATCGCGCAACGGTTGAATGTGCAATAAATAGTCGGCACGCAATGAATCTGCGATGGGTTCCGCGGCGGGGAGTTCTTCCTTAAGGGGGTCTACCTGTCTTCCATTCTTCCAAAAACGATAGCAAACGTGTGGGCCTCCTGTGTTTCCCGTCATTCCGACCCAACCAATTACATCACCTTGACGCACAAAGTCACCTCGTTTTACGTTTTGGGCCCTCATGTGTAGATATTGGGTGCTGTACGTGTCGTTGTGTCTAATTTTTACGTATTTACCATTTCCCCCCCTACGGGTCGATTCGGTAACGGTTCCATCTGCAGTGGCCACAATGGGCGTGCCAATGGGAGCGGCATAATCAGTTCCTTTGTGGGGCCTTACTTTATACCCGTAGTAAGCAATCCTTCTTTTCAGGTTATACCGGGACGATAACCGATACTTGAATTTAACCGGAGCCCGCAAAAAGGTGCTTCTTAAATTATTCGCGTCTTGATCAAAATACTCTAAAATATTGTTGGTTGCATCTGAGATGTAAGGAAAAGCATAGATGGTTTTTCCTTTGTGCTCAAAATATGCTGCCTTTACAGCACCAATTCCTGCATAAATGCTATCATTGATATAACGCTCATCAAATATCACCTTGAATCTGTCACCTTTGTCCAATCGTCCAAAATCAATAGTCCAGGCATAAATATCGGAAAGTGCAAAGGTTAGGTTGTAATCTACTCCCAACGTATCAATGGACATGGACAAACTATGGTCAATAATACCACCTATCTCACGCTCGACCAATTTCACCTTTTTCTTGCTCTTGTAGGCTTTTACACTATCCCTTAAATCAACAACAGTATAATTGATCTTGTCATTTTGATAAATGAAAATTTCGGCGATTTCAGAGGTGTCCTTGGATTTAAGAATGGTATACGGTTTGCCCACCTGAATCTTTCGTACATCAAAAGTGTCTTTATAGCTTTCTGAAATTGTGGCGATTTTTGGATAGTCCACCTTGTTTTTCAGCATAAGTTCCCCAAAACTATCGCCTCGACGAACAGTATCGTGGACTACATTAAAGTTGTCCAAGTTAAAACCGAAATGGGTGATGGGTGGTTTTTCAATGGTTTCCACCTTAACCAACTCATCACTTACCAAAACCTTGTCTTCTTTGCACGACACCAGAACCACCAGTGCCAAAATTGCCCCAATAATTATTCGCATTCTAATCTTGTTCCTTTTCCTTGTATTGCTTGTTTGCCGGATTAAATATATGGTCCACCCACTGTTTTCCCCACGTATCCAGCTCATTTTCTGAGTACAAAGTTGGGAAAAATATTATTTTCTGAAAACTGGGCGGTAAAAACTGTTTCCAATTGGTGCCTCCAGTGGCATCAATTTCTTGGTTTTCCTTGGCCAGATACCTGTAGGCGGAGCCCATGTGCATCAACGGCCAATTTACGTTGGCGTTCATGTCCAACTCTTTTAACGCTTTTATGAGCTCATTATTATTCCTGGAAGCTTCGGGCAGTTGCAGGTATTTTTGGTAAATGGTGCTGTCCTTGACCTGGTTGGCAATACGCAACAACCTTGGGGTATAGCGAATCTCAAATTGTTTCAAGGTCAAGGTTTTTTCTCCGGTGTCCCTGTCCGTGGCCCCTTTCTTCCAATATATATGCTCAAAAAGTTCCTCAACGCCATCTTTGGATGAAAAATCATCACGTTCTGTATGGTGCACCAAATTTTCCAAAGGGGTGGCGTAGATCTCTATCATTCTGTATTGGGCGGACTGAAATCCACTGGCGGGCAGCAAGGCCATCCGGTACCGAAGGAATTGTTCCCGCTCCATGCCTTTTATCATTATACTGAATGAAGAAATGAGGGCCTTGAAGTAGTTATTGATCCTATTTGCCTTTTCAATAAAGAACCGAAGGTCTTGGGATCGGTCCTCTACAATCTGCTTTTGTTCGTGGATGATCAGTTTAAAATAGAGCTCGGTAATCTGGTGGTACATGATGAAAATCTCTTCATCGGGGAAATGGGTCCGCGGCACTTGAAGGCTCAACAAGGTATCCAAATGTATGTAGTCCCAATACGTAAGGTATCTCTGGTAGAGCAAACCATCGAGGTACGAGCTTAGGTCTTGTCCAGAGTTTTTGTACTTTTCTTCAAGCTTGTTGATTTGGGACTCAATTCGCTCATCATTCTTCATCCAAACTAATCTAATCCATTATTATTTTAAACTGGTTTCTTAGTCCGTTGTAGGCCTCCAAATCTGCTTTTAAGGACCCTACGGCCAAATCGGCCTTTATCCGTACTGGGATTTTATTCAAATCGTTTGAAACCCAAAGGGTAAGGCTTTCTTTTTCCTTAAAAACACGGCCCGATTGAACCAAGGGTCTAAATTTAAGACATTCCACCTTTCCAAACTTGGTCCGGAGCACTTCTTTTCCCAAATATTTCAGTTTAAATTGAAAAACGCCATCATCATCGAACAACATATCCAAATTTATGAAGTCGCCTTCCTCAAACTCTTCAAGGTTATAGTTGTTCCTCATAAAATAGGAAGCAGAGATAAGGTCCTGGATTTTATTGTGTACCGGAATCCGCTTTTGTGTCCCATTCTTGTTGTCCCGAAGAACGGCCATTTCTTCTTTGTAATTGAAGTCGATTTCTATATCCTTGGTGTAGCCGCCTTCGTCTATTTTTCTGATAAATCGATACGGCTTTCCATTTTTACGGCCAAAATAGCTTTCATAGGTGTCGTCCACCTTAAAAAAAATACTGGCAAAACCGGTGGTCTTCCCCTCGCCCACAACATGGTATACTGGAATGCTGTCCAGGGTGTCCGAGGTTAAGTGCAATGTGGCATAGCTTGCATTGAGAATTCCATAGTGGATTCGAAATTTTAGCCATTCACCCGATTTGTACGCTGGTTGGAATTTTTGCCCAAATGCAGACGTAGCCATAAGTAGGATGAGTACGATCAATGTCTTTTTCATGACCCTTTTTATTGAATAAAATTAATAAAATCGCTTTTGGGGCTATGCGCTTTACACTTATTTAAACAAAAGTTATTCCAAAATATTATGTACAAAAAAAAGCCCAGTCTTAAAACTGGGCTTTTCCTAAATAACCAACCAAACTTTAAATTATGAAAAACCAATACTTAAAGTTATAAGGGAACCACCCCTTATGTGATGTAAAGATACGCCATGGTTCTGTAGGAAAATAAGTTTTTAACGGACTTTAACTTAACTTGTTCCATTTTGATGGATTTGCCGGCTTTTTTTGGCAAATTCTTAAGAAAAATGGGGTGTTGGATGAATGCCCCCAAATTAGAACCAATAGCCTATACTGAAGAAAATACTGTCATTTTTTATCTCTGGGGTCCAAGAATAATATACTTGGATGGGCCCTATGAACGACTCAAAACCATAGCCTATTCCATAACCGGAAAAACTGGGCTCTGAAAACCAGTCCCCTGTCCTAAAAAGGTCATCTTCCACATTGGCAAAATTTGCCGATAAGAGCAGGTGGTTCTTTGGGGCAAATCTGTAGTCCAATCTTCCATAGAGCTTTACAAAACTGTTCCCGGGAAGACTTAGAAAGTCATATCCAAAGAAGGGAACAAAATTGTTCACAAAGTCGTTTCCAAAACCGCCAAGCACAAAATCAAAAGAGGTGATGGCCGAAGTCCCTAATTTAACCCCTCCTTCAGCTTCCAAATTAAAGCTGAGGTTGTGGGAAAAGGGAATTACAGTTCCCAATTTTGCCTTTGCGACGGAAAACTCCCTGAAATTATCATTGAAATCCGATGAAAAGAGATATAGATGAAAATCACTGTCAAAATACAGGCCCTTGGTCGGAAAATATTTGTCGTCATAGGTGTCCAAGGTGATTTTTCCAAAAGCACTGAAGTAATTTGAGTTTTCAAAAAATGTCCTTTCCGGAGGGTCTATCAACGATTCTTCCGCCGCTTCTCCATCCAATTGGTTAAGGGTTCTTGTGCTGTAACGCAACAGTTTGTGCTCTGCCCCAATGGTAAAGGCAAATTCCTCTTGCAATACGGTCTGTAAATAAATCTGGTTGGTCAAATCGGTAACATCCAAATTTATTTCGCGAATATTGGGATCATTGGGCACACTAAAGTTGGAGCGAATCAAACCAAAATCAACTTCCTCATCAAAATCGGTAAACTTGGAGTTGATCCCAAAACTCCAATAGTATCCTTTGTCCAGATAATATTGCATATTGTACCGCAAATGGTCTCCTAAAATAAAATCAAAGGAAGCCACATCATCCTTCATCAAAAAATTCTTTTTGGTAAGGTTTATTAGGGCCGCACTTTTGTACAGGTCATCATAATGTGCGGATAGTTTCAAGAACATTTTGGTGGGGTTCTCCTTTAGTTTTAGAATCAAATCCGTGCCAAGCCCGTTGGAAATCAACTCATACCGTATAGCTTTAAAATTCCCCGTTGCCGATAGGTTGTTGATACCTTGCTTTAGATCATTGAACGAAATTTTTTCTGCCAAATTAAACCTTAGCTTTCCTTTGATATATCCCCGGGTATATTGATCGTTCCCCCTAATGATCATCCTGTTAATGGTTAGGCTGTCCATGGGTTGGATCCGCTTCTTGCGTGTTTCCGTTTTATTCTGGCTTTGGGCCAATGTTTCCAATTCTTGCATCATTTCCTTGGCGGCCTCTTCCCCACTTTTCACAATTGCTGCGCTTTTTCCAAAGTCGATTACCGAAAATTCTTCAATGTCCGGTCTGATGTATATATCCGTTGCTTCGGACTTCTTTTTCATATCGTTAACCGTCCTGTAGTTATTGATCTGCAGTAAAATTTCCGTAGCCGATAACAGGGATTCCCTTGTAGATAAATCGTGCTGCACATCCACACCAATAATGATATCGGCCCCCAAATCTTTTATTTTGTCGATGGGGTAGTTGTTGACCACTCCACCGTCAACCAGTATATCCCCGTCAATTTCGGACGGCTCAAAAAGCGATGGAAACGTTCCGCTGGCCATGATGGCCTCGGGCAGGTATCCATGGTCCAACAATACCTCTTGGCCTGTTTCCACATTGGTGGCCACGCACAAAAAAGGGATGGGCAATTTTTTAAAATCGTGCACATCCTTGACATGGAACAGCAAGCGGACCAACTCGTTAAAAATGTTCTGGCCTCCAGAAATTGCTTGCGGAAAGGAAACACTGAAATCTGTAAAGGGCAGGGTCAGGGCATATCGTTCAGAATCTTCTTTCTCATAAAAAGTCTTGGCTCCCCGGGGCACGTTGTCCTGGATAAGTTTGGTGAAATCGGTTACCCTAAAGATGGAATCAAGTTCTTGTGCAGAGTATCCCGAGGCATATAAGGCTCCCACAATGGCTCCCATGCTGGTGCCCCCAATATAATCCACCTTTACTCCCGCCTCCTCAATTACCTTGAGGACCCCAATATGGGCCAATCCTTTGGCACCTCCACCGCTAAGGACCAGGCCAACTTTGGGCGGCACATCCTTTTCAGGGGCCTGGGCCATGCCCATAACCTCAAAAAATATAAAGGTCAGTGTTAAAAAAATATATTTTAAGCCCATAGCGGTATCAGTGAAAGGATTTATAGATTTTTTTTGCCTTAGCCATCCCCACGGATTCAGCTAGACTTTCAATGGTGGCCTCTTTTATTCTTTTTACCGATTTAAAATTCTTCAGCAATTGTTCGGTGGTCTTTTTCCCAATACCCTCTATGCTTTCCAGTTCGGAACCAATGGCACCTTTGCTTCTCTTGTTCCTGTGGTGGGTGATCCCAAATCGGTGGGCTTCGTTCCTTAGTTGTTGTATAATTTTTAAGGTCTCTGACCTTTTATCCAAATACAATGGGACCGGATCGTCCGGAAAATAGATTTCCTCCAACCGCTTGGCAATACCAATGATGGCTATCTTTCCTCTAAGTCCTAGCGCCTCCAAACTTTTTAGGGCTGATGACAGTTGGCCTTTTCCCCCATCAATAACAATGAGCTGTGGCAGGGGCTCCTCTTCGTTGAGCAATCTTTTGTACCGCCTAAACACCACTTCCTCCATACTTGCAAAATCATCCGGGCCTTCCACTGTTTTTATATTGAAATGTCGATAGTCCTTTTTGGAGGGCCTTCCATTCTTAAAGACAACACAGGCGGCCACAGGGTTGCTTCCTTGGATGTTGGAATTGTCAAAACACTCAATATGTGTGGGCTCGGTAGAAAGCCTTAGATCCGCTTTCATCTGGGCCATGATTCTTTTGGTATGCCTGTCCGGATCTGTTATTTTGATCTGTTTCAATCGATCCTGACGATAAAAACGGGCATTGCGTTCTGAAAGTTCCAAAATCCTGCGCTTATCTCCCAATTTTGGCATACTTACTTTTAGGGTATCCTCAACGGCAACCGGAAAAGGCAGATAGATCTCCTTGGATTGCGAATTGAACCGCTGCCTGATCTCCGTAATGGCCAATTGCAACAATTCTTCATCGGTCTCATCCAATTTCTTCTTGATTTCCATGGTGTGTGACCGAACAATGGATCCGTGGGACAATTGCAGAAAGTTTATATAGGCATGGGTCTCATCGGACACGATACTGAACACATCCACATTATTGATCTTGGGATTGACCACGGTTGATTTGGCCTGATAGTTTTCCAAAACATCTATTTTTTCCTTGATGCGCTGGGCCTTTTCAAACTCCATTTCCTCTGCAAAAATTTTCATTTGCTGTTTAAAGGCCTGCAACGAGTTCCTTAGGTTTCCCTTTATGATCTGTCTGATGTCCTCAATCTGTCCGCGGTATTCGGCTTCGCTCTGCAAGCCTTCGCAGGGGCCCAGACAATTGCCCAAATGATATTCCAAGCACACTTTGTATTTTCCGGCCGTAATTTTTTCTTCGGACAGGTCATAGTTGCACGTGCGCAGTGGGTACAAACTTTTGATCAAATCCAAAAGGGTCCTCACCGTTTTCATGCTGGTGTAGGGGCCATAATATTCCGACCCGTCCTTGATGAGTTTCCGGGTTGGGAAGACCCTGGGAAAACGCTCATTCTTAATGCAGATCCAGGGGTAGGACTTGTCATCCCTCAGCATTACATTATATCGAGGCTTCAACTTTTTGATCAAGTTGTTTTCCAAGAGCAGGGCATCAGACTCTGTGGGAACCACAATATGCTTAATGTGGTGTATCTTTTTGACCAATACCCGGGTTTTGCCGTACTCCTGTTTTTTGTTGAAATAGGAAGACACCCGCTTTTTTAGGTTCTTGGCCTTGCCCACATATAAAATTTTCCCATCAACATCATAAAACTGGTATACCCCTGGACTGTTGGGCAGTGAACTGATTTGTACATTGATGGATGGGTAGGACATAGATGCTTCAGGAAATTTCCTTAACCGACTTTGAACAAAGTTAAATTTTAATTGGCGTGTTTTTTGTTAAACTTGATGCTTTCTTATTTTGGCTTAACCGTTGGCACACTTCCCTTTACCAATACAGTTTCCCTATAAAGGAAACCATTTTTTTAATTTGTCCAAAACTGTGGTTTTCACATAAAAAAACTATGGAAAACCCACAATCCGGAAATTTGAATGCGTCTAAATTGTTAAACAATTGGTAAAAATTGTGCATTTCATCGATAAAAAGTGCATTTCATGGTGAATTTTAAAATTGTTTTACCTACATTTAACGATATAAACACGATGCGATGGAAAACTATGTTATCGTTTTGGGAATGTACTTGATTTTGATGCTTTTCTTCAAAATCTTTTTTTCGGTGTCTACCCGAGGAGAGTAGCTCTGCATTTCCCCAAAACACTACCCCAGAATCTTCAACATTCAATTAGATGTTGAAACATGAACTAAGAAAAAAATACAAGAGTCTGAGAGCGGAATTTTCTTCTCCCAAAATTTCAGATTTGAGTATCCGTTTAGCAAATCATGTGCTTCAAATCCCGGTTTGGGATTTTTTTTATTTCCATATCTTCCTGAGCATTGACGAAAACAAAGAAGTGGACACACTTCCCCTCATTACCCTTTTGCAAGGAAAAGATAAGCATGTTGTGGTTCCAAGAACACATGGCGCAAACGCTTTGGAAAACTTTTTGTTGACCGATAGCACCGTAATCAAAAAGAACAAATGGGGCATTCCAGAACCTGTGGATGGCATCTTGATCCCAGAAAACAAAATTGATGTGGTCTTTGTTCCCCTCTTGTCATTTGACCTTCAAGGAAATCGTGTAGGGTATGGAAAAGGGTACTACGACACCTTTTTACGAAAATGTAGAAAAGAAACCCTCAAAATTGGGCTTTCTTTGTTTGGGCCAGAAGAAAACAACATCACCGATGTGCATGAAAATGATGTGAAGCTGGATTACTGCGTTACCCCGGAAAAGATCTATACATTTTGATCGGTCACTTCCTGTCCTTGCTCTGATTTTTTTGGAAATGCCCTTTTGTTGAAGACAATCAATATGCCCACACCGGTACTTATGGCCGTATCGGCAATATTGAAGACCGGTTCAAAAAACCGGAACCGTTGTCCACCCACGGATGGAATCCAATCGGGCCATGTGGCATCAATCAAAGGAAAATAGAGCATGTCCACTACTTTGCCGTGAAACAGGGTTCCATACGGCTCGTTGGAAAACAGTGTGGCCACTTGGCCGCTGCTATGATCAAAAATGATTCCGTAAAAAACAGAATCGATAATGTTTCCCAAAGCCCCGGCTAAAATGAGCGATACCGCTAAAATAAGGGTTCTGGGGGATTGTTTTTTAATGATGTCCCAAAGCCAATAGGCGATGCCAAATACGGCAAAAATCCGAAAAATCGTCAAAACAAGTTTTCCAGCCGATTCCGAAATGGGCAATAAATCACTCAGTTTGGTCCCCCATGCAGCGCCTTCATTCTCAATAAAAAGTATTTTGAACCACCCCAAAACATCATGGGATTCCCCCAAAATAAAATTGGTCTTGATGTAGACCTTGCTTATTTGGTCAATAAGTAAGATCACTATAATGATGATGAGGGATTTCCTTAGATTCATGCCGTTAAAAAGAGGTTGCAAAAATAGGTATATTATTTTGTTTTCCTAAGATGGATGTTGCCTTCCACCGTTTTCAAGATATATTGGTTGTGTCCCTCTGGGATTTGGTTATTATCAACTTGCCCATAGGTGCTTTGCGCAAGGACACTTCCGTTTTCGGCATTCAACCATATATCGCCTTTTTGGGTGGTCACTTCAACGGTTTCAGAAACATTGTTCAACACGCACCTACCATCGGAGAGCTTTACATCCAGGTTTTGATACTTGCCCTCGATTTCAACATTGCTGTTGGTTCCAAAAATGGAGACGTTTTTGTACTGGGGCACCGTAATGTGCAAGGCAATGGAAACTACCTTATGGGCGCTTAACTTGTCGTTGGGGTTAATAAAGTTGGGGTGGAAACCCGCACTGATGCGCACTGTTGTCCCTTCTTCTTCTATAGAAATAAGCAAATCCTTGGCATATTCCCCTTCAATACTTGCCTCAACTTGAACCTGTTTGGTCTTGGCCGTATACAGATCAATCTGGTAGCAGTACCGTGAGTCAATTTGAATGGATTCCGTTCTGGGACCTATAAAAGCTTTCTTTACCAGTTTTTGCCCCTGTACATGTACAAGAAAAAAAAGCCCAAAGACAATGAAAAAGGATTTCATAAACAAAAAAACGCCCAAAGGCGCTTTTATTATTTCTGCATGTTCTTCGCCTCAATGCTCAGTGTGGCATGGGGGACCAGCTTCAATCGCTCCTTGTTGATAAGCTTTCCGGTAACACGGCAGATGCCATATGTCTTATTTTCAATGCGCAAAAGTGCATTCTTAAGATCCCGGATAAATTTCTCCTGACGGATGGCCAATTGTGTATTGGCTTCCTTGCTCATGGTCTCGGACCCTTCCTCAAAGGCCTTGAACGTGGGTGATGTATCATCCGTACCGTTGTTCCCATCGTTCATATAGGCACTCTTCAAAAGTTCCAAATGGCTCTTTGCCTTTTCTATTTTTTCTTCGATCAAGGCCCTGAACTCATCAAGGTCTTTATCCGAATATCTAACTTTTAGTTCTTCTGCCATTTTCTTAATGTTTTTGAATAAACAATTTTGTATTCACTTCATCAAAGGCAATTGCTATACCTTCTTCAAGTTGTTCCTCAAAGTTCAGCTCGGCGGTCAAGGTTTCCGTTTTGATGTAATCCTCGTTACTGGAAACCGCATTTTCCACAAAGCCGTCCTTCAATATTTTAATGTCAATTTTATCTGTTACCTCAAATCCTGATTCCTTTCGGAGGTTTTGGATTCGGTTCACGAGTTCCCTTGCAATGCCCTCTTTCCTTAGGGTTTCATCAATCGTTACATCCAAGGCCACGGTCAATGGGCCAGAGCTTGCAACCAACCAACCTTCAATGTCCTGGGAGCTTATGTCTACATCGGTTAACTGTAAAATAACGCTTTTATTTTCCAATTGTAGCATTAATTCCCCTTCGCGTTCAATTTTTTGTATGTCCTCTTGACCCAATTTTGATACGGCCGCGGCAATCGCCTTCATATCTTTACCAAATCTTGGGCCCAACACTTTAAAATTAGGTTTTATTTGTTTCACCAGTATTCCTGAAGCATCATCCAACAACTCAATTTCCTTCACATTTACTTCGGATTTCACCAAATTGGAAACAGCCTCGATATCACTTCGTTGCTCATCATCCAAAATAGGGATCATGATTTTCTGAAGCGGCTGGCGCACCTTTATTTTTTCCTTCTGACGGATGGAAAGCACCAAAGATGAAATTTTTTGGGCCAATTGCATCTTACGTTCCAAGTTCTTGTTCACCATATTGGCATCAAAAACCGGGAATTCGGCCAAATGAACACTCTCAAAACCGTCTTTTTGGGTTGTGGCGTCCAAATCCTTGTACAACTGATCCATAAAGAATGGGGCAATCGGAGCAGATAATTTAGCCACTGTTGCCAAACAGGTATATAAGGTCTGGTAGGCAGAAATCTTGTCCTGCTGGTAATCGCCCTTCCAGAAACGTCTTCTGCTCAAACGAACGTACCAATTGCTCAAATTTTCCTGAACATAGTCGGAAATCATCCTGGCTGCACGGGTAGCTTCGTAATCGGCATAAGCTTCATCCACATTTTTGATCAAGGTGTGGAGTTCGGATAAGATCCATTGATCGATCTCTGGCCTATCTTTCAACGGAATATCGGCTTCGGAATAATCAAACTCGTCAATATTGGCATAAAGTGCCATAAAGGAGTAGGTGTTGTAGAGCGTTCCGAAGAACTTTCGTTTTACCTCAACAACGCCTTCAATATCAAATTTCAGGTTGTCCCATGGGTTGGCATTGGAAATCATGTACCAACGTGTGGCATCGGGGCCATGCTCTGGCAACACCTCGAATGGGTCAACCGCATTGCCCAATCGTTTGGACATTTTTTTGCCTTCTTTATCCAAAACAAGCCCGTTGGAAACCACATTTTTGTACGCAATGCTATCAAAAACCATGGTGGCAATGGCATGAAGGGTATAGAACCAACCTCGGGTTTGATCCACACCTTCAGCAATAAAGTTGGCCGGAAATGCAATTCCGTCATCAATGAGTTCCTTGTTCTCAAAAGGATAGTGCCATTGGGCATAGGGCATGGAACCACTATCAAACCAAACATCGATAAGGTCTGCTTCGCGCTTCATGGGTTGTCCTGATGGAGAAACCAAAGTGATGCCATCCACTATATTTTTGTGCAGGTCTATTTTATCGTAGTTGGACTCACTCATATCGCCCACCACAAAATCCTCGAACACATCCTTGTCCAACACACCCGCCTCAACCGCTTTGGCCATTTCTGATTTCAATTCTGCTACGGAACCAATCATCAACTCTTCCTTGCCATCTTCGGTACGCCAGATAGGCAATGGAATACCCCAATACCGGGATCGGGAAAGGTTCCAGTCGTTTGCATTGGCCAACCAGTTCCCAAAACGGCCTTCTCCAGTGGATTTTGGCTTCCAGTTGATGGTCTGGTTCAACTCAAACATGCGGTCCTTAACATCCGTTACCTTTATGAACCAAGAATTCAACGGATAGTAAAGGATGGGTTTGTCGGTACGCCAGCAGTTCGGGTAGCTGTGCACGTATTTCTCGACCTTAAAGGCCTTGTTCTCTATTTTTAGCTTGATGGCAATCTCAACATCAACCGACTTTTCAGGTTCTTCACCCTCATCATAGTATTCGTTCTTTACGTACTTGCCGCCAAACTCCTTCATTTCCGGTCTAAACTTACCTTGAAGGTCAACGAGCGGAACCGGATTGTCATTTTCATCCAAAACCAACAAGGGTGGAACTTCTGGTGTGGCCTGTTTTGCCACCAAGGCATCGTCTGCACCAAAAGTTGGGGCAGTGTGCACGATTCCCGTACCATCTTCAGTAGTTACAAAATCCCCAGCAATGACCCGGAACGCATTCTCTGGATTTTGGTAGGGCTGTGCGTAATCTATCAATTGCTCATACCGGATGCCTACCAAATCCTTGCCCACAAAAGTTTCGCCCACCAAATATGGAATCTTTTTATCACCTTCTTTAAAGTTGGACAATTCTTCCTCAGTTTCAACCTTGGAAAACTTTCCCGAAAAATTGTAGCTGACCAAGTTTTTGGCTACCACTACATTGATGGGCTCAAAGGTGTATTGGTTGTACGATTTTACAAGTACATATTCAATTTTTGGGCCAACGGTCAATGCCGTGTTCGATGGGAGCGTCCATGGTGTGGTCGTCCAGGCTAAAAAATAAATATCCCCATCAACTTTCTTCAAAAATTCTGGAAGCGAATCGGTTTTGGCCTTGAACTGGGCCGTAACCGTGGTATCCGTAACATCTTGATAGGTTCCTGGCTGGTTCAGCTCGTGGGAGCTTAACCCGGTACCCGCCTTTGGCGAATACGGTTGTATGGTGTAGCCCTTGTATATGAGTCCTTTGTCGTAAATCTGTTTAAGCAACCACCAAACGGATTCCATGTACTTGGGCTTGTAGGTGATGTAGGGGTCGTCCATATCCACCCAATACCCCACTTTCTCGGTCATTTCGTTCCAAACATCCGTATAGCGCATTACCGCTTTTTTACAGGCTGCGTTGTATTCCTCTACCGATATTTTTTTGCCGATATCCTCTTTGGTGATGCCCAATTCCTTTTCCACACCAATTTCCACAGGCAGTCCGTGGGTGTCCCATCCCGCTTTTCTCTTCACCTGAAAACCTTTCATGGTTTTGTACCTTGGAAATATATCCTTGATGGTACGTGCCATTACGTGGTGAATCCCGGGCATTCCGTTTGCAGATGGTGGGCCTTCGTAAAAGACGTAGCTCTCCCTGCCCTCCCGTGTGGAAACACTTTTCTCAAAAATCTGTTTGTCTTTCCAAAAGTTCAGAACCTCTTCTGATACCTTGGGCAAATCCAATCCCTTATATTCTGCAAACTTCATATATATTGCTACTTCTTCTCGAATTCCAAGTTTGCAAAATTATAAATTTAGATGGAATAATACCCCTCCCTTTTGGGTATTAGTATTTCCTTAATAGCCTTAACCTAAATATGATATGTCCCACATTACTGTTTACGTTAAATTCACTATCTTGGTTTGCACTAACACAAACCATTAAAAAAATGAAAAAAGTTGTGATTGCAGTGATGGCACTGTCTTTATCCATGTCCGTTATGACCTCCTGTAAAGAGGCTGCGGACAAGGCCAAAGATGCTTCCGAAGAGGCCAGTGAAACCCTTGAAGAAGCGGGTGGAGGTCTAAAAGATGCCACAAATGATGCTGTTGATGCGGTAAAAAAAGCAGGGGACGAAGCCATGGAAATGGGCGAGAAAGCTGCGGACAGCATTAAAAAAGCCGGTGAAGAGGCCATGGACAAGGCTGAAGAAATGGGTGAGGATGCCAAAGAAATCACCAAAAAGGCCATAGACAGCCTAAAAATGTAACAAGAAGTAAAAAGGGTGTCTAAAAAGATAGGTTTCCGTCAACCTGAACTTGCCTGCCTGGCCGGCATAGGCAGGTTTCAGGTTCTCATAACAATTGGTTTATCAGTATGGTGAGATTCTGAAATGCCTTGCCTGCCGGCAGGCAGGAATTCAGAATGACGCATTTCAATACTTTTTAGACCTCTTTGCTTTTTAAAATACATACCCCAATCCCAAAATAAGGTTGGTTCCAGGAGCCACAATGCCCGAAGAATACATCCGGTAACGTTGGTTGGTCATGTTTTCCAAACTCAAAGATGCCTTTAAGGCATTGGTAATTTGGTATTGCGACCTAAAATTCAGGGTGTACCAAGATGGCGAATAGGGGTTTCCGTTGGCATCACTGGCGTAGATGTAACCCTTGCTCTGTTCAGATAAGGCCAAATCAGCATTGCTTACCTCTCCGTTATAGTTTACAAAAACATCTGCTTTAATTTTCTTATTCTGCCAAACCAAATGGGCATCACCAAAGGTGGGAGCCGCATGGCGGGCCGGACTATCGGTACCATCATCGTCCTCTTCAATACCCTCGGTAAGGGTAAGGTTTGATGAAAATGACCAATGCTCATCCAAAAAGGCCTCCATTCCAAATTCAAAACCATAGACATAGGCCTTGGCTGCATTCTGTATGGCCTGTACATTGCTCAGTTCGCCATTGTAATCAATCTCGGTTTCCCCATTAAAACTAAAATCCCTTCGAACCAAAGCATCCACTAAATAGGTGTAATAGGCGGATCCCTTTAAAACAAATCGATCACTAAAATTTTTTCGGATTCCGATTTCTCCATTATAGGCATATTCAGGTTCCAAATCAGGATTGGGAACCACCACAGAACCGGGTTCGGAATCAAATATTTTTCCAATATCATCAATATTCGGTGCTCTAAACCCCGTAGATCCGTTCAAGGTAACCTGCAAATCTTCCCTTGGAAACCAACTGAAACCCAAACTTCCAGTAAGTGCTCCGGTTACAATATCGGCCTCATCAAACGGAAAGGGATAGAATGTTTTTTCAAATTCGGCATCCACCCAGACCTGACTGTAACGAATTCCGGAAAGCAAAGTGAAATTAGGTTCCACTTGGTATTCCCCATTAATATAGCCCGCAAAAGTCTGCCACGTTGATCCATCCGGATAACGGGATGCGGTGCGTTCCACTTCATCCGTTTCAATGTTTCGCATGCTTCCTTTGGAATTTACCTTGTTCAAGACATACTCGGCGCCATAATACAAATGCAGACCGCCCAATTTTTTGTTCTCAAAATCCAAGTTCATTGAAAGGGCATCCACTTTTTCTTTGGTGGAGAACAATTCCACATCCCCAAACCCCCTGTCATGTCGACTCTCCTCAAAAAACTGGTATGCGGTTGTAAGTTTTACGCGGTCATAGAATTTACTGTCCCCTTTTTTGGTGATTTGAAAATTGCCCATAAACCATTTTTGGGGACCGTAATACCATTCTGCTGACCGAAGGCCCTGTCCATCACCCGTAGGGCGGATCAATCGGTCATATCTGGGATAATCCGAGGTTTCGGAATAATACAAGCCCAAATTATAGTTCCAGATATCATTTGGGCGATACGCAAATTTTTGAAGAAAATTGAGCTGATCATATCCTGTGGAGACCTGTTTTTTGGGGTCGTCATTGGCCACCAACACATCCATGCCATTTTGTTGGATGACATAATTGTTCCTGAGATAGGAATCCGGTCCATGTTCTCCCATCTTCAGGTCATCAAAATTATTATAGGTAAAGCTGGTGAAGGAAGCCCATTTTTGCTGCCCAAAATTGAACTCCACATGACTGGTGCTCTCATTATTGACCGATGCAAATCGATAGGCTGCCTTTCCTGAAAAAGCCAAGCTATCGGTAAAGGAAAAATGGGGTCTTTGCGTGTAAAAGTTCATTACCCCGCCGATGGCATCGCTCCCATAGATCACAGAGCCTGGTCCGAAAATGATTTCGGTCTTGTTCACAGCAAAGGGATCGATGGAAATCACATTTTGGAGGTTTCCGCCCCTAAAGATAGCATTGTTCATCCGAACACCATCCACAGACAACAGCAATCTGTTGGTGGCAAAACCCCTGATCATGGGGCTTCCGCCTCCCAATTGACTTTTTTGCACAAAGACCTTTCCGCTGTTCTGTAGCAGGTCTGCCGAGGTTTGTGGTGCGGTGAAAGAAATGCTCCGGGCATCAATAGTCTCGATTTTTTGGGGAAGATTCTTTTTTTGTTGCTCCCATTTTGAAACGGATAACACCACTTCCTGAAGTTCCTCGGAACGCAAGTGGAGGTAAATTCGATTTCCATTTTTTGCTATTTGAGATTTGTTGATCACATAAATCTCATAACTGAGATGTTGAAAGGTAATCTGTTCGTTCGGGTTGAAAACTCCCAAATCAGTTTTTCCGTTATAATCCGTGATCGTGGTTTTGGATTTGTCTTTGTTAAAAACGGCCAAATTGGAAATGGGTATTCCCGAATCGGCATCCAATACAATTACTTCTTGAGCATAAAATGAAAAGGAAATCAATAAAAAAAATAGGGTTAGGATTAAGGTTGGTTTGTTCATTTTATTGAAAAACGGCATTTAATACGGCAAGGGACTTTGGTTCCCTGAATCCATGCACATGCAACCGGAAATAGAGAATGACCATTTTTAAGAGTTCCCGCCTGTTAGACTTCGTTAGTTGTATAGCCTGTAATGCCTCAAAATTCGTGCCTAAAAAACCCTTAAAGTTATCTAACAATTCGCTCTGAATCAATGGGTTAAGTGATGGGGTTTGACAAAAACTCCCCTCCTGAAGGTCAAAGAAAGGCGCGTTTTTAAAAGAAGTATCTGGATAGAAGCCCAAATACTTGGTGAGATTCAATAAAAAAAGGAGGTGAAAATTAGGGTTTGCGGGATGCTCATCCAACCACAGGAGTGCATATTCCAAATAATTGAAAAGGCTATGGTTTTGCTCCTCTTCATGGATGCTGTTGCCCAGCATTTCGGCCAAGAAAAGTACAATGCTGTTTTTTACAATATCGGTGTGGAGGGTTTTATAGGGCATGGCCACCTTTACCTCCCGTATGCTTTCCAAAGTGCCTTTGTTCTTGTGGATGGCCACAATTTCCAATTGCATCAATGGGAGAAAATAACCCGGTTTCAATTTTCCCTTCTTGGACCCCATGA
The DNA here is from genome assembly GCF_001683915.1 of Allomuricauda sp. CP2A. Taxonomy (GTDB): domain Bacteria; phylum Bacteroidota; class Bacteroidia; order Flavobacteriales; family Flavobacteriaceae; genus Flagellimonas. The sequence continues at coordinate 94,301 of NZ_LXTT01000101.1, read as the reverse complement.
CTCCTTTCAACAAATAAGTTTTAAGTCCATCCGAAGCCGTAAATGCCTTCACAATAAGACTGGTGTCGCCATATTTCAGGGAAGAAAGTACTATGGCCTTGGTGGTTATTTGCATAGGGGGTCAAAAAAAAGCAGTTACAGAAAGGGCAAAAATAAACACTCCTTCCGGTAACTGCCAACCAAAAACTCTGGTTGATTATAGGAATTATATCACTCCTTGGGCCAACATGGCATCCGCAACCTTAACAAAACCAGCAATATTGGCTCCTTTTACATAGTTGCAGTAGCCATCCTCCTCTTTTCCATATTCAATACAAGAATCGTGGATGTCCGCCATGATCCCTTTTAACCGCTCATCAACTTCCTTTCGGGTCCAGCTGATACGAAGGGAATTTTGTGACATTTCCAATCCTGAAGTGGCCACACCTCCTGCATTTGAAGCTTTTCCTGGAGCGAATAAAATTCTAGCTTCATGGAATGCGTGGATGGCTTCTGGGGTGGAAGGCATGTTTGCCCCTTCGGCCACGGCAATGCACCCATTTTTAATCAATGTCTTCGCGTCATCACCATTTAATTCGTTTTGGGTGGCACATGGCAATGCAATATCACAAGCAACTTTCCATGGGGTTTCCCCTTTGTGGAATTCTGCTGATGGGTATTTGTCCACGTAATCTGAGATTCTACCTCTCTTGTTGTTCTTCAAATCCATGACAAAGGCCAGCTTTTCTTCATCAATACCGTCTTTGTCGTAAATAAACCCTCCTGAATCGGAAAGGGTCAATACGGTTCCTCCCAGTTGCAATACCTTTTCGGCTGCGTATTGTGCTACGTTCCCGGAGCCTGAAATCACGACTTTTTTACCTTCAAAAGTTTCATTTTTGGTCTTTAGCATGCTATCGGCAAAGTAAACCGTGCCATAACCGGTAGCTTCAGGGCGAATCAATGAACCGCCCCAAGAAAGGCCTTTGCCGGTAAGTACACCGGTAAACTCGTTGCGTATTTTTTTGTACATCCCGAACAGGAACCCGATTTCACGGGCACCCACACCTATATCGCCAGCTGGGATATCGGTGTTGGGACCAATATGTCTGCATAGTTCTGTCATAAAAGCATGGCAAAAACGCATGATCTCATCATCTGATTTACCTTTTGGGTCAAAATCGGAACCTCCTTTACCACCACCCATGGGGAGGGTGGTCAAACTATTTTTAAAGACTTGTTCAAAGGCCAAGAACTTCAGTACACTGGCATTTACAGTGGGATGAAAACGAAGTCCTCCTTTGTACGGTCCAATGGCTGAGTTCATTTGTACACGATATCCACGATTTACATGGATTTCACCGTCATCATCTATCCATGCCACCCGGAATGAGATCAAACGTTCCGGCTCCACCATTCGCAAAAGGATATTTTTTCCATAATAAATATCATTTTTAGCGATGTAAGGGATTACGGTTTCAGCTACTTCTTGAACCGCTTGGATGAATTCAGGTTCGTGGCCATTTCTAGCGATGACCTCATCCATAAATGTTTTAATTTTTTCTTCCATATAACGGATTGCTATTTTGTTGCTGGTGCAACTTTAATTAGAGACAGTTTTATTGAATTTTGAATTTGACCGCAAAATTATAGTATTTACATAATTATACTGGTCTTTTTTTGTAAATTTTTCAATAAGGCTATCCGATGGCCTGTTCCAAATCCGCTATGAGATCCCCTGCATCCTCAATGCCCACGCTGAGACGAATCAGTGCATCCACCACTCCACTTTTTTCTCTTTCTTCCTTTGGAATACTGGCATGCGTCATGCTTGCAGGGTGGCCGGCCAAACTTTCCACACCTCCCAAGGATTCGGCCAAGGTGAAGACTTCCAATTTCTCCACAATTTTGATAGCATCTTCATAACTGCTTCCCTTGGGTACAAAGGATATCATTCCCCCAAAACCACTCATCTGGCTTTTGGCCACGCTGTAGTTGGGGTGCGACTCAAATCCGGGCCAGTACACTTTTTCAATTTTGGGGTGTTTGTCTAAATATTTTGCTATCGCTTCACCATTTTCACAATGCCGTTGCATGCGCACATGAAGGGTTTTTATTCCGCGAAGGGTTAAAAAACTATCCATGGGACCACAAACAGCACCACTGGCATTCTGAATAAAGTATAGCTTGTCAGCGAGTTCCTTATCCTTCACAACCAAGGCTCCAACAACAAGATCACTATGGCCGCCCAGATATTTGGTGGCCGAGTGCATTACAATATCCGCGCCCAAATCCAAAGGTCTTTGCAAATAGGGCGTGGCAAACGTATTGTCCACTGCCAGTAGTAAATTATGTTTTTTGGCCAAGGCTGATGCTGCTTTAATATCGATGATATTCATCATGGGATTGGTTGGGGTTTCCACCCAAATCAGCTTGGTTTTTGCATTAATGTGGGCTTCAATGGAATCCATGTCCTGCATTCCTATAAAATGGAATTTAATCCCATATTTTTCAAAAACCTGTTTGAAAAGCCGATAACTTCCTCCGTACAGATCGTTGGTGGAGACCACCTCATCGCCGGGCCCCAATAATTTTATCACCGCATCAATGGCCGATAACCCGCTGGCAAAAGCCAATCCATAGTTTCCGTTTTCTATACTGGCCAAGGCATTTTCCAAAGCGGTCCGGGTAGGATTGGCACTTCGGGAGTACTCAAAGCCCTTATGTCCGCCCGGTGTAGTCTGGGCATAGGTGGAGGTTTGGTAAATGGGAGGCATAACCGCACCATAGGCTTTGTCTGGATGTTGGCCTCCGTGAATGGTCTTGCTGTTGAATCGTAACTCTTTTTTGCTCATTTTCTTAGGATCTTCATACAAATGTATTGCTATCTTTCGGAGTTTTCAATGAAGTCTTATTTTTGACTACCCTAAAACCTCACTCATGAAAAAGTATCTTGGCGTACTTCTATTCCTTTGGATTCTTGTTGGTTGCCAAACCGAACACAAACTTACTTTTGAACCGCTGAATTTACAGGGGGAATCTTGCCAGAATTGTCCTGAAATTACAATAAACATTCCACATGCGTTGGATGATACAGGTGTGGCCACTGCCATAAACCGCAGTCTGCGGGAAGAGGTGATTGCCTTATTGTCCTTTAGTGAAAATGAGGATGTTGGGGATATTGATCAAGCCATGGCCTCTTTTACGGATAGTTACAAAGAGCTAAAGACCAAATTCCCAGATGAAATTGGCTGGGAAGCCAAGATAAATGGCGAGATCATCTATGAGGATGCCAATTTGGTGACCATTGTGGTCAATTCCTATACGTTTACTGGAGGAGCGCACGGGTATGGTTCTACGAGCTATCTTAATTTTGATAAACGAAAAGGAACCGAGTTGGAAAACTGGGAGCTTTTTGATGACCCTGAAGGGTTTGAAAAATTTGCGGAGACCAAGTTCAGGATTCAAGAGGACATTCCCCAGGATAGCAACATCAACGCTACTGGTTTTATGTTCGAGGGCGACATGTTTCATCTACCCTACAATGTGGGGTATACCCAAGATGGGGTACAATTGATCTACAACCAATATGAAGTGGCCTCCTATGCCGATGGGCCCATTGTATTGACATTACCCTATGCCGAAGTCAATGTGTACCTAAAAAGAAAGGTGAAGTCTTGAACATTTTCACCAATAAAACTCATTTCAAGTAATACCGAATACCAACTCCCAACAACAACATAGAGTCGTTTAGATCACTGTTAAAATGGTAAAACCCATTTATGGGAACAATCAAGGAGAAGGCATCAGAGATAAAGAAATCCATTTCAAAAGAGGCATATCCCCCATAAATAAAGCTGCTTTCGGCGGTTAAGGCATCAAAGGGAAATTCAGTTTCCCCATTGTTGATGTACTTGTACCCTACGGAAGGCCCACCCCCGAAGAAAATAAAGAACCCCCGTTTGGGAGAGGTCAAAACCGTAGTGAAATACCCAAGACTGAACAGATAGTCCTCATAAGGAAACTCAACTCCAGAATTGGGCTGCTCTTTAGAAAAAGTAGCGGCCAATGAAGCTTGGAGATGATCCGTCGTGCTACGAGAATAATTTAAGTTGGCCTGAATACCGTAGCCATCGGTTTTGTAGGTCGGAACCACCCCAACAGAAAAGTTACCGCGCTGGGAATGGATTTGTTCTAAGGTAACCAATACTAAGGTGCAGTATACCCAGTAGATAAGGTAGGTTTTTCTCATTTTGATAAAGATTTGGACTAGACATTACTTCGTAAATGTCATTTTGGGGTACTGCGCAATCGCCATTTATAACATTAAAGATACAAAATGGCTAAAAATGGGGGTATGCTACCCTAAATTAAAGCGAAGTGTTCTATTAAAATGAATGTGAAATCCTAACGGTCTTTGGCAAGCGCTTTTTGCAAGCCGCGGATGGCCCCCAAATGAATCCCTTCATGGTAGGCACTGAACGCAATGGCATCTTCAGCACTGGTCAAGGTTATATTGACCGAAGTGGTAAGTTCCTTATAATTTTCCACATTCAATCTACCCTGATCGTAATCCAGCTTAATGTGCTTCACTGTGCTAAAAAGATAGGCAGCGATTTTTTCCACTTCCTGTGCAGTGGGCTCTCCTTCGGGGAAAGTTCCCTTTCGGTATGTATTGATGAGGTCTTCCTCAATGGTATAATCCAGCCCGCTTAAGCCATACACCAATAATTGGGGGGTCACCACTACGTGGGCAATGTTCCACCAAATATTATTGTTGAATCCCTCGGGGATTTTATACAGGTCTTCCTTTGGGGTATTTTGCAATAGGTCGTGCAGTATTTTTCTATTCTTGAGGAGGATGTCAAATATCTTTTCCATTACATTGATCAAAAAAGCTTCGTTTCGTTAAAACACATCTATTTTTCTAGATATGTAAATATTTGAATTATATTTGTCTTATGGATATCGTTGAAATCAATAAGGTTTTGTCCAATAAAACTAGGGTTAATATTTTAAAATGGTTAAAAAACCCGGAATTAAATTTTCCGCCCCATAAAGATATTGATCATTTTGATGATGGTGTATGTGTGGGCAATATCCAAGATAAGACCGGATTGTCACAATCCACCGTATCAACCTATTTGAACTCCATGCAGAATGCCAATTTGGTGATTCCCACAAGACATGGCAAATGGACCTACTACAAAAGAAATGAAGAGGTCATTACGGCCTATATGAACGCCATTAGAAACGAGCTGTAATTTTTTATGAACTCATATTGACAAATAGCGAAATCTGAATATTATGGAGTGCAATGTAACCTATATCTGCCCAGACCAAATTGTTCCAATCCAAAAAACAAGGAGCATATTGGTCGAGAAAATAAAATGCCTATTGACTTCCTTTACAGTCGAAGGGGCAGAAGACATATCAAAAATCAAGTAATAATTTCCAAAAGAACACAAAATGAAAACTATTGGATTGATCGGTGGGATGAGTTGGGAATCCTCAAAAATATACTACCAGCACCTCAATGAAATGGTAAGGAGTCAATTGGGAGGCTCACACTCCGCAAAAAGCATTCTTACCTCAGTCGATTTTGATGAAATTGAACGCTATTCCTTTTCTGGCGATTGGGATAAAATTGGAGATTTAATGGCCGAGCATGCCAAAAAATTGGAAATTGCCGGTTCAGATGTTGTCCTACTGGGTACCAATACCATCCATTTGGTGAGTAACTTCATCACAGATGCCATTACTGTCCCCTTTCTTCATATTGCCCAAGCCACGGGGGAAGCCATTAAGGCAAAGGGAATGGCCAAAGTGGCACTTTTGGGGACCAAATTTACCATGGAGAATGATTTTTACACCAAAATTCTTACCGAGGATTTTGGCCTTGAGGTCATTGTTCCAGATCTAGGGGATAGGGACGCCCTGCACTCCATCATCTATAATCAATTAGTAAAAGGGATTTTTACCGATGCATCAAAAATGTTTTGTTTGGACATTATCAAAAAAATGGAGGTGCAAGGGGCCCAAGGTACCATCTTGGGCTGTACGGAGCTTCCCATGCTCATTCCAGACCATGAAGCCTCGATCCCTACCTTTGACACTACTAAAATCCATGCCCAAAAAGCGGTTGAATTTGCACTTTCTTAATGGGTTTTGATTCATTTTTGACTTCCTTTGTGCCTTAGAACGTGATTATGAAAAAGATTTACCATCTGGGCAGCTGCTCTACCTGCCAACGCATTTTAAAAGAATTGGAACCTTTGGATGGTGTCCAATTGCAAGAAATTAAGACAGAACCAATGACCTCGGAGCAATTGGAGGAAATGGCCTCCCTTGCCGGAGGATACGAGCCTTTGTTCAGCAAAAGGGCCATGCTCTACCGACAAAAAGGATTGCACGAGAAACAACTTTCCGAAAACGATTATAAGAATCTCATTCTTGAACATTATACCTTTTTAAAACGACCTGTTATTCTGGTTGATGGGCAAATTTTTATCGGCAACTCCAAAAAAGTGGTCCAGGCCGCAAAAGAGGCCCTTCACCCATGAGCAAAAGAACACTGGCAATTTTGGCCGCCATCGGGGCCACGGTTATTTATGGCCTTAACCATACTATTGCCAAGGGTGCCATGCCAGATTATGTGGGGCCCTATGCTTTTATCATGTTGCGGGTGGGAGGGGCCACCCTCTTGTTTACCCTGATTTCCTTTTTTGGGCCCAAAGAGAAAATCGAGAAAAAGGATTGGGGACGAATTCTGGCCTGTTCCTTTCTGGGGATGGTCATTAATATGTTGGCTTTTTTTAAGGGCCTACAGCTTTCCACACCCATCAACAGCGCGGTTTTGGTGACCATTACCCCTATTATTGTGGTAATTCTGTCCGCTTTATTTCTTAGCGAACGGATTACATTAAATAAGGGGCTGGGTATTTTTTTAGGCTTTATTGGTGCACTGGGACTTATCCTTTTCGGTGCCGAAATCCGACAAGATGCCCCTAACATACCGCTGGGCAATTTTCTGTTCATTGTAAATGCCACCTGTTACGGCTCTTACCTTATCCTGGTGAAAAAGCTATTGGAAAAATACCATCCCTTCAACCTGATGAAATGGTTGTTTGGCCTAGGCTTCATCATGAATTTTCCCATAACCCTGCCAGAATTTTTGGAAATTGAATGGGCCACCATGCCCCTTTGGGTATACGGTTCCGTGGCTTTTGTGGTGATCGGCACCACCTTCTTGACCTATCTGTTCAATGTGTTCGCCCTTACAGAACTCAAGGCATCAACGGTTGGGGCCTTTATCTATGTACAGCCCCTTATTGGTATACTGTTTGCCCTGTTCTCTGGCAAAGACCACCTTACCTTGGTCAAGATTTTGGCCACTTGCCTGGTATTGCTGGGAGTGTACCTGGCCGGGAAACGACCCAAGCCCAAAACCTGATCTAGTAGTTTTTCCCAATCTGTTATTCATCAAGTTGTATGGGGTGTTTATCAATTAACACCTCAAAATCCCATTTTTGGACTGTAGCTTACCGCTTTAATTGGCTGCTATACTTGGCCGAATAACTACATCATGAATCTATTACTACTTTATGGAATCGGTATGGGCCTCCTGCTGTTTGTGGCACTACTTTGGTTTGAAAAAAAACTGGTGAAAGCCTTTGAAATAAATCCATTGTTGGAACTAGGGCTAATTTATCTCGCATTTTATTGGTTGCCAGATCTGGCAAATGGGTTTCTTCCCGAATCATGGAAAATGGCGCAAATTGATACCCCTTTTCAACTTGAGGGGCCATTAGGTTTTCTATTACGCCTGAACAAGCCGCAAATGTCCGTGGTGGAATTGGGTTTTTCCGTTTTTCTTGCATGCATCGTTGGGCGTTTTATCTATGTAATGACAAGCAAAAAAGCACTGTGGGGAAAAATTGGGGACAAGGAAAACAACTAATGCCCCCTATGTTCCTTAAATGAAGAAAAATAAGGCTATAAATCTTTTGGGATTTGGACAAACTTTCTGGTATCGGCCTTGGTCAAAACCTTGAAATCGTCAGCCTTTTCCATACGGCCAAAAGCTTGCAAGAATTCCTCGGGCAATCCGATCAATTTTCGCTCCTTCAAGTCTATCCAAGCCCCCATCATTTGGCAACGGGCAAAATTTTTACCCTCGCTGTCGTAAAAATCATGGTGAAACTCAAAGAACATCCCGTCCTCGCTCATTCCCTTAAAGTCCAATGAAACCTTTACGGGCTTTCCGGCAAACACTTCCTTAAAATAGTACATGTGTTCATAAAAGATCACGGGGCCAATGTTGTGTTCTCCCATACTTTTTTGGTTAAAGCCCAGTTGTCCCAAATACGCCAACCGGGTATGGCTCATAAAGTTAACATAGGCCGAGTTGGCCAAATGACGATTGGCATCCAAATCGCTCCATCGAATCTCAAATTCCTTAAAAAACATAGCAGTTATTTGTTATGCATGCATAATAGATGACAAAAATACCATAGTTTTATAAACCAATTCCAATGAAGTCGCATTAATAATTCTATTTTTAAACATAGTAACACAAAACCCATGAGCCAAAAAGCCGAATTCATCAAAGACCTATCGCTACCTGTTGTAGCCGCCCCCATGTTCCTCATATCCGGCCCTAAATTAGTGGTGGAATGTTGCAAAAATGGCATTGTTGGAACATTTCCTGCCCTCAACCAGCGTACCAGCGAGGGGTTTGAGGAATGGCTCATTCAAATAAAAACAGAACTACAACAATTCGAGGAGGAAACCGGTAAAAAGGCCGCTCCTTTTGGTGTAAACCTGATTGTTCACCCCACCAATCCCAGATTGGAGGCCGATGTAAAACTCTGCATGAAGCACAAGGTCCCTTTGGTGATCACTTCACTTGGAGCCGTGAGCATGGTGGTGGATGCCATCCATAGTTATGGAGGGCTGGTGTTCCATGACATCATCAAAAAACGGCATGCGGAAAAGGCCGCCGAAGCAGGTGTGGATGGTTTGATTCTGGTTTCTGCTGGTGCCGGAGGGCATGCCGGGAACATCAACCCCATGAGTTTGGTGACCGAAGTGAAAAAAATCTTCGATAAGACCATCATCCTTTCAGGGTGTATCAGTAACGGTAGGGATATTGCGTCAGCGATGCAAATGGGGGCCGATTTAGCCTATATGGGGACCCGTTTCATCAATACCGAAGAGAGCAAGGCCACTGATGAATACCGAAAAATGATCATTGAAGCCGGAGCCAATGATGTAGTGTACACCGCTGCCATTTCCGGAGTTCATGCCAACTTTTTGGCCGCCAGCCTAAATGCCGCCGGTATTTCGGAGGAAGATTTGAAAAAAGACCATAAAATCGATTTTGGCAAGGAACTCGATACCGAGGCCAAGGCATGGAAAACCATCTGGTCTGCCGGACAGGGCGTCACGGCCATTGACAATGTGCTGCCAGTTTCAAAGTTGGTGGAAAACCTCAAGAGCGAGTTTAAGGCGGCCATTCAAGAACAGGCCAAGCTGTTGGAGACTTTCCCCAAGGACTGAGTACACTAACTTTTCTTTTGTATTTTGGTAATAGCTAATCAACTTTTGTATTTCCATGTATATTAAAAGAAATATATCCTGGGGCATCATTTTGAGGTATGCCTGGAAAAACCTCATCTTCTTTGTCCTGTATGCCGGTGCTATTTTTTACCTCTATTATAACTTGGGCTGGACGCATATCGATATTCCATTCCAACCACTATCCGTAATTGGTATCGCCGTTGCTTTTTACATTGGGTTCAAGAACAGCCAAAGCTATGATCGTTTTTGGGAGGGTCGAAAAATCTGGGGAGGTATCGTAAACTATTCTCGCACCTGGGCCAATAATGTGCTGAGCTTTGTGGAAAATGATAGAAATGCCCAAATTACCTTGATTTATCGGCATATTGCCTGGATCAACGCCCTTCGCATACAGTTGCGGCAGCCCAATAGCTTTTCCATTCGCGAGAACCGAGCCGTGGAGCGCTTATTTGATAGGCACGGGGAAAGGAATCCAGCATGCAGTGGTATGGAATTGCTCTTGTCCGCAGAGGAAATAGCCGACTTGGAAAAACGGAAAAATGTGGCCACCCACCTAGTAAAAAATCAAGGGCAGCACCTAAAGCAGCTATTAAGCGAGGACAAAATAACTGAATTTGACAAGCAGGTCCTCCACAATAACCTAGAAGAAATGTACAACCTCCAAGGCATGTGTGAGCGTATTAAGAATACTCCTTTTCCTCGGCAATACGCATATTTCAGCACCGTGTTTACTTGGATCTTTATTCTGCTGTTACCCTTTGGATTGCTCAACGTTTTTGAGACTCAATTGAAAAGTCTGGATGCAGGTCAAAACTGGTGGTATCTTGGGCTTATGGTCTTCTTCTCTGTATTGATTTCCTGGATGTTCACCACTATGGAAAAAGTGGGTAGCAACAGTGAAGATCCTTTTGAAGGCCGAATCAATGATGTACCCATGACCGCACTCTGTCGCACAATAGAAATTGATCTTCGTGATATGCTGGATGAACAGAACCTTCCAGAAAAAATACAACCACAGCATAACATTTTATATTAATGCCCCAAGTTTCCTCAGATTACACTCCGCCACTAATTTTTAGGAATGCCCATCTAGCCACCATTTACTGTGGTCTTTTCAGAAAGGTCAATGGAGTGGTCCAAAAGCGGGAACGGTTGACCTTGTCCGATGGTGATTTTTTGGATTTGGACTGGAGCGAATCCATTACCCCAACCCAAAAACTGGTCGTTTTGCTCCACGGGTTGGAGGGTGATGGCCAACGACCCTACATTACGGGAAGCGCCAAACTTTTTAACCTTAATGGGTTTGATGCCTGTGCCGTTAACTATCGTGGATGCAGTGGAGAACCCAACATGCTTTACCGCTCCTACCACTCTGGGGCTACTGAGGACCTTAGGGAAGTCATCGACCATATTCTCAAGACCAAAGACTATTCGGAAATCTACATTAAAGGCTTTAGCTTGGGTGGAAACCTCGTTCTTAAATATTTGGGTGAGGACCATACCATTCCGAAGGAAATAAAGGGAGTCGTTGCCGTTTCAGTGCCGTGCAATTTGCACAGTTCGTGCCAACAACTTTTATCTTTTCATAATATCCACTATGCCATTCGGTTTAAAGGAAATTTGATTGGCAAGCTCAGACAAAAACAAGCAATGTTTCCAGAGCTCATCACCGATTCCGATATCAATAAAATCAAAACCCTAAAGGATTTTGATGATGTCTACACCAGCAAGGCCCATAATTTTAAAGATGCCCTGGACTATTACACACAATGCAGTTCCCTGCAATTTTTGCCCAACATTAAGGTGCCGAGTCTTATCATAAATGCACTGGATGATTCTTTTTTGGGGCCGGAATGTTATCCTTTTTCCGAAGTGGGACTTAATCCAAACTTATATTTGGAGACGCCAAAATATGGCGGACATGTCGGTTTTTTGGGAAAAAAGAACATTACCTATACCGAGAAAAGAGCCTTGGAATTCTTTGACCTTCTGTAAGTTGGATTATTCTGCAAAGGTGAATGGTTATATCTAATACAAAAACCACTATAAAATTAGTCTTCAATTACCTATCTTAGTTGCTGTAATTTAATCAAACTTCAACAGAATTGATCAAGATGAAAAAAATACTCCTTTTCGTAGCATTGGGAGCCCTTGTGGCCAGCTGTGGCGGAAAAAAAGAAGAAAAAAAGGATGATGGTTTTGAAGTAAGCCGTACCAAAACTGAAGAGACAAAGGCCAAGGCTACCGAAGGTGTGCCCGTTGATTTGGACAATAAAGGGGTCGGTCCCATTGAAAATGTGGATTTCGGCACTGAAATTGATGAAGAAATGGCTGCCCGTGGAAAGGCGAAGTTCGAATCCATCTGTGTGGCTTGCCACATGGTGGACAAACGCATGATTGGTCCTGCCATGCAAGGAGTCTATGAGCGTAGAAGCCCAGAATGGGTCATGAACATAATCTTGAACCCCGATGGAATGCTCAAAGAAGATCCCATAGCAAAAGCCTTGTTGAAAGAATACAATAATGCGATCATGCTCAACCAAAACCTTACCGAAGACGAGGCCAGGGATGTGGCTGAGTACTTAAGGACGCTGTAGAGCATTGCCCATAAAATCTTTGAAATGCTGTTGTTTTCTTGTAAAGCAACAGCATTTTTTGTTTAATAAACATTCCACATTATGAAAAAGTGTCTTTTTTCAATTTTAGTCTTTACCCCCCTCTACTTTATCTCTGCCCAAAGTTTTCAAGGGGCTTGGGAAGCGACAAAAACCAATGAAACTGGGGTTGAAGTACAATACGTAACCATTGTTTCCGATGGCTATTTTTCCGAGGCCTTCTTTGAAAAGGAAACCGGTAAATTCCTAGGCACGATGGGCGGAAACTTTACCTCGGAAAATGGAATGCTTACCTATACTTTGGAATTTGCTTCCTTCGATTCCGCTCTTGTGGGGACAACCAACAGTGCACCCTATGAATTTGTTGATGGAAAACTCCATATTGATGACAAAATATGGTCCCGCTTGGACGACGGCTCTCCAGGGGATTTGGCCGGGGCATGGTTGATTTCTGGACGTAAGCGCGATGGTGAAATCGTGAAACGTGACACCTCTGGACCTCGAAAAACCATGAAAATTCTCTCAGGAACCCGATTTCAATGGATTGCCTTCAACACCGAAACCAAGCAATTTATGGGTACTGGCGGAGGCTCCTACACCACTGTTGATGGCAAATATACCGAAAACATCGGTTTCTTTTCCCGAGACGACTCCAGGGTCGGAGCAAGTTTACAGTTCAATTATGAGCTCAAGGATGGGGATTGGCATCATTCTGGATTAAGTAGTAAAGGGGACCCTATTTACGAAGTCTGGAGCAAAAGAATGGAGTAAATCACTTTCTTCTCCATTTATTAACCTGATAGCGTGTGGGTTCATGACATTTTTTAGTATTTTTCTGAACCATTAACTATAATTTTCTGCACAAATGAAACCCTTGGTCATCCTTTTTTTCTCTGTGCTGGTTTTGGGTGCTTCCTGTAATCCAAAACCGGACGATTCCGAAGCGCTCTTCAACACCACTTGGGAATTGGAGTACATTTCTGGACCACGCATTGCCTTTGATGGGCTTTTTCCAGAGAAAAAACCGCAGATTGCTTTCGACAAAGAAACCTCAAAAGTTTCCGGTACCGACAGTTGCAACGGCTATTCCGCTGACTACGAATTAAACCAAAATGCCCTCTCTTTTGGTGAACCCGGCCCCACCACCATGATGTTCTGTGGAGGAGGGGAACGACAATTCCTCAACATGATGCAAAAGATAGACGGATATGCCATGGAAGATGGCAAGCTCACGCTTTTGATAGGTGACGTCCCCATGATGCGTTTTAAAAAAGTTGAGCCATGAGAAAGGGACTTATCATCATAGGAATGCTGCTCTTTTTTATGAGCTGTATCGAGAAGAAAAAACAAGAACCAACAGAAAATGAGTCCGTTGAAACAACTGCCGATACCGTACAGGTCAAGTCTAAAAAAATGGAACCTTTGGCAGTAACTCCAGATGGAAGCTATTTTAAGGCCACGGGTACTGAGCCTTTTTGGGGACTAAAAATTCTGGAGGACAGGGTGGAGTTGAACATGATGGAGGACACCATCACCACTCCAAATACTGAGCCCATTAAGGCACAGGACTCCAACATAAGCATGTACCGTATCCAAACCGAGGCTGTGCAGCTTGATGTGATCATAGCGCAGAAGGAATGCACCAACGCCATGTCCGGTGAAAAATCGCCCTATACCGTTACCATAGCCTATAAACGAACGGGTGAGGATGAAACATTTGCCTTGGAGGGTTGTGGTTCCTATGTTACGGATTATAGATTACATGATATTTGGGTGCTAGAGGAGATGGATGGAAAGACGGTTTCCAAAGAAGATTTTAATGGAAAGGATGTGCCCAACATGGAAATCAATATCAACAACAACCGGTTTTCGGGATTCTCTGGATGCAACAGAATGACAGGAAGCCTATTCTTTGAAAAAGATTTGCTCCGTTTTACCCAAGTGGCCGGTACAAGAATGGCCTGTCCGGACATGGGCAAAGAATCGGAATTTTTGAAGAATCTTCAGGCCATTACCAAATATTCCATAGCAAATAATAGATTGTATCTGTCCAATGGCAGTCAGGAAAAGCTTCTTGTTTTCAAAAAAATAGATTGAATATGAAAAAAATAGCACTTGTCTTCTTCCTGATAATATTGGCTGTAAACTGTAAAACCAAAGAAGAAAAGAACAGCGCTGAACCGGAGATTTCAACAGAAATGACCGAAGAAAAAATGGAAACCTCATCTCCAATTTTGGAAACAGGGTGCTATATCTATGAAGCCAATGGTAACAAAATCCGTTTTGAAATCACCGCTGTCTCAGAAACTGTCCTCGGAAATCTAGATTATGCCCTCAAAGAAAAGGATGCCAATACAGGGACCTTCGCTGGCGAGTTGAAAGATAGTATTCTTATTGGCAGCTACACCTTTGTTTCCGAAGGCATGGAGAGCACTCGTGAAATTGTCTTTTTGTTGAAAGATGATCAACTGATCGAGGGCTATGGCGAATTGGATGAAACGGGAACGGCCTTCAAAGATAAAAACGCATTGAGTTTCAGCTCGTCCATGCCTTTGAGCAAGACCGATTGCGATTCTGAAATGTAAACACTACTGGAATGAAACACCTTATTTTGTTGTTCTTGTTGCCCTTCGTTATGAATGCCCAGGAAAGCGAAGAACAGAAATCACATTTTGTGGCCCTCTACACCGTTGGCGCGCTTTGGGACATGGACAAACAACCCAATGACCAACCTTATTTTAAGGAACATTCCGCTTTTTTGTCCAAACTCAGGAAAGAAAACACCATTGTGATGGGTGCTCGGTACAGTGATACCGGAATGATCGTTCTTCAAGCCGCTGATCTGGAATCTGCAAAAAGCCTATTATCTGAGGATGTTTCACTGCAAAACCAATTGTTCAATGTGGAGGTGCACCCGTTCAATGTTTTTTATAAAGGATGTTTTGATTGAGCGGATTGGAAAAGCTTGCACTTTTGCCCCCTCTTTTTGGCAATAAATCGGTTAGGTTTTGATTTTCAAATAGTTATTTTTGATTGACAGGCTTACTAAAAACAATCGATATGAATTCAAAAATTATTTGCCTTTTCGCTTTGCTCAGTTGTTTTGCGGCGAGGGCACAATCCGCTTCTGAAAACACAGAACACAATGAAGTGGTTTACAATGCAGAGAAAGCCAAAGCGTATGGTGCTGATGACTACGGGATGAAAAAATACGTTTTTGCCTTTCTGAAAAGAGGGCCAAACCGTGATCTTCCCGAAGAGAAAGCAGCGGAATTGCAAACGGCTCACCTGCAAAATATCGGAAAAATGGCACAAGAAGGAAAATTGGTGCTGGCCGGTCCCTTTTTTGGCAACGATGACCTGCGTGGAATTTACATTTTTGATGTGGATTCCATTGAAGAGGCACAAAAACTCACCGAAACCGACCCAGCCATACAAGCCGGAAGCTTGGTCATGGAATTAAAAGAATGGTATGGTTCCGCGGCACTCAAGGAAGTGAATGAAATTGGCCTTACCCTTGCCAAAAAATCAATCACCAACTAATTCAATAGCATGAAAAACTGTTCTATCCTAAAACGCTTGGGCTTGGTTTTCTTTTTTACTTTAGTGACACAACTTCAAGCCCAAGACATGAAACTACCTTATCATGAAATTCCCGATTATCCCGAAACCTACACGGCCGGTAATGTTGCGGCCCGCATGATCGATGGGCTGGGATATCGCTATTATTGGGCATCGGAAGGACTGACCCAAAACGATTTGGAGTACAAACCTTCGGAAGAAGGAAGGAGCAGCTTGGAAACCTTGCGGCACATTTATGGTTTGACCATCAATATTGTTAATGCTACCACAGCCACGCCCAACACCCGAATGGATTTATCGGCTTTCTCGTATGAGGAGCTTCGCCAAAAGACCTTGGAAAATCTTAAAACAACAAGTGATAATCTGCTGGGGGAAAGTTCCCAAAATCTTGAGGAGTTCAACATTATTTTTCAAAGGGGTGACCAGCAGACGGTGCTTCCTTTTTGGAACCTGATCAATGGCATGATCTCGGATGCTATTTATCACACCGGGCAGATTGTTTTAATGCGCAGGACGAGTGGAAATCCGCAAAACCCCAACGTAAATGTGCTGTTGGGAAAGACAAGGGAATAACCCTTTTACTTGTCCACTGCTACTTTGTAGGTTGGATCTTCCAACACATTTACTTCAATAATGTCATCGGCGTTGGCCAATAGTCGCCTACAGTCCCGGCTCAAATGCTTCAAGTGCACTTTTTTGCCCACTTTGCGATAGCGTTCGGTGATTTTGTTCACGGCTTCAATGGCCGACATGTCCACCAGTCGGCTTTCAGCGAAATCGATCACTACCTCATCCGGGTCATTGATGACGTCAAATTTTTCTGAAAAGAGTGTGGTACTCCCAAAAAAGAGGGGGCCGTAGATTTCATAATGTTTTGTCCCATCCTCATCAATGTGTTTTCTAGCCCGAATACGTTTGGCATTGTCCCAAGCAAAAACCAAAGCTGAAATAATAACCCCCACCAAAACGGCCAAGGCCAAATTGTGGAGAAAAACGGTTACCAAGGTCACCAGTACCATCACCAAAACATCAGATTTTGGCATACGCCTAAAGGTTCGCAAGCTGGCCCATTCAAAGGTGCCCAGTGCCACCATGATCATCAGACCTGTAAGTGCGGCCATGGGTACTTTTTCAATCAGGCCGGAGCCAAACATGATAAATACCAAGAGCATTAAAGCAGCTACAATGCCTGAAAGACGTGCCCTTGCACCATTGGAGGTGTTGATCAAACTCTGTCCGATCATGGCGCAACCCCCCATTCCAGAGAATAGTCCAGAGAGAATATTGGCCGTACCCTGGGCCACAGCTTCTTTATTGCCCCTACCTCGTGTTTCGGTAATTTCATCAATGATGTTCAGGGTCAAAAGGCTTTCAATCAAACCAACACCCGCCATAATTGCGGCGAAGGGAAATATGATCTGCAAGGTTTCCAACGTAAAAGGAAGATCAGGAATATGAAAAGGAGGAAATGTACCTTGGATGGAAGCGATATCCCCAATGGTTCGTGTGTCCAATCCAAAGAAAAACACAATGCCAAATACCAACAGAATAGCGGCCAAAGACGCGGGAACCACCTTGGTCAATTTAGGAAGCCCCCAAATAACCACCATGGTCAACAGTACCAATCCCAAGAAAATATATAGTGTGCTTCCGCCCAACCATTCGCCATCCACCGTTTGGAACTGACTCATCTGCGACATAAAAATTATCACCGCCAACCCGTTCACAAAGCCAAATATAACGGGATGGGGCACCAAACGCATCAATTTTCCAAGGCGAAGTAGTCCAGCTGCCATTTGCAGAAGTCCCGCCAAAATTACGGTGGCGAAAACATATTCCACCCCATATTGCTGGGCCAGGCTCACAATGACCACAGCCACGGCACCGGTTGCTCCAGAGATCATTCCAGGTCTACCACCCAAAATTGAAGTGACCAAACCCATGACAAATGCGGCGTACAATCCGGTTAAAGGGGACAAACCTGCAATAAAGGCAAAGGCAATGGCCTCTGGCACCAGGGCAAGCGCAACGGTTAAGCCCGATAAAATTTCTGTGCGATAGTTTACCTTTTGGGAAAAATCAAAAAGGTTGAGGTATTTTTTCATGGCTTCTTTCTTGAAGCGGGCAAAAATAACATTATTAAATGCAAGACCCTAATTGGCTGGAAGTTTTTAAGGATTTGATAATCTACCAGTTGGTCAACCCCAATAACTTTTCGCCAAGCGGACTTAATTTGGCGGTTTCGTATTTGGTTTGCTCCCATTTTCTGGGGTCTCCTGGGAACGCATAGCCTTCGGGGGCAATTCTGTTTTTCCACGAGTTGATTCGCCATGTACGCAGTTCTTCATTGTCTTCTTCAGCGGGCATCATGGAAATGTATTGTGCAATCCGCACCTTATTCCCTGATTTGTTGGGACGAATGCCATGGGGTTGGGTACTGTTGAAAATCAGGAGGTCACCGGATTCCAGTTTCACTTTTACGATTTTGTCCTCCAACCCTGTTACATCGGGCTGAAAATGGTCCCGGTCCTCTGGCTGGCTCCGCTTCCAAGTATCATAATTTCGATACAGCCACGGAATGCATTGGAAACCGCCCATGTTTTCATCGGTTTGGTCGGCCAGTGCCAACACCCCCTGCACATTTTGAGGTTTGGTCTCGGGGTCGTAATCCCAATGGATAAATCCCTTTTTGTTCTCCCCCGGGCGTTGGGGCATATTCAAATTGGCACGATCTATGGTCACCCAAAGTTTTTCAGTGCCCCAAATATCCACAAAGGCATCGTACACTTTTTTTGTTTGTCTGTTGTTCCACAAATGCTGGTGGTTGTATACCTCCACCATTCCGGTTCCCGTTAGCTCTTTCATTTTCATTTCCGCCCGCGGGGGAGCGTACCAGGTGTCGGGGTCGTTCGGGTCTTTTTCATCAAACTCCCATAAAAAATCGGCCGTAGCCTTGGCCTGTTCCTTTGGAACCGCATTTTTTATCACAATGTATCCGTTCTCGATCCAAAATGCCCAATCCTCTTCGGACAACACCCGCAACGGTTCTCCATTGGATCGATCATTGAGTTTCTTTTTACTACTGGTCGCCGTGGATGGATTTCCCGGTATTGCTTCGTGGGCCTTGTTGGCCATTTCTATTTTTTGTTGCATGATGTATTTCTGTTTTCTTGGTTGAACAATGGATACCCCAAAACTATGTGGGTAATTTTCGGGTTTCCACCCTAGTGTTGACCAATGTTTGAACTATATTGATTTTTATTGGCTATTTTTAAAAATAATTAAGCAATACAATGAAAATTCAATTGGAAAACATACAACCGAACGACAAGAGTTCTTTTCATTTATTGCACAACCCCAAATTGAACGACCTCTTTTTTTGGCATTTCCATCCCGAGTTTGAACTGGTGTATATTGAGGGTGCCAATGGCAAACGGCACGTTGGGCGGCACACCTCCAATTTTAAGGGCAGCGATCTAGTTCTGATTGGCTCCAACATTCCCCATTTGAATTTTGATCACGGTATAAAAACAGCATATCACAAAGAGGTTTTGCACATAAGTGCTTCTTTTAAGGAAAAGGTTTTTAGTGAAATTGAGGAACTGGAAGATGTATATGGGCTGTTGGAAAAATCGCAACACGGAATCGCTTTTTATGGGGAAACCAAGAAAATTGTTGGCAGCATCATGAAGCAGTTGCAAGCCATGGGAAGGTTTGAGCAGTTCCTTAAAATTTTACGACTCCTCAAAGTTTTGGCCAAAAGTGATGAATTTACCCTACTGCACACCAATCCCATTATCAACAACAAGGCCGAAAAACAGCAAGAACGATTGCAAAAGGTATATTCCTATATTGATGAGAATTATTCCAAAAAAATAGTCTTGGACGACATTGCCGCATCGGTCAACTTGGGCAAAGAGGCTTTTTGCAGGTATTTCAAAAAAAATACGGGGAGCACATTCACCAATTTCTTAAATCAATATCGGATAACCCAAGCCAAACGGTTGTTGCTGACGGGCAGGAACATAGGCGAAACCTGCTACGAATGTGGTTTTGAAAGTTTATCTTATTTTAATCGGACTTTTAAAAAGATAAGTGGAGAGAATCCTTCGGATTACAAAAAAAGAAACGCCCCAAGCTGAAGTGCCCGGGGCGATTCTTAACTAAATAACCAACCAAAAAACTTGTTTGTATAGTCGCAGACTATATTATTTCCTTACATTTTTATTTGTCGGACAACGTTCATGACAGGATTTTTGGTTTTTACCCTTTTCTTGCCTGTCTCATTGCCCAATTTCAAGTACTGCTGAAACTCTCTTCCAGTGAACTCATAAATAGTTCCGCTAAACATATGGTACAGCTCAACGGTACTGTCATTAATAACGTATATCTCAAAATAATCATTGCCCAAGTAGTCATAATCGAGTGTTAAAGTTTTTGGAATTATGGGCCACATTTGGACCAAGCACCACTACAAAATCTATAACTTTTTGATAATCAGTAATTAACAAAGGAGTGATATATTTTTTAGCTTTGCTGACTAAATTAGGTGCATGGAAAACAAACTGAGGTTTGGCGTTTTTGGAGGAGGAAGCTGGGGAACGGCCCTGGTTAAAATGTTGTCGGAGAACATGGATACCGTTGGATGGTACATGCGAAACGAATCTGCCATCCGGCACATCATGAAGGAAGGGCACAATCCCAATTATTTAAGTTCGGTGGAGTTTGATGTGGAAAAACTGGTTTTGAACCATGATATCAATAAAATGATAGATGCCTCGGATGTATTGATTTTTGCCATTCCCTCTGCTTTTTTAGATGGGGAACTAAAGGTCCTGAACACTTCTTTGGATGACAAAATCGTTTTTTCAGCCATCAAAGGGATTGTTCCGGAAAGCGGGCTTATTGTTGGGGAACACTTTCATAAAAATTATAATTTGCCCTTTAAAAACATCGGGGTCATTACAGGTCCATGCCATGCAGAGGAAGTCGCTTTGGAACGACTATCCTATCTTACCATTGCCTGTGCCGATGCGGACAATGCCAAGTTGGTGGCCCAAGCCTTGAAAAGTGATTACATCCGCACCAAAATTTCGGATGATATCATTGGCACCGAATATGCCGCCATGCTGAAGAACATTTATGCCATTGCCGCCGGAATTGCCCACGGCCTTGGGTACGGCGACAACTTTCAAAGCGTGTTGATGAGCAATTCAATCCGTGAAATGAAACGTTTTATTGATCGGGTCTACAAAATGAAACGCAACATCAACGCATCTGCCTATTTGGGGGACTTGTTGGTGACGGGCTATTCCACTTTCAGTAGAAACCGCTTGTTCGGGAATATGATCGGCAAGGGCTATACCGTTAAAAGTGCCATGATGGAAATGAATATGGTCGCCGAAGGCTATTACGCCACGAAAAGTGCCCATGATCTAATGGACAAATTGCAAAAAAAGTCCAAAACGCCCATCATCAACGCGGTGTACCAAGTACTTTACAAAAACAAGAACCCGAAAAAGGTGTTTGAGAAGCTGACGGAGAAGTTGGATTAACCCCGCTCCAACGAAAAATCGGAATGCTCTTTTAGTTGAGCGCCCAATTCCTTGGAAAAGGCATCCATTTCTTCAGATGAATAGTTATAAGCTTTCTGGAATTCTTCCAAAATAGGAGATGTATAGCTTCGGACACTGTCTATATCAAAATAAAGGCGTCCCGTGCGTCTTATAAAGAAATCCAACGGATTCAGTGCCATCTCATGGGCAATGGCAAATTGTGCCTCTGCCCGGATCATCCGTTCATGCACATCAGAACCGGCAATTGAAGAATAATGCTCTAAAATGGTCTCGGTCTGTTTGCCATAGGTGGTCACCAAATACCATGCATCATATTCCGTGAAACCACTGTCCTTGATACGATCAAATAGTTGGGCAATGTATTTTTTTACGTGTTTGAACTTTATAAAATCGCTTCCGCATAACCGTATCTTGTCCGTGGTACAAGGCTCCAATTCCACATTGTGGTCCTCTTCCATGTTCCGAGCTATTCGGTTTACGGCCCGCTCCGCCATTTTCCGGTAGCCTGTCAACTTCCCCCCGGCAATACTTACCAATCCCGTTTCGGAAGTGAAGATTTCATCCTTACGTGAAAGTTCTGAAGCCGATTTCCCCTCTTCATGAATCAACGGGCGCAATCCTGCCCAAGAGGAAATGATGTCGTCCAACTCCAAATTAATGTCCGGGAACATATTGTTCACGGCTGATATCAAATAAATGGCATCTGCAATATCGGTGGTCACATGATCCTTGTCCAGATTAAAGTTGGTATCCGTAGTGCCAACATAGGTTACCTTTCCCCTTGGAATGGCAAACATCATCCTGCCATCAGGGATATCAAAATAGACCGATTGTTGGACGGGAAGTTTTTCCTTCGGAAACACCAAGTGAACGCCCTTGGTCAAATGCAAGCGTTTTCCCCTTTTGGAATGGTTAATGGAACGAAGTTCATCCACCCACGGCCCTGCCGCATTGATCACATATTTTGAGGAAACACTACATTCATCCCCAAAAACTTCATCATAAAATTTTACCCCTGCCACACTTTCATTATCATACACAAAATCGGTGACCCTGGCATAATTGAAGGCCTGCGCACCAAATTGGAGGCTGGTTTTGAGGTTCTCCAAAGTGAGTCGGGCGTCATCGGTGCGGTATTCGGCATAATAGCCCGCCCCGTTCAATATTTTTTTGGGCAAAAGAGGCTCCAGTTTAAGGGCTTCTTTTTTCTCCAGCATCTGCCGTTTATCATCCCCAGAAACTTGGGCCAGAATATCGTAGACCTTTAGGCCGATGGATGTCAGCCATTTTCCGTAGGAACCGCCCTCTATCAATGGCAGCAACATTTTTTCTGGAATGACCAGATGGGGTGCAAGTTTATGCACAATGGCCCTTTCGGAGCCCACTTCCTTCACCAGCCAAAAATCGAATTGCTTTAAGTAGCGAAGCCCACCATGGATCAATTTAGTGGATTTACTACTGGTGCCCGAAGCGAAATCTCCCTTTTCCAGCAACAAAACCTTGAGACCACGCGATGATGCGTCCAGAGCAATCCCCGCCCCAGTGATCCCTCCCCCAATGACCACAAGGTCAAAAGTCTCTTTTGAGACTTTTCTGAGGTTTTCCTTTCGGTTTAGGTTTGAAAACGGAATGTCTCCACTCATACTATTTTATTTGGTGAATTCATACTCGCGTTCCACCTTGCAAATCCGGACCTTGTACCAGGAATACCATTCTTTGATGCCCTTTTTCTGCGCCTCTCTGTGATCCATATTGGCCTTCCAGTGGGCAATGGCCTCCAAACTTTCCCAATAGCTTATGGTTACGCCCAACCCATCCCTGGCACTTTCAAAATCCAAAAATCCGGGCTGTTGCCGGGCCAATTGTTCCATTTCCTCGGCCATTTGGCCGTAACCATTGTCACCCTCGGTGCGGGTGTTGGTGAAAATGACTGCGTAGTAGGGTTTTTGTAGCTCCATATTTAAACGATATATTCCTTTTCCAAAAAATAATTGACCACGGCTTCCTTCATCAAAACCGACTGTTCGCCTGCCTTCAATGGTGGTAATTGCTCCTTTATTTTGTAGTGGGGCCAACCCTCTTCATCAAAAAAATCAAAATCATAGTACCCATATGGCTCCAACAGCCTACAAATGGCGATGTGCATCAGATTGATTTTCTCGTCTTTTTTGAAGCTGCGGTGAAAATGCCCCAGTTCCTGCACCCCGACCAAATAAATGATCCCATCCATTTCCAAGGGGTCACCATCGGAAAACTGTGCTGACAATTTTTCCACCAAAAGCTCCCACCGTTCCTTTAATTTTTCGTCCCTTGCCATGTTCTTGATAAGAATTCCAAAGGTACAAATCAATATTCTATATTTGTTAAAACCCGTTTATGAGCTTTTTGGATATTGTTTTGGGAATTCTATTGGTCTGGGGCCTTTACAAGGGCCTTAAAAATGGGCTTTTCGTAGAAATTGCCTCCTTGGCGGCCCTGATTGCTGGGATTTATGGTGCCATCCATTTTTCTTATATCACCGGGGATTATCTTTCAGAACGATTGAACTGGAGTGATCAATATATTAAGTTGACAGCATTTCTGATCACTTTTTTTGGCATCATCCTGATTGTAAATTTTGCTGGTAAATTTTTAACGAAGATTGCCGATTTTGCGATGCTGGGGCTTTTGAACAAGATTGCAGGTGGTATTTTTGGCGCTCTTAAGGTTGCCATCATTTTGGGTGCCATGCTCATTTTTTTTGAACGACTTGCCACTCCTCTAAATCTCATCAACGAGGAAACCAAAAAGGAATCGGTCTTCTATGAACCCCTAAAGGAAATTGGGGCCTTTGTTTTTGCCCTTGTGCTTGAAGAAGAGGCAGAACCAGAAACCAAGCCAAGCACGAACTTCGAAGTAATATAAAGTGTGCATTTTTCCCGATGAACGTGCACCGTCTTCACAAAAAAAGACATAGAGTATTCCATTGCTGCATTTCAACGTAAGAATTTGCCTTCCATGGACATTTTGTGGTAAAGGAAAAGCCTTCACCTACATTGGTCCACAGAACACTTAGGGAGCTTAGAACACTCCCGGAAAACACCCCGAAAAATGAAAAGATTATATGGCACACTAATGGCCGTAGGCCTGGCATTGGTGGTGAGTATGTGCAGCACCTCATCCATCCAAGAAGAAG
Source organism: Allomuricauda sp. CP2A (assembly GCF_001683915.1). GTDB lineage: Bacteria > Bacteroidota > Bacteroidia > Flavobacteriales > Flavobacteriaceae > Flagellimonas. The sequence goes on along the minus strand of NZ_LXTT01000101.1, from coordinate 69,792 downwards.
AACAAGAGTACACCGAAGCCCAGTTGGGCAATGAAAAAGTGACAATTGACCCCGTTGCAATGGAGCAAGAACTTTTGGATTTGGTGAACGACCATAGATCTTCCATTGGGGAAAACGTACTTCAAAATAGCCCCTCTTCCTATAAATATGCAGAAGAGCACAACCAATACATGATTTCGCACAACAAATTAAGCCATGATAATTTTAACGACAGAGCCACCAAAATAGCGGCAGAGACCAACGCAGTAAGTGTTTCGGAAAACGTGGCCCGCTATTACACCTCATCGGAAATAATCTTGGAAGCCTGGCTCAACAGTTCTTCTCACAAAGAGGCTATGGAAGGAGATTTTACCCATACCACCCTTAGCGTGCAGCTGGACAAAGATGGTAGGCCGTATTACACACAAATATTCCTGAAAGTGGAATAACTGACCAAATTCATTTGTTTATAAAAGTAATAAAGCCCTATGATCATAGGGCTTTCTTTTTGGCCAACCCTATGTTTCCACAAAGGATTTTTTTACCTTTCGTAAAATATTCGATTATGGCGATACAGGCTCCTTTTAACCTGAATAAATGGATCGAGGAAAATCGGGAAACCCTAAAACCTCCTGTTGGAAATAGAAATTTATACAAAGAGGCCGATGATTACATTGTTATGATCGTTGCCGGGCCCAACGCCCGAAAAGACTATCACTACAATGAAACGGAAGAGCTATTTTACCAATTGGAAGGGAATATTGAGGTCCACATTCAAGAAGATGGACAAAAAAGGACCATGAAATTGGGCCCCGGTGATATGTACCTCCATCCGGCAAGAGTCCCCCATTCCCCTGCGCGCCAAGAAGGTTCCATTGGTCTTGTGGTGGAACGCAAACGCGCGGACATGAAAGTGGATGACGGATTGTTGTGGTTTTGTGATAACTGCAATCACAAGCTTTATGAGGTCTATTTTACCCTTAATGATATTGAAAAGGATTTTTTGGGCCACTTTAAACATTTTTATGGCTCCGAAGAATTACGTACCTGTGACAATTGTGGAACGGTAATGCCCGTGGATGAACGATTTGTAGCCAAAGAAGAATAATGCTTGTCCTTGCCAAAATAATTGTAGCCGTTGTGGCCTTGCTCCATCTCTATTTTCTATGGTTGGAGATGTTCGCATGGACCACAAGGGCCAAAAAAGTGTTTCGGCAATTTCCTGAACATTTGTTTGAACCCACCAAAACCCTTGCCGCCAACCAAGGACTGTACAATGGTTTTTTGGCAGCGGGACTCATTTGGTCTCTCATCATTCAAGATGCTATGTGGCAAGTATATGTGGCACTTTTCTTTTTAGGATGTGTGGCTGTGGCCGGTATTTATGGCGGGGTTACGGCTTCAAGAAAAATATTTACTGTGCAGGCACTTCCAGCGCTTATTGGGATTGTACTGCTCCTACTTCACCTTTTCCGATAAAACAGCATTATTCCATCAGGATAATTTGTAATTTTGAAAAAATATAACAATTCACGAATAAAAAGTTATAAATGTCAGAAACTGCTATTGATTTTGGAATGGATAAAGCCCTTCAACAACTTGGGCTCAAAGAGATAAATAATGGAACATCCACAGGAAAAGATTGGTTTTCCAACGGAGAGATCATCGAATCCTATTCACCTGTTGATGGCTCCCTCATTGGTAAAGTAAAATCCACTACAAGAGAGGATTACGAAAAAGTCATCACCACTGCACAAAAAGGATTTAAAAGCTGGAGAACAATGCCAGCCCCGCAACGCGGCGAGATTGTTCGCAAGTTTAATGATGAACTCCGCCGTTTAAAGGAGCCTTTGGGCAAATTGGTGTCCTATGAAATGGGAAAAAGCTATCAAGAAGGTTTGGGCGAAGTACAGGAAATGATAGACATCTGTGATTTTGCCGTAGGCTTATCCCGTCAATTGCACGGGCTTACCATGCACAGCGAACGTCCGGGTCACCGCATGTACGAGCAATACCATCCCCTTGGGGTTGTGGGCATCATTTCCGCCTTTAACTTCCCCGTGGCCGTTTGGTCTTGGAACACCGCCCTAGCCTGGGTCTGTGGCGATGCTTGTATTTGGAAAGGTTCGGAAAAAACCCCTATGACCTCTGTTGCCTGTCAAAACATTGCAGCTCGCGTTTTCTCTGAAAATGGTGTTCCCGAAGGAATTTCTTGTTTGATTACCGGAGATTATACCGTAGGTGAATTTATGACCAAGGATGAGCGTATCCCATTAATTTCAGCTACGGGGTCTACCCGTATGGGAAAAATTGTGGCCAAAACCGTAGGTGAACGTCTTGGAAAATCGTTACTGGAACTTGGTGGAAACAATGCCATCATTGTGACTCCCGACGCCAATATTAAAAATACCGTTATCGGAGCCGTTTTTGGAGCCGTGGGCACTTGTGGGCAGCGTTGCACTTCAACACGTAGGCTGATTGTTCACGAAGACGTCTATGACAAGGTAAAAAATGCGCTTGTTAATGCCTATCAGCAAATACGTATTGGGAATCCGCTGGATGAAAACAACCATGTGGGGCCACTAATTGACAAGGATGCCGTAAAGAACTATTTGAGCGCCTTGGAAAAGGTTAAGGCCGAAGGCGGGAACATTTTGGTTGAAGGCGGCGTACTGGAAGGTGAGGGCTATGAAAGTGGTTGTTATGTAAAACCGGCCATCGCCGAGGCTGAAAACCATTTTGAAATTGTTCAGCACGAAACATTTGGTCCCGTTTTGTACATTTTAAAGTATAGCGGCGACCTACAAAATGCTTTAGATATGCAAAATGGTGTTAGGCAAGGGCTTTCATCGGCCATAATGACCAACAATTTACGGGAAGCGGAACGTTTCCTTTCCGTGGAAGGTTCGGATTGTGGTATTGCCAATGTAAATATCGGAACCTCTGGAGCAGAAATTGGGGGAGCCTTTGGTGGAGAAAAAGAAACCGGTGGAGGTCGTGAAAGTGGTTCAGATGCCTGGAAAATCTATATGCGAAGACAGACCAATACTATAAATTATACAACGGAACTACCTCTCGCACAAGGCATAAAATTTGATCTATAGCGAATTTTAAATATAAAAAGCCCGGGGAACCGGGCTTTTTTTAGAGCTTTTTGGTTGATTTAATTATTGGGAGCAATTCTTTTTACCAGTTCATAGACTATGCTGTATTCAAATCCTCCCTCTGGCATGATCTCTCCCATTTTGGATTGGGAAACAACTTCCTGAAAATCTGGGTCCATACCCTCTGGATTGTACCTAAGATAGTTCATAACATCAGAAATCTTGTCAAAACCATCCCAAGTAAGAGCAGAGAATCTTGCTTGACTTCCACCGGGGTACACAACCGACATTAATCCCCAAGATGTCATGCCCATTTTCCCCGCCTTAATGTTTTTTTCAAACATTGGTTTCCAAAGTTTTTTGTTTTCTTCAATAAAGTTACCTCTACTCTTTGGCATCGCATAGTTTACTATAGCATACTTATAATCGCCGGGTACCATGTCTTCAATTTGAAGCCAATAGTCGAAAGTAATCTTGGCAAACGAATTGGTTTCCACCATATCTGGCGAAACTCCCATTGTCTTTACATTTTCGCTGGTCCAAACATCGGCGGGGTTAGCTTTTTCGAAACTTTCATACGTGTTTACAAAAACATAGTTTGGAGCCCCTTCTTCGGTTACCCCAACTTTTCTCCAAAGCGACCAAGTTGCCATCTTACCTTGGTCAACAGCAGCTTGAGCTACTTTAGCCCAATATTTGGTTTCTTTTTCTACAAATTCTGCCTCTCTGTCTTCTGGAACAGCCCTGTACTGAAAATAAGCTACTTGTCCAAATGAACAGATTGCAAGTGTTAATGCGATAGTTGTTAATAGTGTTCTTTTCATCCTTATGGATTTTTGTTTGTTCCCCTATAAGGTACAGAAAATCAGTGCTGTTTAACACTTTCTTAACACATTATTAACTTTTTGTTAAATATATATTCAACCGTATTAAATGCAAGCCGCCCATCTAGGATGAACACTGGATGGGCGATCTTTAAAAAACCAACTTAACTAACTCAAAATTAAATTTAATCAAACCCTATTCCAATGCCGTAACTTTGTCGGGAGAAATAGGGTTTCTTACCTAATATTTACTGCAAACTTCACCATATTTCCGTAAGTTTTTAAGAGCTATCTTATCAGTGGTCATAAAAAGTGTATAGTTGGTATTTTTTGATTGATTTTCTGATTTTATTTTTTTTCATTTTCAAGAAATCGCTCCCAAACTCCTCAGATTCTTAAAGTTAAATTCGGAATTTTAAGATTTTTTTAATACTTTGATATATAATTTCCCAAATCTTCCAAGCCCTGTTTTGATGCTTTGGCTTTATTTGGATACAACTGTAATGCATCCCTTAAATAATAGCCAATGAATGCTGATACCATAGACATCTTTTTTTGGATTATTTTGGCCATTGTTGGCATAACCATCGGCGTTGTGGGGTATCTCTTGGGCAGAACGAACAAATCCCCAAAAGCAGATACTACTTCCCTCATCAAAAAGCTTGAAATTGAAAATGCTAAACTCAGGGCCGACCTTGAGGCGTGCCAAAAACGGGTTACTTCGGTTGAGATGCCCAAGCCCAAATCCGTATCTGCAACTCCCACTTCTGTTTCCTCTTTTGATCCCAAGGCTGCCAAAGCTGCATTGGGCAAAAAAGTGAACAAAGATGATTTGAAAATAGTGGAGGGCATTGGCCCCAAAATTCAGGAACTATTCCACAATTTTGACATAAAAACTTGGAAGGCGCTTTCGGAAACATCGGCCAATAAATGCCAGGAAGTGCTCAACTCCGGAGGCAAACGATACAGAATCCATGACCCGGCCTCTTGGCCCATGCAGGCCAAAATGGCCCATGAAGGGCATTGGGAACAACTTGCCGAATGGCAAGAAAAGCACAGGGCCGGTAAATTTTAGCTACAGCATTCCGTTGGCCTCAACCCATTTGAACTTATATTGATCCTGCGAAAATTGCATCCGTTCAGATATTCGCTGTAATCTATCGGGAAGTTTCATCAAATAATCCCTGGCTTTTTCAGCTTGATCTGAAAGTCCCCTTAAATGACCTATGGCCCAATATTCGTTCAATTTTTTAAGGATGTCTATATAATCTTGTGCAGTGTACACGCCCAAACGTTGTGCACAATTGGAAAATTGCTCAAATGCAGTGCCAATACTTCCGCCAGATTCCCTCAAGAAATGGGCGGGCATCACGATCTTCTTTTTCATCATTTCGGCAAAGGCAATCACCATTCCGTTGGGGTCTTGCTCCAATATGGTTTTCACAAATTCCCTATAGGCCAAATGATGCCGCATTTCATCCCCTGCAATAATTGTACACATTTTTCCCAAAAGAACATTGCCTTTTTTCTTGGCCATCACCCCCACACGCTTGTGTGAAATATTGGTGGCCAGTTCCTGAAAAGTGGTATAGATAAAGTTTTTATAGGGATCTCTATCGGTGCCGATGTCAAAACCATCTGCTATTAAATGCTGGGTCGTAATCTCAATTTCCCGCATGTTTACCCTTCCGGATAAGTACAGATATTTGTTCAACACATCGCCGTGTCGGTTCTCCTCTGCGGTCCATGCCCGTACCCATTTGCTCCAACCATTGTCCTTGCCGTTGTGCTGATCTATTCCTTCCACATCCATTAACCAGGATTCGTATGTTGGCAGGGCTTCTTCGGTGATAGTGTCCGCTACAAGGGTCACCCAAAAATCATAGCCCAATTCTTTGGCCTCTCCACGAATCTGCTCTATTTGATCATAGAAATCATCACTTTGTGAATCGGGCAAAAAATCTGTGGGTTGCCATATTTTTTCTGTTGGAATCAAAAATGAATCCATAAACCCTTCAACTTTTGGTTCGATGGCTTGCATTACTTCCAACCGTATATTTTTTATTGACATATCGTATTTTTTAGTTTTTAATCAAGGTTTTTTTGAAATCTGGGGTTTGGGCACCTTAATTTCTGCCCTGCTCCCCGGGATAAAAGGTGTGGACCGGGTTACTTTGCCAAAACTCCTTGGTCTGCGCATCCATCATGGTCAGCCCTCCCCTAAAAGCAGCTCCTGTGTCCACATTCCATACGTTGGCAGCTTTTTGTGGCGGAACCACCTCTTCCTTGGACAAAGGAGTATGGCCAATGAAAACTTCTTTGTAGTGGGTCAACCTTTTGGGAAACTTTGGGTCCTCTGGCTTTAAATTGGAATCAATGGCAGTGGCCAACTCCCACAACGTCCTGTCCCAATAGAACGATTGATCAAAATATTCATAATCTATCCCCTTTAAATTCGTGTACCCGGCATGCAGATACAATCGATTGTCATCTGCGAGATAGTAGTTCTTCAATTGTGCGTAAAAATCAAGATGGGAACTCCAATCATCCCTGTTGTCCCTCAAATACGAATCCCGGGTGGCCACACCTCCATGGGCCAACCACTGCGGATTTTCCCTTCTGGTCAACAACCAATCCCTGCAAAGCTCATCATGATTGCCTCTAATAAAGGTACAGTTAAATTCCTTTTGCAGGTCGATTAAAAAGTCAACGGTTTCTACGGCGGTACTCCAAGCATCCACGTAATCCCCCAAAAAAATAAGGCGGTCTTTTGGGGTTACATTGGCTTTTACAATAAGTTGCTCCAATGCTTTTAATCCAGAATGGATGTCCCCCACAACCAATGTTCGCATAGAAAAATTTTTTACAAAAATACGGACAAAACGACCCATTGATAAGAAATTACGCTTAAAGTTTTGCCAACTCCAACAACAGGATTCTTCCAAAAGCTTACATCTTTTTTGGTCAACGAACAATTTTCTATGTACCTTAGGTTATTGCATTACAAAAATGAAAAAGGTATTCTGCGTTGGTGAATTATTGATAGATTTTGTTGCGGAAAAGCAAGGAAGCGACCTATCCAAAGCTACCGAATTCACTAAAAAAGCGGGCGGTGCCCCGGCCAATGTGGCCTGTGCCATATCCAAACTTGGCGGAAAAAGTATTTTCTTGGGCTGTGTAGGCAATGACCCTTTTGGACGTTTTTTGTTGGATGTGCTCAAAGCCGAAGGTGTTGACATCTCCATGGCACAACTGTCCAAAACCTTTACCACTTTGGCCTTTGTTTCCCTGGCAGAGGATGGGGAGCGGGATTTTGTGTTCAGCAGGGGAGCGGACAAAGAACTGGAATACGACCCTAATTTACGAAAAAGCCTTAAAGGCAATATTTTGCACTTGGGAGCCGCAACAGCATTGCTGGGAGGTTCTTTGGAAAAAGCATACGGAAAGTATCTTTTTGATGGACTCACCAAAGAAATGCTCATCAGTTTTGACCCCAATTTTAGAAGCGACCTCTGGAAAGAAAATAAGGAGCAATTCATTAAAAAATGTATTCCCTTTATTGAAAAATCCCATTTGTGCAAGTTCAGTTTGGAGGAGGCAGAATTACTTTCAGGGAAGAACGACATTAATGAAGCTTGTAATGTTTTTCACGGCATGGGTGCCAAAATCATTACGGTGACCATGGGCGGAGAGGGCACTTTGTTAAGTGTAAACGGTTCAAAAAAGATAATTCCCAGTATAGCCGTCAAACCAGTGGACACTACCGGAGCAGGTGATGCCTTTATTGGATGTTTGCTCTACCAAATCTCCGATCTGGGCAACTTTGATCCCGTTTTTGAAAATCATGATCTGCTCGAAAAGATGGTGGCCATGGCCAATAAGGCGGGTGCCATTACCACTACCAATTATGGGGCAATCCCGTCCCTGCCCACCAAAGACCAGTTGGAAAAATAAAATGAACCAAGCCGAATTACATAGACTGGTCTCCGCCCAGCTCAAACAGAAGAATCCCGAAGCACTTTTTGATTTACGACTGGCCACCAACCTAAGCCTCATTCAACAATTGTTTTTCTCGCTTTATCCCGAGGAACAGCATTCCGAAGCTTTTCGCAAATTGCTGAATCAGCTCCCAAAGTTATTTGCATCCAGACCCGCTTCATTAAAAAAACAAGATTTGGAACGATTGCAAGCCGGTAATTGGTACCAGTCCGAGAAGCTCATGGGCATGCAATTGTACGTGGAGCATTTCAACAAAGATCTAAAAGGGCTACAGCAAAAAATTCCTTACTTAAAAGAGCTCGGTGTCAATTTTTTGCACATCATGCCCATTACCACAAGGCCCAAAGGAGAAAGTGATGGGGGCTATGCCGTGAACAGTTACCACGAAGTGGACAAAAAGTACGGCACCAAGGAAGATTTGTTGAAATTGACCTCGGAGTTCCGAAAACAAGGAATCTTCCTAATGTTGGATTTTGTGGTGAATCACACTTCCAACGAGTTTCCATGGGCCAAAAAAGCCATGAAGGGTGACAAAAAATACCAGGGATATTATTACACCTTTGAGGATGATGTTATTCCGAAGGAATATGAAAAAACCCTGCCCGAGGTGTTCCCAGAAACCTCTCCCGGAAATTTTACCTACATCCCAGAAATGGACAAATGGGTAATGACCGTGTTCAACAGTTACCAGTGGGACCTTAATTACACCAATCCCGAAGTATTTATGGAGATGTTGGCCAATTTGGTGAAGATGACAAATATGGGCGTGGACGTGGTTCGTTTTGATGCCTTGGCCTTCCTTTGGAAAAAAATGGGCACCATTTCGCAAAATCTTCCAGAGGCACACAATCTCATTGCACTTTTTAGAATGTGTTTGCAAGTGGTGGCTCCAGGGACAATCCTTTTGGCCGAGGCCATTGTAGCTCCCACAGACATCGTTACATATTTTGGGGAAGGACAGAAAGCAGGCAATGAATGTGAGGTTGCCTACAATGCCTCCTTGATGGCACTTTTATGGAATTCCATTGCTACCAAAAAGACCCAGTTGCTCTACAAAAGCCTTACCCACGTACCTCCCAAGCCAAAAGACTGTACCTGGATCAACTACATCCGTTGCCATGATGATATTGGTTTGGGCTATGAAAACAATTTGATCCATGAATTGGGTTGGAACCCAGAAATGCACCGAAAATTTTTGTTGAATTATTATTGCCAACGCTTGGATTGGTCACCCGCCATGGGGCAGGTGTTCATGTACAATCCCAAAACAGGCGATGGGCGTATTACCGGAAGTGCTGCATCGCTATTGGGCCTTGAAAAGGGGTTGATTCAAAAAGACCCAGTGCTCATTGAGCAGTCCATAGCAAAAATCATTATGCTGCATGGAATTACTTTTGCCTTTGGCGGAATTCCTTTGATCTATGCCGGAGACGAAATTGGCACCTTGAACGATTACTCCTATCTAAAGGACAAGTCCAAAAAGGAGGACAGCAGATGGCTCAACCGGCCTATGCAAGATTGGGGGGTTGTTTCCCAACTAAAAAACAAAGAATTACCTCAATCCAAAATCTTCCACACACTGCAAAAGTTGATCCGCATCCGAAAAGAAAACCCTGTTTTTGCCGATCACAATGATTTGTTATTATACCATACCGGAAATGACCACATTCTTGTTTTTGAACGAAGCAACGACAAAAGAAAAGGGCTCTTGGTGGTTTGCAATTTTGATGAAAATCCGCAGGTGATCGAAACCAGTTGGATCAAAAAATTGGGCTATTTTGCCCAAGGAGAGCCCAAAGATTTGGTTTCTGGTCAAAAAATAAAAATCAATAGTGGTCTGTTGGAAGTTTTGCCCTTCCAAATGCTTTGGTTGAAAAGAGCTTAGTTGTACCTCACTTTTCTAAGAATACGTTGCGATTCCTTTAGGGATTGATACACATTGTTGTCATGGGCCTTAAGAATAGGTCTGGAGCGGTCCATCTGCTCTTTTGCCTCTTCAAAACCATTGAGGTAACAGATAAGGTAGGTGGCCGGCAAATGGGTAAGATCAATCTGTTCCGCTTGGGTGAGTACTATTTTCTTCTCAAGTTTTTGCAGGAGTGCATTGTTGGTATTGTACACATGGTACAGGGTTTTTTTATCATACTGTGGCGGCTCAAACACCAATTTACTGTTGATGGTATACTTGCCGTTTTCAGAAAAAGTGATTATCAATTCTTCCAAAGGGTAATAGTGCTGCTGTGATCCCAATCCCAATTGTACATACTCCAAGGTACGGAACGAATCATCATCGTAATTAATGGTAATCTCATCCAAAGCGGAATAGAAAAGCTTCACCTGTTCATTGATGAGCTCAATATCAACCCTTGAATAATAGGTTTTGTTCTTCACTTTTTTCTTGTTTCCGGCCCAGCAGACCACAAACTGCTCCTTAAAAACTTTATAGTCGATGGTAAGATCGGGATGCCTTGTGTTCATAAAGTTGATGACGGCATCCAAAGTAAGCTCAATATTGTTCCGGGCGTGTTGTTCTATGGTGGCCACGGCTTCTGAGTTGATGTCCTTCAACTCAATATCAAAAGCTTTGGGAAGGCTAATACTCCCTTCCCTAAAGAAAACAGCACCCCCGTAATATTTCCAGATGTTTTTTCTGAGGGCACATACCTTTCCATTGGACCGAATGGTGACCAAGCCCACCACTTTTCCTTCGGGCAAATGCGGAAATGGAATATTCTCATAGGAGATTATAGGTGGATTGTCCAGATAAGCGTTGACCAAATTCTGAATCTTACTGTCGTCAAAAAAGTCAACCCCTACTATTTCATTATCGGCATCCTCAACTCCAATGACAATAAAGCTGTTATTCTTGGGATTACTGTTGGCCAGGGCACAAACATGCTTTAAAAACTTGGCCTTTCCTTCTTTTTCGCCTATGGAAATAAAGCGCTTTTTATCGTAAAAGCTGTTCTCGTCATTATGCGCTAAAAGATTCTTTACCAGTAGGCGTTTGTTGATCATAACTTAAGGATTCGGGTTTCGGGTATTGGGTCCAATGCTAAAACAGCCTCAATCATATTTAACCCCTTTTCTTTCTGATTTCATCAGGTATGGCATAACTGATGCACTATCATTTTTCAGCTTTTAACCCAGGCCTTGGAAAGTTACTCCCTATGCACAACGGTACAGTTTGCTTGTGCCGTGGGCAGCACCATCAAATCTGCGATGTTGACATGATAGGGTCTGGTGACCACAAAAAGAATGATATCTGCAATATCTTCGGCTGTTAACGGTTGCAGTCCATCGTAAACTTTATCGGCCTTATCCGCATCTCCCTTAAATCGCACATCGCTAAATTCGGTCTCCACCATGCCCGGGTTTATGGCCCCTACCCTAATTCCGTAGGAGTTTAGGTCAATACGCATACCTTGGTTTAGGGCGTCCACGGCATACTTGCTGGCACAATACACATTTCCGTTGGGATACACTTCCTTTCCAGCAATGGATCCAATGTTGATGATGTGCCCTGCCCTACGTTCTACCATCTGGGGCAATATGGCCTTGGTCACATACAGCAATCCCTTGACGTTAATGTCCAGCATGGCATCCCAATCATCCAGGTTTCCCTTATCAATTGGATCTAGGCCATGGGCGTTCCCGGCATTGTTGATCAATACATCTATTGATGTAAATGACTCGGGCAGGCTTTCAATGGCCGAAAAAACAGCCTCCCTGTCCCTGACATCAAAGCTCAGGGTATGCACTTTTACAGTTTTCCCCAAGGTTTCCTTGAGCGCATCCAACCGTTCTTGCCGGCGTCCGCACAGCACTAGATTAAAACCTTGTTTAGCAAAAATTTCTGCTGTGGCCTTACCTATTCCACTGGTGGCCCCAGTAATTAAAGCACTTTTCTCCTTCATATATACTTCTAATTTTAAGGAACATCATGACCTTGGCTTGCCACTAAAAGGGCAAACCAATCCTGAAGTTCCATGTTCATATCAATGGCCTTCGCGGCCAAGGTTATTCGTTCTTTATTTGTAGTCCCTACCACAGGAAAAACTTTGGCTGGATGTTTCAATATCCAGGCCAAGAGCAATTGACTTTCATCCGCTCCATATTTTTCCATCAAGGGATCCATGGTTTTCCTTATTCTCTTCGTCTGTTTGTTTTTTTCTTGGAACAAGCTCCCCAATGGGCTCCAGGCCATGGCCATTCGATTGTTGGCAATGCAGTCATCAAAAGTACCATCGTACATGGGAGCATCATGGGTCAATGAAAATTCCACTTGATTTCCTGATACGGGAATGGCCTTTTTGTTTAACATGGCGATTTGTGATGGTGTAAAATTGGATACCCCAAACCAATTTATCTTTCCACTTACCATTAGATGGTCAACAGCTCCAGCAATTTCATCAGGATGCATCAACGGGCTTGGCCTGTGCAAAAGCAGCAAATCCAAATATTCGGTATTGAGCTTTTTCAAGGATTGTTCCGCCGACCAAATGATATACTCCTTGTCATATTGATAATGGTTCAACCGATTGTCCCTACCTCGTGTCATTTGGATTCCACACTTGGAAATCAGTTGAATATCTGCCCTTTTGATTCCACTATCAGCGAAAGCTTTACCAAAATCCGCTTCGGTGGAATAGCTTCCGTAAATATCGGCATGGTCAAAGGTGGTCAATCCAGATGCAATGCAGTGGTGCATTAAATCGATCATTTCATTTTTGGAAAGTTTTTTGCCCCAACTTCCCCATGTCATTGCTCCAGATATAATTCTGGAATACGTATCTGTCTGTTGCATATAGGGTGAAAGTATAAAAATAAACCCTTAAATCCTTCATAAAACTAGGGCTTTACCATTTTTTTTAACCATTAATTAACAGGCGAATTTTAAATAAATTTTCATTTTGCACCCCTTAGCTAAAACGCCAACACTAACACCGAACAATAAAGCTTCATATGGAAGAAAACACTACTATTGATATTAGTGCTGTGAATGAGAAAATTGCCCAGGAAAGCGCTTTTATTGACCTTCTCAAGGTTGAAATGAACAAGGCCATCGTAGGGCAGACACACATGGTTGAACGATTGCTCATTGGCCTATTGGGCCAGGGCCACATTCTTTTGGAAGGTGTTCCCGGGCTCGCCAAGACCTTGGCCATCAATACACTGGCCAAAGCGGTAAAAGGAAGCTTTAGCCGGATTCAGTTTACACCCGATCTTTTGCCTGCGGACGTCATCGGTACTTTGATATACAACATCAAGGAGAACGACTTCTCCATCAAAAAGGGACCTATTTTCGCCAATTTCGTTTTAGCGGATGAAATCAACAGGGCTCCTGCAAAAGTACAATCAGCCTTATTGGAGGCCATGCAGGAAAAACAGGTGACCATTGGGGATGAAACCTTTAAATTGGCACCCCCATTTTTGGTGATGGCCACCCAGAACCCAGTGGAACAGGAAGGTACATATCCGCTCCCCGAAGCACAAGTGGATCGTTTTATGCTAAAGACTGTTATTGATTATCCCAAGCTCAACGAGGAGCAACTCATCATCAGACAAAACCTTAAAGGTGCAACAGAACCCGTTAAGCCTGTTGTGACCCTAAAACAGATTTTAAGTGGGCAACAAGCGGTCCGGGAGGTCTATATGGATGAAAAAATTGAAAAATACATTCTGGATTTGGTATTTGCCACCCGATACCCAGAAAAGTACAATCTGGAAAACCTAAAACCCTTGATCAGTTTTGGTGCCTCTCCAAGGGGAAGCATCAACTTGGCCATTGCCTCCAAATGCTATGCCTTCATCAAAAGAAGGGGGTATGTGGTCCCCGAAGATGTTAGGGCGGTGGTCCACGATGTATTAAGGCACCGTATTGGAATAACCTATGAGGCCGAGGCCGAAAACATTACTTCAGAAGAAATCATAAACAAGATTGTAAACGAGGTAGAGGTACCGTAACGGTTCAATGTTTCTCGGTAAAAGTAAACCTATACTTTAACCAACCAGAAAGTTTATTCCTTGAACCCAATGGATACAAAAGAACTACTTAAGAAGGTACGTAAAATTGAGATAAAGACGCGACGTCTTTCCGACCATATTTTTGGTGGGGAGTACCACTCTACCTTTAAGGGAAGAGGTATGACCTTCAGTGAAGTTCGACAGTATCAATTTGGGGATGATGTGAGGAGCATCGATTGGAACGTTACCGCCCGATACAATGAGCCCTTTGTAAAAGTTTTTGAGGAGGAACGGGAGCTTACCATGATGTTGATGGTGGATGTGAGCGGCTCGGAACTTTTCGGGACCGCCAATCAGTTCAAGAAAGAAATCATTACCGAAATCTCTGCCACACTGGCTTTTTCGGCCCTACAAAACAATGATAAGGTGGGTGTGATATTGTTCTCGGATGAAGTTGAACTTTTCATCCCGCCCAAAAAAGGAAAAAGCCATGTCCTCCGAATCATTCGGGAGCTTCTGGAATTCAGCCCAAAAAGCAGTCGTACCAACATTGCCGAGGCCTTAAAATTCCTTACCAACGTGATGAAGAAGAAGGCCATTGTTTTTGTGCTCTCCGATTTCATTGCAGATGATTACAACAACACGCTCCGTATTGTGGGCAACAAACACGATGTTACCGGTATACGGGTTTATGATGAACGCGAAGAATCCATTCCCAATCTGGGCATGGTACAAATGCAGGATGCCGAGACCGGAACGCTACAATTGGTGAACACCCAATCCAAAAAAGTACGGAATGCGTATGGCCAATTCCACAAAGACAAAGTGAATTATTTTATGGATACGTTTACCAAATCGGGCTGTGGGGTAATCAATTGCAGGGTGGATGAAAGCTATGTGAAGAAATTGTTGGGCTATTTTAAACGAAGAGGATAAATGATACTAGAAAGGTTAAGGTTGAAAGGTCAAAGCGCTGCAATGCGAATAGCGTTGGGTGCCTTGCTGTGCCTTTTTCTATTACCACTTTCCACATTTTCACAGGACAAGCCCAAGGTTTCGGTTGAAGTGGACACCCTTTCCATAAAAATTGGGGAACAGATCCATTACAAAATTACGGTTGAAGCAGATTCCACAGATGTTGTGCATTTCCCTGAAGGCCAAACCTTCTCTCCCTTGGAAACCGTAGAGTCCATCATCGGGGATACCCTAAAAAACAATGATAAGGTTACCCTTCAACGCATTTATGCCCTCACCCAATTTGATAGCGGGGCCTATACTATCCCACCACAGCGCATCGCCATAAATGAACAGCCCTTTTTTACGGATTCCTTCAACATAAAAGTGGCCGATGTTGCCGTGGACACCACCAAACAGAAAATGTACGACATCAAACCTTTGATGCAGGTGGAAAAGAGCCACGCCGAACTGTTGAAAACATTGTTTTGGATTCTTTTGGGCCTGATAGTGGTCGGTGGATTGGTCTATTGGTTCTTCCTCAGAAAGAAACCGCTCACCGAAGAAGAGAAAGAAGCGCTTCTTCCTCCCTATGATCGGGCACTGTTGGAACTCAAAAAATTGGAAAATTCCAGATACCTCATTCAAGACGAGTACAAACGCTACTATTCTGAGCTCACCGATATTGTCCGAATGTATCTTGAGGATGAAGTTCACGTTTCCGCCATGGAAAGTACCACGGGGCAATTGATCGCCAAATTGGAAATGTTGAAGGATGCGGGTGAACTCAAAATCGATGATGATACCCTAGATCAATTTCAAAAAATATTGGAAACGGCTGATTTGGTAAAGTTCGCCAAGTCAAAACCAGCAACCTCTGTGGCTGAGCAGGACAGAAAATTAGTGGAAGATATCGTGGTAAAAACCCACGATGCCCTGCCAGAGCCCACGGAAGATGAGTTATTGTTGAACGAAGAATATTTGGAAGAACTTGCCAAGAAAAAACAACGGAAACGCATCTATTTGGCCGCGGCCATTTTTGCTGGGCTGGTTGTTTTGGGCGGAGCTTTCTCGGTGGCCTATTTTGGTTTCAAGCAAGTAAAAGACACCGTTTTTGGCTATCCCACCAAAGAACTTTTGGAAGGCGAATGGGTGTCCAGCTCCTATGGCTTCCCCCCTGTGGAATTGGAAACGCCCGATGTGCTTATCCGACAAGAGATGAAACTCCCGCCTGAAACCGAAGAATTGATCAAGGAGCTCCAAAGTTTTTCCTACGGAAGTTATGTGGGTATTTTTTCGGTATCCACGAGCTCGGTGACCTATAAAGAAGAAAAAGACCCTGATTTTAATGCCGCTGTTGGGTCAACCTTGTCCAATTTTGAAAAATTTGGACTCAAAAACATCATTACCAAACAAGAGGAGTTTGTAACGCAATCCGGTGTAAAGGGATTAAAAACCTACGGCACCGGAACCTTGGATGTCCCTGGCAGTAGTGAATCCAAAAGGGCCAAGTACAACATCCTTTCCTTCGGTGGAAAAGGGTTTATGCAGCAAGTGGTCATCACTTGGGAAGATGGGGATGATTATGCGGAACAGATCGTGGACCGAATATTGAACAGTTTGGACGTAAAAACACAAGTATAGATGTTTGAAAATATAGAATTTGCAAATCCGCAGTTTTTCTGGTTGCTCGTATTGCTTCCACTGGCTTTGCTATGGTATTTTTTCAAACGCAAAAATGAAATGGCCTCGCTACGGATTTCCAGTATCAAAGGTTTTTCGGTGCGTAACTGGGCCTCTCAAATAAAACCGGCCCTTTTTATTCTGAGACTATTGGCATTGGCTGCCATCATTACAGCTATGGCCCGGCCTCAGACCGAGGACATATCAACACGGACCAAGACCACAAAGGGTATAGATATTGTCATGGCCATTGACGTCTCCTCAAGTATGTTGGCTCGCGATCTAAAGCCGAATAGGCTTTCCGCCCTTAAAGAAGTGGCGGCCAATTTTATCGAAGAACGCCCCAATGACCGTATTGGTTTGGTGGGCTATGCCGGGGAAAGCTATACCAAAACACCCATTACCAGTGACAAGTCCATTGTGCTCAATGCGCTGCAGCAAATCACCTACGGTGAACTGGAGGATGGAACGGCCATAGGTATGGGACTGGCCACCGCTGTAAACCGGTTGAAGGAAAGCAAGGCCATCAGTAAAGTCATTATTTTGTTGACCGATGGTGTAAACAATTCAGGGTTTATTGAACCAAAAACCGCTGCCGATCTTGCCGTGGAATTTGGAATCAAAACCTATACCATTGGGTTGGGCACCAACGGAAATGCGCTTTCCCCCGTGGCCTATAACAGGGATGGTTCCTTTAGATATGGGATGCGCCAAGTGGAAATTGATGAGGATTTGCTTAAGGAAATCGCACAGGTGACCGGCGGAAAATACTTTCGGGCCACGGACAATGAGAAGCTGAAGGAAATCTATGAGGAAATCAACAGTTTGGAGAAAACAGAAATAGAAGAATTCAAATATTATAAATACGAAGAAAAGTTTAGGCCACTGATTTTTTTGGCAGGGGTCTTGCTATTATTGGAATGGGGCTTGCGCAATTCCCTGTTCAAAAGTTTTATTTAAGAAATGATTCAGTTTGACGAAAAAATATATTTCTACCTCTTGGGCATTATTCCGGTAATGGTCCTGGCCTTCTTTTTTCTTCAAATCTGGAAAAAAAGGACCCAACGCCAATTTGCGGACACCAATTTGTTGAAGCGATTGGCCCCGGACAGATCAAGTTTTAAGTCGACCCTAAAGTTGATTTTTCTCTTGGCGGGGCTCTCCTTTCTCATTTTGGGATTGGTGAACCCCAAAATCGGAACCAAACTGGAGACCGTTAAACGCGAAGGGGTGGACATTGTTTTTGCGGTGGACGTTTCAAAAAGCATGTTGGCAGAGGATATTGCCCCAAACCGATTGGAAAAGGCCAAAAGGCTGGTCTCTGAAATCATCAACCAATTGGCCAGTGACCGCATCGGAATCATTGCCTATGCTGGGCAGGCCTATCCCCAATTGCCCATCACCACGGATTATGGAGCAGCAAAAATGTTCCTGCAGAGCATGAATACGGATATGTTGTCCTCCCAAGGTACTGCCATAGATGCCGCCATAGACTTGGCCAGCACCTATTATGATGATACCGAACAGACCAACCGTGTACTTTTCATTGTTTCTGATGGAGAGGACCATTCTGAGGACAATACCGTAAGTGCTGTGGATAACGCCACCCAAAATGGCATCCGTGTCTTCACCATTGGGGTTGGAAAAGCTAAAGGAGCTCCCATTCCCATCAAAAGAAATGGCGTTGTGGAAAGTTTGAAGAAAGACAATCAAGGAGAAGTGGTCATCACCAAATTGAACGAAGCCATTTTATCCGAGGTTGCGGAGAGAGGCAATGGGGAATATATTGATGGTTCCAACACCGAAGAGGCGGTGGAACACATCAAAGAGCTATTGAACCAAATGGACAAAACCGAATTTGAAGCCAAGCAGTTTGCCGAGTACAAAGACCAATTTCAATGGTTTCTTGCCGCAGGCTTTTTATTTTTATTTTTGGACATCTTCCTCTTGGACCGAAAAACACAATGGTTGAAAAAGCTAAATCTTTTTAATGAGCATGACGATGAATAAGATGAGATTGATATTTGGCCTGTTCTGTTGTGCCGGGATTGCCCATGCGCAGGATGAAATTGCGGAGAAAGAGGCCGAAAAAGCACTAAGAACCTCCACAAACCTCACTTACGAGGCCAATGAAGAGCTTACCTCAAACGATTTTCCCATTGCCGAAGCCAATTACAGAAGGGCCATATCAAAAAGTAAAGAAAATGTTGCCGCACCCTTTAATCTAGGGAACGCATACTACAACCGGGAAAGCTACGGTGAAGCTTTTGGGCGATACAAACAGGCCGGTGAATCAACAGAGGAAAAACCTGAAAAGCACAAGGCCTTCCACAATATGGGCAATGTGTTCATGAAAAGCAAGGAATACGAAAAAGCCGTAGAGGCCTATAAAGAAGCTTTGCGAAGCAATCCCAACGATGACGAAACCCGGTACAATCTAGCACTGGCCAAAAAAATGCTGGAAAAGGAACAGAACGATCAGAAGAACGATCAGAATCAGGATAATAAAGACAACCAGGACCAGCAGGATCAAGACAAAGACCAAAACAAGGACCAAAACAACGAAGGGGACAACGAAAAGCAGGATGAAGGAAAGCAAAATGAAGATGAGAACAAGGACAAGGGTGATGAGGGTGAAAATGGAGAGGATAAGCCTGAAGAGAATCAGAAAGGAGATGGAGAGGAGAAAAAAGAGCAGGAGAAAAAACCCAATGAGGGCGACCAACCTGAGGAGCAAAAACAACAACCAAGACCCAATCAACTTTCCAAGCAGCAGATTCAGAATCTGCTAGAGGCCATGCAAAACGAAGAAAAAAAGGTGCAGGAAAAAATGGAGGCCAGAAAAGTGAAGGGCAAAAAAATTAGAAACGAAAAAGACTGGTAATGTACAGGTTGAGGGGCAAAATACTGGTGTTCATGACCGCAATCCTTTTTGTGGCCCACCCCGCCTATGCCCAAGACGATCAGGTTTCGTTTGAGATGAACCTCAGCAAGGAAAAACTGGGCATCAATGAACGCCTTCGGGTAGAATTTACCATGAACAAGGATGGTGACAATTTTAGTCCTCCTCCCTTTGAAGGTTTTAAGGTGGTCATGGGGCCTTCACAATCCATCAGTTCGTCATGGGTCAATGGAAAACGAAGCTTTTCCAAAACCTATTCCTATATTTTAATGCCTACGGCCAGAGGTAATTTTACCATAAAGCAGGCTACCATAGAAATTGGCGGCGAAACCTATAAAACCCTTCCCAAAACTGTGGAAGTGACCGCTGCTGTGGACAAGCCCAATGATCAAAAGACCGTTGACGATGTTGCCGACGAGAGTCTCCATTTGGTGGCCGAAGTCTCCAAAGGAAGCCCCTACCTGAATGAAGCCGTCACGGTTGTCTACAAGCTTTATGTGAGTCCCAACATCAGTGTCACCAATTACAGACCGTTGGACAATCCCAAGTACAACAATTTTTGGAGCCAAGAAATTCCCGTGACCAAGCACACCGCCCAAAATGGCACCTACCAGGGCAAACCCTACCGCTATGTGGTATTGAAAAGAATGGTGCTTTATCCACAAAAGGCAGGACAACTGGAGATTGAGCCTCTTTCCTTGGAAATTTTTGTGGATGTGCCCACCAATCGCCGGGACTTTTTTGGGGGACGTATTTATACCCAGACCAGTAAAACGGTTTCGGCAGGAAGAAGAACGCTAAATGTAAAGGCGCTTCCTGAAACTGGAAAACCTGCCAATTTTGGCGGTGCCGTAGGGGATTTTGAATTCTCGGTCACTGCCAGCAAGAACCAATTGAACGCTTCAGAATCGCTTCAGGCTGTTGTAGAAGTATCAGGAAAAGGGAACTTAAAATTGTTCCAGCTTCCGGAACCGGAACTTCCCAGTTCCCTTGAGGTGTACGAACCCGAATACGAAGAAAACATCCAGACCTACACCTCAGGAATGGAGGGGAAGGTGAGCAACAATTACACCATCGTACCATCATTTAGGGGGAAATATCCCATTCCCAGCATTTCTTTTAGCTATTTCAATCCCAATACAGAAAGATATGTGACCCTCAATTCCGAGGAGATAAACATTGAGGTTTTGGAAGGGCCTATGAGTACCTCATCCAACAATGCCATTGGAACACCCTCAAATCAGCAAGTTGTGGTTCCCACCGGAAAACAGTTCCACTTTATAAAATTGACCCCCAACCTGAGCCCTATTGGTATAGATTACTTTTTTGGGTCCAACACATTCTATTTGCTCATGTTCCTTCCTTTGTTGTTGATTCCCATCGCCATTTTTTCGTTTAAGAAAAGAGAGGCCATTGCCCGCGATGTGGAAGGCAATAAAGTGAAAAAAGCCAATAAACTGGCCAAAAAGTACCTGTCAACGGCCAAAAAGGAACTGGGCAACAAAGAAGCTTTTTACGTAGCGTTGGAAAAAGGCCTGCACAATTATCTGAAAGCCAAACTAAAAATTGAAACCTCAGAGTTCAGTAAGGAGAAAATCATATCCATTTTACTGAACAAAAAAGTGGACACTGCGGATGTGGAAGGCTTTATTGATTTGCTAAAAAGCTGCGAAATGGCTCGCTACAGTCCATTTTCAGACGTACAAATGCAAAACGATTATGATAAGGCCAGCGAGGTAATCTCTAATTTGGACAAGCAATTATGAATCTAAAAAAGTTGATTGTTTTATTGGGTCTCTTTTCATTTTTCTTGGGGTTTTCCCAAAACAACAGCCTGTTTGACCAAGCTACGGAGCACTACAATAAAGGAGAATATTCCAAAGCCATAAAAAATTACGAGCAAATCCTGGAAAATGGGGAGCACTCGGCACAGCTTTATTTTAATCTTGGAAACTGTTACTACAAACAGAATGCCATAGGCCCCAGTATTTACTATTACGAAAAAGCCTTGCTACTGGATCCAAATGATAGTGAGATCATCAACAATTTAGGCTATGCCCAGAATATGCGGTTGGATGCCATTGAGGAAATGCCAAAAACCGAAATTTCCCAAATCTACAATACGGTGGTGAACCTTTTTTCTTTTGATCAATGGGCCTATTTGGCTGTTGCACTCATCTTTTTGTTTGTGATCGCCTATTTGGCATACTTCTTCCTCCGATATGCCAATCAAAAAAGAATGGCTTTCATAACCAGTATCTTTTCACTGGTCTTGGGAGCGTTGTGCATTTTAATGGCCTACATGCAATACCAAGGATTTAAAAAGGACAACCCTGCAATTGTTTTTAGCAAAGAGGTACAGGTCTCATCCGAACCCAACAACAATAGCGAAAATGTCTTCACTTTGCATGAAGGGACCAAAGTCAACGTTATGGACCACTTGGACGATTGGAGCAAAATAAAGATTGCAGATGGCCAAACAGGGTGGTTGTTGACCGACAATATTAAGTTGTTGAAGGACTTTTAAAAGTTATTTAACAATTTTTTACGTGCCACAGCTTATTTTTGCGCAAAATGGTGCTATGCTAAGGCTATTGGCTATTCCTTTTATTTCGGTGATCTTGGTCACAATTTTGATGGCCTCTCCCTTTGTGCCCCTATTGGGCAGGGAGTACTGTACTGCATTGATCATTGGGTCTTCTGAGGAAGAAAACAATAGCAACGAAACAGCTCCAACCAAAAACTTTGAAAGCAAATATTTTTTGCTCCGGAATTTTTTTCCGGTAGATGCATCCTTTCAACAAGAAAAAAACCTAAACTCCATGGGGTATATTTTCCCTGTTTTGGAGTATACCATTGAGATACTTGACCCTCCCCCCAAGGGATTGATTTGATCCTCACTTACATTCAAATCAATTTCTAACGGTCTTCAAACAATCTAAAAACTTGAAGACACAACTATCATATTATTATGTTCAAGTATATTAAAAACGACTTGCCTGCCAGTATAGTGGTCTTTTTCGTGGCACTTCCCCTATGTTTGGGTATTGCCCTGGCCAGTGGCGCTCCTCTTTTTTCCGGGCTTATTGCTGGTATCATTGGAGGAATCGTTGTAGGCTCGCTCAGTGGTTCACAAATTGGTGTAAGTGGGCCGGCTGCAGGACTTGCTGCCATCGTATTGACGGCAATAGGCACCTTAGGTGGTTATCAAAACTTCTTGGTTGCCGTGGTTTTGGGCGGAATCATTCAAATTATCTTCGGTTTGTTAAAGGCTGGGGTAATTGCCTATTATTTTCCTTCATCTGTAATCAAGGGAATGCTCACCGGGATTGGGATTATTATCATCCTTAAGCAAATTCCCCATTTTTTTGGCTACGACGCCGACCCTGAAGGGGATTTCGCCTTTTTTCAAATAGATGGTGAAAACACCTTCAGTGAAATCATCAATTCCATTAATTTTATCAGCGCCGGGGCCACCATAATTGCCGTGGTTGCATTGGCCATCCTTATTTTGTGGGACAGGGTGCTGAGCAAAAAAGCAAAAATATTTCAGCTCATCCAAGGTCCTTTGGTAGCCGTGGTATTGGGAATCCTCTATTTTGCCATTACCCAAGACAATCCTTCTTGGGCTATTTCAAAAGAGCATTTGGTAAGTGTTCCTGTTCCAGACAGCCTTGAATCTTTTGCTGGCCTGTTCAGTTTTCCTAATTTTTCGGTTATTACCAACCCAGAGATTTGGATCACTGCCTTTACCGTTGCATTGGTTGCCAGTTTGGAAACCTTATTGTGCGTTGAGGCCACTGATAAATTAGATCCCGAAAAACGTGTAACCCCCACCAATAGGGAATTATTGGCACAAGGTGTTGGGAATACTTTCTCTGGTCTGGTTGGTGGTTTACCGGTGACACAGGTTATCGTGAGGAGTTCCGCCAACATACAATCTGGAGGTAAAACAAAAGCTTCTGCCATTATCCATGGCTTTTTCTTGTTGGCTTCGGTTATTTTGATTCCAACGTTGCTCAATATGATTCCACTGTCGGTTTTGGCGGCCATCCTATTTATTGTAGGATATAAACTGGCCAAACCAAGCCTATTCAAGACCATGTACAATGCGGGTTGGAAACAGTTTGTTCCTTTCGTCGTAACCGTGGTTGGGATAGTGTTCACCGATCTATTGGTAGGTATAGGACTGGGTCTGGGTGTTGGTATCGTGGTCATTTTGATCAAAAGTTACCAAAACTCACACTTTCTTCATATTGAGGATAAGAGCAATGGAGCCCACAAAATAAAGATGACCTTGGCCGAAGAAGTGACTTTCTTTAACAAGGGAGCCATCCTGAAAGAGCTAGATCGCATCCCTGAAAATTCCTATCTTGAACTGGATGTTCGGAAGACCAGGTATTTGGATAATGATATTATCGAGATATTGGAAGATTTTTCAAGTAAGGCCAAAAGTAGGAATATTGATATAAAACTTATTTCCGAAAGAGGAGAAGTTGAAAACCCTCCCAGTTACATTGAATTTTTTAATCTAAGACCGAAAAAATCGGCATAAAATATTGATATGAAAGCACACACCAAAGAAACACAAGCCACCATGACGCCCCAAAAAGCGCTCCAATTTTTAAAGGAGGGCAATGAGCGTTTTCAACAAAATTTAAAGGCCAACAGAAATCTTTTGGAGCAAGTGAACGATACCAAGGATGGGCAGTTCCCTTTTGCCACTATTCTGAGTTGTATTGATTCCAGAGTATCAGCCGAATTGGTATTTGACCAAGGCCTTGGAGACATTTTTAGTGTAAGGATTGCGGGCAACTTTGTCAATGAAGATATTTTGGGAAGTATGGAATTTGGATGCAAATTGGCCGGAACCAAGGCCATTGTCGTTCTAGGCCACACCAGTTGTGGTGCCATAAAAGGCGCCTGCGACCATGCTCGACTAGGAAACCTGACCAAATTGATAAACAAGATTGAACCAGCCGTAGCAGCGGTTACTGAACCTAAGGATGAGGATTTGAGAAACTCCAAAAACTTGGATTTTGTGGATGCTGTAGCCGTAAAAAATGTTGAGATGACTTTGGACAACATCAGAAATCAAAGTGATGTTCTAAAAGAGATGGAGGACAAAGGCGAAATTGCCATTGTGGGTGCCATGTACGACATCTCGGATGGTAAGGTGACGTTTTTATAATCTTCTCCTAAAAAATAAACCACCCAAAGCCCGACGACCTTAAGGTCGTTGGGCTTTTTTATATTGTATATTTGCTGTCTACGAGATTACACAGTCTTAACCATATTATGTTCAAACATTTAAAAGGGGATTTATTCGGAGGTATTACTGCAGGTATTGTGGCCCTGCCACTGGCACTTGCTTTTGGGGTAAGTTCTGGGCTCGGACCCAGTGCTGGGTTATATGGCGCTATATTTATTAGCTTTTTTGCATCCCTCTTTGGAGGAACAAGCACACAAATTTCTGGCCCCACTGCCCCCATGACTGCCGTGAGCATGGTGGTTATTGCCGGAATTGTGGCCATAAATGATGGGGACATCAACCAGGCCCTTCCAGCCATTCTTACGGTTTTTCTTTTGGCCGGGATCATGCAGGTGGGTCTTGGTCTTATTGGCTTGGGAAAATACATTAAATACATTCCTTACCCTGTGGTCTCTGGATTCATGACTGCCATCGGGGTTATTATACTGGTCACACAAATTTTACCGGCCGTGGGGTATTATCCAAAAGAAGATACCGCCTATGTAAATCAATTTATGCCCGAGGCCGAGGAAAGAATCTTGGAGAATATCCTCAAAGAAGAAGCTGGCGAAGGTATTTTGGTCTTGGAAAATTTTGAAGAAACCATTAGGCGGGCAAAACGAATAAGCCCGGCAGATATGCAAAAAGAAGCCAGTACCTTGGCCGCTAAAAACGCTTCGGGGGTAATTGGCTCCTTTAAGGTGCTTCCCAGGGCCCTAAAAAACATAAATTGGCTGGAACTGGGGCTTGCTTTGGCCACTATTCTTATTATTTATGGTTTTAAGCGTATCACCACTGCAATTCCCAGTACTTTGGTGGCACTGATCATTGTTTCAGGGGCGGCCTTTGGATTTGGGGTGAACTATCGCCCCATTGAACAAATTCCAAGTGGATTGCCCATCCCCAATCTTGAAATATTTACGGGCTTTCAACTCAGCTCCATCACTCCCTATATTTTTACAGCCCTTACCTTGGCCTTGTTAGGTGCGATTGATTCCTTGCTTACCTCGGTGGTGGCCGATAATATGACCCAGACCAAGCACAAACCCAATAAAGAATTGGTGGGACAAGGCATTGGAAACAGTATTGCCGCCATTTTTGGTGGTATTCCAGGTGCCGGGGCCACCATCAGAACCGTCGTCAACATTAATTCGGGAGGTAAAACAAAGCTGTCCGGTATGGTTGCCGGTATTCTTCTCCTTATTATTCTATTGGCCCTTGGCCCTGTGGCATCCCAAATTCCAGCTGCTGTGTTGGCCGGAATCTTGGTCACTGTGGGGATAGGAGTAATGGATTATAGAGGACTAAAGGCAATTCCCCACCTTCCCAAGGATATCAAATTAGGACCGTTAAAGCTCAGTTCAGAAGTGATTATCATGCTGGTGGTCATGGTTCTTTCCTCTATTTGGAACCTTGTTTATGCGGTAGGAATTGGTTTGGTGATCGCCTCATTGATGTTCATGAAAAAAATTGGGGACCTTACCGCACAACGATCCGATGTAAAACCCTTGCGTGAAGAAGCTTGGTCCGATGAAAAAAATCTTCCCGCAAAAATCAAGGAAGAAGTTTTCATAAAACATATTAAAGGGCCCCTGTTTTTTGGTTCTACCAATGAGTTTCAACAGTTGGCCTCCCAAATACCCAACAATGCATCCACGGTGGTCATTAGAATGGGAAGAATGCAGTATATGGATCAATCCGGTCTGTATGCCATGGAAGATGTGCTGCAAGATCTTTTACGAAAAGATATTACTGTGCTATTGGTGAACATACTGGATCAGCCCAAGTACATGATGGAGCGCATTGACATCATCCCCGATCTAATTCCAGAAGAACATATCTTTAAAAATTTTAAAGCTTGTATGGACTGGATAGGTAATAACAATACAGACGACGAATAACAGAACCAACCGATTCTTTGCATGTCCTTGTTAAGATTTCCCAACGATTCAGGACCCATTTATTTGGAAACAGTTCAAGGTAGGCTGCCCGTTGAGCCCTTCAACACCTACAGCAACCTTGTTTTTTTAGCCTTACTCGTATATTGGGGAATCAAAATCTATAAAAATCCAAAACAACATCTATTCTTGGCATGGGTGCTTCCCATAATTGGCATAAGCTATATTGGAGGTACAATTTACCATGCCACACGAAGCCATGAATTCTGGCTTAGGCTCGACTGGATGCCCATTATGCTACTATGCGCTGCACTCGTCATTTACTTTATCTTTAAGCTTGTACGGACTTGGTGGCAACGATTACTTTTGATTGTTACACTTTTGGGGATGTCATTCCTACTACGTATTCTTCCCATTCCTGGTCCATGGCGAATTTCATTGGGCTATGTGATCACAGCGGCAACAATATTGTTTCCATTGGTTTGGTATTTGGTAAGGACCGAAGGAAGAAATATGGTTTTTGTCATCTTGGCTTTTGGTTTTTTTGGGATTGCTGTTTTTTTCAGGAGCATAGATCTTGCCCAGACTTTCTTTCCCATGGGCACCCATTGGTTATGGCATTTTTTTGGTGGTGTTGCAGTACATTTCCTTATTGCCTACATATTCAAGGACAATTTGCTAAATTTGTCCGCCAATACAGCCATCAAACATGATTGAGACCATAAAGGAACATTTGGCTGAAGTGGAGAAATTCACCTCAACCTCAAAAGATGAAATTGAAGCTTTCCGAATCAAGTATTTGGGAAAAAAGGGGCTTTTGAACAGCTTTTTTGCTGAGTTCAAAAACGTGCCCAATGGGGAGAAAAAGGAGTTTGGGCAGGTTGTCAATCAATTGAAAAATGCTGCCACCGACAAAGTAAACGCGCTAAAGGCAGCTCTTGAAAACCAAGTGGAGGCCAAGGGCAAATACGGAGACCTTACCCGTCCCGGAGAGCCCATTACCTTGGGGGCCAGACATCCCATATCCATTGTTAAAAACCAGATAATCGATATTTTCTCAAGAATCGGGTTCAATGTTTCCGAAGGACCCGAAATTGAGGACGATTGGCACAATTTTACAGCCTTGAACCTGCCGGAATACCATCCTGCACGGGATATGCAGGACACATTCTTTATCCAAACTGACCCTGATATTTTACTTCGGACGCATACCTCGTCGGTACAGGTGCGCTATATGGAAAGCCACAAGCCGCCCATCCGTACCATTTCTCCGGGAAGGGTCTATCGGAACGAGGCCATTTCTGCCCGATCACATTGTTTTTTCCATCAGGTGGAAGGTTTGTATGTGGACAAGAACGTTTCCTTTGCCGATTTAAAACAGACACTGCAGTATTTCACTTCGGAAATGTTCGGGAAATCAAAGATTAGATTGCGCCCGTCCTATTTCCCGTTTACTGAGCCCAGTGCTGAGGTTGATGTGTATTGGGGACTGGAAACCGAAACCGACTACCGCATGACCAAGGGAACCGGTTGGTTGGAAATAATGGGCTGCGGCATGGTGGACCCCAATGTCTTGAAGAACTGCGGAATTGATCCCGATGTCTACTCCGGTTTTGCTTTTGGTATGGGGATAGACCGCATTGCCTTGCTCTTACATCAAATTTCGGATATTCGATTGCTCAGCGAAAACGATGTCCGCTTTTTGGAGCAGTTTAAAAGTGCTCTGTAACTTCTTTTATTCTTTTGACCTAACCTTCAAAAAACAACATAAAGTTTTAACAGAAGTTTAAGTTCGTTTGGTTTGGCAACTTCCGAACCAACACTAATTTTGTGCCTTCAAAATCCATTTTATGGAAAAATCGAAGGAAGAAATAATCGAAACTTTAGGGTTGCATTTGGAAAAAGAGAACAATCTACCTCCATTGGCTGCCCGTATCTATGCAATTTTGATCTTGACCAATGAAGACGGTCTCACTTTTGAGGATTGCATAGAAAAAAGAGGGGCGAGCAAAAGCTCCACCTCAACTTCCCTGAACCTTTTGGTAAACATGGGGTTAATTACCTATTTCACAAAGCCCGGTGATAGAAGACGCTATTTTTCTACAGCAAAGAAGAAAACCTTTTTTCTTACCAAACTTCAAGAAAACTTGAACCGTATGGAAACCGAAAAAAACATTATCACCTTGGTTTTGGGCTACCATAAAAAACACAGTCCAAAAAAATATGAAGAAGGCCAAATAAGGACTCAGGTTTATCTGGATTATGTGAGCGAGAACGAAAAAATCCTGAAAAAATCAATCAAAAGATTAGAATCCATTTTAAATGAGCAATAACTCCAAAAATCCCAAGCGCAACAATAACCCTAACATGAAAACAATAAAATCAATCTTAGTAGCAACAACTGTGCTTTTGGTGCTGTCCTGTGGGGGCAAAAACCAACAGCAAGCCGCGGTGCCCCAAACACCTTCGCTAAAGGTGACCACCCTTGAAAAGGAGGATATTACACTATACAACAGCTATTCCACAAACATTCAAGGAGAACAAAATGTGGAGATCTGGCCCAAAGTCTCTGGATTTGTCCAAAATATATATGTGGAGGAGGGGCAACAAGTGAAAAAAGGGCAATTGCTCTTTAAACTGGAAACGCAGACACTCTCGCAAGATGCCGAAGCTGCCAAAGCTGCCGTTAATGTGGCCCAAGTGGAAGTGAACAAATTAGTTCCATTGGTAGAGAAAAACATTATCAGTGAAGTACAACTGGAAACTGCCAAGGCCCAATTGGAACAAGCTAAGAGCACCTATAGCAGCATTGTCGCCAACATTGGCTACTCCAATATAGTGAGCCCGGTAAACGGGTACATTGGTGAAATACCCTATAAGGTTGGTGCCCTGGTCAGCAGCTCCATGGGCGAGCCACTTACCGTGGTTTCCGACATTAGCGGTGTACGAGCATATTTTTCAATGACAGAAAAGGAATTGTTGCAAATGAAAATGGCCGGTACTGGAGTCGGTATCTCTTCTGAAAACTCACCAGAGGTGGAACTTGTAATGATCAATGGCGAAACCTATCCCCAGAAAGGGAAAATTGCCATGGTGAACAACATTATCAATTCAACCACCGGAAGTGTAACACTTAGGGCAGATTTTGACAACCCAGACCTATTATTGAGTTCGGGCAGTACGGGTACCATAAAAGTTCCGTCTACTTATGAGGATACTTTTGTAATCCCCCAGTTTGTTACGGTGGATCTTCAAGGCACCAAAATGGTTTATGTGTTGAACGAGGATAACACAGTAAACACAAAGCCATTGAACATTGTTGCGCAAACCGACACTCAATTCATTGTAAATGAAGGTCTGGAAGCCGGAAGCATCATAGTTGCGGAAGGGGTGTCCAAACTAAAAGATGGGCAAACCATCAATCCCATAAAACAATAATTGCCATCAATCACTTATAGCACAAAAATTTTATGTTCCAAAAATTTATAGATCGTCCTGTACTTTCCACTGTGATATCAGTCATCATAGTGATCCTTGGTATTCTGGGACTCGCCACCTTACCCGTAGAGCAATATCCCGAGATTGCGCCACCAACCGTTCAGGTAAACGCCAATTACACCGGTGCCAACGCCGAAACCGTGTTGAAAAGTGTGGTGGTACCCTTGGAAGAACAGATCAATGGTGTAGAGGGTATGACCTACATGACCTCATCTGCCAGTAACGATGGTGCCGCCAGCATCAGTGTGTTTTTTGAACTAGGGGTAGATCCCGATATTGCGGCCGTTAACGTACAGAACCGTGTGGCCCGGGCCAATAGCCTTTTGCCCCAAGAAGTGATCCAGACCGGGGTGAACACCCAAAAAGCCCAAAACAGTGCACTGCTCTTTTTCTCCATTTTTTCGGAAAATGAGAATTACGACGGCACTTTTGTGGAAAACTATGCCAAAATCAATCTGGTTCCCCGTTTGCAACGGATCAAAGGTGTGGGGAACGTCAACGTTTTTGGTGCTAAGGATTATTCCATGCGTATATGGATCTCTCCCGATAAAATGGCAGCATACAATCTTGTACCCGCTGATATCCAAGTTGCCCTAAGAGAGCAGAACCGCGAAGCGGCAACAGGGAAAATAGGTGAAAATGCCGATGGCATCTTTGAGTATGTCATGAAATACAAGGGCCGGCTTTCCGAAGTTGGGGAATATGAAAACATCATTCTAAAAACCACTGAAGATGGCGGTTTTCTCCGCCTAAAGGATGTTGCTGAAATTGAACTGGGCGCCTTCAGTTATGTGCGAAAAAATTCCGGTATGGGAAATCCCGGGGTTGCCGTTGGGGTATACCAGACCGCAGGATCCAATGCCAAGGAGATCATTGATGAAGTCGAAGCAATCTTGGTTGAGAGCAAGGCGGATTTTCCCAAGGGACTGGACTATGTCATCCCATTCAACACCAAAGACTTTTTGGATGCTTCCATCGACCACGTAGTGCAAACCCTGATTGAGGCCTTCATTTTGGTGTTCATTGTGGTATTCCTGTTTCTGCAGGATTTCAGGTCGACCTTAATTCCGGCCATAGCGGTGCCCGTGGCCATTATTGGAACCTTTTTCTTCCTGCAATTGTTCGGGTACTCCATCAATATGTTGACGCTTTTCGCCATGATTCTGGCCATTGGTATTGTGGTGGATGATGCCATTGTGGTGGTCGAGGCGGTCCATGCCAAACTGGAGCAAGGAGCCGATTCAGCAAGAACCGCAACAAAAACTGCCATGAGCGAGATTTCAGGAGCCATTATCTCCATTACCTTGGTGATGTCCGCCGTGTTCATTCCCGTGTCCTTTATTCAAGGATCCTCCGGGGTGTTTTTCCAACAATTTGGCATTACGCTGGCTGTTGCCATCTTGATTTCGGCCGTAAACGCTTTGACGCTGAGTCCAGCTTTGGCAGCCTTGTTCCTAAAACCTCATAATCCCGATAAAAACCATAAATCTGGATTGGCCAAGCGCTTTTTTAGGGCCTTTAATGTTGGTTTTATGGCCATTACCAACAAATACACGAATACCGTGGGCACCTTGGTAAAACGAAAATGGATCACCGTGGCCATGTTGGTTGGTTTTAGTGTATTGGCAATCATCTTGTTTAGGACCACACCTGCCGGATTCGTTCCCGATGAGGACCGAGGCATCATTTTTGCCAATGTGAGCATGCCCCCAGGCACCACCATTGAAAAGACCGAAGAAACTATTATGAAGCTGGATTCCATCTATGAATCCATGGAAATTGTGGAAGCCCGGATGAGCGTGGCTGGCTTCAGTTTGTTGAACCGTGTCAGTGCCGGTTCCTATGCCTTTTCCATCATGAAATTGAAGGATTGGAGTGAAAGGGATGCGGATTCGCTGTCCGTAAATGCCACCATGCAACGATTGAACGCCACTTCGGCCCAATTCAAGGATGCCCAGATCATTTACTTTACCCCGCCCAGTATTCAAGGTTTCGGGACCAATTCCGGGTTTGAGGTGCAGTTACAGAACAAAGGAACAGATGATTGGTTGGCCATCAATGATGTGAAAAATCAATTTTTGGGTGCCTTGAATGCACGGCCCGAAATTCAATATGCCATTTCCCAATTTGATTCCGGATTTCCACAGTACGATTTGGAAATCGATATCGAAAAAATAAAAATGGCCGGTTTTTCCGCTACCGATGTGTTCAATGCACTACAAGGATATTATGGCGGAATTTATGCCACGGATTTCAACAAATTTGGAAAACAGTACCGTGTCATGATCCAGGCCAAGCCCGAAGATCGTGCCGATGAAAATTCCCTCAACCACATTTATGTTCGTAACAACAACGGTGAATCGGTTGCGGTGAGTCAGTTTGTGGATCTTAAAAAGATATATGGCCCAGAAGTGGTAGAGCGATTCAACCTGTTGAGTTCGGTAAAAGTCAGTGGCGTGCCCAACCCAGGATACAGTACCGGGGATGCAATCAATGCCATTGAGGAAGTTGCGGCCCAAGTGCTGCCCACCTCTTACACATATGACTATTCCGGACTTACCCGTGAAGAGAGCAATGCCAGTTCACAAACCGCGCTCATATTTATTTTGAGCCTTGTTTTTGTGTATTTCCTACTCAGTGCCCAATACGAAAGTTACATTGTGCCACTTTCGGTGCTGTTGTCATTACCTATTGGACTTGCCGGTGCCATCCTTTTCATCAACGTGGCAGGGTTGCAGAACAACATCTATTTCCAGATTGCATTGATCATGCTGATCGGTCTCTTGGCCAAAAATGCCATTTTGATCGTGGAGTTTGCCCTGCAGCGAAGACGGGCCGGATTGTCCTTGTTTGAAGCTGCTGCGGATGGTGCCCGTGCTAGGCTCCGACCCATCTTGATGACCTCTTTTGCCTTCATTTTTGGTTTGATGCCTTTGGCCCTTTCCTCAGGAATCGGTGCCATTGGTAACCAATCCATAGGATTGAGTGCCGTAGGAGGTATGCTTATAGGAACCGTGTTCGGTGTATTTGTTATACCCGTGTTGTTTGTGGTATTCCAAGCCCTTCAAGAACGCATTTCAGGAAAACCCGAAGTAATCCATGAAGAAAGCAATGCCTAATCATTCATTGACCAAACAAAGTAGATTACCCATGAAAATAACATCCACATATAAATTCATTTTGCTGCTCACGGCACCTTTGCTGTTGCAGTCCTGTTTTGTGGCCAAAAACTATGATCGGCCCGAAGTGGAAACAGAAACTTTGTACCGTACAGATAACCTGCCCCAAGACAGTGTTTCCATGGCCAATGTTTCTTGGCGGGACCTGTTCAACGATGAACAACTGAAGTCCTATATTGAGCAAGGCTTGGAAAACAATCTGGATATCCGGATTGCACTACAGAGCGTAACGGCCGCCGAAGCCTATTTGAAACAGGGAAAGGCGGGGTATTATCCAACCCTGAGCGGAACAGCGAGCTTCACCCGTACCAAAAACTCGAGAAACAGCCAGTTTGGTAGCTTTTTTACCCGTCCTTTGGAACAATACGAACTCTCTGGTGCTCTTTCTTGGGAGGCCGATGTTTGGGGCAAGATCAGAAGTAACAAACGTGCCGCCGGGGCATCCTACCTGCAAAGTGTGGCCGCCCATCAAGCCGTAAAAACCGATTTGGTCGCTGCCATTGCCAATACTTATTACCAATTGATGGCCTTGGACAAGCAGCGGGAAATCGCAGAACAGACCTTGGAAGCCAGAAAAAATAGTTTGGAAACCACGGTTGCCCTTAAAGAGGCAGGTCAGGTGACCGAAGTGGCGGTAAAACAGACCGAGGCGCAGGTGCATACCACCGAGATTATCCTCATCGATTTGGAAAACAACATCAAATTGTTGGAAAATGCCTTTTGCATTCTGTTGAGTGAACCCCCACACGAAGTACAACGTGGAAGTTTGGACAATCAATCCATAGAAACAAATCTGCAAACTGGGGTTCCCTATTTGTTGTTGGCAAATCGACCTGATGTGATGCAGGCGGAATATGGGCTGATCAATGCTTTTGAACTGACCAATGTGGCCCAAAGCAGTCTATATCCTTCATTGAGCCTTACCGCTGCTGGCGGATTTCAAAGTCTGGAGTTCGACAATTGGTTGGATGCAAGCTCGCTATTTTCCCAATTGGTGGGTTCACTCACCCAGCCCATTTTTAATGGAAGAAGGCTGCGGACCCAAATGGAGGTGGCCAAAGCACAGCAGGAACAAGCCCTTTTGTCGTACAAAAAAACATTGCTCACAGCAGGAAAAGAAGTCTCAGATGCCCTGTACACCTACGATGCTGAAACCCAAAAATTGGATGCACGTTCCAAAGAATTGGACGCCTATTCCACAGCCGAGGATTATTCAGAGGAATTGTTGAACAATGGCCTTGCCAACTATTTGGAAGTGCTGACAGCCAGACAAAATGCCCTTAATTCGGAATTGAGCTATGTGGATTCACAATACGGTCAACTGAGTGCCATTGTAGAGTTGTATCGTGCCTTGGGCGGCGGATGGCGATAAATAACGATAGGGACGTGGACAGCAAAGAAGATTTACTGGCGTTTGCCATATCCAATTTTACCAAGTTCGGGAGCAAACGCTTTTCCATGGACGAATTGGCGCAAAGTATCGGCATTTCAAAAAAGACCATTTATAAATACTTCGACAGTAAGGAGGAGTTGGTTACCGAAAGTCTTCAATATTTATTGAAGAATGTTCGAAATGCCATTGAAAACTATGTTCGAGAAAATCCCAATGAAGAAGAACCTTTACAGACCATTGTTTTCATTTATAAATTGGCTTTGACCAATCTGCAAGCCATAAATCCATCCTTTTTTTATGGGCTTAACAAGTATTATCCAAAAGCATCCAAGGCCTATGCTGATTTTCGGGCGGACATCATCTGGAATGTGGTATTCCCCCTTTTGGAAAAAGCTCAAAAAATGGGACAGATACGGCCCAACGTGAATGTAGAACTGACGTGCAAGGTTTTTTTATCGCGGATGGAAGACACCGTCTACGCCAAAACCAATCTTTTTGAAGAATACAGTGTTCAGGAATTGCTAGATCATATTGTGGTGAACAACCTGCTTGGAATACTTACCCTCGAATACCTACAGGACTGCAAGCTGGATAAATAACTTTTTCTGAGCATTTTGCACCAACTTTTCCAATTTCAAAAAATAGAAGACCTTTTTTTTTGGATTGCTGGTGTGTTTTTGGCTGTGGGCATGCTTTTACCCTTACTCAATGGACTGACCGCCAAATGGGCCCATCCCAAATTGGTCAGGCCCGCTACCGAGAATGCTTAAAAGTTTCGGGGATTCTCCACTCAAATGATTATCTTTCATCAAGATACACTAAACCTTGAACCATGTTTTTTCGCTTGATTTTCCTCTACATTTTATTGCTATCAAGTTCCATTTTTGCCCAGAAACAAGAAATAAAAGTAGATCAAGACCGATTGGAAAAACGGATTTTTGATCTCGCTGAATTCGGAATGCAAGAAAACGGGGAGACAGAACGGGTGGCCTTTAGCGATGCTGATATTGAGGCCAGAAATTGGGTGGTGCAAACACTCAAGGGTTTTGGAATGGAAGTCAAAATTGATGTGGCCGGAAACATTATTGGAAAGCGAAAAGGAACCGATGCTTCCAAAAAACCCATTGCTTTTGGGTCGCATATTGATCGTGTACCCAACGGCGGAAATTACGATGGCTGTGTGGGTTCCATGGCCGCTTTGGAAGTGATTGCAACCTTGAATGACAACAACATGAAGACCAAGCACCCCCTGGAGGTCATCATCTTTCCTAATGAGGAAGGTGGTGTTATGGGCAGTAGGGCCATGTCTGGCAATTTGACCAAAGCCGCCTTTAACGTAGTTAATTCCACGGGATATTCCATGGGTGAGGGCATTATGCGTTTGGGAGGAGATACCACCCGAATTACCGAGGCCATCCGAAAAAAGGGGGATATGGCCGCCTTTTTGGAACTGCACATTGAGCAAGGTGGCATTTTGGAAAAAGAAAATCTCAACATAGGTGTCGTGGAAGGCATTGTGGGTCTAAAATGGTGGGATGTGGTCTTTACCGGTTTCGCCAACCATGCCGGTACAACACCAATGAACGCTCGGCAAGATGCGCTCTTGGCAGCTGCCAAATTTATCGTGGCCGTGAATGAGGTCACCAACAGTTTTGATGGCCCCCAAGTGGGCACGGTAGGTCGAATTAAGGCAGAACCCGGGGCGCCCAATGTTATTCCAGGAAAAGTGGTGACCAGTTTGGAAATTCGCGATTTGTCCTCCGAAGTGATTGAAAAAGTTTTCCAAGCCATCAAGGCCAAAGCCCAAGAAATTGCTGAAGCCTCCAATGTTACCATTGAATTTCACCCTTTGGACACCACAGCAGAACCCGCACTGACCGACCCTCAGATCCAAAAAGAGATTGAAGGTTCCGCCAAGGCGTTGGGGCTCACCTACAATTATATGCCCAGTGGTGCGGGACACGATGCCCAAGATATGGCACGCATTGCCCCCACAGGAATGATTTTTGTGCCCAGCAAGGGTGGCATCAGTCATTCCCCAAAAGAATTTACTTCAGCAAAAGACATGGCGAACGGTGCCAATGTGTTGTTGAACACTATTTTGGCCTTGGATAAAAAATTGGATTGATAATATCATACCCTAACCTAATCACCTTAGGATTAAATGAACAAATTTTACTTCCTCCCACTCATTTTTTTATTGGCAAACCAATTTTCTTATTCACAATCAGAAGCAAAAAAGAAAGAAACTATCCTAGCTTATTTGAGTGAACTATCCTATCCCGAGTTTTCAGGCTCCATATTGATTGCCGAAAAAGATAGTGCAATTTTTGAACAGTCATATGGGTATGCAAGTTTAGAATATGATATAAAGAACAAAAGGCACACACTTTTCAATATAGCATCAATTACAAAGACAATGACGGCTGTTGCCACCCTGCAATTGGTAGACAAGGGTCTTTTGGATTTACATACTCCCATAGGCAAATACTTGCCATCTTATCCTAACCAGAACGTCCGTGATTCCGTTACGGCCCATCAATTGTTGACACATACTTCGGGATTGAACAATTTTTTGGTTGATGACTTTAAAACGATGGGTAAGTTGAACTTAAAGGAAACCAAAGACTATTTACCATTGTTTTCTTCCGAGCCCCTTTTGTTTTCACCTGGAACACAATACTCCTATAGTGCTGCTGGCTATATTGTTCTTGGTCTTTTGATAGAAAAGCTGAGCGGTTTAAGCTATCATCAATATTTGGATGCACATGTCTTTGAAAAAGCTGGTATGGATAAGACGCTGGCCATACCTCTGGATTCAATTGTAAAAAACAAAGCTAGTGGTTATACCAGCTATTTTGGTGAAGCTGACCATCTCTCTAAAAATGATTCATTTCTTAGCAAAGCAAACCCAGCAGGATTCTACTATTCAACCATAAAGGATCTTCTAAAATTTTTCACCGCCCTTAAAAACTATCATTTAATTTCCGAGGGCCTGACCAACAAAATGATGTCACCTTTGGTAAAAGGGTACTATACACATTATGGATATGGAATCTCGGTAGATAAACGATTTAATCAAACTATTGTTGGGCACACTGGTGGGTGGTATGGCATTCAATGTGAATTGATGCATTTTCAAGATGACGAGATAACTGTAATTATACTTTCAAATGTTGATACGGCTGAAGGTAAGGGAATGAACAAAATTTCAAATTTCATCAAAAATGTACTAGCCAATAAACC
This sequence comes from Allomuricauda sp. CP2A, assembly GCF_001683915.1. Taxonomy (GTDB): domain Bacteria; phylum Bacteroidota; class Bacteroidia; order Flavobacteriales; family Flavobacteriaceae; genus Flagellimonas. The sequence continues at coordinate 31,915 of NZ_LXTT01000101.1, read as the reverse complement.
CTTGACCCATTAAAAAAGAATCGCTCTTTATTTTTTAAATCAATCTGGTAAGTTGCATTGGCAATAAGGGCAATACTGAGCCAATACGTTCCCAAAATCAGCAAACTTGCGTAGGCAAAAGGCGCTTTAAACTTATTGATGGCCAGCAGGGTATCAGAAAACATGAACAACAAAACCGCTACTGCAATCCACACATATGCCTTTCCCTTATCTCTCAAATACAGGCCAATGCCCTGCCACGCCATACTGGTAATGACCAAAACATAAACAAGAACTGGCAGCATGAAATCTTCCAAATCTGGTTTGAGCCATAGCAAAATAGCTGTTCCTACGGAGAAAAGAATCAAAAAAGAACCCCAATGGGACCGAAACCCTTTAAGATGAATAAATCCTGCTGTAAAAAGGATATGGGCCATTAAAAAAGCGGCCAATCCAAAAACAAAATAAGCTTGGTTGAGCAGAAGGATATCACCCAAAAGGCAAAATCCAAACGCAAAAATCATAATGAACTTGAACTTTGAACGTTCGCTTTTTAGCGTGAAAAACAAAAGAGATGTGATAAAAACAGTGGTCAATGGCTTAAAAAATGCATAAAGGTCATGTCCTACAAACTCAAAATAAATGGCAATACAGGCCGAAACCGCGCTCAATACATTGATGTTCCTCTGCCAATTTTTAGGTTGTTTCACCATTGTGTAAACGGTTTTTTGCTCAATTGGGAATTATAATATTCAGGCTTTCCCGTTACTTCTTCCCCCAGCCATTTGGGTCTTTCAAAAACCTCATCCTCATGGTTGAGTTCCACTTCGGCCACCACCAACCCTTTATTTTCGCCCAAAAACTCATCCACCTCGAATAATTTGTTGCCCAAGGGCACTTCAAACCGCACCTTTTCCAAGATGACATCTTCACATAGATCAATCAAATTGGTGGCCTCCTGTAAACTGATTTCGGTTTCCCACTCAAAGCGGGTGGTCCCTGACAGATTACTGGGCCCCTTTACCGTCAAAAAACCTTGGTTTCCTTTGATTCGAACCCGAACCGTTCGCTCGGGATCAGTGTTTAAAAATCCTTGTGCTATCCGTACTTGCGATGTGGCCTCCTGTTTGTAGGCATCCGAGACCACCAAAAACTTGCGCTCTATTTCCAAGTGTTCCATCAAACTAAATATACCCTAAATTTGAGTATGGACTTGGATTTTCCCTTAAGAAAAATCATTCATGTGGACATGGACGCCTTTTATGCCTCCGTGGAACAGCACGACAACCCCGAGCTGAAGGGAAAACCCATTGCCGTGGGAGGAGGGTCCAAACGGGGTGTGGTCTCCGCGGCCAGCTACGAAGCCCGAAAATTTGGGGTAAAAAGTGCCATGGCGGGGTATATTGCCCAAAGAAATTGCCCGGATTTGATTTTTGTAAAACCTCGATTTGACCGATACAAGGAAGTTTCAAATCAGATACGAAGTATCTTTTTTGAGTATACCGATTTGGTGGAGCCCCTCTCTTTGGACGAGGCTTATTTGGATGTGACGGAAAACAAAAAAGGGAATCCTTCCGCTACCTTGATCGCCAAGGAAATCCGTCAGAAAATTTTGGATAAAACCGGGTTGACGGCTTCGGCTGGCATTTCCATCAATAAGTTCATTGCCAAAGTGGCCAGTGATTACAACAAACCCAATGGACAGAAAACGGTGAATCCAGAAGAGGTCATTCAATTTTTGGAAGACTTGGATATTAGAAAATTCTATGGGGTTGGTAAGGTCACCGCCGAAAAGATGTACCGTTTGGGCATTTTTACGGGAAAGGACCTCAAACAAAAAACCATTGAGTTCTTGGACGAACACTTCGGGAAAAGTGGCAAATACTATTATTATGTGGTTCGGGGCATTCACAACAGTGCGGTAAAACCGCATCGTATTCCAAAATCGGTTGGTGCGGAACGTACTTTTTTTGAAAATTTGAGCAGTGAAATCTTCATGTTGGAAAAACTGGAAAACATTGCCAACGAGCTGGAACGAAGGCTTCAAAAGTCAAAAATTGCCGGAAAGACCATCACACTAAAAATAAAATATAGTGATTTCACCCTCCAAACCCGCAGTAAAACGCTTCCTTATTATATTGCCAGCAAAGATCTGATCTTGGAAACGGCCAAAGAACTGCTGTACCAGTCCACTTTACAGAACTCTGTGCGCTTGTTGGGAATCTCTCTGGCCAACCTCAATACGGAAAAGAAAAAGGAAGAGACCAAGAAAGAATCCGTGTCCGTTCAACTAAAATTTGAGTTTTAAATTGCTATACGATAATTTCTTGCTTACTTTGTGTAAGCAGCCCCCTATAATTTTATGACAAATTTATGCTATGCAACGACCCGAATTGCACCTACACATCATAACCACTGCGGGCAATCTTTTCTATACGAACGGTTATAATTCCACCGGAATCAATGAAATTATTGAAAAGTGCGACATTGCCAAGGCTACACTATACAGCCATTTTAAGTCCAAGGAGGACATTTGTGTTGCTTATCTTGAACAACGCCATGATGCCTTTATGGAATCCTTTAAAGGTTATGTAAGCCGACGAAAAAAAGGCAAAAATCAACTGTTGGCGATTTTTGACCTATTGCAGGATATGTACCGTGAGGAAAATTTTCAAGGGTGCTGGGGACAAAAGACCTTGGGCGAGCTTTCCCCAAAACAGAAAAAGATCCTTGGGGTCATTCAAAGGCAGAAGAGAGACCTGCTGCTGTTCTTGGGCGAGGTTGTGGGAGAAAACCTTCCCACTATTTCAAAGGCTGAGACAGAAAAAATCTCCGGAGGGCTTTATCTCTTGTACGAAAGTGCCATTACCGAAAGCCACCTCTTTAAAAACGATTGGCCCATTTATATGGCCAAAAACATTGCCCCTGCTCTTTTTGCTGATGCTGAATTAGACTAGAAAGATTGTCCAAAATTATCAATCCGCTTTCGTGTCAATTAGAGAAATTCGTGTCAAAAACGAAAAAATGGATTTGTATGGAGATTTCATACCTCCATCAGTTTTGCCAATGGGCGTTAAAAATAATCTTTACTGTCAGTTAGAGCGGAGTCGAGAACGCTTTACGCCATCAATTGACAAAACATCTCGACTGCGCTCGATATGACATTTCCACCTAATTGATTTTAGGCTTCAATAGTTTCCAAAGGCTGCGCCACTGGAAAATCAACAGGAATTTCTGTGGTGTTGTTGATATAATTGGAAATGGTTTTATCTCCAACCAAAACAATCGTGTCGATCAAGTTTTCCTTGGTCCATCCGGCTGCAAAGAAATTATCAACCACATGGGCATCTGTTGCCCCTCGGTTTTCGGTTGTATTTTTGGCCAAACGTGCCAAAGCATCCAATTTTTGGTCAAAAGAAGCCTTTCCAGCCCTAAGTTCCAGAATCTGCTCATCGGTAAAGCCGTTCATTTTGCCAATGGCGGTGTGTGCGGACAAACAATACAAACAGTTGTTGACCTGGCTCACGGCCAAATTCACCACTTCCTTTTCTTTGGCTTTCAATGAGGTTTTGGCGTTCGCAAAATTCAAGTAATTGCCCAAAGCGTTTTCTGAGTGGGCAAAGGTGGCGTAAAGGTTGGGAACAAAGCCCAAAGCTTTTTCCAAATTGTCAAAAATGGCCTGGTTGGCCGAACTTACTTCTTCTCTTTTAGGTACATTGATTGTGCTCATAATTCTAATTTTTAAAATGAATTGTTATAACTGGATTAATAGGTCTGTACAAAAGGTTTTTCGGCATCACAGTAGAAATCGTGATGGTATTTTTGTTCACAGTGTTCCGCAGCCTTTACGGTCTGTGTCACAGTTTTTTTGGGTGCTCTAAAAATCTCAATGAGATTGAAAATGGATTTTCCCGTGGACTTCATCTTTTATCTGTTTTAAATTACAGGGCAAAGATGCGGCGGAAAAGAGCGTGGGGGTTAGGAAGGATTTCCCGATGGCTTGACCAATTTTCCCTTAGGCCGTGAGAAGAAGGTTTTCACGGTATTCTGAAGGGGTCATCTGGGTCATTTTTTTGAAGAATCGACTGAAATGGGCCGGGTCATTGAACCCCAGTTCATAGGCGATTTCCTGATTCTGCTTATCGGTGTAATTGATAAGTCGCTTTGCCTCCAAAGCTATACGGTCCAAAATAATCTGTTGTGGCGATTTTTGGTTGTAAATGGAAAAGAGATTGGAGAGTGTCTTAGGGGATTTGTACAACATTTCGGCATAATCGCTCACCTTTCTCTTGGTCTTGTAGTGCAGGTCCACCAAAAAATTGAACCTTCGGATGGTGTCTATTTGCTCATTTCCAAGGGTTTTTACGATGAGCTGTTCCTTGGCCAAACGCGTGCTCATAATAATCAATCTTTTTAGGAGCATCTGTAGCATATCACCTTGGATATTGTCCGGGGTTGAAAACTCCTCAATGAACATATCATGCAACAAATCGAACTTGTTCAACTGATCTTGGGGAATGGTGATGATGGGGACATCTTGGGTTCCAAAAAACAGTATGCCGTTGCAGGAAACCTCGCTGTCATGATCAAACACACAATAAAATTCCCTGTTGAAAAGGATGGCCGAAAGTGGTAACTGTGCTTGGGAATACGAAACATGCTGTAGGTAGGTGACCGTGACAATTTGATTGGGCTCCAGCTCCAAATCCATTCCATCTATCTGAATGGTCAAGGGGCAATCGTTTCTGTTCCACAAAAATTTAATGGTCTTTGCTGTAATGGAAAATCGTTCTTGATCCCTTTTAATGTCTTCTGTAAAGCCCAAAATGGCCCCTAATCTGGAATCTTTGTATTCGTGTTTCATGGGTTGATCGTTCCTTTACAGAGCCTTTAGTCAACCTTTTTTGTTCATACTTACATGGCATATTCCGTCCATCAACAAACAAAATCTTAAACAAGACTGTTAATGTCTTGTCCATATTTCATCAATTTTATAGTATTGGGTATGAATGCACGTTTTTATGAAGAGGCCGTAACCCAATTTTACGGCAAAAGAAAGTTAGGGAGCTCTCCCATTTGTTCCATGGATTTTTATGCTCCTTTCTTTGACAGTATATGCCAAAACCTCCACGATGTTGAAACCTTGGATAGACTTTCAGACAAAGAGAAATGGGAAAACCTCTTCCCTTTCCGCCAAGAAATCATGGACAAAAATCATACGGTAGTCGTTACCGATGCAGCTATAAACATTGTTTATGCTACGCAGAACATGTATTTTATGAATGGCTATAAACCAGAGGAAATCATTGGCAAAAAACCTACACTATTTCAAGGCAAGGGTACGTGCCAAGAGACCAAACAGTTGATTTCAAAGGCCATCAAAAACAGAGTGCCCTTTGAGGTGGTTTTGGTGAACTACAAAAAAAATGGAGCCCCTTATCAATGTAAAATCAAAGGAGCTCCTATTTGGAATAAAGACGGAAAGTTGGTCAACTTTATCGCCTTTGAAAAAGAAGTTGCTTAGTTCCTCTTTCTCTTAAAAATTACAGTGCTCTATTTCGGTCACCCGAAGGGTGTTCACCATTCCTTTATCTTTTATGGGCATGGCCGCAAGACTGATGAGCATGTCCCCAACACCCAAAAATCCTTTTTTGCATGCAATTTGGTTCACATCTTCTATGGTTTGGTCCGTGGACACAAACTTGTCGTAATAAAAGGCCTTCACCCCCCAAAGTAAGTTCAACTGGGTCAGGATTCTTTTGTTGGATGTAAACACCAAAATGTGGGCACTGGGTCGCCAAGCGGATATCTGGAATGCCGTATACCCACTATTGGTCAAGGTGGAAATGGCCTTGGCCTGAATCTCATTGGCCATCAGTGCCGCATGGTAGCAAACGGACTTGGTAATGTATCTTTTGGTCCTGATATGGGGTGGTGTCTGGGGCACCTTGATTAAACTGGAACCTTCAACACTGTTTAAAATACTTGTTATTTTCTCAATGACCTGAACAGGATAATTCCCCACGGAAGTTTCTCCGGACAACATCACGGCATCGGCTCCATCCATGACGGAGTTGGCCACATCGTTCACCTCTGCACGGGTTGGTGTGAGGCTGGTGATCATGGTTTCCATCATCTGTGTGGCAATGATTACAGGAATTCTGGCTTTTTTGGCCCTGAGCACCAATTTTTTCTGAATCAAGGGAACCTCATGCGCTGGGACCTCAACACCCAAATCACCACGGGCCACCATCAATCCATCGCAATAGGCAACGATTTTGTCAATATTTTCAACCGCTTCGGGTTTTTCGATCTTGGCCACAATAGGAATTTTGTGGTCGGTGTGCTTACTGATCAATTCCTGAAGGTCCATCAAGTCTTGACTGTGGCGCACAAAGGAAAGTGCAATCCAGTCCACCTTATGCTCAATGGCATAGATGGCATCTTTGATATCTTTTTTGGTCAGCGCCGGCAATGAAATGGCCGTATTGGGCAGATTCACCCCTTTTTTGGATTTTAATGGACCTCCCTGAATCACCGTTGCCGTTACCTCATCCTTTCCATTGGTGGATTTTACCTCAAAGATGAGTTTTCCATCATCCAACAAAATACGCTCCCCTGGTTTCACATCAATGGGAAAGTTTTTGTAGTTCATGTACACCCTTTGGGCCGTGCCTTCAAAAGGCTCTCCGGTGGCAAAGGTGATTTCGTCCCCGGGGGCCACAACGGCCTCGCCACCCATTACGCCCACTCTAAGTTTGGGCCCCTGCAGATCTGCAAGTATTGATGTATTTACCTCCAATTCCTCATTTAACTCCCGTATCATCTTGATACGTTCTGTAACATCATCATAAGAGGCGTGTGAAAAGTTTATTCGAAAAACATCCACTCCTGCCAAAATCATTTCTTTGAGAACTTCTTTCTTACTGGTGGCAGGGCCCAACGTTGCTACAATTTTAGTCTTCTTTCTAGTTGGCATTTTTAAAAGATTAAATTTCTTTTTGATTTTAAGGTTTCTGTGTCAATGGGATATGCGGTGATGACCTTGGATATTTTGTTAATGGATTTCACCTTTTGTAAAAATGCTGGTTCCTCAGCGGCATCAACCTTTAAAAAATAGTCGACCTCTTTCCGCTCTCCTATCAGATAATTTGTCTTCATGGTCATTTCGTCACCAAAGAAGCCATCTGACGGAACAACTTCTTCAACAACACATTTGTTGGAGATCAGCGTCCAGTAGATGTCGTTCATTTCATCATCCCAATCAAACACAGAAAATGATAGATTTTCATCAAGGTGAAGGTCTTTTGCCATCCTTTTCAAATACAATCCGCAATTGGAGTTTATGGCATAGGTCATGGCATAATCCTCCAAATTACTGTGTATGGCGATGAGCTTAAAACTGTCATCATAAAAGTCTGCCGATATCTTGTGCGTCGTCAACATGCCCTTAACACGAAATGTAAATATACTCTTAATCCTATTGACTGCCTAGTTGAAACAAAACAATACACTTTTAAAACCAACGAAAACGTTTGAGTTTACTTTTATTTAAAGTTACTGGTTTTCAATTTTGTTCTGCAGGGCAAAATAGGCTCTTTTGGAAGCTTTTTCTTCTGCCTTCTTTTTGGAAGTTGCCCTAGCCTTGGCCATGATCCTATCGCCAATGGTGAGCTTAACGGCAAAGTGTTTTAGCTCGTCGTTTCCTGTGTCCTCGTACACATTATAATTGAACGATTTCTTCTGTTTTTGGCACCATTCTATAACGAGACTCTTGTAGCTGATGACCTTTCCTTCCAACTGTTCTATGTCCACGTAGGGCTCTATGACCCTCTCATTGATGAACTTTTCACAGTATTGGTACCCGCGATCTAGGTAAATGGCCCCCACCAAGGCCTCAAAGACATTGCCATGTATATTTTCCCCAAAATGGGATTTGGGAATCCGGCTCTCCACAAAACGCAAAAGATTGAGGTCTTTGCCCAATTCATTGAGGTGTTTTCTGCTCACTACTTTTGAGCGCATTTTGGTCAGATATCCTTCATCCCCTTCGGGGACCTCGTTGTACAGGTGTTTTGAAATGATGGTCCCCAACATGGAATCGCCCAAAAATTCCAGGCGTTCGTAATTCATGGGGTTTCCTTCGGAATCCTTTTTGTTCACGGAACGATGTAGAAAGGCCTTCTTGTAAATTTCAATGTTCTTGGGCTTGAAACCAAGGATTTTTTTAATCCCCAAAAAAAAATCCCCATCCGTTTTCGGATGGGAATTGAATATTTTAGAGGTGAGCTTCATAAGTACAAAACTACTCTATTTTTTTGAACAAAATGCAGGCATTATGTCCCCCAAACCCAAAGGTGTTGCTCATAGCCACATTGACCTCCCTTTCCTGCGCCTTGTTCAGGGTCAGGTTGAGTGAGGGGTCTATTTGCTCATCCACAACACTGTGGTTTATGGTCGGAGGCACCATGCTGTGCTGCATAGCCAATATGGAAGCGATGGCCTCAATGGCCCCTGCCGCTCCCAATAAATGCCCTGTCATGGACTTGGTTGAGTTGATGTTGATTTCTGGTGCATGATTTCCAAATACTTTGGAAATGGCCTTCAGTTCAGCAACATCCCCCAACGGAGTGGAAGTCCCATGCGTATTGATGGCGTCCACATCCTCTGGTTTCAACCCGGCGTTTTGCAAGCAGTTTTCCATCACTTTCACCACACCTATCCCTTCGGGATGGGGAGCGGTCATGTGGTAGGCATCGCTGGACAAACCACCGCCCAAAACTTCAGCATATATTTTTGCGCCCCTTGCTTTTGCGTGCTCATATTCTTCCAAAATGAGTGCACCACCTCCTTCACCCAGCACAAACCCATCTCGGGTTGCATCGAATGGTCTTGAAGCGGTTTCTGGACTATCATTTCTTGTGGAAAGTGCATGCATGGCGTTGAACCCGCCCATACCGGCAATGGTAACGGCAGCTTCACTTCCTCCGGTCACGATTACATCACAATGACCCAATCGAATATAATTGAGTGCATCGATCATGGCATTGGCCGAAGAGGCACAAGCGGAAACCGTAGTGTAGTTGGGGCCCATAAAGCCATGTTTGATGGAAATGTTCCCCGGAGCGATGTCTGCGATCATTTTTGGTATGAAGAAAGGGTTGAAACGTGGTGTTCCATCCCCTTGGGCATACCCGATCACTTCATTCTGAAAAGTTTCCAGACCACCGATACCGGCACCCCATATAACACCTACCCGAAATTTATCCACATTGTTCAGGTCGATCCCGGAATCTGCAATGGCTTCATCGGAAGATACCAGTGCGTATTGGGCAAACTTATCCAGCTTTCTGGCCTCTTTTCTGTCGAAGAAATCCTCTGGATTGTACCCTTTGAGTTCACAGGCAAATTTTGTCTTGAACTTCTCCGTATCAAAATATGTAATGGGCGCAGAACCGCTCTTTCCGGTCCGTAGTCCTTCCCAATAAGCTTCCAAATTGTTACCTATGGGGGTCAATGCTCCCATTCCGGTAACCACTACTCGCTTTAACTGCATTGAACTATTTTTTACCCTTTTGAACCTAAATTATAAAAAAAATTATCCATGTGCCTATCATCACATGGATAATTTATAATCTTTAGTAATATATCATATAATTACTTCGCTTCTTCAATGTAGCTAATGGCCTGGCCAACAGTTGCAATGTTTTCTGCCTGATCATCAGGGATTTGAATGTCAAATTCTTTCTCAAACTCCATGATAAGCTCAACAGTGTCCAAGGAATCCGCCCCTAAATCGTTGGTAAAGCTCGCTTCTGCTACTACTTCATTCTCATCCACACCTAGTTTATCAACGATGATAGCCTTTACTCTTGATGCAATGTCTGACATAATTATAGTGGTTTTAAAAATTTAATTGTTGGCAAAAATATAAAACTTTGGATTAAATACACTATTTGACGATAAAATGTACCCCAAATTAAACATCTTAAGATTCAGTATCTTACTTTAGCCGCCTGAAGTTAGTCCAAAATCATATCAATTCCTAACAGATGAAACAAATTGTCATCTTGGCATCGGGAAGCGGGTCAAACGCCGAAAACATCATCACCTATTTTAAGGAAAACCCAATGGTGCAAGTCTCTGCCGTGCTAACCAACAAAAATACCGCCAAGGTTTTGGAGCGGTGCGAACGACTCAAAGTTCCTGCTTTCTTTTTCAATAAAGCTGCTTTTATCCACTCCAATGCGGTGGTGCAGTTGCTCAAAAGCCTAAATCCTGATATTATTGTACTGGCCGGGTTTTTATGGAAGGTACCAACCAACATCATTGAGGCTTTTCCTACCCAAATCATCAATATTCACCCCGCTTTGCTTCCCAAATATGGCGGAAAGGGCATGTATGGGGCTAAAGTGCATCAGGCCGTAAAAGAAAATGGTGAGAAAGAAACCGGCATTACCATACATTATGTTAATGAGCATTACGACGAAGGTGCCATCATTTTTCAGGCAAAAACCCCAGTGGAGCCCTCGGATGATGCAGATAGTATTGCAGAGAAAGTGCACCAATTGGAATATGAGCATTTCCCAAAAGTGATTGAAAAACTTCTTTTATAATGGCGAAAAAACAGAAGTTTTATGTGGTATGGAAAGGCAAACACCCCGGCATTTTTGAATCTTGGGACGATTGTAAGGCCCAGATAGAAGGGTTCAAAGGCGCCCAGTACAAATCATTCGCCACTTTTGCCGAGGCCAAAAAAGCCTTCAACAGCAATTATTTGGAATACAAGGGCAAGTCCAAAGGAAAATCTGAGCTCTCCCCAGAGGAACTATTAAAAATAGGAGACCCCAATTACAATTCCATTGCCGTGGATGCCGCCTCCAGTGGAAATCCCGGAAAAATGGAATATCGTGGGGTGGATACCAAGACCAAGAAAGTACTCTTCAAACAAGGGCCGTTCAAGGAAGGTACCAGTAATATTGGTGAGTTTTTGGCTTTGGTACACGGATTGGCCTTTCTGAAAAAACAGAACAGTGATCGAATCCTATATTCAGACTCCCGAATTGCCATTGGATGGGTACGCAAGGGAAAGTGTGGCACCAAACTCAAGAAAAGTACCAAAAATGCTGCCCTTTTTGAATTGATCGAACGTGCCGAGGATTGGTTGAAAAAAAACCGCTACACCACTCCAATTGTGAAATGGGAGACCAAAGCATGGGGGGAAATCCCAGCTGATTTTGGCAGGAAATAAAGATTTTGTAGCGAAGAGATATAAGATGCTAGACAAAAGACCAATTTACTTGGACTTGATTTTGAACTTGAACTTATCACCTCTTTTTCTTAAATCCTATGCCAATGATTCCAATATGGAATATCAAACCGTATATTTGCACCAAAATTTAGTGAATGGGTGAATTGCTGATTGTCGGTAGCGTGGCTTTTGATGCCATTGAAACTCCGTTTGGCAAGACTGGTAAAATTTTGGGTGGCGCCGCACCTTTTATTGGGTTGGCTGCTTCACAATTCAAGGCAAAATCTGCCATAGTTTCTGTTGTAGGGGATGATTTTCCGCAAGCATACCTGGATTTATTGACAGACCGAAACATTGATATTTCTGGCATTGAAGTGGTAAAAGGCGGAAAAACCTTCTTTTGGCAAGGCAAATATCACAATGATCTGAATTCCCGAGACACTTTGGTGACCGAACTCAATACGCTTGGGGATTTTACCCCGGTTGTCCCCAATGACTTTAAAAATGCCGATGTGGTCATGTTGGGAAATCTGCACCCCAACACCCAGATGAGTGTAATTAATCAGATGGAAGAACGACCAAAGTTAATCGTTTTGGATACGATGAACTTTTGGATGGACAATACCTGGGACGAATTAATGGAGGTCATAAAGCGGATAGATGTCATCACCATAAATGATGAGGAGGCCCGCCAACTGACCGAGGAATATTCCTTGGTGAAGGCGGCTGCCAAAATCCAGGAAATGGGCCCTAGATATGTGGTCATCAAAAAAGGGGAGCACGGTGCCCTGTTGTTCCATAAGGAGAACATTTTCTTTGCCCCCGCCCTTCCTTTGGAAGAAGTTTTTGATCCCACAGGTGCCGGGGACACGTTTGCTGGTGGCTTTTCGGGCTATTTGGCCGAAACAGGTAATATTTCCTTTGAAAACATGAAAAATGCCATTATACATGGATCCAATCTGGCTTCGTTCTGTGTGGAACGATTTGGCACGGAACGGATGTTGGAATTGCAAAAACATGAGGTGGAAGCCCGCCTGATGCAGTTTAGGGATTTGACCCAGTTCAATATTGAATTAACATAAATTCGCGCCCTGAAATTTTCGGGGCTTTTTTATTATTGGTTTGTTATGAGTGATGCGATTAAGCACGAATGCGGAATATCACTGATCCGTTTGCTTAAACCCCTGGAGTATTACAAAGAAAAGTACGGTACAGCTTTTTACGGAGTCAATAAAATGTACCTGATGATGGAAAAACAGCACAACCGCGGACAGGACGGAGCCGGTTTTGCGAGTATTAAGTTGGATATGCAGCCCGGCGAACGCTACATGAGCCGGGTACGGTCTGCACAACAACAGCCCATTCAGGATATTTTTGATCAGATCAATGCCCGGATCAATTCGGTATTGGCCGAGAATCCCGAGTATGAAAACGATGTGGCAATGCAGAAACGCCACATTCCCTACATTGGTGAATTGTTGATGGGACACGTGCGCTACGGCACCTTTGGAAAAAATAGCATTGAAAGTGTGCACCCTTTCCTCAGACAGAACAATTGGATGCACCGTAACCTCATCGTGGCCGGAAACTTTAACATGACCAATGTGGATGAGCTTTTTGGCAATTTGGTGGAGTTGGGACAGCATCCCAAGGAATTGGCAGACACCGTGACCGTGATGGAAAAAATTGGCCATTTTTTGGATGATGCCGTGGCCAAGCTCTACAAACAGATAAAGAAAGAAGGATACAGCAAAAGGGAGGCCTCCCCTTTGATCGCAGAGCGATTGAACGTGGGCAAAATCCTAAAAAAAGCTTCAAAAAACTGGGATGGCGGCTATACCATTGGTGGTCTCTTGGGCCACGGCGATGCTTTTGTGATACGCGATCCTGCCGGTATTCGCCCTGCCTATTACTACCAAGATGATGAAGTGGCGGTAGTGGCTTCGGAAAGGCCTGCTATTCAGACGGTGTTCAATGTACAATATGAGGATGTCAAGGAATTAGATCCTGGGCATGCGGTCATCATCAAGAAGGATGGATCTTTCTCCTTAAAACAAATTCAAGAACCCACCGAACGAAAAGCGTGTTCTTTTGAGCGCATCTATTTTTCACGCGGAAGTGACAAAGAAATCTATCAAGAGCGAAAAATGTTGGGGAAATTGGTGTTCCCTGAAATCTTGAAGTCCATTGACAACGATTTGGAGAATACGGTCTTTTCTTATATTCCCAACACTGCCGAAACTTCGTTTTTTGGGATGGTAAAAGAGGCCCAGAATTATCTCAACAAAAGAAAGGAAGAACAAATCTTTGAACTGGGGCCAACCATTACACGGGAACAGTTGCACAAAATTTTGGATGTACGCCCCCGAATTGAAAAGGTGGCCATTAAAGATGCCAAGCTGCGCACGTTCATCACCCAAGATAGCAGTCGGGATGATTTGGTGACCCATGTCTACGATGTTTCGTATGGTTCCGTAAAACAAAACGATAATTTGGTGATCATTGATGACAGTATTGTGAGGGGCACCACCCTTAAAAGGAGCATCCTTAAAATTTTGGATCGATTGTCTCCCAAAAAAATCATTGTAGTATCATCCGCTCCACAAATACGGTACCCGGATTGTTATGGGATTGATATGGCCAAACTTGAGGATTTTGTGGCCTTTAAGGCAGCAAAGGTACTTCATGAAGAGGCGGGCACTACGGACAAGATAAGGGAGATCTATGAAAAATGCCTTACCCAAACCAAAAGTAAGGATAAGGATGTGGTAAACTATGTGAAGGAGTTTTATGCTCCGTTCACGGCGCAGCAGATTTCCAAAAAAATAGCTGAAATCCTAAGTCCAGAAGGGATAAGGGCCGAAGTGGACATCATTTACCAAAGTATTGAGAGCTTGCATGCAGCCTGCCCCAAAAACTTGGGGGATTGGTATTTTACAGGAAATTACCCCACCCCGGGCGGCAACAGGGTTGTGAACAGGGCATTCATCAACTTTTTTGAGGGTAAGAACCAGCGCGCTTACTGATCCCATGTTTGCATTCAACCAAATTGTATGCAGTTCATCGATGAAACAAGTAGATTAACGGGTTTTTGTACGATGGGCAACTCGCAAACCTACTTTAGTATCGCCATAGCATAAGTAGGTTAAGTTCATGGTAAGATTTGGGGCAAAAAAGGTGGAAGCTATTCCACCTTTTTTATTTTCTCTCCGCCCCATTTTATCTCTCCTTTTATGGCTCTTCGTAATCCTTTTCTTCATTTAAAGTATCTCTAGGAGGCATGTTTGGCAGTTCAACCAAATAAAGGGAGTTTCATCTAAAAGCTTGCCGGGCAAATGGTGCCTTGCAGTACATTTGGAGAACCATAGCATAAGTAGGTTAAGTTCATGGTAAGATTTGGGGAAAGAAGGCGGAGAATTCTCCGCCTTCTTTATATTTGACTACCAACGCTTTAACAATTTTATCGATGAACTGCACGTTTTCTTTTTCATTGAAAAATCAAAAATTTATCCAAAACCCTTTGTTATTTCTCACAATACCAGTATTTTAGTCTCGCCATAGCATAAGTAGGTTAAGTTTATGGTAAGATTTGGGACGAAAAGGGCGGGGGCTTCCTCGCCCTTTTCTATTCTAAAAAATTCAACCCATAAAAAAAGCCGAACACTAAGTGTCCGGCCTTCATATCTTTAGGGTTGTTATTGCCTATTTGCCCGCCTTATAATTCTCGGCGACCTTTTCCCAATTGATCACATTAAAGAATGCTGAAATATAATCGGGTCTTCTGTTTTGATAGTGCAAATAATAAGCGTGCTCCCATACGTCCAAACCTAAAATGGGATGTCCTCCACAACCTACGCCGGGCATAATGGGGTTATCTTGGTTTGGCGTGGAACAGATTTCCAATTTTCCACCTTTGTGCACGCACAGCCAAGCCCATCCCGATCCAAATCTAGATCCTGCGGCAGCGGTAAATTTTTCCTTGAAACCTTCAAAGGAGCCAAAAGCCCCGTCAATTGCGGAAGCCAATTCCCCAGATGGGGCTCCTCCTCCGTTTTGGGACATCACCTCCCAAAAAAGGGAATGGTTGTAGAATCCTCCTCCGTTGTTTCGTACTGCACTGTTGGACATGTCCAAATTGGACAGAATATCCTCAATGTCTTTTCCATCCAAATCAGTTCCGGCAATGGCATCATTTAATTTGGTAGTGTAGCCATTGTGGTGTTTGGTGTGGTGGATCTCCATCGTCCTAGCATCTATATGTGGTTCCAGCGCATCGTATGCATACGGTAGTTTTGGTAATTCAAAAGCCATAATTTTGTGTTTTTGTGTTATTACTTGATTCGTGTAAAAATACGGGTTTTAACAAACAAATTCACCTAAAACCATGTTAAGTTCAGGTTGGGAATCCGTAATTTGTAACAAAATTTTCCTTGAACCATTCCAATTTTAAAATATACGGTGCTTCTGCAGGTTCGGGCAAGACCTATGCCCTGGCCAAGGCGTACCTAAAATTGCTATTGTCCAACGATTCCCCTGTCAGTTTCAGGCAAATTTTGGCCATTACCTTTACCAATAAGGCCGTGGATGAAATGAAAACACGGATTCTGGAGAACCTCTATAACTTTGGAAAGCATCCCCTGCCTGAAAAACAGGAACCGTTGTTCAAGGAACTCTGCCAAGAACTTTCATTAACGGAAGATCAATTGCGACAAAGGGCCAAACTTATCCTCAAACGGATTTTGCACAATTACTCCTTTTTTGAGGTTTCCACCATAGATAAGTTCAACCACAAACTCATAAAGACCTTTGCCCGGGACCTTCGGCTTTCCCAAAATTTTGAAGTGGAACTGGACACCGACCTGCTACTGGAGGAAGCTGTGGGCAGACTCTTGGAACGAGCCGGAAGCGACAAGGAACTTACCGAAGTACTCATCGACTTTTCTTTGGAAAAAATTGATGACGATAAAAGTTGGAACATTGCCTACGACCTTTTGGACATTGGAAAATTGCTGTTCCAAGAAAACCATGCGGAACATATTGACCGATTGCGTTCCGAATCCATTCAAGGTTTTAAGGATATTCAGAAAAACATCGCCTCTCAAATTGCGTCTTTTGAAATCAAAGTAAAAGAAGCTGCGCAAAATGTGCTTCAAGAAATTGAAAACCAAGGTTTTGATCATGCTGATTTTCCCCGGCAAACGCTTCCCAATCACTTTAAAAAAATTTCTGAAGGAGAATTCAATACCAAAACACTCTACAATAACCAACTGGGGCAAAAT
The DNA here is from genome assembly GCF_001683915.1 of Allomuricauda sp. CP2A. Classification (GTDB taxonomy): domain Bacteria; phylum Bacteroidota; class Bacteroidia; order Flavobacteriales; family Flavobacteriaceae; genus Flagellimonas. The sequence goes on along the minus strand of NZ_LXTT01000101.1, from coordinate 15,406 downwards.
CTGGAAGAGGGAAAAATCCTGAAAGCAAGCGACAAAAGAGACATAACATTGTTGGGGCAAATGGTTTTGGAAGCCTTTTTGTCCATCAAACAAAGCCTGTATCAACGCAGTTACCTAAAGAACATGTATGGCAACATTGTTCCACTGACGGTGTTGAACGAAATCGCCAAGGAAATCAAAAATATTGAGCTGGACAGGGACATTGTTCCCATCTCATCCTTGAACGCCATTCTTTCCAAAGAAATCAAGAACCAGCCCGTACCTTTTATATATGAACGGATGGGCGAAAAATACCGTCATTATTTTATTGATGAGTTCCAGGACACCTCACAAATGCAATGGGAAAATCTGGTTCCCTTGATTGGCAATGCCCTGGAAAGTGAGGATGAACGCCATCAAAAGGGATCCCTCTTTTTGGTGGGCGATGTAAAACAAGCCATCTATCGCTGGCGAGGCGGTAGGGCCGAGCAGTTTTTAGACCTGATCAACGGGAAATCGCACCCTTTTGTGGTGGAACCCACCGTTCACTCACTGGACACTAATTGGAGGAGCTTTGACCAGATTGTGGCGTTCAACAATTCATTTTTTACCGCTGTGGCACCAGTCCTTGAAAATGAAGCGTATCGAAATCTCTTTTTGCACGATGCACACCAAAAACCGAACAACAAGCCCGGAGGGTTTATCCAACTCTCCTTTTTGGACAGCAAAGTTGAGGACAAGGACGAGGTCTATTGCCAACAGGTTTTGGAAACCATCAACCAAATCACTTCCAAAAAACATCCTTTTTCGGATATCTGTATTTTGGTGCGGGACAACAATAAAGGAATGCTCTTGGCCGATTTTTTGGCGCAGCACACTATCCCCATTCTTTCTTCGGATGCGTTGTTGCTCAACAATAATGACAAGATCACATTTTTGATTGCCCTGTTGAAGCTATTTGAAAATAGCCGTGATCGAGAGGCCGCCTATCAAGTTTTGTTGTTTTTGGCCCAGGAACAAATAGACAAGCACAATTTTATTTCCAAAAACATAGATTGGATCGAATCTTTTCTCTCCAAAGAATATGGATTTCACATGGGTCAACTGAAAGGGCAATCCGTTTTTACTATTTTGGAAAATGCCATTGTACAGTTTGATCTTGCTTCCGATTCCACTGCATACCTTACTTTTTTAATGGACGAAGTGTTGGTGGTGGAAAAAAGGGAAGGCCCCAGTGTATTTTCTTTTTTGAAGTATTGGGAGCAGAAAAAATCATCCCTTTCCATTGCGGCCCCGGACCATGTGAACGCAGTACGGGTCATGACCATTCATAAGGCGAAAGGGTTGGAGTTTCCGTTTGTCATTTTTCCCTTTGCCAATGCCCTATTGGATGATAAGCGAAAGAAAAAGAAATCTTGGGTGCCGGCAACCGGGACTGAAAAGGATTTGGGATTGGAAGAGTTTCTCATCAACACCAATAAAGAGATGCTGGCATACAATGATGAAACAGCACAAGTCTATGGGGATGAAGAGCAAAAATCGGTGTTGGATGCCATGAACGTGCTCTATGTGGCCTTGACACGTCCCATTAAAGGGCTTTTTGTGGTCACTGAAACGGGCAAAGATGTAACCTCCATTGAAAGTGCCACTTCGTATTCCGATCTATTTCAAGGCTATCTGCAAGAACGGGGGGTTCCAAAAAACGAACAGGAAGTCTATGCATTTGGTACCCTTCCTGAGGTTGAAGATGGCACGGTGCAAATCGCTACGAGGGATAGCCATATTGACTATATAACCCGACCCAAGAACGACACAAGTTTTACCATTGCCACCACCTCTGGGCGTTTGTGGGATGATGAACGAAAAGAGGCCATTGAGCTTGGGAATCTGATTCATTTTGCCCTGAGCAAAATCACGTATGCCAAAGACGTTCCGCATGTGGTGGAAAGTCTTCAACTGGCCGGTCATTTTGAAAAGGATGCCTCGGAAGAAGTCAAACAAAAACTGATGGATGTGGTCACCCACCCCGACTTAAATGCTTATTTTTCAGAAGATTACCAAATCATCAACGAACGTGAAATTCTGACTGTGAAGGGGGCATCCCTTCGCCCGGACCGGATTGCCATCCTGGGCAGGGAAGCCAACATCATTGATTATAAAACTGGAAAGCCATCGACTTCGCACAAGGAACAAATCACCCAATATGCGGATGTGCTAAAAGAGATGGATTTTACCATCAAAAATGTCATTATTGTCTATATTGACCAAAATATTAATCCCGTTTTCGTCTAAACAAAAAACTATGTCCGGAAAAATAAAAGAACACTTGGCCCAAGAGCTGGAAGGCATTAAAGAAGCAGGGCTTTTTAAGAAAGAACGCATTATAACATCGCCCCAGGGAGCGGTCATAAAAATTTCCACAGGAGAGGAGGTCATCAATTTTTGCGCGAACAACTATTTGGGGCTTTCCTCCCATCCAGATGTGATCCAAGCGGCTAAAGATGTCATGGACACCCATGGTTTTGGAATGTCATCCGTAAGGTTCATTTGCGGTACGCAAGATATCCATAAAGAGCTGGAACAAAAAATCGCCGATTTTTATGGCACGGAGGACACCATCCTATATGCCGCCGCCTTTGATGCCAATGGAGGGGTTTTTGAGCCCCTCTTGACCGCCGAGGATGCCATTATCTCTGATTCGTTGAACCATGCCTCCATTATTGATGGGGTCCGCCTCTGCAAGGCCAAGCGATACCGATATGCCAATAGCGATATGGCCGATTTGGAAGAACAGTTGAAACAGAGCATAAAAGATGGTGCCCGGTTTAAAATTATTGTTACCGACGGTGTCTTTTCCATGGATGGGCTTTTGGCGCCATTGGACAAAATCTGTGATTTGGCAGATACATACGATGCCATGGTGATGATTGATGAATGCCATGCCGCAGGTTTTATAGGAGAAACAGGCCGTGGAACCTTGGAAGAAAAAGGGGTCATGGACCGCATCGATATCATTACCGGAACCTTGGGCAAAGCCTTGGGCGGTGCCATGGGAGGTTATACCACCGGTAAAAAGGAGATTATTGAGATGCTTCGGCAACGATCCCGGCCTTATCTGTTCTCCAATTCCTTGGCGCCTGCCATAGTTGGAGCCTCCATTAAGGTTTTTGAGATGTTGGATAAAGACACCTCACTACGTGATAAGCTCCAAAACAACACGGAATACTTCAAAAAAGGCATGAAAGAAGCGGGGTTTGACATTATTGATGGCGATTCCGCCATTGTACCTGTTATGCTATACGATGCCAAACTCTCCCAAAAGATGGCAGATATGCTGTTGGATGAAGGTATTTATGTCATTGGATTCTTCTATCCTGTGGTTCCAAAAGGCAAGGCCAGAATTCGTGTTCAATTGTCCGCAGCCCATGAGAAACAGCACCTTGACCATGCAATAAATGCCTTTATTAAGGTAGGAAAGTCGTTGAAAATCGTCTAAAATCGTTGAAATGCAACAATTCTTCTGGTAAATGAGTCAAAAAAAAAGAATGTTAGATTTTGTTAATAAGTCTTAACAACTTACATTTGCTGCTGATAAACACTTAAACTTAAAATTTTGAGCATGAAACATCTTAGCAAATTATTGGTTGTTGCCCTGGTATTTGTAGGGATCAACAGCATACAAGCGCAAGACGAGAATAATCCATGGCAGATTAGTTTTGGGGTGAATGCAATTGATGCATATCCAACCAATGACGAGAATAACCCATTTTCAAGTACAACATTGTTTGATGAGTACTTTAATGTGTCTGACCACTGGAACATCTTGCCTTCTGTTTCCTATGTAGGCGTTTCCAAGTACATTGGTGATGGATTCTCCATAGGTGCACGTGGTTCCTTGAACAGAATCGAGAAAATTGGTGAAGCTTCTGTAGACGACCTTTCTCACTACGCTGTTGATGGTACCATTAAGTACAACTTCCTAAAAAACACAACAATTGACCCATTTGCTGAGATTGGTGGTGGTTACACTTGGGTTGATGAAATTGGTGCTGGTACAGTTAATGGAGGTATTGGTCTTAACATCTGGTTTTCCGAAAACATCGGTCTTACCTTGCAGACCCAATACAAGCACGCTTTTGAGGACTATTTGGTTAAGCATTTCCAACACCTAGCAGGTCTTAGCATCAAATTTGGTGGTACTGACACTGACGGTGATGGTATCTATGACAAAGACGATGCTTGTCCAGAAGTTGCTGGTTTGGAAGCTTTCAACGGTTGTCCAGATGCAGACGGTGATGGTATCGAAGATTCTAAAGATGCTTGTCCTAACGAAGCTGGTTCCAAAGAAATGAACGGTTGTCCTGATTCAGACGGTGACGGTGTTGCCGATAAAGATGACGCTTGTCCTAGCACTGCTGGTCTTCCTGCTCTAGCTGGTTGTCCTGATGCTGACGGTGACGGTGTTGCTGACAAAGATGATGAATGTCCTAACGAAGCAGGTCCTGCTGCCAACAACGGATGCCCATGGCCTGATACTGATGGTGACGGAGTTCTAGACAAAGACGATCAGTGTCCAGATGTTGCTGGTACTGTAGCCAACAACGGTTGCCCAGAAGTAACTGAAGAAGTTCAAAAACAATTGAACGACTATGCTAGAACTATCTTGTTCGATACTGGTAAATCTTCTATCAAAGCAGAATCTACTTCTGTAATGGTTGACATTATCCAAATCTTGAACGAGTATCCTAATGCTAAGTTTACCGTTGAAGGTCATACTGACAGTGTAGGTAGCGAAAGCTTGAACCAAAAACTTTCTGAAGAAAGAGCTAACTCTGTAAGAACCTTCTTGATTGATAAGGGAATTGCTTCTGACAGACTAACAGCTATTGGATATGGTGAGGCTAAGCCAATCGCCACTAACAATACAAGAGCTGGTAGAGCCCAGAACAGACGAGTTGAAATCAACTTGATAAAATAATAAGAAACAAAGTTTTCTTTAAAAAGGCTCCGCAAATGCGGGGCCTTTTTTATTTTTAATCCATGCATCAAAGTTTTCTAGAACATGTACTGGGCGACCTCCTTGATAAAGGCACGGATTTTTCCGAATGTACCTTTATCCTTCCGAGCAAGCGTTCCGGAACCTTTCTGAAAAAGCATCTGGCCAGCACACTCGCCCATAACATTTTTAGCCCCAAAATACATTCTATTCAAGATTTCATTGCAGATATCTCTGGTATGGAGCAAACCTCCAATCTAGACCTGCTGTTGGTTCTTTATGAAGTCTACAAAGATGCCCAAATGGACGAGCCAGATGATTTTCCCTCCTTCCTTAAATGGGGGCAAACCCTTTTACAGGACTTTAATGAGATGGACGGATACCTTATTCCGGCCCATGACCTTCTTAATTACCTCTCCGCCATAAAGGAAATCAACCACTGGTCCGTAAAAAAAGACAAAACGGAATTGGTCCAAAACTACCTTCAGCTTTGGAACAAATTGGAGGTTATTTATAACACTTTCACTGGGGTACTGAAAAAACAAAAGCGAGGTTATCAAGGTCTCATGGCCAAGGTCGCGGTTTCCCATTTGGATGACTGTTCCAAAAATCACAAAACCAATCCCATTATTTTTGTTGGTTTTAATGCTTTGACTTCTGCCGAGTCAAAAATTGTACAGCATTTTCTTGAGCAGGGCAATGGGCAAATCTATTGGGACATAGATTCGTATTTTCTCAATGACCCCATCCATGATGCAGGTCTTTTTATCAGGGGGTATCAACGCAACTGGCCCTATTACAAGAACAAGACATCGTTAAATCCACAAAGTAATTTTTTATCACCAAAAAAAATTTCAATTACTGGCGTTCCCAAAAGCATCTCACAGACCAAATATGTGGGGCAATTGTTGAATGAGCTGAATTCCAATACTTCTATTGATTTTTCAAAAACAGCTGTTGTCCTGGCCGATGAATCCCTGCTCTCACCCATGCTCCAAGCCGTACCCCCGTCCATCAATGCCGTGAACATTACCATGGGGCTGCCCTTGAACAAAACCGTTTTGTACTCCTTTTTCATGGCACACTTAGAGCTTAACGCCAATACTTCGGAACGGGGGTGGTTCTACAAATATGTTTTGGAACTTATCGCAAACCCATACTGTCTAACCCTTTCGGCTTCAAGTAAAGTAGATTTTGCCCCAATGCTGGCCAAGGAGATCAAAGAACAGAATAGGTTGTACATCAATAGTGATGTCCTCAATACATACGCCGATGCAAATGAGGTGTTGGAAATTATCTTTCCAAAAGAACGCATTTCAGTATTGCAATGGATAGATAATTGCCTCCTTCTCATTGACCGATTGAAAAGCATCTATCAGCAGGAGAAAAATGCCTTGGAACTGGAGCAGATCTATAGGTTTTACATCCTGTTCAACCAATTGAAGGAATATTTGGGCCATGTGGATTTCATCAGTGAGCTCAAATCCATCAAAAATCTGTTCAAACAGTTGGCCGCCATGGAAACTTTGGATTTTATCGGGGAACCCCTGACCGGACTTCAAATCATGGGGATGTTGGAAAGCAGGAACCTGGATTTTGAAACGGTCATCATCACATCGGTGAATGAAGGCATCCTGCCTTCCGGAAAAATGAACAATTCTTTCATCCCTTTTGATGTAAAACGGGATTACGGCCTGCCCACCTACAAAGAAAAGGACGCCATCTACATCTATTATTTCTATAGACTGATGCAGCGGGCAAAAAATGTGTACATCATCTATAACACCGAGCCCGATGTGTTGGAAGGCGGCGAAAAAAGCAGGCTCATCTCCCAACTGTTGACCGATGACAACATGGCACCGTTCGTTACACACTCAATTGCTGCGCCACAGGCCAACATTACACCAGCCCAGCCTTTGGAAATAACTAAGGATCCATTGCTGCTGGATGATATCATTGCCTTTGCCCATAGTGGGTTCTCTCCTACCTCGTTGACCAATTATGTGCGGAATCCAATAGATTTTTACACCAGAAACATCCTTAAAATCAATGATTTGGATGAGGTGGAGGAAAACATCGCCGCCAACACCTTTGGCACCATTGTCCATGATAGCTTGGAGGAGCTGTATACCCCTCTTGTTGGAACCACGCTCTCCAAAGAAAGTGTTACGGGATTAAAATCCAAAATTCCGACTGTGGTAGAACATCATTTTCAAAAGAATTTATCCGGGGTGGATATTTCAAAGGGGAAATTCCTGCTGGTCTTTAATGTCATTGTAAAGTACTTGGAGAATTTTATTGACATTGAAATACGTCAACTCCAACGCCATACCATCAAATTGTTGGCCTTGGAAGAGAAATATGACGTTCCACTCAACATTCCAGAGTTGGATTTCCTCGTAAAACTGAAGGGAACCCTAGATCGGGTTGATGAATTTGATGGCACTACGAGAATCATTGATTACAAAACAGGAAAGGTGGAACCCAAGAACGTAAAACTCACCGATTGGGAAGAACTCATCACCAACTACGACAAAAGTAAAGCTTTTCAGTTGTTGTGCTACGCGCTGTTGTATTCCAAAAAACACGACACCAATTCCGTTCTTGCCGGAATCTATTCCTTTAAAAATTTAGGAAAGGGATTGTTTTCCTTTTCTCAGGATAATAACAATCCCCTTATTGATGCCGAAGTTTTGTCCACTTTTGAGACATACCTAAAACAACTCATCTTGGAAATCTGTAACTCCTCTCTCCCCTTAACCGAAAAAGCGGTCTGATTATTTCAAATCTGGTCGTGTGGGCCGCACCTCTATCTTACTTGGCAAGGTCCGTGGGTGCATGGTAAGCAGATCAACGACCAATTTACCAATGTCCTCGGGCTGAATTTTCCATGCGTCATCATCCGAAGGCTCATTGTTGTTAAAATGACTCGCCACTGAACCGGGCATGATCGTGGTTGTTTTGATGTTGTGTTTTCTAAGGTCCAGCATGGCCGCTTGGGTAAACCCTACAACACCAAATTTGGTGGCATTATATCCGGCACCTCCAGGAAAAAAGTTGGTCCCGGCCAAACTTGCGAGGGTCATATAATAGCCTTCAGATTTTTTCAAGGCCTCAACAGAGGCTTTTAGGGTGTGGAACACTCCGTTAAGATTGGTGTCGATCATTTGGCGCCATGTCTTTTCACTCATTTCATCCACGGGCTCAAAAATTCCAACACCGGCATTGGCCATGACCATATCCAGCTGCCCCCAAGTCGCCAGAATCTTATCTACGGCCGCTATCTCGTCCTTTAACTTTGTAACATCCGAAATTATACCTAAAACACGTTCACCATCGCCGAGGTTTTTTACGGCCCAATCTACCCCTTCTTGGCTTCTTCCGCTGATGGCCACTTTCATGCCCTCTTTTAATAGACATTCGGCGATGCCATATCCTATGCCCTTGGTTCCTCCTGTGATGTATGCTACTTTTCCTTCTAAATTCATTATAGTTTGTTTTATTCCCTAAAGTTCAAAAAGGAATTGACCAAAAACAAAAAAACCATCCTAAAAGGATGGTAAAGTTTGGGATGAATCCCAATCCAACTAAAACCATGAATCATGTGGCTGGACATTACCAAGATTCGTAGTCAAATAATTTCTTACTTTGCATGGGTGAACAAATATTTAGACCATCTGCCCCAGTCAAAGCAAAAAGAACTGGGCCTATTGACCACGCTACTCTCCACTTTTAAAGAAGTGGAAATGGTACTGCTTTTTGGCAGCTACGCCCGTGGCGACTGGGTAGAGGACAACTATGTGGAAAAGGGCATCACCTACGAATACCGGAGCGACTATGACCTCCTTGTGGTGCTCACCCATGAGGATCTGCAACAAAAATTCCGCATAGAGGACAAGGTAAAGGCCGAGCTCACCGCCACGGGCCAAGTGCGGACCCCCGTGAACCTTATCTTCCACGGTATAAAACACCTGAACCAAGCCCTACGACTGGGCAATTACTTTTTTAAGGACATTAAAAAAGAGGGGGTTGTGCTGTACGATTCCGAAAAGTTCAAACTGGCCACGCCCAAACTCCTGACCCCCCAAGAGAGCCAACACAAGGCACAAGACCATTTTGACCAGTGGTTTACGAGTGCGAATAATTTCTATTATTTATTTGAACAGGCACTATCAAAAGAGATTTATAGTGAAGCGGCCTTTCAACTCCACCAAGCTACGGAGCGCTACTACACCACCATATTATTGGTGTTCACGGACTACCGCCCCAAAGACCATAATCTGGAGACCCTCGGAATAAAAGTGGCCATGTGCGACAAGCGTTTTGCCGTCTTCCCCACCCAGACCGAAGAAGAAAAACGCCTTTTTGAGCTGTTGAAGCGTGCTTATATAGATGCCCGCTATAAAATGGAGGAGTACTACATCACCAAAGGTGATTTGGAGTATTTGTCCGCCCAAGTGGCGGAGCTACAACAGTTGACCGAAACCATCTGCCTGGAAAAAATTAAAGAGATTGGGGAGTGCTAAAAAACGTCATGCTGAATTCATTTCAGCATCTTCTGCATTTGGTCAGAAATATTTATGGGAACCTGAAACCTGTTCAGGTTGACGGAAAGCCCTGCTTCCTACAAAAAGTGATAAATTTATAAGGATACGGAAAAGATTCTCAATCTTGAATAATCAACCTCCAAAAGTTTAAAATTAGTATGATCCAAGAAATCATATTGGGTATAGGAGTCATAATCGGGCTTTTATTTTATAGAAAAACCAATCCTAACTTATTAAAATTGATTTTAGCAGGACTTTCAGTAAGCTATGTTTTAGGGCTACTTAATTATCCCCTTACAAGTACGATTGGGTTTACTGGATTCGGAGTTTCTTCTCTTGCGTTCGGGATATATTGTGCAACAAAAAACAAATGGCTCAGTGCAATAATTGGCTTTTTTGCATGCACAACCATTATTCATGGAATTATGAACTGGCCATTTTATGGCGAAATGCAGTTTATAATGATTGTGCCTATCATTTGTTATATTATGATTTGCCTAAATTGGAGAAAACATCTAAATGAATTCTCTATTTTGACAATTCTGACATCTTATATGGTAGCTTTATTTGTCGATTTGATTTCAAAATGGATTCAATAAATTGAAAAAACACCCCTCTGCTACCGCAAGATTACATCTTGTGGCAAACACAACAGAAGCAATAAAAAAAGTACTTCGTTATTGAGGTGCTTCCAATTTTTGGTGGAGAATACCGGATTCGAACCGGTGGCCTCTTGCATGCCATGCAAGCGCTCTAGCCAACTGAGCTAATCCCCCTTAAGTGAGCGCAAAGGAAATACTTTTTTCCGAAAGTATCAAAAATTGCGCTGTTTCCTTAATCTTTTTTAACGCTCAATACCAATACAGGAATCGGCACAAAAAACTCAGCTTTGCGTATGGTGTTTTTTTCCCACAGTTTCTTGAAGAACCCACGTTTCCTTCTAAAAACACACAACATATCTGGATGTTCTTGTTGAAAATGTTCCATTACACCAAGATAGGTAGTGGCATTTTCCGTAATGGTCAGTTGTTTGCTCAAATCCATGAGTGCGGTGTTCACTTTAAGATCATCCTCTGAATATCCAGGCCGCTTCACCAAAAGCAAACTTATATCCGACCTAAATTTGTTCTTTATGCTTACCAAAGGATTTAGGATGCTGCTTCGCTTCAAAATTCCAGAGCCAAAAGCCGTCAATATCTTTTTTAGGGGCTTAAACTGTGTTCCTTTTGGGACAATCAGCGTGGGAATATTGGTCTGTTTAATGATACGGCCCGAGGTGTTCCCCAAATAAAGTTCTTCTTGAATATCGTTGCTTCTGGGAGCTATGATGATCAAATCTATCCCCAATTCTTTGTTGATATCCTTAAGCCCGTCAATAATATCGCCGTTATAGGTGGCCATTTTAATTTCCACACCCTTGGTCTCCACCTTTTCAATAACCTCTTTCAAGTGCTCTTTACTGCTTTTGGCCACTTTCTCCTCAACATTGGCCAAGCTCCCTACCGCGGTAGTGACCGAAAACACGTCCATCACAAAAACCTTGGCGCCAAAGTTGGCTGCAAAGTCTATGGCATATTGCAATGTGTTTGAAGAATCTGGTGAAGTTCCAATGGGTACGAGTATATTGTTCATTATTTGGTGATTGAGATTAAACCCTAAATTTACAACTTAATTGAAATGATACCATGATCAGGCATGCAAAGATATCTGAAATAAAGGATATCCTGAAAATCACCAAGGCCTGCGCCACAAAAATGCAGGAAAATGGAATTTTTCAATGGAACGAGCACTACCCGTCTGAAGCTGCATTTGTCCGGGATGTGGAACGAAATGAACTCTATGTCATCGAAGAAAACGGCTCCATTTTGGGTACCATTGTCATTTCAACATACATGGACGAAGAATACATCCCCATAAAATGGTTAACGCCCAATGGCAACAGCACCTACATCCATCGCCTTTCGGTAGATCCTGCACATCAGGGCAAAGGATTGGCCCAACAACTGATGGATTTTGCTGAAAACTATTCCCGGGAACATGGGTTTGTATCGGTCCGTTTGGACACATTCTCCCAAAACCACAGAAACCAGCATTTTTATGAGCAACGGGGCTACCAAAAACTTGGGGATATTTTCTTTCCCAAACAAAGTGAACATCCTTTTCATTGTTATGAATTAGTGCTGTAACTTACTGTCGATTTGAGCATACAGGTAAATTTTAGAAGCATTTCATAGTATTCCATTCGGGTTTGGGAGGTTTCATTATAAAAGCAAAACATTATGAAAGTATTATTTATTGGAGGAACAGGAAATATTAGCACCCCTTGTAGCCGTTGGGCCATTGAAAAAGGGATGGATTTATACCATTTGAACAGGGGTTTAACAGGGGTTGAAATTCCTAAGGTGAAAACTATTATTGGAGACATCAACAAGCCAGAAACATTATCAGAATTGAGTAAACATACATGGGACGCAGTGGTCAATTGGATTGTGTTTACACCAGAAGAAATGCAAAGGGATATTGAGCTTTTCAAGGGAAAAACAAAGCAATACATCTTTATTAGCTCGGCTTCTTGCTACCAAACACCCTTAAGCTATCCCATTATTACTGAGTCTACACCCGTTTGCAATACTATTTGGGAGTACTCCAATAATAAAATTAAGTGTGAAGAATTGTTGATGAAAGCCTACCGTGAGCAGGATTTTCCATTTACCATTGTAAGACCTTCATTTACTTACGATACCATTATTCCTATTGCCATTGGTGGGGTTAAAGAATATACCACGGCAGACAGAATTTTAAAAGGCCAGGAAATTATTATTCATGGTGATGGCACTTCGGTTTGGGTTACCACACATGCTGATGATTTTGCTGTAGGATTAGTTGGCTTGTTGGGACTTACCCAAGCTATAGGGCATACGTTTCATATCACGTCTGATGAAGTTTTAACCTGGAATTCCATTTATAAAATTTTGGCCGATAGTTTAGGTTGCGAGCTGAATGCAGTGCATATTACTTCCGATTTTATATGTAATCTTGAGCCTAGTTTTACAGGTGATTTATTGGGTGATAAAACCGAAAGCGTCATTTTCGATAACACCAAAATCAAAACATTTGTGCCAGAGTTTAAAGCAACTATTCCATTTGCTAAAGGAATTAAAAGAACTTTGGAATGGTTTCAGGAGTCGGAAGACAGAATGTTTGTGAATCAGGAAACCAATAAAAAAATTGATCATATTTTAAAATCATACAAAGCAAGGACTTAGTTATTAAAAATTGTTTGCGAAGAACCCTGAAAATTTGCTTTTAAAGAAAATTCCTAAGAGTGAACATGGATTTGTATGCGTTACGCTCGACACCTTCTCTTAAAACCACAGAAACCAACGATTTTACGAGCAGCTAGGCTGCCAAAAATTGGGAAATATCTTCTTTCCCAAACAAAGTGAGCATCCTTTTCATTGTTATGAATTAGTGCTGTAACTTGCCGCCGATTTGAGCACACAGGTAAATTTTAAAAGTATAAATACGCTTGCGATTCCCGCTACCATTTCGGGGATTGCAGAACCCCTTCTCTCCATTACGGACACGGCCATAGTGGGCAATATTCCGGTGGATGGATTGGAGTCTTTGGCCGCTGCCGGTATTGTGGGGTCTTTTCTGTCCATGCTCATTTGGGTGCTGGGCCAGACCCGAAGCGCCATTTCCGCCATTATTTCCCAATATTTAGGGGCAGGAAGGTTGGATGAAGTAAAAAACCTGCCCGCCCAAGCCATTTTTTTCAATATTCTTTTGAGTGTTATCATCTTGGTGTCCACCATTTTTGTTGTTGAGGATATTTTTAAACTCTTTAAAGCCTCAGGAAAAATATTGGAGTATTGCGTTTCGTATTATTCCATTAGGGTCTGGGGGTTTCCATTAACGCTGTTCACCTTTGCCATTTTTGGCATTTTTAGAGGTTTGCAGAACACCTTCTATCCTATGGTAATTGCCATGATTGGCGCAGGGCTGAATATCCTTCTGGATTTTATTTTTGTTTACGGAATAGACGGATTCATGTCCCCAATGTATTTGGAAGGTGCTGCTTGGGCCAGCTTGATCTCTCAGGGTATCATGGCTATTTTGGCCCTTATTTTGTTGGTGAAAAAGACCGAAATCAGTATGAAATTGGTTTTTCCACTCAATAAAGAAATCAAAAGATTGGTTTTGATGAGCCTTAATTTGTTCGTCCGTACTGCTGCCCTCAATGCAGCTTTGATGCTCGCGGTCAGAGAGGCCACCATTTTGGGTGATCGGTTCATCGGGGCACACACCATTGCCGTGAACCTATGGCTGTTTGCCGCATTTTTTATTGATGGCTATGCCGCAGCCGGAAACAGTATGGGCGGAAAACTTTTGGGGGCATCGGACTATAATGGACTTTGGAAGCTGGCCAAAACCATTTTTAAGTATGGTATGGTGGTAAGTCTGGTATTAATGCTTTCAGGATTTATTTTTTATAGACCTATTGGTCACATTTTTTCAAATGAGGAAATTGTGCTCCAAACATTTTACAGCATCTTTTATATTGTCATTCTTGGACTTCCCATGAACACCATTGCCTTTATTTTTGACGGCCTGTTCAAAGGACTGGGCGAAATGAAATATTTGCGGAATGTACTGCTTTCAGCCACGTTTTTGGGTTTTATTCCCGTCTTATATCTAGGAAAGTTTTTAGGGTGGGGCTTCTATGCCATTTGGATTGCTTTTGTGGTCTGGATGATGATCCGCGGCTTTGCCCTGGTCTGGAAATTTAGACAAAAGTTCATGCCCTTGGTTCAAAACGCTTAATTTAGTATTTCACATGAACAATGAACTCATAACTCATAACTCATAACTCATAACTCATAACTGAAACTAATGTCCACAGACAGACCTAACGGAAGTTTATACACCAAAATAGAAAACAAGGTGGCAACCATCGAATTTGGTCATCCGGCCAGTAATTCTTTTGTATCGGAACTTTTAGAGCGATTGGCCAACGAATTTGCAAAACTCTCGGATAACGAAGCCGTTTCTGTAATCGTGTTGAAATCTGAAGGGGACCGTGCTTTCTGTGCGGGAGCTTCTTTTGATGAACTCGTGGCCATCTCAAATTTGGAAGAGGGTAAAGCCTTTTTCAGTGGGTTTGCCCATGTGATCAATGCCATGCGCAAGTATCCCAAACCAATTATTGGGCGGGTTCAAGGCAAGACCGTTGGCGGTTGTGTTGGATTGGCCGCCGCCTGTGACTATGTGTATGCCACAGTGGATGCCGCCATAAAATTATCGGAGATTTCCATTGGTATTGGTCCATTTGTTATTGCCCCGGCTGTGGAACGAAAAATAGGCAAGGCTGCCTTGGCCGAGCTCGCCTTGGCCCCAACCGAATGGAAAAATGCGTATTGGGCCCAAGAAAAAGGATTGTTTGCCAAGGTATATGATTCCATATCAGAAATGGATAAAGAGTTGGAGTTCCATGTGCAGCGACTGGCTTCCTACAACCCCAATGCTTTGTCCGAAATGAAACGCGTGCTCTGGGAAGGCACGGACCATTGGGACGAGTTGCTGGCACAGCGTGCAGAGATTTCTGGTAAGTTGGCGCTGTCCCCAGAAACCAAGGTCGCCCTGGAAAAGTTTAAAAAATAGTTGAATGTTCTCAATCAATCATAAAAATGGCTCTGATTCTGAACCGGTTTCAGCATGACGTCTTTTGAGCATTCAACATGATTATGGATATTTAAAAATTTACACAATGAATGATTTGATTTTCCCGATCCTGGCCCTCTTTGTAATCGTGGTTTATGTGGTCAACAGAATACGAAGCAATAGACGGTTTAAAAAATAGGAACTATATATAATATATATT